>DKEO01000035.1:0-6003 GCA_002452255.1 Ferrimicrobium sp. UBA6820
ACAATGCCAAGCGAGCGGCGGAATTCACCTGGGAAGATGAGGTCGGCAATTCGACGCTCGTGCGCGAGCCCGTCGGCGTCGTGGCGGCGATCACGCCCTGGAACTACCCGCTACACCAGATCGCCAACAAGGTCGCGGCGTCACTGGCGGCCGGCTGCACGATCGTGGTCAAGCCCAGCGAAGTCGCGCCCATCAACGCCTTCATCCTGGCCGACATCATTCACGAAGTGGGCTTGCCCAAGGGCGTCTTCAATATGGTGACTGGTTTGGGACCGGTGGTCGGCGAAGCCATCGTGGCCCACCCCAAGACCGACATGGTCTCCTTCACCGGTTCGACCCGTGCCGGCAAGCGCGTCATGCAAATCGCCGCCGAGATGGTAAAGCGCGTCTCACTCGAGCTCGGCGGCAAGTCCGCGAACATCATCCTTGAGGGCGCCGACATTCCCAAGGCGGTCGCCGACGGCGTGTTCAAGTGCTATCTCAATTCGGGACAAACCTGCTCAGCACTCACTCGCATGGTGGTGCCGCGATCAATGCTCGCCGAGATCGAGGACATTGCCGTGGCCACCGCATCGTCGTTCGCACCTGCGGACCCGATTACCGGTTCAAGCCTGCTCGGCCCCCTCGTCAGCGCCACCCAGCAACAGCGCGTGCGCGACTACATCAACAAGGGAATCGACGAAGGAGCGCGCATCATCTGTGGCGGCGTGAACCCCCCCGAGGGACTCGAAATGGGCTACTACATCGAACCGACGATCTTCTCTGACGTCACCAACGACATGACCATCGCCCAAGAAGAGATCTTTGGTCCGGTGCTTTCGATCATTCCCTACGACACCGAAGAAGAGGCGATCGCCATCGCGAATGACTCCAACTACGGACTCGCGGGAGGCGTCTGGGCCGCGACCGATGAGAAGGCTTTCGAAGTGGCACGAAAGATTCGTACGGGTCAAGTGGAGATCAACGGAGGAAGTTTCAACGTCATCGCCCCGTTCGGTGGATACAAGCAGTCGGGTATCGGACGTGAACTCGGACAGCACGGCTTCGAAGAGTTCCTCGAAGTAAAGGCCATACAGCACAACTAACCAGTCGAGTCGCCGGTGCGCGTCGGTATAGACTCGTCTCGCGCCGGTAGCTCAATTGGCAGAGCATTTGACTCTTAATCAACAGGTTCCGGGTTCAAGTCCCGGCCGGCGCACCAAAGTAGTCAAACTCTACGAACTCTTGTATCCCAACTGTCGCGCCCACTGGGCGACGACACGAAGATTCAAACATTTCAGAAGAATCAGTAACTCGAAACCCGTCGCCATTCACATTGCAACGTGTGGGTTCGAGGCGGTGGCCCGACTCGAACCCGTACAGGAACCAACTGAGTCGAAGACATTGCCTCGCTTCAATTATGACTTCAATCGAACGTCCAATGAAACCTGATTGAGAAGGTACTCACAAACCCAGAACTGTTCGGAGACCTTCGTCAACGCGCTCTAGCGTGGGTGGCCGTACGCGGCCCGTGCGTCGGCCGAGTTCGCTCTTATCGAGCGTCACGAGTGCCGTCACATTTGCCACGGATTCACGGGTCATTCCGGCTTCGCCCTTGGCGACGCGTACGTTGCCCGGCATGTCACCGAGGCGAAGTGTTGTGGTAAGGGTAACGGCAACGATGGTTGCCAAACGACTTGAGTTATAGAAGTCATCGGAAACGATCAATACTGGTCGACGCTTCGCTGGTCGGGACCCCTTTGGATCACCAAGATCCAACCAATACACCTCGCCACGTTGGATTACCACTTCGCGTTGTTATCCTTCGCCAAGACCCGGCGAGCCGCCGTCGAGGTAAATTCGCGGGTGTCATCCTTCACGGCATCCACGACGGCGTTGATTCGATCAATGACGTCGACCGACGACTCCTCTTCGTCGAGTTCTTTTTCGACAGCTCGAGCAAATAGTGCTGAGCGACTCGTACCGAGTTCCTTCGCTCGACGCGTCGCGCGAACATAGACCTCATTGGGAACGGAAATAGTCGTCTTCACGAAATGACTGGACTTGCTCATACGATGAGTATAACCAGTCATACCCATTTTTCGGACATGTGCCAATTTGTTCGAATCTGGAGACAAGACGACGCCGGATGGAGGTCCCCTCAGTCGCACTTGACCCGGACCACATCTCGCTTATACCCACGCCGGTTTCGTCAAATCCAACACCACAGAAAACACCACAGACCACAACGAATGGGAACTACCAAACCGACAGGAACGGACAAGATTCCTTGCAGACAAAGGACTACAACGACCAAACCGACACATCAAAACAGGTGGCAAACTACTCTTAATCAACAGGTTCCGGGTTCAAGTCCCGGCCGGCGCACCAAGTAAGAGTAAAAACGTGCGAGTAGCGCGACGCAAGGAGCGAACATTCTTTGCCCTTTCATTGAGAGTTTGCGTCCGCAAACGTAACCACGAAGTTTTCGCAGAAGGCACGCGTCGTTACTGGAAAAAGTACGGACAGTCTGATAGAACACGACTGGGTACCAGAATATTGGTCTCCTAGAAAGGTTCCGCGTAACCACGAGGGTCACGGGGTCCGAATACTAAAGGGAGTCAGTTTGTTTACTCGAACTAACCAGCTGCGCGCACGATCAAAGGCGATTCTGGGTTCAGTCATCGTCGCGTCAACGCTCGTAGTGTCACTCGGCGTCGCGGTGCAACCCAGTGGGGCGCTCAGTTCAAGTGCGTTCTGTAAGACCATTTACACCTGGAAGCCGCAGTCGCCGCCGTCCTCGTACACTACGGCGAGCTACCACAAGTGGGCCCTCGCGTACCTTCCTATCTACGAGAAGCTGGCTTCCGAAGCGCCGAATGCGGCCACCAAGAACATCTTGAATGAGATCGTCAAGATTCTGAAGTATTACTCGACTGCCGCATCGGCCAAGTCTCTCGAGGCGTACGCACTAGCGAACTCCAAGACCTACGAAACCGATGCCCAAGCCCTCGCCAAGGCGATAATCGCCTGCGCCTAGGACAAGCCTTTGTCTTGACGACAGGGCGAAACGCGTGAGTGCGGCGATCCCGACGCGGTGGAAAAGCAATATGTTCCAACGCGTCGGGATGGCCCGCGTACGGGCGTCCAGGGAGTAAAAGTCGTCAATTTCTAGGTTGGCTTGCCAATCGGCTACCTTCGACGTCGTGCTCGTACGATTCGCCTCGCCCGCCGACGTTCCGATCGTCACCGTGATGATCGAAGAACTTGCCCAGTACGAGCGTCTCGGGCACGAGGCCGTGGCGACAGAAAGTGATATCGAACGGGCTCTCTTTGGTAAGGATTCGCACGTTTCGTGTCACGTCGTCGAGATCGACGATGAGATCGTGGGCTTCGCCCTGTGGTTCCTTAACTTCTCCACCTTCCAGGGTGTGCCAGGCATCTACCTTGAAGACCTCTACGTCAGAGAAAGCCACCGTGGCCGAGGACTCGGCACCGCGCTGATGGTCGAGCTAGCGCGCCTGTGCGTCGAGCGCGGTTACACCCGATTCCAATGGTGGGTCCTCAACTGGAACAAGCCGTCAATCGGGTTCTACGAATCGATTGGCGCGGTCTCGATGAACGACTGGACCGTGTACCGACTAAGTGGCGGAGCATTGACCCAGTTCGCCCAGCGTCGATTCAACTAGTACCCGCGTCAGGACTGCAAGGCCGTTGCAGCGCAAGCACGTCGCTATGCCACGATCAATACGTTCGCTCGCGTTCACCCACTGGTTGGGCGCGTGGCGCGAGTGCAGGAGGAAGCACCGGATGACGAGTGGCACTTCTCTGTGACGCTGACGACCACGTTGCCTTAAAGGCACTCCGCCAGGCCGAACAGGAACTGTTGGATCGTCCGGATGAAGTTCATCAACTCGGGTTCACACGTCGCCAACTTCTCTTCGCTGAGAAGTCCGTTGGCCACCGCGGTCGAGCGAAGGGCAATTTGCAAGGTGCTGAGCCACGCCCAGGCTTCCGGGTCGTTGAGGAACTGTTCGTTCAGCGTCATATAAGCGAGCTCGGCGTTCGTGGCGATCTCGCGCTGTCGATCGAGCGCCGCGATAGGGCTATCGCTATCCTCGCTAGGGTCGATCGGTGAATTGAGTCCCGCGTGCCATTCGTGCGTTGGATCACGCTCGGCGGCGACGACTCTGCCGAACGCCTCACGCGCGATGACCCGACCCGCGTCATTGAGACGTACTTCGACCCTGCCGTCACGTCGACGCACGAAGAGCCGGTTTCCCGCCACTACTCGTCCCTCTCGATCGTGGACTGCAGGCCCGCGACCTGTAATTTCACGCAGTAAGACTCGGCACGGTCGCGGTTGCCTGCCCAAACGACCGCACGCCCCTCGTGGTGCACCGTCAACATCAACTGCGTGCATTTGTTGTTCGAATAACCAAAGATCCGCTTGAAGATCACCACGACCACCGACATCGGCGTCACGGGGTCGTCCCAGACGACCACGTTCCAGGGGCGCTCGGTCTTGACGACTTTTTCGGTCATGACGTCGCCCTCGGTCGAGCTCGCGCGTACTGGTTTCACCGAAGTCACTTCTCCAGTGTCGCAGGTCGCTGTCGCGGGCGAAAGACCGAAACCGTAGTCTGGGACTTAAGGAAAGGGTCAAGCAGTGAGCGTGATAAACTGGAGAGACGTGCCCGCTCGGATTCGCACGCGAGCCAGTACCAACATCCGCCACTCCGTCGGGCTCACCCAGAACCCGCCTCCACGCTGCGTAGACCCTGACGCTGCCTACTTTCCCGTCGACGGCGTTGCCCGGCTCGTCCACGCCGACCTGTCCTCGATGCTCGTGGGCGGTATCGGTTCACTGTTCCTGCAGATGCTGCATCCGTACGCGATGGCGGGCGTGGCCCAGCATTCGCACTACCAGCACGACCCACTGGGGCGCCTCTTACAAACCGCCAACTTCATCGGAGCCACGACGTTCGGCACCCGAGAAGCCGCGTACGCCTCGATCGAACGAGTTCGTGCCGTCCACGTCCGTGTTCGCGGCGTCGCCGATGACGGGGTGACCTACGACGCGAACGACCCTCACCTCCTCGCCTGGGTCCACGCCGCCGAGGCGTCGATGTTCCTTCGCGGCTACCAGCGCTTTGGCAAGCATCGCGTCAGCGCCGATGACGCGAACGCGTACGTCGCCGAGATGGCCAAGCTCGCCCACGACCTCGGCGCGGAAGACCCACCGAACGATAGGGCCGAGTTGGAGGCCACGCTGCTGCGGTTCCGTCCTGAGTTGCGACTGAGCGACGACGGCGTCGAGGCCCGTGACTTCCTTCGTGACGGCTTCGTCGACGGCTTCGTCACGCGGGGCGCTTACCACCTGCTCGTACTGAGCGCGCTCGACCTGCTCGATCCTTGGGCGCGCGAGATGCTCGGCATCAAGAAGAGTTCCGCCTTGAAGAGAACGACCGTACGAGGCGCAACGCACGCGCTGTGTTTGCTGGTGCGACTCTTTGTGCCGCCTCCCGAACGCTAGGCCGACGTCGAGAAACCACCATCAACCACGACGACCTGTCCCGTGACGTAGGGCGTCGACGAGAGTGAGAAGATCACGTCGGCGACGTCCTCGGGCGTCCCGCTTCGACGAAGTGGCGACACTGCCGCGACAAAGGTGCGCTCCACTTGCCAGTCTTTCGTCCACGGCGTGTCGATGAGTCCGGGTGCGACGGCGTTTACGCGGACCTCAGGTCCCACAGCCTTCGCGAGGAGCGCGGTCACGTGATTCAACGCCGCCTTTGACGCGGCGTAGGGGATCGAAGAACCCGTCGGGCGCACGCCAGCGACGGACGACACGTTCACTATCGAACCATTCGTCTTCCGCAGTTCGTCCATTGCCGCGACACAGAGATTCCAAGTGCCAAAGACGTTCACCTCGAAGATCTCGCGCCACACGTCGATACTGGCTGCGTCGAGGTCCTGGTGGGCAACCTTTCTCGTGACGCCCGCGTTGTTCACGAGCACGTC
>DKEO01000003.1:0-6890 GCA_002452255.1 Ferrimicrobium sp. UBA6820
GGTGAAAGCCAACCCGCCCACCAAGAGCCCGAGGGAATTCGCTGACGACCACGCAAAGGACGTGCCGCCGAGCGACGTGAACAAGATCAGTCCCGACGCCGCCAGCGTGAGGGTCACGATCCCGGCGNNGGGATGTTGATGTAGAAGATCCATCGCCACGACCAGTACTCGACGATGAAGCCGCCGAGCAGGGGCCCGATGACGATGGCCGCGCCGAAGACGGCGCCGAAGAAACCCGAGTAGCGACCCCGGTCCCGGGGCGGCACGATGTCCGCGACGATGGCTTGAGCGCCGACCATGAGCCCACCACCACCGAGACCCTGAAGCGCCCGAAAGAGAATGAGAGTGATCATGCTGTTCGCTATCCCACAGAGCATGCTGCCCACCAGGAAGATGATGATTGCCGCTTGGAAATAGATCTTTCGCCCGTGCAAGTCTCCGAGCTTTCCCCACAGGGGCGTGCTCACCGTGGAAGCCAGCAGGTAGGCCACGACGACCCAGGAAAGGTGGTTCGCGCCGTGTAGGTCGCCCACGATGGTGGGCAGTGCAGTCGAAACAATGGTGCTGTCCAGCGCCGCGAGCAACATGCCCAGCATCAGCGCACCAAAGACGAAATACAGCTCTCGTTTCGATATGAGTGCGGTCGGCTGATCACCCATGGTCACTCCAGTTCAGGCTCTCTGGTGCGAAGTCGTTCGCGTTAATCCGTACACCCTAATGGTCGTGTGAGTGTGCCCACCTCCTTCAGTAGCCTTTGGCACTATGACTCGCCCGGCTGGGCGTCGTATCACCGACGCCATCGACCACGACTACAGCGCCGCGCTTTTCATAAGCGCCGGCGTTGGCACCGCCCTCGTCTGGTCCGCGCTGAGTCTGGCGAGTTACCGACGCGTGTTCGATACCACGTGGTCGAACAGTGTGCTTCGCAGCGCGTCAATGGATTCCGTGCACGCCATTGTGCTCAACGGGTTGATGACGATCTTCTTCTTCGCAATCGGACTCGAACTCTCGCGCGAACTTCGTTCAGGCGTACTGGCCAAGACTTCACACGCCCTCCCACCGGTGCTGGGGGCCCTGGGCGGCATGGCGGGTACCGCGCTGCTGTCAGTAGTAGTGGGAGTAGTGGCACACTCGCCGGCACTGCGGCGTGGTTGGGGAGTTCCCATGGCGACCGACATCGCCTTTACGCTCGGCATCGTGGCGATCGTGGGTCGACGTCTACCGTCGACCGTGCGCCTCTTCCTACTCACGTTGGCCGTCGCTGACGATACCTTCAGCGTCATCGTGCTCGGCTTTACCGGCGCGAGTCACGTGCGCGGGTGGGGTCTCGTTTCCTTCGCACTTCTCGTCATCGTCGCTGCGGCGATCACACGGCGGACCTCTCGGTTCAGTGTGGCGCTGCTCGCACTGGTAGGGCTGTGGGCGTGCCTGCTCTGGGCCAACGTCGAGGCTCCACTGGCGGGCGTCGCGGCGGGCCTGCTGGTTTCGTTCAAGAGTGACTGGGCGAACCGACTCGAGCTCTCGATGAGTCGATGGTCCACCGTTCTGGTGCTGCCTTTCTTCGCACTCGTGGCGTGCGGTGTCGAGTGGCACAGTCTCGCCCTCAACAAAGCAACGCTGGTCGTGATCGTCGGCATGGTCGGCGTGCGCATCGTCGGAAAGGTTCTGGGCATCGTCGGTGGCGTGGCCCTGGCGCGAGCCTTCAAGTGGCGTCTGCACCCTTCGATCACTTGGCCACTGCTCGCGGGCGTCTCGACCTTGTGCGCCATGGGTATCACGGTGCCGCTGTTGTTCGCTACTACTCTCTTCGGTGCAAGCTCGGCCAACTACGCCGCGGACACGCTGGGTCTGCTCTTCGCGACGGTGATTGCCGGAACGCTCGGGGTGACCACGTTGCGCCAGCTGACTCGACACGACTAGACCCCGTCGGACTACTGGGTAAGTTGTCGTGGGAGGTTGCCATGAAAACTCGTCTCACCGAACTCTTGAAGATTGAACATCCCGTGATGCTCGCGGGCATGGGGGGCGTTGCGTACCACGACCTCGCCGCCGCGGTCTCGAACGCCGGTGGTTACGGCTGTCTCGGCGCCTCGACGATGTCGAGCTCCCAACTCGCTCAAGAGATCGCCGCGACCAAGGCACTCACCTCCAAACCCTTCGGCGTGGACCTGCTCACCGCATTTCCCGACACGCTGGCGAAGAACGTCGAACTGCTCATCGAAGGTGGGGCCTCGACGTTCGTTGCGGGTCTCGGTGTGCCTCGCCACGTCATTGACACGTGCCACGAGCACCAGGTTCTGGTGATCTCGATGTGCGGCAAGGTCGAGCACGCGAAGCGCGCTCTCGATGCCGGGTGCGACGTCGTCGTCGCCCAAGGCACCGAAGCCGGCGGGCACACGGGAACCGTTGCGACGATGCCGCTGGTGCCGCTGATCGTCGACGCCGTGGGCTCGTCGATTCCCGTCGTCGCTGCGGGCGGCATCTTTGACGGCCGCGGACTCGCCGCAGCGCTCGCCCTCGGCGCGGACGGGGTGTGGATCGGTACACGTTTCATCGCCACGCCCGAGGCCCGCGCGCTGCCGGGATTTCGCGAAGGCATACTCGCCGCCAAGGAAGACGGCACGGTGGTCTCGCGCGCGTTCTCGGGCAAGACCATGCGGGTGCTGCGAAACGACACCACCGACCGTTACGAGGCCGATCCCACGCTCCTGCGAAAGTTCCCCGAACAATTACGGGTGTCCTTTGGCGAAGGGACCTTCCACCTGGGCGGGGACCAACACACGCCCGGCGTCGATCCGCGCCGCGAGGGCTACCCCGCGGGACAAGCCGTCGGGGCGATCGAGTCACTCGAACCCGCCGGCCAGATCGTGCTCGACATGGTCGACCAGGCCACGGCCATCCTGGCCAGGCTCAACGACCAAGCTCATTAACGAGGGTCGACGCCGCCCGGGGCTCGACGTCGCCATCTGGCTCGATCGCGGTCCTAATCTCGTGGGATGGTCCAGCGAGCACCCACGGCTGAGGAAATACTTTCAACCGTCAGGGGCAGCGACCGACGCGTCACGCTCGCCAAGCGAACGGTCGTCGAAGTACTCGTAAAGGCACGCGGCCACCTGACCGCCGAAGAGATCACGAGCGCCGTGCAAAGTTTGCGACCCGAGGTGAGCCCCTCGACGGTCTATCGGATACTCGAGGAGTTCGAGGAACTCAACATCGTCGTGCACTCGCACCTCGGCCAGGCGGCAGCCGTCTACCACCTCGCTGGAGCCGTACACGGGCACTTGACCTGCGAGTACTGCAAGCAGACCATCGAGATCTCGGCGGCACACTTCGACGCGCTGAGCAAGGAACTACAAAAGGCGTACGGCTTCCAGTTGGATCGTCATCACGTCGCGCTCTCGGGCACGTGTGCGAGGTGCCGTGACAACCAACGTGCAGCACGCTAGCCGGTCTTATTAACTAATTACCTATATCCATCGGTGCCCTCGACGCACTTCAGTAAGGTGACGGTGAAGCCATGTTGAAAATCGACCACCTCACCAAGCACTACAAAGACACCGTCGCCATCAACGACCTCGACTTTGAGGTCATGCCGGGGGTCGTCACCGGATTCCTCGGTCCCAATGGATCAGGAAAGTCGACGACGATGCGGATCATCCTTGGCCTCGACCACCCGACCGGGGGTCGCGCCACCATTGACGGCAAGAGCTACGAGAACCTGAAGTCACCCTTGCACGAGGTCGGAGCCCTGCTCGACGCCAAAGCGGTGCACCCCGGACGAACCGCGCGCAATCACCTTCGAGCTCTCGCGACGTCCAACCGGATCAAGAAGTCGCGCGTCGACGAGGTGCTCGAATTCGTGGGCATTGCGTCGGTCGCCGACAAGAAGGTCGGCGGATTCTCACTCGGGATGAGCCAACGGTTAGGAATCGCGGCTGCCTTGTTAGGTGATCCCCCGGTACTCCTCTTTGACGAGCCGGTCAATGGCCTCGACCCCGAGGGCATCCGTTGGATTCGAGAGTTCTTCGGTTCCCTCGCCAAAGAGGGGCGCACCGTCTTCGTCAGTTCGCACCTGATGAGCGAGATGGCCCTGACCGCCGAGCAAATCATCGTCATCGGTCGTGGCTCGCTCATCACGCAAGGATCCGTGGACGACCTGACGGCGACGGCTCAGGGGTCGGTACTCGTGCGAGCATCAGACGTCACCGCCTTGACCAAAGCCCTCGAGGCGCAAAAGGCGATCGTCCAAGTGGCGAACGACCGCGGTTTGACGGTGAGTGGACTCACGTCCGACCAGGTCGGTGAAACGGCGTTCAAGGCTGGTATCACCGTCTACGAGTTGACACCCCAGCGCGCATCGCTCGAAGAGGTCTTCATGGACCTCACCGCGGATTCGGTCGAATACGGCACGTCAATGCCCGGAGCGATGCCTCGTGAGTAGCAACCAAACTCTCGTCGATGTCGTCAAGTCCGAGTGGATCAAGTTCCGCACGGTTCGCTCCTCGGTGATGGGCGTCATCGTCTTCTTCGTCCTGACGCTCGGTTTGGGTGGCCTCATCTCGTGGGCGATACGAAGCCACTGGAGCCATTCCTCCGTATCGGACCGACTCACGTTCGATCCGGTCTCAACGAGTCTTGCCGGTATCATTTTCGCGCAGTTCGCCGTCGGGGTCATTGGTGTGCTCTTCATCACGAGCGAGTACTCCTCGGGGTCAATACGAACAACGCTCACCGCGGTGTCGAACCGCCTACGGCTCATCTCGGCCAAGACCATCGTCCTGGCCTTGACGCTCATCGTGGTGAGTGAGGTCGTCTGTTTCGCAACCTTCGAACTCGGACAATCGATCTTCAAGGGCGTCGTGCCTACGGCCTCACTAGGGACCGTGGACGTCCTGCGGTCAGTTCTCTTGGCGGGCGCGTACCTCACGCTGCTCACGATCGCGGGCTTCGCCCTCGGGCTCATCGTGCGTCACAGCGCCGCGTGCATCAGCATCTTCGTCTCGATCCTGCTCATCGTGCCGATCATCTTCGCGTTCCTGCCCCAGAGTTGGCAGAATTCCTACTCGAAGTACTTGCCCTCCGAACTCGGTCGCTCAATGATGTCGCCTTTTCCACCGGCGTATCACCTGGGGGCCTGGAACGCTTCCCTCTTACTCTTGGTCTACGTGATCGTGGTCTACGTCGTTGGTGTCGCTTTGATGATTCGCCGCGACGCCTGATCCCCTCGCCCTAGGGTGGCGCGATGGACCTTAACGAAGTTCTTCGAACCACTGGCTCGATTCGTAAGTTCAGTCCCGAGCCGGTCGCTGACCAACTGCTCTACGACGTCCTCGACGACGCTCGATTCGCCCCCTCGGGCGGGAACCGTCAGGCGTGGCGCGTCATCGTCGTCACCGGTCACCGGCGGCGCGAACTGCGCGACATCTACCTCGACGCGTGGCACGACTACGTCGCGCACGTCTTGGCCGGCCAGGTCCCTTTCTCGCCCCTCGCCAGCGAATCCGAGCGCGCCGCCGCCCTCGCCAAGCGCGAAGAGGCAGTCCGTCTCTCAAACCCCAAGGGTTTCGCCGAAACGATCGACGAGGTGCCCGTGATGCTCGTCGTGCTCGCGGACCTGGGCGCGCTCGCCGCGACCGACCGTGACCTCGATCGTTACCAATTGGTCGGCGGTGCCTCGATCTATCCCTTCGTCTGGAGCGTGCTGTTGAGCGCCCACGATCATGGTCTGGGTGGGGTGATGACCACCGTGCTCACCAAACACGAGGACCGAGCTCGTCGAGTACTGCACGTACCAGACACCTACGCCGTGGCCGCCCTCGTGGCACTGGGACATCCGCTGAAGCGCCACACCAAGCTCCAGCGACGAAGTGTCGAAGAGTTCACTTCGCGCGACACCTTCGACGGCGAAGCCTTCTCGCGCGATTAGTCGCCGAAGACCGACTCGGTGTCCTCGCCCAAGCGGCGCGGACCGCGCCGCACGACGGGGCGAACACCGTCGATGAGTAACGGGGTGCGCATCGTCGTGACGGGCCCGCCCGGACTCGACATCTCCCCCACGAAGTCCCCTTCACGAATCTGGTCCTGGGCGAACGCACCGGCCACGTCGAGCACGGGCGCGTGCGGCACGCCCGAATCAGTCAACACTTCGAGCCAGTGCGCACTCGGTCGGTCCACGAAGATCTCGTTCAAGGCCCGACGAAGAGCGGCGCGATCGGCGACACGCTCGTCATTGCTCGCCCACCCCCCGCGTGACAGACGCTCGTCGCCGAGCACCTTGACCAGTCGGGCGAACTGCTGGTCGGTGCCCACGGCGAGCAAGAGCAAACCGTCGCTCGTGGTGACCGGTCCGTAGGGCGCGATGCTGGGGTGGTCGTTGCCCAGTCGCGTGGGGTTGACGCCCGTCGCGAGAAAACCCTGCGCTTGATTCACCAACGCACTCATCGTCGATTCGAGCAGCGGCGCTTCGAAGTGGCGACCCGGACGGTTGAGCGAGCGCGCGACCAAGCCGGTCAGCATGGCTATCGCCCCGTAGAGACCAGTGACCACGTCAGCGACGGGTGAACCCACCTTGCTCGGGGGTCCGTCTGGCTCACCGGTCACCCCCATCAATCCCGAACGAGCCTGGGCCAACAGGTCAAAGGACGGGAGCTCAGCGAGCGGTCCACCCGTGGTCGCGGGCGTGATCCACACCCAGACGCAATTTGGGTTGCGAGTTCGTAGTTCGTCGATGTGCAGTGATCGCACCTGACTCTCAAGAAAATTCTCAACGACGACGTCGGCGGCTTCAACAAGTTCGGCCACGTGTTCGAAGTCCTCAACACGTCGAAGGTCCGCCACCACGTTTCGACGATGTCGATTCACGGCCAGGTAGTACGTGGCATCATCGCCGA
>DKEO01000056.1:0-50628 GCA_002452255.1 Ferrimicrobium sp. UBA6820
CGACAATGAGATGTCGGTGGTCGAACGCGTGTTCTTCGACGTGGTAACGGCGAAGGGCCATGGAGTTGCGTCGCCGTACGTCACTCAGCCTTCGACCGCGCCGACCGCGTTGCGAGCGCCTACGTCCAGTGTCTTGGGTCGTTTTGATGAAGAAGTTGCCTGTTCACTTCATGATGAGATCCTCAAAAAAGAGACCAAGGACAAAGACNNCAAAAAAGCCGACGAGAAGAAGCGCAAGAACAAACACAAGACGAAGGGCAAAAAGAAGCGCCGGTAGGGCGTTCGAACGAGAGCGAAGGCCACGTACCTGTGCGCGGGTCCTTCATTGTCGAAGTACCGGTACGCTTTCGTTGTGAAGTCCCCCCAAGTTCTCGTTACGGGCGCTTCGGGCTACGTGGGCGGTCGAGTCGTTCCGGCGCTCCTTGACCTGGATTGCCAGGTGCGCTGCTTGGTGAGAACGCCAGCGAAACTTCGCGCTGCGCGGTGGTTTACGGAGGTGGAGGTCGTCGAAGGATCGGTTGACGACGATCTCTCCGAGGCAATGGCCGGGATCACGGTCGCGGTCTACTTGGTCCACGCCATTGGCGAAGGCGACGACTGGGCTGAGCGTGAGGTGCGTCAAGCTCACAATTTCGCCTCCGCCGCCGCCGCCGCTGGGGTGCAGCGAATTGTCTATCTCGGTGGGCTGGGGGATGATCGAGAGACGTTGAGCAAACACCTCACGAGCCGTCAGGACGTCGGGGCCGCGCTCGTCACCTCGGGTGTGCGAGTCATCGAGCTGCGAGCGGGCGTGATTATTGGATCAGGGTCAGCGAGCTTCGAGATGCTCCGGTACCTCGTAGATTTACTCCCGATAATGGTGACGCCTAAGTGGGTGAGCACGAAATGTCAGCCCGTCTCAATCGCCGACGTGGTCACGTTGGTCGTGAGGGCGGTCACCTCGGAGCAACCAATCGAAGGCGTGCTCGAGGTCGGCGGTGCCGACGTGGTGACCTACGCCCAGATGATGGAGACCTATTGTCGTTGCGCTGGGTTACCGAAGAGATTCTTGATTCCGGTCCCGTTGCTCTCCCCTCGACTCTCGTCTCACTGGATCGGACTCGTCACGCCGGTCCCGGTTCCCCTGGCGAAAGAGTTGATACAGTCGCTCGTCAACGAAGTCATCGTCAATGGTCGCTCAGCCTGTGAGGAATTTGGAGTGGTGCCGCTCTCGCTCGAAGATTCGATCACTCGTGCACTTGAGGTCACGCGCGATTCTGGCGCCCCGACCAGGTTCTCCGACGCGGACCTCATCCATTTCCAGCCCAATGAGCTTGACCCGGATTGGGCGGGCGGAACCGTCTTCACGGATCGGCGAGTCGCCACGTCGCGAGCGTCGGCGCGCGACGTGTTTGGAGAACTCAGCACGATCGGCGGTGAGAAAGGCTGGTACGGCGGCCAATTCCTCTGGAGCGCTCGTGGAATGCTCGATCAACTTATCGGTGGTCCGGGCCTTCGGCGAGGTAGGCGATCAGAACTTCGAGTGGGTGATGCTCTCGACTTCTGGAGGATTGAATGTGTTGAACCGCCCGAGTGCCTTCGACTCCGAGCCGAGATGCGTCTGCCTGGCGCGGCGTGGCTTTCCTGGACGATTGAGCCGATCAAGGGAGGATCGTCCATCGTCCAAACCGCGACGTTTCGTCCGAGGGGATTCTTGGGACGGCTCTATTGGTTCAGTGTTCTACCCTTTCATCATTTTGTCTTTCCCACCATGTTGCGGCGCCTGGTAGCAGTCGCAGAAGCAGGTCATTGATCGACATCCCGTCCTCGCACGGGATCCTTGCGAGCGCCCTAATCGCAAAGAGACCGCTGTGGTCAGAGTGTCATGAGTCGGCTTGGGCGCCTCTACGATTACCGAATAATTCTTGTGGCGCTGTCACGTTGCGCGGCGTCCACGTCGACGAGGAACGAGAACGCCATGCCAGTAATTGACCGCAAGTGGTGGACGCTCATAGCCGTCTGCACCGCCACCTTCATGCTCCTGCTCGATATCACGGTCGTCAACGTGGCCTTACCCAATATTCAAAGCGCGCTGCACTCCTCGTTCAGCGACATCCAATGGGTGGTGGACGCGTACTCGCTTACGCTCGCTGCCTTTTTGCTCACTGCGGGCGTCTTTGGGGACATGTTCGGACGGCGCGAGGTCTTCGCTGTCGGCTTGGGAGTGTTCAGCGCGTCATCGATGGTATGTGGTTTGTCGACCTCCTCGCTGATGCTCAATCTCGCCAGGGCCGCCCAGGGTGTGGGTGGCGCAATCATGTTCGCCACGTCGCTCGCACTGATCGCCGCGGCCTTTAGCGGAAGAGAACGCGGTACCGCTTTTGGCATCTACGGCGCGGTACTCGGCGGCGCAGTCGCGGTTGGACCCTTGGTGGGTGGCGCGATCACCACCGGTATTGGCTGGCGATGGATCTTCTTCATCAACGTTCCCATTGGAGTCGTGGCCATCATCATCACGTTGACCAGGATCCAAGAGTCTCGTGACGCGAACAAGCGCCGAGTGGACTGGATTGGGTTCGTCACATTTTCGTCCTCGGGTTTCCTCTTCGTCTTCGCACTCATCCGAGGGAACGACGACGGTTGGTCGAGCTCACTCATCGTGGGACTCCTCGTTGCAGCAACCGCGCTGATCATGATCTTCATCGTTGCCGAACTGAAACAAAAAGAGCCAATGTTGGACCTGAATTTGTTCAAACGACCCGCCATGACTGGCGTGTCGCTCGCCGCCTTCGCCATCTCGGCATCAATCTTTGCAATGTTCCTGTATCTCACTCTCTTCATTCAAGATGATCTGGGCTTTGGCGCGCTCGCCTCGGGCGTGCGCTTCCTTCCCCTTACGGCTCTCGCGTTCATCGTCGCGCCGGTCGCGGGCAAGTTGACCGTGCGGGTGCAAGCACGATACATGCTCGGTTCAGGTCTCTTACTCATTGCCGCCGGTTTGTTCACCATGGGCTTCACCCATGCCAATTCGACCTGGACGGTGTTGTTGCCCGGTTTCATCCTCGCGGGCGTTGGTATAGGTGCCGTCAACCCGGTTCTCGCGTCGTCGGCAATCTCGGTCGTACCCCCCGAACGAAGCGGCATGGCCTCGGGGGCCAACAGCACCTTTCGCCAAGTAGGCATCGCGACGGGCATCGCCGGCTTGGGTTCGGTGTTCCAGTCCCAACTTGAAAAGAAGACGGTCCAAGCGCTTCGGGTTTCGCATACGGGAACTGCAATTTCATTTCACGGTGGTGCTCAACTACGCGCCGCGGTTCTCGGAGGCGACGTTCGCCATTTGGCGGCATCGCTGCCCGGACCAGACCGCATCGTCTTGCTGAATGCGTATCGTTCCGGCTTTTCTTCCTCTCTCAATACCATTGTGTTCATCGCGGCGATCATCGCTTTGGCGGGTTCGATCAGCTCGTTCGCCCTCGTTCGCCAGCGCGATTTTGTGCCGAGTGTGGCATCGAAGTCCCACTGACGAGCCGCAGGACACGAACCGGCCGTTCTCGCATGGTTTAGTCGCCGAACGATTCACGAAGCACAAACTGGCTTACCAATTCGACTGTCAACGCACGATGGTTATTGCACGGCTCAAAATGGTTGGAAACGAAAGGTGTTTCGAGTTTCAGGCCTCGCCTTGCGCGGCTTTGCGCCAAGAATGAATTTCCCGAGAAGCTACAACTTTCTCGAATGACCGATTCTCCGCTCGCTTCAAGTGAACGAGTGCACCGAAGTTCAGGTGAATTCTATTCAACTGCTGTACCTAACTGCTGTAGTGGATCCAGATTGTCCTAGTTCCCCAGTACTCAAGTCATTGGTCAAAAGGAAATTAACACGTGCCCGCTACAATCAAGCTTGTGTCCCAAGTCAGCGAAATCGAATTCGTTTTCGTACCTCAAGAGTAGGTGGATTCTACGTGTACGCCCCCGACCTTCACGGGCTCCACACTGAGGGCGTTGATATCGACGAGGCCGTCGCAAATGGGGAGGAAGCTCTCGCCCTCTATGTCGAAGGGTCGCGTGACGATGGCCAAGAAGTTCGCCGCTGATCAAGAGCGTCGCTTCGCTACTTCGTAATGGATTTCGATCTAATCCTGGCTCCGGGTTATCCTTGACAAGAAGTTTCATTTGCCGTACAATTGTACGTACAGAGGAGAACAACATGCTCAAGGACAAAAGGCGAGAGTTGAGAATCGCTTCAAAAGATGATGATTTGATTGTTGAAGCGGCGGGATTACTGGGGATTTCAGTATCTGAATTCTTGGTTGAACGGGCGGTATCCGACGCCGAGCAAGTTGTCGAAGCGCATCATTCAATCGGGCTCCCGTCTGATCCGTATCGACAGTTTCTCGAAGCGCTTGACCGACCAGCCAAAGCGCCTCAAGAGTTAGTTCGACAAATTAGGGAATCTCGGCGAATCAAGCACGCTCACTAGTGCGAATAGAACGACTTGCTTCGCATCATAATCTCAAAGGATTTGATTGTGGAACCAAGTCACTCAATGATTGGCTTTTAGTCCACGCCCTAGAGAACGAGCGACGAAACTTATCGCGTACGTTTCTCTTAATTGATGACAGTGACGAAGTCATCGGTTACTACTCGCTCTCAATGGGCGGGGTGAACGCGGTAGAACTCCCGAAGAAGCTCGGGCGCGGACTACCGAAATTCGACATTGGAATGGTGCTTCTCGGCCGACTCGCTATTGCCAGTGGCTTCCATGGCCAGAAGCTAGGTCGAGATCTATTGGTTGATGCCATCTTTCACGCTGCGGCTGCTGGGGAGAGTGCGGCGGCTCGATTTATCGGCGTCGATCCTATTGATGAATCTGCGCGTGCCTTCTTTCGCCATTTCGGTTTCAGAGACATCGGTGATGACGAGCGAGGACGAATGTACCTGCGAATCGATGAAGCTCTTGATGCATTTGTTGAGGCTTCCGACGACGACGGCTGAGTCTTGAAAATTTTCAAGTTCATACATTGGCGAGAAAGTGGTTGACATTGAGAATTCGATGGCGTCGCAGAAGGATGGGACCTAAGCATGGGGTCGCTCGCGGCGTCGCGGTATTCAGCACTTCGAATTCGAGTGGCTCGGACATGGTGGCTGGACTTCTGGCAGACAGTGTTCGCCTTCGTCAATGGTCGCTCGAACACGGAGTGGGACTTACTGATGACTTGGCAGGTCTTGAAATACTGGATGCCCACCTCGATGATTGGAGTGCAGATCCAGGTCATCATGGGCGTATAGGCCTAGCCAACGAAGTAGGAATCTACTTGGGCAACGTGATTCTCAACAATGTTGAAGATAGTCAATGGAAAGTTTGGCTAAGCGGTCATCCGGTTATCGCGCTGAAATCGGGGCGCGCGCTTGACGTCACTTCGGTCACGGGTGACAGTATCAATCAGATAGGGCCAAGTCTTTCGACAATCCTCTTGCATTGCTAGCAAAGACACACAATTTATGATTCACAACGTAGTTTGGGCGCTTCGTACAGGAACTGTGATCAGGAATTTTTCTCGGTGGAGGTAAGGGGATTCGAACCCCTGACCCCTTGCATGCCATGCAAGTGCTCTACCAGCTGAGCTATACCCCCAAAGGCTCTCCGATGTTAGCAGTTGGATAAACGACCCTTGAAAGCTCAATCCACGAGCGCTCCGAGGAGATGGTGCGGGTGCGAGAGAAAGGGGGAGTGATCGCTCGCTAACTCTAGGTGTTCATCGCACCGCGTCGCGAGCAGGTTCTGGAGACCAGGGTCAATGGCGCGGTCGTTGCGACATTTTACATAGAACGTCGGGACATCAGTCGCAGCCGAAGATCGCGGCGACCGAAAACTCGCGATTGTCTGAGAGCTGAGTTGCGAGACCGCCCATTCGCGGGTTTCGGATGAACATTCGCCGAACAGTGCGGACTCGGCACGGCGGGGTGTGAGTTGGAGGTGCTCGCCTTCTACCTCTATGGCATCGTCGAGTTCTGTTCTCACGCGAACGAGTCGGGACACGTCAGTGGCGCTTTCTCCGACGAGCGGGACGAGGGCTGCCACGTAGATGAGTCGGCGCAGACCCTTGACCTGAGGGGCGGCTTCGGTGATGACCATTCCGCCGTAACTGTGGCCCACGAGGACAACGTGCTCGAGTCTTTCGGTGGCGAGGACGAGCTCGCTGACGTCATCCGCCAGGGCAATGGCTCCGGGAGAACCGTTGCGGCTACTGGGCAAGTCAACGCACCGCACCCGGACGTGCCGTCGCTCGAGCAGGGTGAGCATGTCACGCCAACACCACGAGCCGCCCCAGGCGCCGTGGACCAGAACGAAGACTGGATTTTCCATGCCACCTCGTCTTTCTAGGGAGAGACTAGGCCGTTCGTTCTCTAGAATGTCGTGATGGCCCGCCCCTTTGACGTGACATCAGTTGAAGCCAAATGGCAAGCACGCTGGCTAGATGAAGGCACGTACGAGGTCGACAACGATGACGTTCGCGAGCGCTACTACGTACTCTGCATGTACCCCTACCCTTCGGGGGCCGCTCACCAAGGCCATGTGCGCAATTACACCATGGGTGACCTGGTAGTGCGCTATCAGACGATGCTCGGCAAAGCCGTTTTGTCACCTATTGGTTTCGACTCCTTTGGTTTGCCCGCCGAAAATGCCGCCATCAAGGCAGGAAGCCACCCGCGGCTTTTCACCGAGGCGCGCATGCAGGAGTTGAGTTCGTCTTTGCGTCGCTTGGGCGCGGTCTACGACTGGCGGCGTGAGGTCTTTAGCCACGACCCCGAGTACATGCGCTGGTCACAGACGTTCTTCCTCGCGCTCTTGAAGGCCGGACTGGCCTACCGAGCCGAGGCGCCGGTCAACTGGTGCCCTGGATGTCTCACGGTGTTGGCGAACGAGCAGGTACTCGCCGACGGCACGTGCGAGAGGTCGGGCGACCTCGTCATTCGAAAGGATCTCGAACAGTGGTTCTTCAAGATAACCGACTACGCCGACGAGTTGTTGGACGATCTGAACGGTCTGGATTGGCCCGAAAGGGTCAAGACCATGCAGCGAAATTGGATCGGACGATCAGAGGGAGTTGAGTTCGACCTTCCGCTTGCCGATGATCCAAGTCGCGCCTTGCGCGTTTTTACGACGCGACCCGACACGGGCTTTGGCGTTACCTACGCCGTCATCGCACCCGAGCATCCGCTGCTCGCCCATTTGACGACCGACGAACAACGCAATCAGGTGCACGAACTGGTCGAACGCGCGAAGTCCGAGAGCGAACTCGAGCGCACGGCGTCGTCCGAGGCCGGCCCGGGCCTCGAGAAGCGCGGGGCCTTCACGGGAAGTTTCGTGCTGAATCCTTTCACCAACCAGAAGGTGCCGGTCTACGTGGCCGACTACGTGCTCGGGAATTACGGCACTGGTGCGATCATGGCCGTGCCGGCCGAGGACGAGCGCGACTACGCCTTCGCGACTGTGTACCAATTACCAATCGTTCGCACGATTCAACCCCCGGCGGACTTCGAAGGCGGCGCGTACGCGGGCGATGGTGTGCACATCAATTCTGGATTCCTCGACGGGCTCGACGTCGTAGCGGGAAAAAAGAAGGCGACTGAGTACCTCGAACGAGAGGCGCACGGCGTTGCGACCGTCAATTACCGACTGCGCGACTGGCTGGTGTCGCGTCAACGATTCTGGGGCTGTCCCATACCCATTGTCTACTGCGAGAAGGATGGAATCGTACCGGTACCCCTCGACCAATTACCGGTGCTCGCCCCCGATGACGTGGCGATGGACGAGAGCGGTCAGTCGCCCCTCGCGACGCACGACGAGTTCCGTCACACGACCTGTCCGCTGTGCGGTGAACCGGCGGTGCGCGAAACCGACACCATGGACACCTTCACCGATTCGTCGTGGTACTTCTTGCGCTTCGCGGATCCCTTCACGCCCGATAAAGCCTTCGACCCTGCCCAGGCCGCGAAGTGGATGCCGGTCGACCAGTACATCGGTGGCGTCGAGCACGCGATCCTGCACCTGCTCTACGCACGTTTCTACTTAAAGGCGCTCATCGATCTCGGGATTGCGCCGGGCTTGCCGCGCGAACCCTTCGCACGTCTCTTCACGCAGGGCATGTTGCGCATCGACGGCGCCAAGATGTCCAAATCCAAGGGGAACCAGATCGCGCCGGAGAAGTACTACGAGACGGTGGGTGCGGATGGGCTTCGCCTCTTTCATCTCTTTGCCGGTCCACCGGCCGATGACGTGGATTGGTCGGAACAGACCGAGGAGATCATCGAGGGTTGTGGTCGATTCCTTGACCGCGTCTATCGACTCAGTGAATACGCCGAGGTCAATTTCCACGACGTCGCCGACGAATCCGACCTGCAGGTCCGTCGCGCCGTCCACCGCGCCGTAGCGACTGTGACCGATTGCTTCGATCGCTGGATGTACAACATCGCCGTCGCCGAAGTGATGTCGGTGTTCAACACCGTTTCCAAGCAGGCTCGAAGCGAACACGGTATCCAGCGCGCCGCCTTAGACGAGGCCATCGACTTGATGCTCACGCTGCTCGCTCCCATGGCACCGCACGTTAGCGCCGAGCTCTGGGAACGGCGTCACCCGGGTGCGACGTCGCTGCATCACCAACATTGGCCCGTGGCCGACCCGGCACTCACCGTGACCGACACCCTCACCATGATCGTCCAAATCAACGGCAAGGTCCGAGCCCGTATCGAAGTCGAACCCGGCCTTAGCGAAGACGAAGCGCAACGCTTGGCGCTCGCGGACGAATCTGTCATTCGTGCGCTGGGAAATGCGCCGATCAAGCGAGTGATTGCCAAACCTCCTCGCATGGTCAACATCATCATCTGATGGCGCGACCTCCCGTTACTGGATCGTCGGTGTGGGTCGAGCCGCCGCGTTTCGACCGACCCGAAGTCGAGGTCCGTTCCTCGTCGCGACGAAAGAAGACCGGCGCCGCCCACTGGTCGGGCAGTCGCATCGTGGTCCAGATACCCGCGCGCCTGCGCGGGCGAGAACGCGAGGCCTTCGTCGACGACCTGGTCGAGCGGCTCCTCACGCAACGGCCCCAGAATGTGGCGGGTGATGCCTCGCTCGAAGAGCGGGCTCGCGTGCTCGCCGACCTCTACAACGATGGCGTGATGGCGAATTCGGTTCGTTGGGTGAACAATCAGCGAGCGCGTTGGGCGTCGTGTTCGCCGGCGTCGCGTGACATCCGCGTGTCGAGTCGGCTTCGCCAGTGCCCCGAGTGGGTTATTGACGCGGTGCTCGTCCACGAACTGGCGCACCTTCAAGAGGCCGATCACTCCGCGAGGTTCTACGAGATTGCCCACCGTCACCCGCGCCAGAACGAGTGTGAGCTGTTCCTTGACGGTTACGCGCTCGGCCTCGGTTTGCGCATCGAAGAGGGCGACGTGGACGATACGCCGCGCGGGGCCTGATTAGACCAGACCCAGTTGGGCCTTGATGTCCGGTGGGACGAAATTGTTCTCGGAGGTGGTATCGGCTTCGACCAATTCCACCAGGCGATTGGCGACCTCGAGTGGGTCGCGCTGTCCGGTCGTGACGAAGTCGCCGATGACCCGAAAGAGTTCTGCCTCTGGAGCATTGAGTGACCGTTCGTTGAACCACTCCCACATTGACTGCGCCATTCGGTCGTTGAATCCCGTCAGGTAGGGTCCGGGGTTGATCAACGTGACGTCGATGCCGAGGGGGGCGAGTTCGCCGCGCATTGACTTGCCCATTGCCTCGAGCGCGTGTTTGGTCATCGAGTAGAGCCCGAAGGCGGGTGCCGCGAGGACGCCCGCGATAGAGGACATGATGATGATCCGCCCGCTGCGGCGCGGGACCATGTCGACGAGGACTGCCTGGGTCACTTTGAGCGTGCCAAAGACGTTGACCTCGAAGAGCCGTCGTACACGGTCCATCGGTACGTCGGCGAGGGGTCCGGTCTCGCCTGCTCCCGCGTTGTTTACCAGCACGTCGATCGGCCAAGCGTGGACCTTGTCGACGTCGTCGGTGGTGATGTCGAGTTTCTCCACTCGAAGTGACGGTACTTCTCGGCGAAGTTCGCTCGCCTGGTCTTCGGTCTCGGTGGTGGCGATGGCCTGGTGATCGCGCTCAACGAGGGCCACGGCCGCCAATTTTCCAAAGCCCGAACCGGCGCCGGTGATCAGAACGTTCTTGGTCGCCACGAGAGTCGTCCCTAGTTCGATTCGCCGCGCAGGAAACGTTCGAGTTCGGCCGCGAGCTCGTCGCCGCTCGGTAGGTCCTCACCGAGCGACGTCCCTTCGGTCTCGTCGGCCGCTTCCTCGAGTTGTTCGACCATGGAGGTGTGCTCGGGGTTGTTGGTGACCAGGTCGTCGACACGTTGGCGGGCCTCATCGGCCGAGGCGCGAAGGTGACTGGCGTCGAGCGTCAGTCCCGCGATGCGCGCCAAGCCGTCGATCAGAGCGGCTGACGCTTGCGGGTACGGCATCGCCGCCACGTAGTGGGGGACGCGCGCCCACAACGTGACGATCTCCATGTCGACTTCAGCGAAGCCCAGTTCGAGGGCGGCGCTGATACCCGCGGGGACCTCTAGTTCGCCCGTGACGGTTCCAATGATCGGTAACAGGTGCGCACTCGCCTCGGGTGCGGTGGCGATGACGCGAACGGGACGCGTGTGGGGAGTCGGTGCGGGGAACGCGCCAAGTCCCACTACCAGGCGAACGTCAAATCGTCCGGCGGCGTCGGTCACCACGTCGATGAAATCACTCCAGTGGAAGTCCGGCTCGGGTCCTACGAGAAAGAGGATGTCCGCGCCATCGCCGTCGCGGCCGTAGCGCAGTTGGATCTCGGGCCAGGTGAGTTCGGTGGTGATGCCGTCGACGATGCGTGCGAGAGGGCGCCTGGCGCGTTGGTCAATGAAGTATTCGGTGTCAAAAGTCGCGAGGACCTCGGTACTGATCGTGTTGAGCATGGTCGAAATGGCCGTACTCGCACCCAGCCCCGCGTCGATCCATCCCTCCAGACTGACCACCAGCACGGGCTCGCTCAATTCGGGGTCTGCGAGGTAGATGATTCGGTCGTAGATTTCGTCGTCCATTATTTCTCCAGCGTTCGCTGCGCCGTCGCGGCGAGCATTGCGATATGTGTCGGGAACTCAGCGACGCTGCCCTGATCGCCCGCGGTCGCTCCGGCGCTATAGCGCGCGAAGACACCCTGGAGGATGCAGGCCAACTTCCAGTAGCCGAATGCTTGATAGTAGGCGACGTCACTGACATCGAGCGCTGAGTGCGCGGCGTACGCCTTGAGGACGTCGTCTCGACTGGCGAAGCCCTTGGCGGTCGTAGGGGCGGCGCCCAGCAGGGCCGCCATCTCGTCGGCGGGTTCGGCCCAGTAGACGAGTAACAGGCCGAGGTCGGCCATTGGGTCGCCCAGGGTGCAGATCTCCCAGTCGAGAATGGCTCGCACGGCACCGTTCTCGTCCAGGACCGTGTTATCGAGGCGATAGTCGCCGTGCACGACCGAGACGCGTTGCTGAGTTGGAATCGACGCCGCCAGTTGGTCGCCCACTGCTTCGACGAGACCACCGTGGTCGACTCCTTCGACGTGCATCTGCTCGTACTGGGTGCGCCAGCGTCGGAGTTGGCGTTCGACGTACTGATCGTGTTTCGCGAGTCCACCGAGTCCAGCCTGGTCCACGTCGACGTCGTGCAGTTGAGCGAGCGTCGCGGCGAGGTTGTCGCCAATGACGCCTCGGGTCGTTTCACTGAATTCCTTCTCGGCTTGGTCGCGGTCACGCAGTATCGCGCCCTCGACGAACTCCATGACGTAGAACGGTCGGTCGTTGACCGACTCGTCCGTGCACAGTCCGAAGGGCGTGGCGACGGGTACTCCCAAGGGGTGAAGTGCTGAGATGATCGTGAACTCACGCACCATGTCGTGCGCCGTCGGCAGGACGTGGCTGGTAGGAGGCCGGCGAAGGGCGAAGCGTCGATGTGCCGCGTCGGTGACCTGGAAAGTGAGGTTCGAGCGCCCCCCGGCGATGAGCTCAAAGTCGAGTGGCGCGGTGGCGCCCAGGTGCTCGATCATCCACGACGAGACCTCGTCGTGCTTGATGCCAACGACCTCGCTCCCCATGAATTCCGAGGCTAACAGCGTGTCGCACCTACGCCGTCTCAGCGGGAGCGACGTTAGGCTGACCGGGGTGAGCGACCAGAATTCCGAGACTTGCGAAACCTTTCTTCGTGAAAGAAACGCATGACGGCCTTTGTTCCTGACACGCCGATCGTGCTGACCTTGGGAGAGACGACGTATGATCTGCGCACGCGAGCCCTGGTCATGGGCATCCTGAACCGCACCAGGGACTCTTTCTACGGTCCCGCCGCGACCTACGATCTTGACGCCTTTTTCGCCCGGGCCGAGGAACTCGTATCTCACGGCGCGGACATTCTCGACGTCGGTGGCGTGAAGGCGGGTCCCGGTGACGACGTGAGCGAGGCGGAAGAACTCGATCGGGTCGTAGGTGTCGTGGCCGAACTGAAGAAGCGCTTCGAGATCCCTCTCAGCATCGACACCTGGCGCGCGTCTGTCGCCCAAGCTTGTTTCGCCGAGGGCGCGGTCCTGGGCAATGACATCAGCGGCTTCGCCGACCCGGACTATCTTTCGGTCGCCGCTCGGTCCAAGGCGTCGGTCGTCGCGACGCATATACGCCTTCGTCCGCGGGTCGCCGATCCCAACCCTCACTACGACGACGTGACGCGAACGGTGAGCGAATTTCTCGTCGATCGTCGCGAGCGCGCGCTGGCGGCGGGGATGAGCGCGGACCGCGTGGTCCTGGACGCGGGGCTCGACCTCGGCAAGACGGCCGGCCAGTCACTGCAGTTGCTGCGCGATTCAGCCCAGTTGGCCGCTCTCGGTTCGCCGCTGCTGCTCTCGGCGTCGAACAAGACTTTTCTCGGAGTGATGTTCGATCTCGAAGTCACCCAACGTCGCGAGCCTTCGATCGCGGCGGCGGCGCTGGGCGTCGCGGCGGGTTGTCGTATCGTGCGGGTGCATGACGTGCGCGGTACGGTTCGGGTGAGAGACGCGCTGGCTCGCGTGCTCGAGCAGGTCGCGTGACGAGCTCGTCGATCGCCGTGGTGGGTACGGACGCCACGATGGTCTACGACGCCGTGCGCAACGTGGTCGCCGGTGCGCTCGGCGCGCTCGATCCCTCGTTCGCCCTCGAGGACTTCACCGCCAAGGACGTGGCGTCCTCGTCGAGTGAGTCGGTGGCGGCCCGCGTCCTCGAGGCGCTCAACACGCCGCCGTTCCTGGTCGAGCGACGCGTCGTGGTGGTGCGCGACGCGCAGTCGCTGCTCGCCGACGAGGTGGGCCAGCTGGTGACGTGGTTGGCGAATCCGGCGCCAGGCATCGTGCTGGTGCTCGGGGTCGTGGGGACCAAGGCCCATAAGTTGGTGAAGGCGTCGAACGAAGTGGTCGAAGTCAACGTGAGCTCGCGCGCCCAGGACCGCGTGGCCTACGTCGAATCCAAGTTGGGCGAGTACGAAGTGAGCATTGATCGCCCGCTGGCCGAGCGCGTCGCGAGTCAGGTGGGCGACGACCTCGCGCGCGTCGACTCGCTGGCGCGCACCCTGAGGTCGATCTACGGCACCGCGCCGCTCACGTTCGACAACGTCGAGCCGTATCTGGGCGACGCCGGCGACGTGCCCGAATGGGATCTCACCGACGCCGTCGACGGCGGGAACGCGACCAAAGCCATCGTGGTCGCGCGACGGATGCTCGATTCCAAGGCTCGCGCGGGATTGCAGATTGTCAATATCCTGCAACGCCATTACCTGCGCATGGCCCGCCTCGAAGGCAGTGGCGTTCGCGGAGACGACGACGCCGCCGCGCTGCTGGGCATCAACCGCTACCCGGCGGGCAAGGCCTTGCGGACCGCTCAACGACTCGGGAGCGAACGGATCAGCGCGGCGGTCCACATGATCGCCAACGCGGATGTCGATCTCAAGGGGGGCGTCAGTTACGGCGGCAAGGATCTCAATACCGATATGGACGTGACTGAGCTCACCGTGATCGAGGTGCTCGTCGCTCGACTCGCGCGCTTGACCCAGGGCGCCCGCGGCCGATGAGGACCTCGTCCTAGGATGAATGACACTCGCTCGAGCGTCTGGCCGGTGGTAAGGAGGTCGTGGTGCGAGTGGCTTTGACTCCCGAGACGACACGGTGGACGACCCGGTGAGTGCTCGTACGTTTCGAGAGTACGTCGAGAACCTCGGTCGCTTCGGTGACAACCTTGCGCTCACGAGTCGAGATTTTCTCAAGGTGCAGCGCCTGACGCATCGTCAACTACGTGACGCGGCGAATCGGGCGGCGAACCATCTTCGGTCGCTGGGCGTCGAACGCGGCGACCGCGTCATGGTCGTGGCGCCGAACGGACCCGCGTGGATGGAAGTCCTCTTGGGCACCTGGTTACTGGGCGCCATTCTCGTGCCGGTGGACGCGGCGAGCTCCGAGGACCGCGTACGACGCTTCGCCAAGGAGACCTCGCCCAAGGTGCTGTTCGTCAGTAGGAACCTGCGCCTAGCGGACGTCGGATTCGAGACGTACTTTTTAGATGAACTCGAGGAAGTGGCCTCGACGCAGTCACCGCGAACACCCGACGCCGTCCTCGAGCCCTCAACGCCAGCGGTCATCGTCTTCACCTCGGGCACGACCGCCGATCCCAAGGGCGTGGTCCTCACTCACGACAACATCCTTTCCAACATTGACGGAATTCTCGAACGCATCCACGTGGGCGAAGACTGGCGGTTTCTTTCCGTGCTGCCGCTCTCGCACATGTACGAGATGTCCGCGAGCCTCGCCTCGCTCTCGTGCGGCGCCGGCATCTTCTACGTACCCCGGGTCACCCCGAGAGCCATCGTGGAGGCGCTGAACGACTACGAGATAAACACCATCCTCGCGATTCCCCAGTTGCTCACGATCATGCTCGAGCGCATCGACCATGCGGTCGAAGAACAGGGCAAGACCAAGATCTTTGCGGCACTGTCGCGGCTCGCGGACCACTTTCCCTTTGGACTTCGTCGCTATCTCTTTTTTCAGGTGCACTCACAGTTAGGGGGACACCTTCGCCTCGTCGTCACCGGCGGCGCACCGATACCGGTCGAGGTGGGGACCGCGTGGGAACGCTTCGGTGTCCGTCTGGTCCAGGGTTACGGCCTGACCGAGACGTCGCCGATACTGACGTGTAACGGAATCGAGGACCGGCGACTCGACTCGCCCGGCCGGGCCCTCGTCAACGTCGAACTTCGCATTGGCGCCGATGCGGAGATTCAGGCCAAGGGGCCCAGCGTCTTTTCTGGCTACTGGCAGAACGAGGACGCCACCAAGGCCGCCTTCACCGATGACGGCTGGTTTCGCACCGGTGACGTGGGTGCGATCGAGGACGGTTGGCTGCACATCCAGGGACGGATGAAGTTCGTCATCGTGCGCAGCAGCGGCCTCAAGGTTTTTCCCGAGGACGTGGAACTGACTGCGGCGAGCGAGCCACTACTGACCTCGGTCTGCGTGGTCGGTGAACGAGGTGACCAGGAAGAGAAAGTCGTCGCGGTCGTCGTCGGGGCCCACTCCGATGACGAGGTGGTTCGGGCCGTAGCTCGCGTGAACGCGAAACTCGAAGCCTTCCAGCACATCGACTCGTGGCGGCGTTGGCCGGATGCGGACTTTCCTCGGACCCGACTCCTCAAGATCGACCGTCGCCAGGTCCAGGACTGGGTCAACGAAGTCGAGCCCACGACCGTGGACGAACGACCCGCCATGGGCGGTGAGGACCAGGTGACGCACATCATCCGCCTAGGCCTCGACGACGCAAACGCGGTGGTGCGCGACGGTGACCGCCTTGACGACCTGGGCCTCGATTCGCTGCGCCGTTTGGTAGTGATCTCCTTGCTCGAAGAACAGCTGGGCGTCACGATCTCCGATGAATCAGTGACGCCCGAGACGACCGTGGGCGAACTACGGAGCTTGGCGAATTCGGGCGACGCGGGCGAGGCGATTCGACCAGTGCCGCGCTGGCCGTACTGGCGTCTGGTGCGCGTACTTGGCACGGCGCTGCGCGAGGGGCTCGTGGACAACCTGGTTCGCGTGTGGGTGCGCACCGATGTCGAAGGAGCACAACATCTGGCGCCGCTCGTGGGACCGGCGCTGTTCATTTTTAATCACAGCGACGACTTCGACGGACCCGTGGTGTATCGAGCGCTGCCTCGCGAGATCCGTCGGCGACTCGCCGTGGCGGCGGGCGACGACGTGCTGATCGAACATCGTCTCTTGGCGTTCATCATCCGATTGTGTTTCGCGGGCTTCAGTTTCGCGCGCAGTGAGCCGTATTTGGCGAGTCTCGAAAACGTGGGATCGATGATCGACCGGGGATGGAACGTCTTGATCGCCCCCGAGGGTCGGATTGACAATTCGGGAGAGTTAGGGGACTTCAAGACCGGGATCGGGCTCTTGGCGGTGAACCTCGGGGTGCCCGTCGTGCCGGTCAAGACCATTGGACTCACCGGCACGGTACCGCTGCATTCGAAATGGCCCAAGAAGCACAGTCGGGTCGTCGTGCGAATCGGCGAACCAATCAGTTTCGGCCGCAACGAGAACTACGAAGACGTGACCGCAACGTTGCACCAGACCGTCGAACGTCTGTGACGCCATGCGACGTTCACGTGTACGAGGCCTCGGGTCATGCGCCGATGGACGACGAGAGTTGACCCGTGGTTGAGGACCTCGCCGCGTCGACACCAAGCGCGCACCGCGTGATGTGGATACTGTTCTTCGCCACGCTCGCCGCGGGATTCGCCGAGTTCGGCGCGACCACGTCGCTCAACGACGTGGCTCGCCATTTCGGTCACTTCACCCAGTCCAACACGATCCAAAGCGTCGTCGGACTTTCGGGATCCGCGCTCGGACTGGGTCTCGCCGCTTACCGGCTTTCTTCCCTGGCCGCCCTGCCCCTCGCGTCGCTCGCCGACCGTTGGGGTCGTACCCGGGTGCTGCGCGTCACGCTCTTGTGGGGCCTGCTCATCACGGCGCTCGCCTCGCTCAGCCCGAGTTATTGGATCTTCGTGCTCTGCTTCGCGTTGGCGCGACCGTTGCTCTCGGTAGCCAACACGCTGGTGCAGATCATCACCGTCGAGTTGGCGAGCGTCAAACTTCGCATCCAACGCATCGCTATTATGACCGCGGGACTCGGGATCGGCTCGGGACTGTCGGCGGTAGTGCACGGCGTCGTACGTGGGCCCGACTCGTTTCGCTGGTTGTTCGCGATCGCCCTGGTTCCCATGGTGCTCGTGGTTCCGTTGCTGCGCTCGATTCCCGAACCGGCGAAGCAGCCCGGTGAGACGCCCCTGGCGCACCTGGGCGTCGTGGCGCGCGAAGCCCGCTCGCGACTGGCTATCGTGTGCTCGCTTTCTTTTCTGATCGGCGTCATCACCGGTCCCGCCGGCGGCTTCACGTTCGTCTACGCCGAAGGCATCCTCAAGATGCGCCCCTCGAGCGTGTCCGAGGTCGTCGTCGTCAGTGGTGTCGCCGGGCTGATTGGACTGATCGGGAGTCGACGTTTTTCGCGCACGCTCGGGCGACGATGGACGGTGGTGATCGGCGTCGTGGCGACCGCGCTCGCCTCCACGCTCGCCTACGGCGGGGGAAAGATGCCGTTCATCGTGGGCTACATCCTGGGCGTCGGTGCGGGCGGACTGCTCTCACCGGCGGTGACCGCGGTCAGCACCGAGATCTTCGCACACCGTTTCCGCGCGACCGCAGCGGGCTGGATCACCGTGGCGGGCGTACTCGGAGCGATCGGGGGTCTCGGGCTCTTCGGCTGGGTGGGTGACGCCGTGCACACCTCGAGCGCGACGGGACTGCGAGTCGCGGCGCTGGTGACGTTTCTGCCCTTGTTGCCAGTGCTAGTGCTGCTGGTGCGTCTGCCCGAGAGTCGGGCGATGGAACTCTCTTAGGCTTCGTTGCGCAACGAGGCGATGCGGTGCATGAGCCCGCTCTTTTTGTTGGCGGCCTGGTTCTTGTGGATGACGCCCTTGGCGGCGGCCTTGTCGATTCGCTTGATCGCGGCGCGAAGGGTCGTCGCTTCGTCCTCGGTGCCGACGGCGGCCACCGCGTTCTTGGTGCGGGTGCGCACTTCGGACTTGACCGCCTTGTTGCGCTCGCGCGCGGCGGCGCTCTGCTTATTACGCTTGATCTGGCTCTTGATGTTTGCCACGAAAGACCTCGAGATTTGTCGCGGAAACGCTCCGCGGGCTGAATAAGGCTAGCAGGCGTGGCTAAACGCCCTCCACTTCGTCGAGGCGTCGTCGACGCCAGGTAGCCTTTCTACACCGTGGCTACTCCTTCTCTCAGCGTCGAACCAGCGAAAATTCGGAATTTTTCCATCATTTCGCACGTCGANNGGCATCACCATCAAGGCCCAGAACGTCCGCGTCGAATACGCGGGCTACATCTTGCAATTGATCGACACGCCCGGGCACGTGGACTTCGGCTACGAGGTCTCGCGTTCGTTGGCGGCCTGCGAGGGGGCCCTGCTACTCGTGGACGCGAGCCAGGGCATCCAGGCCCAGACCCTCGCGAACTGTTACCAGGCGATCGAGCACAACCTCGAGATCGTGGCGGTGCTGAACAAGATCGACCTTCCCGCGGCCGACCCCGAGCGCTGCAAGGAGGAACTCGAGCGTGTGCTCGGGCTCGCCGCGAGTGAGGTCCTGTCCATCTCCGCCAAGACCGGCGAAGGTATCCCCGAACTGCTCGCGGCGGTGATCGAGCGCATCCCCGCACCTACGGGTGATCCCCACGCACCGCTGCGGGCGTTGATCTTCGACTCCTACTACGACCAGTACCGCGGCGTCATCAGTTCGATCCGCGTCAAAGAGGGAACGTTGCACGAGCACGCGAAGATCCGCATGATGCAGGCGGGCGAGAACCACGACATCGAAGAGATCGGCATCCGCACCCCCGACATGATCAGCGTGAAAAAACTCGGTCCCGGCGAGGTCGGCTTCATCGTGGCGGGCATCAAGGACGTCGGTGGCGCACGCTCGGGCGAGACCATCACCGAGGCGCAACGACCGGCCGCGCACGCGCTCGAGGGTTACCTGGACCCCAAGCCCATGGTGTTCTGCGGGATCTATCCCATTGACGGCGACGACCTGCCCGACTTGCGTGATTCGCTTGACAAGTTGAAGCTCAACGACGCCTCGATCACCTACGAGCCCGAGTCGAGCCACGCGCTGGGCTTCGGATTCCGCTGCGGTTTCCTCGGGCTCTTGCACATGGAGATCGTGCGCGAGCGTCTGGAGCGCGAGTTCAACCTGGACATCATCGCGACCGCGCCGTCGGTCGTGTACCGCGCCTACCTGACCGACGGTACCGAAGTGAAGATCGACAATCCGACCGACCTGCCCGACCCGAGCCGACTGGACCACATCGACGAACCGATGTTGCACATCTCGATACTCACCCCCGCCGAGTACCTGGGCACGGTCATGGACCTCTGTCAGACCCGTCGCGGCGAGATGATCAAGATGGAGTACCTGTCCACCGAGCGGGTCGAACTGCGTTACACGATTCCCCTCGCCGAGGTCGTGATCGACTTCTTTGACGCGCTGAAGAGCCGCACGAAGGGTTACGCGAGCCTCGACTACGAGCAGAGCGGCTACATCACCTCGAACCTCGTGCGTGTGGACCTGCTCATCAATCACGAACCCGTCGACGCGTTCTCCACCATCGTGCACCGCTCGAACGCGGACTTCTACGGACGCCGGATGGCCGAACGGCTGAAGGAGCTCATTCCGCGCCAGATGTTTGACGTGCCGATCCAGGCGGCCGTGGGCGGAAGAGTCATCGCGCGTGAGACCGTCAAGGCCCGGCGAAAGGACGTACTCGCCAAGTGCTACGGGGGCGACATCACGCGCAAGCGCAAGTTGCTCGAGAAGCAGAAGGAGGGCAAGAAGCGCATGAAGAACCTCGGCCGCGTCGAAGTGCCCCAGGAGGCGTTCGTCGCCGCGCTGAAGCTCGAGGACTGAGCTAGTCGCCCGTCGCGCCGTCGATGCGTTCGCGCAGCAGGTCGGCGTGTCCGCAGTGGCGAGCGTATTCCTCGATCAGGTGCACGTAGATCCAGCGTAGGTTGACCCGCCACTCGTCGTTCGAGCGTCGTTCGAACTCGTCGAGGTCGTGGGCCTCACCGATCGCTCGCGATTGTTCGCAGACCGCCAGGAAGTCACGCTCGACCTGGTCACTCGTGGTGCCGTCGAGATCGTTGAACTCGCGGTCACGGTCGCGCTGGCCGTGGTAGACGAAGTCCACCTCGAGCCCCAAGAATATCCGCTGGAACCAGTTCTGTTCGACGTTGGTCATGTGTCGCACGAGTCCGAGCAACGTCAGGGTCGAAGGTTCGCAGGTGCGACGGCGCAGCTGCTCTTCGTTCAGTCCGGCGCACTTGACGAGCAGTGTCCCGCGGTAGTAGTCGAGGAAGGTCTCGAGGAGCTCTCGCTCGCTGCCGGCGTGGGGCGGTTCGTGTCGATCGGGCTCTTGCACGTCTCGAACCTACCGTCGCTCGCCGTGGGGCGCCAACGGCGAGTCAGTCGCCCGTGGCGCCGTCGATGCGTTCGCGCAGCAGATCCGCGTGTCCGTTGTGACGCGCGTACTCCTCGATCATGTGCACGCAGATCCACCGCAGGTCAATCGGTGTTGAGGGTTGGGCCGCGCGAGCGAGCGAGGAAAGGTCGGCGTTACTCACAATGACGCGCGACCTCTCGCACGCGTCGAGGAAGTCTCGCTCCACCTCCTCGATCGTGGCGCTTTGGAGGTCGTTGAACTCCACGTCGGGGTCGTCGGGTGCGTCGTAGGCGGGCACCACGTCGTGGTCGGCGAAGATCTGGTGGAACCAGTACTGCTCGACGATGGTCATGTGTCGAAGCAGCCCGAGCAGCGTCAGCGTCGAGGGGGGCACGGCGGCGGTGGCGAGTTGCTCGAAGCTAAGTCCCGAGCACTTGAGCAGCAGCGTGGCGCGGTGGTAGTCGAGCCAGGCTTCGAGTTGAGACTTCTCGGGTCCGTTGAACGCGGGTTCGGTGCGTGGCGGAGCGACGATGACCATGCAAGCACTGTACGAGTCAGACGCCCTGTCGGGGTGGGGGCGAGAGGGAGACCCAGCGCCCGTGAGCGTGGGCCCAACCCCAGTGGGCGGGGTCGGCGCCGACCTCGCATACGACAATCTGCGTGGCCCCGACCCTGGGCGGCTTGGTCGAGGTGGCGGGTGGCTGGAGACCCCTCACGGCCCAGGGATGTTCGAGGTAGATCCACAGCGCGCGGCTGCGCACGTGGTCCATGATCTTCTCGCGCCACTGCACTTGTTCATCGGGCGCGAAGTACGCGGCCACCCACGAGTGGAAGATCACCGGCAGCGCGTCGGACGTGCACAGATCGAGCGCCTCGTCGATTCGCTCGAGGGCCGATCCGCGAAGCCTCGTTGCGGTTGGCCAGTGCACCATCTCTCTGAGCACTTCGTCCAGACGCGCCGCCCGCTCGGGTTGCTCGGGCCACAGGCACGCCTTCAGCCACAGGACGTCGTCGGCGTTCGCGGGGTCGAGGGGATGCAGGTCGATCCCGATGCGCTGGTGGATGCGCGCCGGGGGTGTAGTCGTGCCATTCGAGTCGAGGTACTCGGTCGTCAAGATCACGCCGTCGGCGTTGTCGTCGTTGATCCGATAGAAGTCCGGGTAAAGGTTGAGTCCCATCGACGTGCCCACGTCGATGAGGTGCACGTCGGTGATCCCACGTTCGTTCAGTTCGGCGAGTACCGTCGCGAGCACGGCGCTGCGCCCGGGTTCGTTGGTCTGGGTCGAACGGTGCAATTGGTCGCGCACGAGACCGGGGCGTCGCTCGAGTGCGGCGCGTACTGAAGTGGCGAACGCTTCGGGCGCTCCTCTCGCCAAGTCGGCGTAGAGCGGGGCCAGTTCTCGGTCGCCCGTCAGTGCGTGGTAGTGCAGCGCCGCGAGTACGAGCATCGGGTTTCGTTGCTCGGGCCGCGCCTCGCCCAAGAGCTGGCAAGCGACGGGAGAATCAGCGAGGGCGTCCACGAGCGCTGAGTAATAGGGCAGTCGATCGCGGTCCTCGGGCGAGAGCGAGAGTCGGTAGGCGACCGCGGGATCAAAGGCGTCGCTCACGTGCTCACTTTAGGCAGCGAACCTCAGCACGGATCGCGGTTAGCACTCGGTAGAATCGACTGCTAGTAAGGAGGAACCGTGGCCCGACGCCCCGTGACGACCAGTACGAGCCCAACCGACCTCGACGCGCGCAAGGCCACGATCCTCGAGGCGGTCGTCGCCGAGCATATTGACACCGCGCAGCCCGTCGGCTCCTCGTCAGTCGCCCACAGCGCCGACCTCGACGTCTCGCCCGCCACGGTGCGTTCCGAGATGGTCGCCCTCGAGCGTGAGGGCTACCTGGCCCAACCCCACACTTCGGCCGGGCGCGTGCCCACCGACAAGGGCTACCGCTACTTCGTTGACCACCTGAAGTCGGGTGTCATGAACAGCGCCCAACAACACCAGATCCAGGACTTCTTCGCCAACGTACGTGGCGAGGTCGAAGACGTTCTTCAACAGACGTCCTCGCTGCTCAGTCGACTGACGAACTACACCTCGGTCGTCGTCGGCGCGGGTCATAGTCACGCGTCGATCCTGAGCGTGCAACTGGTGAGCCTGGACGCGCGCCACCAGGTACTGGTCGCCGTGTTCTCCGACGGCGCGGTGATCAAGCACTCGATCATGAGCGGGTTTGACGCGAGCTTCGAGGACGTCACTGAAGCATCGCGTCAACTGAACGCGCTGCTGCTCACCACGACCCTCGAGCACCGGGTGCAGGTGCCCTCGCGCACCGACAACGTCGCCACGCTCGTGCGCGACGCGGTGAGTGTCCTGCACGCCCAGGCGCCCACCATGGACGGCGAACAGGTCTTCATCGGGGGCTCCTCACGAGTCGCCGAGGTGTTCGACGGCGTCGAGACCGTGCGCACCGTCTTGAGCATCCTCGAACAAGAACTACTCGTCGTCACCCTCATCCAGGACATCCTCGACCAGGGACTCTCGGTCGCCATTGGTTCCGAGCACGGTTTCGAAGCGCTGTCCTCGTGTGCGGTCATCGTGGCGCCGGTGACGATCGACGGCGAGCCGGCCGGCGCGGTCGGCCTGCTCGGACCCACGCGCATGAAGTACCCCGAGGCGCTGGCGGCGGCTTCGATGGTCTCCCAGCAACTCACGCGGCACCTGGACGGGGAGGAAGCCCTTGGCTAATCCCGATCTCTATGAAGTCCTCGAGGTCGACGCGAGCGTGTCACCCGAGGACTTGAAGAAGTCCTACCGGCGACTCGCGCGCCAGTACCACCCCGACGCCAATCCCGGCGATCCGGCGGCCGAGACGCGCTTCAAAGAGGTGAGCCAGGCCTACGAGATCCTGTCGGACCCCGAACGGCGCGCCAACTACGACCGCTTCGGTTCGGACGTCGGCGCGGGCAACCCCTTTGGCGCGGGCTCGGTCCAGGACATCTTCGACATGTTCTTCGGCGGCATGGGTCAGCGCCCTTCGCAGCGGCGCGGACCCCAGCCCGGACCCGACGCCGAATTGTCGGTCAACATCACCCTGGACGAAGCGGCCTTCGGGGCCACCCACGACATCAACGTCACCCTCGCCCAGCGGTGCGCGGCGTGTGACGGTTCGGGCTGCGCGCCCGGCACGTCGCCGGTGACCTGTGTCGAGTGCGCCGGACTGGGCGAGGTGCGACGGGTTCGTAACTCGATCCTCGGTCAGATGGTCACGTCCATGCCGTGTTCGAGGTGCAACGGCATGGGATCGCGCATCGAGTCACCGTGTGCTGAGTGTCGCGGCGAAGGACGAAAGAGCGGGTCGTCCACCCTCACCATCCAGATTCCCGCGGGCGTCGAGGATGGCTCGACGATGCGTCTGGCCGACCGCGGCCCCGCGGGCGTACGCGGCGGGGCGAACGGTCGGCTCTTCGTGCACCTGCACGTCGAACCCGACCCACGTTTCGAGCGTCACGGTGACGACCTGCACCACGAGGCGCACGTCTCGTTCGCTCAGGCTGCACTGGGCGCGAGCATCGAGGTGCCGACGCTGCGCGCGACGACGACCGTCGACGTGGCACCGGGCAGCGCGAACGGAACGGTCCAGCGCATCAAGCACGAAGGCGTCGAGCACCTGCACGGTCGTGGTCGCGGTGACCTTTTCGTGCACCTGGTCGTCGACGTGCCGATCGAACTTGACGACACGTCGCGCGATCTGCTTCGTCAGTTGGCCGAGCACCGCGGCGAAAGCGTTAACGAGGAGACCGGGGGACTGTTCTCGCGCAAACGCGGTGCCAAACGGTGAGTCCACTCGAATGGCCACGCCGCGTGGCGGCCCTGGCTCAGTTCAGCGTGGGTGACGTCGAGGCGCCGGTACTCGTCGCGACCGACGAACACCACCTGCGAAACGTGTTGCGCGCCAAGGTCGGCGAAGAGGTCGTCGTGACCGACGACCAGGGTTCGTGGGCGCTGTGCGAGGTGCTCGAGCACGGGTTGAACCGGGTGAGCCCCGTGTCACTCGATTCGAGGCCCGCCGCGACGACCCTGTACCTGGCCCCGCTCAAGGGCGACCGCAGTGAATGGGCGGTCGCCAAGGCGACCGAACTGGGGATCAGTCGAATCGTGCCGCTCGTCTGTGAACACCTGGTCGTCAAGTTCAAAGGCGAGACGCGCGAGAAGATCGTCCACCGCTGGCGGCGCATCGCGCGCGAGAGTGGCGCCCAGAGTCGGCGCACCTACCGAGTCGACGTCGCCGAGCCGGTACGCGTGCGCGACGTGCCCGAGGACGTGGCGGTCGCGGACTTTGACGGAGAACCCGACTGGCGAGGCGCGCGCGCGGTCGCCATCGGACCCGAAGGGGGATGGGGGCCTGGGGAATGGTCCACGACTCGGCGCCGATTAAGCCTCGGACCCACCGTGTTGCGCGCCGAAACCGCCGGGATCGTCGCCGCTTCGCTTCTGGCCTTTGGTGCTGGTGAGTGGGGATTTTCCCTTGGACCGGGCGTAAATGGGTAATGATGAGAGCACTACATGAGTGATTGCCTGTTTTGCAAGATCGTCGCCGGTGAGATCCCCTCGAAGGTCGTTCTCGAGAGCGACACCGCGTACGCGTTCGACGACATCGAGCCCCAGGCGCCGGTGCACGTGCTGGTGATCCCCAAGGAACACATCACCAGCGCCGATCACATCGCCGACCGTCACGGCGGCGTGGTCGACGACCTGGTACTGCTCGCCCAACGCGTCACCGCGCTCAAGGGAATTCGTGAGAGCGGCTATCGACTGGTGATGAACGTCGGGGTCGATGGCAACATGACCGTCCCGCACCTGCACCTGCACGTACTGGGTGGAAGGCGAATGGGTTGGCCCCCCGGATGACCTTTGACGCCTCGGCTCCCGAGGCTTTGACGGTGACGACGTTCGTGCCCAATACCCATCTGATGTCGGGTCTGCTCGGACCACGTGACGAGCACTTGCGGGTGGTGGAGCGCTCGTTCCCCGATTCCAAGATCCGTGTCCAGGGCAACCAGATCTCGGTCGCCGGACCCGACGCGGCCAAGGTCCTGCGGCTCTTCGATGAACTCGTGTTGGTGCTCGAGAGCGGCCAGACGCTCGACCCGACCAAGATCGAACGCACGATCGACATGGTCGCCGACGACCTGCGCCCGAGCGAGGTGCTGCGCCACGAAGTGGTGCGCGGCGCCAAGGGCAAAGCCATCCGGCCCTCGACCGCGGGACAGAAGCGCTACACCGATGCCATCGACGCCTCGACCATCACCTTTGGCATCGGCCCCGCCGGCACGGGCAAGAGCTACCTCGCCGTCGCGGCCGCGGTCCAGGCACTGCACCGTCGTCAGGTCCAGCGCATCGTGCTCACCCGACCCGCCGTCGAAGCGGGCGAGCACCTGGGCTTCCTGCCCGGGGACCTCATGGCCAAGGTCGATCCGTACCTGCGGCCGCTCTACGACGCCCTCTTTGACATGGTGGGACCCGACGGAGCCCAACGGCTCATCGCGAACGGGACCATCGAGGTGGCCCCCCTCGCGTTCATGCGCGGCCGTACCCTGAACGACTCGTTCATCATCCTCGACGAGGCCCAGAACACGACGCCCGAGCAGATGAAGATGTTCCTCACGCGCATTGGCTTTAACTCCAAGGCCGTCGTCACCGGTGACGTCACCCAAGTCGACCTCAACGGCAAGCACAGCGGGCTGCTCAACATCGAGAAGATCCTCGGGAACGTCGACGGCATCAGCTTCGTGCACTTGGGTGCGAAGGACGTCGTGCGCCACCGCATCGTGGCCGACATCGTGGCGGCGTACGAACAACAGTCATGAGCATCGACATCTACGCTGCTGACGAGCAGCACCAGTTCCCAATCGACCTCGAACGCTGGGTCGCGCTCGCCAATGGCGCCCTGGTCGACGAAGGGGTGCGAGGGCTGTGCGAAGTGTCGTTGATCTTCGCCGACGAACTCACGATCGCCTCACTCAATCATCAGTTCATGGGCAAGGAGGGTCCGACGGACGTCTTGAGCTTTCCCATCGAGGGCGAGCCGGACCCGACGGGTCGGGTGCCGGACGCGGGTGGTTCGGGACCCGGGGAGCCGCCCGCGCCGGAGATACCCACGCTCATTGGCGACATCGTCATCTGCCCGTCGGTCGCGGCGCGCAACGCCGTTGAGCACGCGTGCAGCTTCGACGACGAGATCGCCCTTCTCGTCGTGCACGGCGTACTGCATCTGCTGGGCTGGGACCACGCCGACGACGAGGAGGCTGAGCGCATGGAGGCGCGCGAGCGAGAACTGCTCGCACGACACTACCGGGCGAGGGCGACGTGATCGGCGCCGCCTGGAGCGCGAGCGACACGTACCTTTCGCTCACCGTGCTGGTGCTGCTGGTGCTGTCGGGATTCTTCGCCCTCGCCGAGACCTCGCTCGTTCGGATGAACAAGTCCCGGGCGAGGTCGTTACAAGAGCAGCACCGTCGCGGGGCCCGCGCCTTGGCGCTGCTGACCGAGACCCCGCAGAAGTTCCTCAACCCGCTCTTGCTGCTCGTGCTCATCTGCCAGTTGGTGTCGGCGACGATGGTGGGCGTGCTCACCGACCGGCTCTTCGGCGCGGCCGGGCTGTTTATCGGCATCGTCGGCGAAGTGGTAGTGATCTTCGTCTTCTTCGAAGCGATACCGAAGAACTACGCCGTCCAGCACCCCGACAACGCCGCGCTCATCACCGCACCCGTCGTGAGCACGCTGCTCAAGTTCTGGCCCATCAAGTGGCTGTCCTGGTTGCTACTCAGTGTCGCCCAGGGCGTGATTCGCCTGCTCGGTCTCGAGGGGCAGACACAGAAGATGACGGAGTCCGAGGTGCTCGCGATGGCCGACGTCGCCCAGGAGGACAAGGCGATCGAGTCCTCGGAGCGTAACTTCATCCACTCGGTGATCGAGTTCGGTGACACGATCGTGCGCGAAGTGATGGTGCCGCGCATCGACATGGTCGACATTGCCGACACCGCGACGGTTCGTGAGGCGCTTGATCTGGCGGTCGCGACGGGTCGCTCGCGAATACCCGTGCTCGGCGAGGGAGTGGACGACGTCGTGGGCATCGTCAATCTTCGTCACCTCGCGGGTCTGTACGCTGAAGGCCGGGGCTCGGCGTTGGTGCGCGACCACATGGGAGAACCTCGATTCGTGCCCGAAACCAAACGCGTGGCGTCACTGCTCAGCGAGGTCCGCAAGGGCAAGAGTCATCTGTTCATCGTGATCGATGAATATGGCGGGACCGCCGGACTGGTGACCCTCGAGGACGTCCTCGAGGAATTGGTGGGCGAGATCACCGATGAATCTGATCCCAAGATCGACGAGGAGCAGCAGAATCCCGACGCGGGCCTTACCCTGAGCGGGCGGCTCAACATCGATGACGCCAACGAGGAGTACGAGCTCTCGTTACCCAAGGACGGTTGGGACACCGTGGGGGGACTGGTCCTCGACCTCGCGGGCGGCGTGCCCGACGTCGGGGACGTCGTCTCGACACCTCACTATCACCTGACGGTGCTTCGCATGGAAGGGCGTCGCGTCGAAGAGGTCCTCGTCGAACCGGTTGTCGAGCAGTCGTGACGCGCGCCGGTTTCGCCGCCATCATCGGTCGGCCCAACGTGGGCAAGTCGACCTTGCTCAACCAGGTCGTGGGCACCAAGGTCTCGATCACGTCGGCGAGTCCCAACACCACTCGTGCCGCGGTGCGCGGCATCCTCACCGACGAGGGCGTCCAGGTCATCTTCGTCGACACGCCGGGTATCCATCGACCCAAGACCTCCCTCGGGGGACGACTAAACGAGACCGCGCGCGCCGCCGCCGATGACGTCGACGTGATCCTCGCGATCGTCGAGGCGGGAAAGTCGATCGGCCCGGGTGACCGCAACGTCATCACGACGATGTTGGAGAACGCGAAGAGCGCACGAGGCCCGCGACCCTGCGTCGTGGTGAACAAGATGGACCGAACCTCTCGCGACGAGATCGCGGCCCAGTTGATGGCCGCGCACGACGCCGTGGCCGAGATTGCGGCCGAACGGGGACTGGAGGACGCCGCGAGTCGTGTCGAGTACTTTCCGGTGTCGGCCAAGACCGGCGAAGGGACCGACGAGTTGATCAGCTACGTGCGAACGCTGATGCCCGAGTCGCCGTTCCTCTTTGGCGAAGACGAGGTCTCGGACGTGCCTGAAGCGGTCTGGGTGGCCGAACTTGTTCGCGAGCAGTTGGTGCGCAAGACCAAACAGGAGTTGCCCCACTCGATCCACACTCGCGTCTCCGAATTCGAGTGGCCCCACATCACCGTTGAGATACTCGTCGAGCGCGAAAGTCAGAAGGGCATGGTGATCGGCAAGGGTGGCCAACTCCTCAAGGACGTGGGCATCGCGGCGCGTCGACAACTACCCGAGGGTTGCTTCCTCGAACTCAAGGTTCGCGTCGAACCGGGCTGGCAGAGGCGCGAGGAGATCCTGGACCGCTTCGGCTACTGAGCGTCGTGCAGTTCCTTTAAGAACGCGTGCACGAGTTCCTTGTCGCGCGTCCTCTTCATCGGCGGGAGTTTTCGAAAGAGTGAGGAACGGTAGTTCGACTCGGCGAGTCGCGTGTCGAGCACCGCGACGACACCCCGGTCGGTCTTGGTGCGGATGAGTCGCCCGACGCCCTGGGCGAGCAGCATCGCGGCGCGCGGCAGGTCGACTTCGTAGAAGGGACGCTCGGAACGAGAACGACGGGCCTCGGCGAGTGGATCGTTCGGTACCGCGAAGGGCAGTCGGTCGATGGTCACCAGACTGAGCGAGTGACCCGGGACGTCGATTCCCTGCCAGAAACTGGTAACCGCGAACAGGCTCGCCTCGGCGCTGTCGCGGAACTGTTCGATGATGCGCTGGCGCGACAACGTACCCTGCACGAGGATGGGGGTATCGACGCGAGTCTCGACCACTTCGGCGACGCGGTTCATCACCGCGCGATTCGTGAACAGGGCGAGCGTTCTTCCTCCGGCGGCCCCGATGAGCTCGATCAACTCCTCGATAATCGCCTCCTCGGCCCCGGCGTCGTTGCGCGAGGGCAGGTCCTGGGGTACGTAGAGCAGCGAATTGGTCTGGTAATCAAAGGGACTGTCGACGTGTTCGATCGTTACGCCCTCGAGGCCGAGGTCGCGCGCGAGCGTGTCGGGGATCGTCGCGCTCGTCAAGACGGCCGTGACGTGACGCCAGAGATCTTCGGCGAGTCGAGGCGCCACGTCCACCAGTGAGACCTCGATGTCGACTTCGCGGTCGCGCTTGGCGAGAAAGAGTAGCTCCCCGTCGCGGATCCTGGCCACTCGGTCCATGTCGTTGGCCAGGTGAATGGCGGGACCGAGCGCGCGGATCTTTCTCGCCTCGGCGTCGGGCCCGTTCGCCTCAAGTGCTCGTAGCGCCTCGACGATTCGNNCTGTTCGGCGTCGTATTGGCTCTGCAGTGCGCTCGCCAGCCGGTCCGCGCCGTTGAGGAGTTCCAGCGCCGAGTCAGCGAACTCGGTGCCCAATATCGAACGAGCGACACCGGCGAGGGCGCGAAGCCGCGAGGCGTTGAGTGACGTACCGAGCAGCGCGGCGAAGATGTTGAGGATCTCGTGGGCCTCGTCGAAGACCACGAACTCGTGCTCGGGCAGCAACATCGAGCCCGAGGCGAGGTGGGCCGCGTACAGGTGGGTGTTGACGATCAGCAGTTGGCTCTCGGCGGCGCGGTCCTTGGCGAGCTCGGCGAAGCACGCCTGACCCTGGGGGCACTGGACTCGTCCGAGGCATTCCTGGGGGGTGACCGAGAGCCCGCGCCAGGCGCGCGCGTCGACCTCGAAGGGGAGCTCGTCGCGGTCCCCGCTCGTGGTCTCGTTGGACCAGGCGAGAATCCGACGCATCTGGTCCGCGACGCCGCGCGGGACCTCGCTGCCGTCGTCAAAGCTCATCTGTCCGCCACGCTGCGCGTGGGCGCGATTACGACAGAGGTAGTTGTTCCTGCCCTTCAGCACCGCGACCTTGGATTTCGTGTGCGCGCTGACGGTCGGGGCGTCCTTGGTGGCGAGTTGGTCCTGGAGGTTCTTGGTGGCCGTCGCGATCACGACGCGCTGTCCCGACATCGCCGCGGGTACGAGGTAGGCGAGTGACTTGCCGACACCGGTACCGGCCTCGATGACGCGGTGCTCGCGCCGCGAGAGACCCTCGGCGACCGAGCGGACCATCGCTCGTTGACCCTCGCGTACTTCTCCGCCCCCGGGCAGGTCGTCGGTGATCACTTCGAGCAGAGCGAGCGCGCGATCGAAGTCGATGGCCACGACGTCGTGGTCGAGCTGAACGCCGGCGTGCTCGTCGGGTTCGACGTAGACCGATTCCTCGTCGGGGTCGAATGATTCCACGCGAGAACCTTAGAGGTTGGCTTCGTCGGAGTTTTACGGACCCCGGAGTAGATTTAATGGGTGCCCGATCCTCGTCCCGTGCCCGTTCCCCGTTCGATCCTGCGTGACGCGATCCCCGCGCACGTCGCGATCGTCATGGACGGCAACGGTCGTTGGGCGGCGCGTCGCGGACTGGCTCGTACCGAGGGCCACGGCGCGGGCGAGAAGGCACTCGTCGACGTCACCTACGGCGCGATCGCCCTGGGGGTGAAGGTCCTCACCGTGTACGCCTTTTCAACCGAGAACTGGCGCCGGCCCATCGACGAGGTGCGCTACCTGATGAACTTCAACCAGGGTCTGCTGGAACGCAATCGTGACGACCTGCACGACCAGGGCGTGCGGATAACGTTCTCGGGTCGAGAGGACCGCCGGATCCCTCGGCGGGTCTTGCGCGACATGCACGATGCCGAAGACCTGACACTGAAGAACAAGGTGATGACGCTCAATATCGCTTTCAACTACGGCGGACGAGCCGAGATCGTCGACGCGGTGCGTCGACTAGTGAAGGACATGGTGCCCGAGACCAAGATCGACGAGAAGGCGATTCGCGCGCGTCTCTATCACCCCGAACTCGCCGACCCCGACCTCGTGATCCGTACCTCGGGTGAGTTTCGGACTTCAAACTTCCTGCTGTGGGAGATTGCCTATTCCGAGCTCATCTTTTCCGACGTGCTCTGGCCCGACTTTCGTCGTGAGGACCTCTTCGCCGCGGTCAAGGAGTACCAGCGTCGTGAGCGACGTTTCGGCGGCGTCGACACTTGATCGCCACGCGCGCCACGGTCGTGCTCGGACTTGCGCTTTACGTCTTCTTGTGGGTGCTCGCCCTCAACGGCGCTTCGAGTCTCGTGGCCCCCCTGTTGATTCCTCTCGTGCTCGCCGTGCTCGTCGCCGCCGGGGTGGCACTCAACCGCTATATGGGAGTCGAACCGCGTAAGCAGCACTTCAAGGACCGTGAGGGGCCGTCGAGTTGAACGAGTTCGACGACGACGCGGTGGTGCTGCGTACCTACAAGTCCGGTGAGGCCGATCGGATCGTGGTGCTCTGGACGAGGACGCACGGCAAGGTGCGCGTCCTCGCCAAGGGGATTCGAAAGACCACGAGTCGCCTGGGTGCGGCACTCGAGCCCCTGTCGTACGTGCACGTCGACCTCGTGAAGAGTCGAGGCGACCTTTATATAGCGCGTCACGTGCGTCACCTGGAGCGGCTGGGTGTGTTGCGCTCGTCCTACCAACGGATCAACGCCGGTTACGCGGTGGTCGAGGTCGTGGACGCCATCCCCTCTGATGACGTCGCGGACGAGGGGATCTTCGAGTTGGTGGTCCGGGTGCTCTTGGCCCTCGATCAAGAGGAGTTCGACCCGACCCTCGTGCCCGCGTCGTTCTTCTTCAAACTGCTCGCCCACGACGGATCCGAACCCGTGGTCGATTGCTGCGTGAACTGTGGAAGCGAAGGACCGTTGGTGTCCTTCGACGCCCAGGTCGGCGGCACGCTCTGTGCCAACTGTCGAAGCGGCCGGTCCATCTCGCGCGAAGCCTTGGCGCTCGTGCGCCGGATCCTCGGCGGCGACCTCGCCTCGGTGCTGCGCGAACCTTCACTGGCGGGCGAGGGTGAGGTCATGGCCATCGCCCACGAAGCGATCGAGCAGCACTTCGGCAAGCGGCTCAAGGTGGCGCGTTCGACCGCGCCGCTTTCAACTACGCACCTTGACCAGTAAGGTGCCCTCGGAGAGTGAACGTGGCAGGCACAGCAACGATTTTCTGGTTTCGTCGCGACCTTCGCCTACGTGACAACCCCGCGTTGGTCGAGGCAGTTCACTCGTCGAACGCCAAGGTGCTCGCGCTCTTCGTGATCGATGCAGAATTCTGCTCGGCGGCGGGCACCACGCGATTGGCGTATCTTCGCCGGACCCTCGAAGCCCTGGACGGGTCACTCGGGGGCTCGCTCGTCATTCGACATGGCGAACCCGCCGCGGTGTTGCTCGAACTCGCGCGCGAGAGCGGCGCTCGCAAGGTGGTGGCGACGCGGGACTACGGACCACGCGGAAGAGTGCGCGACGAGCGCGTCGCGACGACCCTCGCCGCCGCGGGCGTCTCGGTCGCGTTTCTCGATTCGCCCTACGTCGTGGCGCCGGGAACGGTACGCACCGTGGCGGGTTCGGGCTGCCTGGTCTTTGGCGCCTTCAAGCGGGGCTGGCTTCGAGAATCGGTCCCCGCGCCGCTGGACGCGCCCGAGGGTGTGGAATGGGTTCGCGCACCTTCACGGTCACTGGACGAACTCGAGCAACTCGGCGCGCGCGAACGACCCGACTACTTTGGCGACCTGCCCGACGGGCCGGCGTCGAGACCTCCAGCGGCGGGTGAGGACGCGGCGTGGTCGCAGTGGTCGCACTTCGCCGAGCACCTAGAGGGCTACGAGCACGATCGTGAAGTACCCGGTCTCGACGCGACCAGCCGATTGAGTCCCTTCCTGCGCTTTGGCGCACTGCATCCTCGTCAGGTGCTGAGCGCACTCGAGGGTACGACGCCCTCGCACGAGAAGTTCCGTGACGAGCTGTGCTGGCGCGAGTTCTACGCCGACGTGTTGTTCCACCATCCCGAGTCGGCGCGACGCACGTTCCAGCCCTCGATGCGTGCGCTTCGTGTAGACCACGGACCAGAGGCCCTCGAACGATTTCACTGCTGGGCCCGGGGAGAGACCGGTTATCCACTGGTCGACGCGGGCATGCGCCAGCTCCTAGTAGAAGGGTGGATGCACAATCGCGTGCGGATGGTGGCAGCCTCGTTTCTCGTCAAGCACCTGCACCTGGACTGGCGCTGGGGCGCGAAGTGGTTCATGTGGCGTCTGGTCGACGCGGACCTCGCGTCGAACCAGCACGGCTGGCAGTGGGCGGCCGGGACCGGCACCGACGCGGCACCCTTCCACCGGGTCTTCAACCCCACACTGCAGGCCACGCGTTTCGATCCCGAGGGGACCTACGTGCACCGCTACGTCGATGAATTGCGTTCGACGCCCGCGCCAGCCTGTCTCGAACCAGGTGGTTCGTCGCTGCTCACGTCGAACTACCCCGCCGCGATCGTGGACGCGAGCGAGGAGCGCCTCGAAGCACTTCGTCGCTTCGCCGAGGCTCGAGCGTCGGTGGCGGTGGGCCCGTGAGCGACTTCGGCGTCTACGTACACGTGCCGTTCTGCGCGCATCGTTGTGACTACTGCGCCTTTGCCACGTACGCCGACCGCGACTATCTCATGGACACCTACGTCCAGGCGGTGATCACCGAGATCAAACGCGCCAAGGCCAACGGATTGGCGCCGGCCACCTCGGTGTTCTTCGGTGGTGGCACGCCCTCGCGACTCGGTGCCGACCAACTGCTCGCCATCCTCGACGCCATACCGCGTCGCGACGACGCCGAGGTGACCGTCGAGTGCAATCCCGAGGACGCCCAGCTCGAGCGACTCGTCGCGTATCGGCGCGGTGGTGTGACGAGGATGAGTTTCGGGGTGCAGTCGACCCAGCCCGCTGTCTTGGCCGACCTCGGGCGCCGTCACGGCACCATGGCGCATCGCGAGGTCTCCGAGGCGGTGACCGCAGCGGGCTTTCGGACCTGGAACATGGACCTGATCGTGGGATCGCGCGCCGAAAGCCTCGAGGACGTTGCACGCACGCTCAGTGACCTGTTGACTCTCGAGCACCCGCCGCCGCACATCAGTTGCTACGCGCTCACCCCCGAACCCGCGACGCCGCTCGGGCGCGACCCCGCGCGCCATCCCGACGAGGACGCGACCGCCGACGCCTACGACCTCGTGGGCGCGACCCTCGACGCCCACGGCTATGAGTGGGAAGAGATCTCCAACTGGGCCCTACCTGGTTACGAATGTCGACACAATCACGTCTACTGGGACCATGGTGACTACGTCGGCTTCGGATCGGCCGCGCATTCGCATCAACACGGACGTCGGTACTGGAACGTGCGCACGCCCGATCGCTACGTCGATCTCGTGTCGAGCGGTCAGAGTCCCCTCGGGGGTGAGGAACTCCTTGACGAGCGCACCCAGCAGTTCGAGCGCGACTCGTTAGCGCTACGGACCCGTCGCGGTGTGCCCGTCGAGGCCTTTGACTCGTTAGAAGAGATCGCGCACCTGGTGCGCGTGCGCGACGGTCAGGTCACGTTGAAAGAGAATGGTCGTCTGCTCGCGAATCAAGTGATTGTTCGGCTGAGGAGCGGTGACTAGTCCGGTAGCCTGAACGGATGGAAACTGCAACGCCGGACGACCCGAACCTGCTCGACAAAGTCATCAACCTCGCCAAGCGGCGTGGTTTCATCTTCCCGTCCGCGGAGATCTACGGCGGATTCCGCTCCACCTACGACTACGGTCCGCTGGGCGTGAACATGCTGCGCAACGTAAAGCAAGCGTGGTGGACCGCGATGGTCCAGCGCCGCAGCGACATCGTGGGTATCGACGCCGCAATCCTGGGTCCGCCAGCGGTCTGGGCGGCGTCGGGCCACCTCGAGACCTTCACCGACCCACTGGTGGACTGTCTTCAGTGCAAGGAACGCTGGCGTGAGGACAAGATCGACGGCGTCTGTCCGAACTGTGGTTCGACGAAGTTCACCGAGGCGCGAGCGTTCAATCTCATGTTCAAGACCCAGGCCGGTCCGGTCGAGGGCGAGGGTGCCACGGCCTACTTGCGTCCCGAGACGGCCCAGGGAATGTTCACCAACTTCAATAACGTGCTCGCGGCGACGCGCAAGAAACCGCCATTCGGCATCGCCCAGATCGGTAAGTCATTTCGCAACGAGATCACGCCCCAGAACTTCGTCTTTCGCACCCGCGAGTTCGAGCAGATGGAGATGGAATACTTCGTACCGCCCGCCGACGCCCCCACGTGGCATCAGTACTGGATAAAGGAGCGCTACGACTGGTACATCGGGCTCGGTCTACCACCGGCGAAACTCCGACTCTACGAGCACGCCAAGGAGGACCTCTCGCATTACTCCAAGGGTACGACCGACGTCGAGTTCGAGTTCCCGTGGGGCTTCGATGAACTCGAGGGCGTCGCCAACCGGGGTGACTACGACCTGACTCAGCACTCGAACGCGTCAGGCGTGAAACTGGAGTTCTTCGATCAGACGACGAACGAGCACTACACGCCGTACGTCATCGAACCCGCCGCCGGCGCCACGCGTGCGATGATGGCGTTCCTGCTCGCGGCCTACCACGAAGACGAGATCGAGGGCGAGGTGCGAACGGTGCTTCGTCTGGACTGGCGACTCGCTCCCTACCAGGTGGCGGTGTTGCCACTTTCGAAGAAGCCTGAGCTCGAGAGCGTCTCACAGAAAGTTCTCGGAGAACTGCAGCCTTACTTCATGTGCGACTACGACGTCACGCAGTCGATCGGCCGCCGCTACCGTCGCCAAGACGAGGTGGGCACGCCGTTTTGCGTCACGGTAGACTTCGATTCGCTCAACGACCACAGCGTCACCGTGCGCGACCGCGACACGACCGCGCAGACGCGGGTGAAGATTGACGATCTGCTCGGCGAGTTACGAACGAGGACGGGTCAGCACTAGGTGTCCTACGACGGGCGTGGTCTCAAGTTCGGCACGGTCGCCGAACTCTACGACCGGTACCGACCACCGCCGCCGCTTGAGGCTTCCGAACTGTTCGGTGATCTCACGGACCGCGAAGTCCTCGAAGTCGGCGCGGGCACCGGTCTGTGGACGAGGTTCTTGTTGGGCCTGGGCGCGTCGATGACGATCGTCGAACCCGACAACGAGATGCGCGCGGTGCTCGAACGTCGCAGTCCCTCGGTTCGTTCACTGGCGGGTCGGGCCGAAGAGTTGCCCGTGGCGGATGCGTCGTTTGACCTCGTCTTGGTCTCGTCGGCGTGGCATTGGTTCGAGCAGCCCGAGGCGACCGAAGAGATGGCTCGGGTGCTGCGCGACCAGGGAAAACTCTACGTCCTATGGAATGGGTTTAGTCGGGACGTCCCCTGGGTGCAGGAACTTACGAATCTTCGCGAAAACCCCGGTGACCGGCACACTCGACCCCGAGGTTGGGCGGCTGACCTCAGTGACGGTGGCCTCTTCGTGGACGTGGTGAACGTGGAAATTGACTGGACGTGGGTGCGCTCGAGCGACGAGCTCCTTGCGGTTTTTGGGACTTACTCGGGAGCCCTCGTGAAGACTGAAGCGCAACGACACACGATGGACCTCGAACTTCGGCGTCTCATCGAACAAGTGTCGCAGGCGGGAATGGTGGAGATCCCCATGACGCTTCGCGGTACTCTTGCGACCAGATCTGCTCGACGTCATTGAGGCACACCTTCGATTCTTGTGGAGGGAATGGCATATGTTACCTGGGCCTTCGCGACGAGTTGATCACGACCGCTCGAAAAGAGTGAGACATCAACGACTGCGAGTTTACGTCCGAGCTTGAGTACAGTCGCTCGAGCCACGAGGTCGGTGACGGCGGGCTTACGAAGGAAGTCGATGTGCAGGCTGGTGGTGACCGCGAGCAACACGGGACCGATCTGAGCGAGGATGGCCATCCACGCGGCGGTGTCGGCGAGCATCATCATCGTGGGACCCGACAAGGTTCCGCCCGGCCGTCCATGTCGTTCGTCGACGGGTTGGACGATCACGACCGCGTCGTCGAGCACTTCTTTGACGCGCGGAACATCCGCGCCGGGAAATGACGCCGAGAGGATCTCCTGGAGTTGCGCGGCGTTAAGGACGTTCAAGCGCTAGGCCACTTTGCGGTAGCGCGAGGTCGCGAGAGGACCCAGCACGACGATGGCGCCCACCGACCACGCCAACGCGACCCACACTGAACTACCGGTCGGCGTACCGAGCATCAGACCACGCACGGCGTCGGTGACCTGGCTGACCGGCTGATTGTTCGCGAAGGGTCGCAACCAGCCGGGCATCGAACTCACCTGGACAAAAATGGCGGAGGCGAAGGTCAAGGGGAAGATGACCGGAAACGAGATCGCCTGGGCCGTTTCGGAGTTGGGAGCGGCGAGTCCGATGAACGCGAAGCCCCACGAGACGCAGTAGGCGAAGGTCAGCATCAAGAGGCACGCGGCGATGTAGTCGGGTACGCCCCCGTGGGGACGAAAGTCAATGGCGAATCCGACCACCGTGATCACGAGCAGGACCCCGACGTTTCGCACGAGGTCCGAAACGGTGCGCCCGGCCAGTACGGCCATGCGGGCCATTGGCAACGCGCGAAAGCGCTCAATGAGTCCGCGGTGCAGGTCCTCGGCGAGTCCAATCGCGGTGCCCACCGCACCAAAAAGCATGGTCTGGACGAGGATGCCCGGAATGAGGTAATTCACGAACGACACGCCGGGTATCTTGATCTCGCCACCGAACACGTAACGAAAGAGCAAGACGAACATGATGGGCTGAATGACCGCGAACACCAGCGACGTGGGAATACGTACCAACGCGAGTAGGTTTCGCTTCGCCATTGTAAGCACGTCACTGATCGTCCAGCGCAGTGAGCTGCGCTCTGCTCGGACCGGCTGGGCGGTACTGATTGTCGTCATGATGACGCCTTTCGTGATTGGCGCGAAGTGGTGACATCGTCGTCGGACGGAGCGGGATCCTCGGCCTTGTGGCCCGTGAGGTTGAGGAATACGTCGTCGAGACTCGGTTCTCGTATCGTGAGTCCCGAGAGGGTGATGTTCGCCGCGTCGATGCGCCGCAGAGCGTCCGCGGCGGCCGCCGGACCTCGGTCAACAGTGAATTCGACCACGGTGCCGTCAACGTTCGCAGGTTGCGAGGAGATATCGCGGATGAGTTCTTCGCCACGTTTCGCGTCGGCGATGTTGAGGAACGTCAGGACGAGCACCGTGTTGCCCAGGCGCGTCTTTAGTTGTTGGCTGGTCCCTTCGGCGATGATCTTGCCGTGATCGAGAACCACCAGTTGCTTGGCGAGACGGTCGGCCTCTTCGAGGTACTGGGTCGTGAGCAGGACCGTCGTGCCCTCCTCGACCAGTTGCTCAATGATCGCCCAAAGGTCTTGACGACTTTGAGGGTCCAGTCCGGTCGTCGGTTCATCCAAGAAGAGCAGCGGCGGCTTGGCCACCAGCGCCGCGGCGAGGTCGAGGCGTCGACGCATGCCGCCCGAGTAGGTCTTGACCGTTCGATTGGCCGCGTGGGTGAGGCCAAACTGATCGAGGAGCTCTTTCGATCGAGGGACCACGAAACTCTTCTCGAGGTGGTTGAGACTGCCGATCATCTTCAGATTCTCCGCGCCGGTGAGGTTTTCGTCGACGGTGGCGTACTGGCCGGCGAGGCCGATGCTGCGTCGGATCCGATCGGGATGCTTGACGACGTCGATCCCGTTCACGGTGGCGGTGCCGGAAGTGGGCAGAAGTATCGTCGACAGGATCCGGACCATGGTGGTCTTGCCCGAGCCGTTGGGCCCCAGGAGGCCAAAGACCTGGCTTTGGGGAACGTGGAGGGTCACGTCGTCGAGGGCTCGAACTTCGCCGTCTTTGAACGTCCGGACAATATTGAGTGCTTCGACGGCGAATTCTGGCATGGGCGCATTCTACGGAACGTAGGCGACGAAGGTTCCGAGGTCACCCTCAACAGGTACCTTCTAGTCATGGCCATATCGGACAGTGAGATTGCCCAGGTCCGCGGCGCCACCGACATCGTGGCATTGATCAGTGAGTACGTGGCGCTCAAGAAGTCGGGGCGACGCTGGACTGGGCTATGTCCCTTTCACGGCGAAAAGACCCCTTCCTTTTCAGTGAACGCCGAAGAAGGTCGGTACTACTGCTTCGGTTGTCGAGTCTCGGGCGACCAAATCACTTTCGTGCGCGAAATGCAGCACCTGGACTTCGTTGATGCCGTCCGCTTGCTCGCCGACCGGGCGGGTATTGAATTGCACGAGGACTCGAGCGCCGGACCCGCGCGTAAGGAACGACAGGAGTACCTGGCCGCAATGGAACACGCGGTGCGTTGGTACCACGAACGCCTGTTGAATTCGCCCGACGCCCGCCCGGCTCGCGAATACTTGAAGTCCCGGGGCATTAACGGTGACGTGGCCCGCGCGTTCCAACTCGGTTGGGCGCCCGATGAGTGGGACGCGCTCAGCAGCGCATTGAACCTTACGCCCAAGGTTCTCGAAGGGACCGGACTCGGCTTCGTGAACAAACGCGACCGGCGACAAGATGCCTTACGAGCGCGCATCATCTTTCCGATCTTTGACCCTTCGGGCAAGGCAGTCGCGGTTGGCGGGAGAATCCTTCCCTCCGCCAGTGAGATAGTGCGACCCGACGGGCGAATCGAGCCGAAGTACAAGAACAGTCCCGAGACGCCGATCTACTCGAAGCGGCGCACCCTGTACGCCCTGAACTGGGCGAAGGACGACATCATTAAATCGGGCGAGATCATCGTGTGCGAGGGCTACACCGACGTCATTGCGTTCTTCGGTGCCGGGATGCCCCGAGCAGTCGCGACGTGTGGCACGGCCCTGGGCGAGGAGCACTTTCAGACGATGCGGAACTTCGCCAAACGCATCGTCCTGGCGTACGACGCCGATCAAGCTGGTCAAAGCGCCGCGGCGTCGGTCTACCAGTGGGAACAAAAGCACGAGGTTGACGTTGCGGTCGCCCAGTTCCCCGGTCGCAGTGACCCCGCCGAGCTCGCCCTGCGTGACCCCGAGGCGCTTCGAGCGGCGGTGAACGACGCGGTGCCGTTCTTGCAATTTCGTCTCAATCGCGTGCTGGGCGCTGCGAACCTTGCCACCGCCGAGGGTCGTGCGCGCGCCGCGGAACCGGCGATGCGAGTACTCGCCGAACACCCCAGTGAACTGGTGCGAGACCAGTACGTCATGCAGGTCGCCGACTCTCTTCACCTCGAACCGAGAGTGTTGCGCACGACGTTGATTGAGATCCTTCGTCACCCGGCCGGGCGCGAGATTCCCAACGAGCCCACCCCGAGCGTGAGCGGCGAGGCACCGCTTCGCGTCGTGACGACGCCACGTCCGGGCCTTGAGGCATTACGCCTCACGTTGCACGCGCCGCGTCTGGCGAAGGATCGTTTCATTGCCCAGTACTTCGTCAATGAGACTCAGCGCGAGATCTTCGAAAGTCTCTCGTCGGGCCGCTCGGTGTCGGACGCCATTGACGAGCTCGAACGCCGGGGCGAGGCCCAGGCGGCGAAGTTGCTGAGCCAGATTGTGGTCGATGAATTCGATCGTGATTTTACCGCCGAGGATGTCACGGCCGTGGTGGCACAACTACTTCGAAGTGCCGTGGCCGAGGAACTGAAGAACGTCGAGCGTGATCTGCGAAGCGACAAGGTCTCGCCCGATGTGGCGATGGCTACCATTCGCGACGTGAAAGAACGAGTGGCCCTGCTCGATACTGCTGAGGGCGAAGGGGCGGAACGAGACTTAAAGGACTGGCTACTCGAAAGAACCACGAGCGACGCGTCGTGACGTGGACTTCTCGTGGCGTCATTGGTGGTCTCGAGATGCTGGCACCGCTGAGTGTCGACGAGGAGCGCCAGTTGTATCCGGTGATCGAACGCGGGCGCGAGGCCGAGCGCCTTCTGCTCGCCACACCGGCCATGGACGTGGGCGACAGACGCCGAGTGCTGCGCGATCGACAAGCGGGTCAGGAAGCTGAATCACTCCTGTTGCGCGCGACGTGCGGGCTCGTGCGCACCAGGGTTCTCGAGCGTGGTTACCGTTTCGGAAATGAGGATCTCGAGGCTGCGGGTATCGAGGGTCTGGTGAACGCGCTGCATCGTTTTGACCCGTCGAAAGGCAACCGCTTCTCCACCTACGCCAACTATTGGATCATGAAGCTCGTGAACCAGGCAATTCAACAACAAGCCGGGTTAAGCGATTCAGAAATGCGTCGGGTCCTCGCTTTTCAGAAGTTGGAACGCGGCCAGACCGGCAAGCGGCTCACCAAGCGAGAGGTGGCACTCGCACTCGACATCTCGCAGGTCAAGGCACTCGAGGTCATCCAGATGAGTCGTGATCTCAACTCACGCCGTTTCGAACCCACGGACTTCAATTTGGTTGGCGACCTTCGAGAACCGGTAGCCACTCGAGATGCGCCCGCCTGGGTGATTGACGAGTTGCGGCGGCTCTGTGGTAAGGATTTCGACGCGTTTTGGCAGTACACGTTTCGTACCATGTCCATAGAAGAGATCGCAAAGGGATACGGCATCTCTCGTCAGGCGATGTCGAAACGACTCGACCGTTGTCGTAGGGCGGTGATCGAAAGTCCCGAAGCACAGCGACTCCAGGCGTGGTTCGACCAACAATGAAGGCAAGTGGTGGGTGCTAATGTTGCTTTGCTGTAGTGCAATCCCAGATAGCTCAATTGGCAGAGCAAGCGACTGTTAATCGCTAGGTTGCAGGTTCGAGTCCTGCTCTGGGAGCCAGTCCGCGCTCCTTCGAACACAGTCGGCAATCTGTTGGCGAACTAGCCGCGATTCTCCTCATGGCCGTCTTCGGGAGTCTTGCCGGAATCCTTCTCTTGCTTCATGACCGCGCGGAAGGGATTGGAGTCGTCGGGTTGCTGCTCGTCACCGGACCGTTTCGGTGTGTGCGGTTTCACCTGGCGAGAGTGTTGGCGAATCACGAAGATCGACATCAGTAAGAGAATGAATCCCAGTATGCACAGGGCGTAGCCCAAGAAATACGTAGATATCAAGTTCGTACAGTGGCTGAAACTGTTGCCTCCGTTCCCGGAGATCGTATTTACCTTGCAGACTCGGTCCACCTCTTGACCACGGCTAACCAGCCACGCCCCTACACCCAACACGGCCAGACTGGCGAGGACGGAGAGTCGTTTAACCACTGTTTCACCCTATCGCTGGTCGAGTTACGGTACTTCGAAACAGAGAGAAAGTCATAGCAAGGCTGACGTGCCCTTTATGGTGTCGCGCCATGGCTTGATCGTGCTTTGGTGTGGGCACGCAACTTTTGTGTTCCTACGCCAACCGAGCTCGTTCAAATGGTGTCGTTGCGACCAGAATTGTTGAAACGTTGTACTCACCAGGATGTGTTGGGCTAGCGAGGAGACAACTTTCGTCCCCGTTCTCCATTTCGTTGCGGAACAACGCTGGTGCACGACTTCAGGCGAGGTTGCACCTGATACTTTTGTCTCAATGCAGGTTCGCCGATTGTCACTGTGCGGACCAGGCGTTTCCAAGGGCCGTAGCTCAGTGGTTAGAGCAGGGGACTCATAATCCCTCGGTCGTGAGTTCGATCCTCACCGGCCCTACGCAAACAGCGCGTGAATGCGGCTGTTCGATTTTGAGACAGGTTCAAGTGATGCCCTCCACCACTTCCGCTGATGCCCTAGCGCTCGACTTCGTAGTTGAGTAGAAGACAGCCGGTCGGGGACACGACCTGGCGGGTCAATGTCAGCCGAGTAGGAGGCCCCTTTTCAAAGAGTTTTCGACCGCGCATATGAACGGCCGGAGAAATAACAAGTCGCAGTTCGTCCACCAGACCAAGTTCGTACAGCGATTGGAAGAGACTGATACTGCCATGAATCCCGATGTCATTACCGGACTGCTGCTTCAACTCAGAGACGAACTCAAAAAGGTCGCCGTTGACAACGACACTGTTCGACCAGTTCTGCGAAGGTGTTGTCGTTGCCATCACGAATTTCTCGACTCCATTGATGAATCCGGCGAAAGGTTCTATCTCACTCGTTGGCCAGAACTTGGCCCAATGGTCGTAAGTTCGATGCCCGAGTAGCACGGTGTCCTGAGTGGCTATGACGCGGCCGAGGTTCTCGTCCATGATTTCATCCCAGTTGGTAACGAACTCGTCTGGCTCTTCGGCCACTCCGTCAAGCGACAACAACTCGTAGGCGACTACTTTGCGCATTTCATCAACTCCTTGTTTGAGGCGGGACATGAAGGAAGTCGCGTCGGAACATTACGAAACTGACGAAGTCCTCAGGTGATCAAGCGGTGAACAGTCTCACGTCAACACCAGTGCAACGCAAGACAATCCTACGTTGCGACCGGATCGCCAAGGTAATATCACCGGGCGAGCCCCATGTCATCCGAGAAGATTTGTGTTATGGGATCAGGTGCCGTTGTGACAACACAGTACGGTGCTTCCCGACTTTGAAAGTACGATTTTCCACTATTTCGGTCTTCGTATCGGGAGGTGTCGGTCCGCCAATCGCACTGTCGGTAAGTAATTGCGTCATAGGAGTGGTTTTTGCCAATTTGGCGCTTATCCCTATAGGCAGGCTGAGCCTGTCATTTTCTCTTTTTAGGGCTTGAATTCTGAGAATGCAACAGGCATTCCTTTGATACGGCAGGCAAATCTATCCCCGCTTCGGTATGCTGAAAAAAATTTGATTCAGAGTTTTGGATCAGAGCAACCGGTAAGGGGTCACTGTGAGTGCTGCATCAAGTACATCGTCGTTCTCGTTCCAAATGAAACGTTGGTCTTCCGCGGAACGTACGACAGCAATAGCAACGCTTGTTTTGTTTATTTCTCTTTTTCTTCCCTGGTACACGTACAACTTTGGGCTTGGTTCAGTATCCCAGGATGGCTTGTGGCACGGATGGATGTACATCGTCTTTCTCTTGTCCTTGGCGATACTTGCCTATCTCGTTTCAATTGCGGGATTCTCCGAATTGCCGTTCAAGATGCCTATAGCCGGCGAGCAGTTCTTACTCATTGCCTCAGTGGTGAATCTGGTCTTCACGGTTCTATCGTTCGTGGACAAGCCCGGCGGCATCGGATTGAGTGGCATTGGCTGGGGCTTTGGAGCGTTCATTGGTCTCGTTGCAGCAGTCGTAGCCGCACTTCCATTAGGCATGCCAGCACTGAGGGCTCGGCGCAAATAACGGCTAAAAAATATTCAAACGTAAGAAGGGTGATCGCGGACCGAAACAGGAATCCGCGTTCGCCCTTTTTGCGTTTCAAAGCACCAGATCACTGCGATACTTCAAGGTCACGTCGCATTGTTTGCCCGGGAACGATCTTCCAAGTTCCACTCACCATTCTTCAAGTCGATTCCGGTGTTGTCGTCCCGCAGTGCGTGCGTGGAGTTCGTCGCTGGTGCTCGCGCGGTTTTCCTTTGACTTCGTTGGCTAAGCAGACGATAGAAACTTCGGTATTGCATTCGCAAAGGTCGGTCTAAGTTGAATTGACAATGTCGAGGGGCATGTTGGGATTGAGTGGCAACTTTCCTCCCTCACTTTCGTCGGTCACTAAAGGCCACTTTGACGAGAGCCTCCACATGGCTGGCACCGTTATGATCGAATCGAGACACGAAGCACGATGCACGAAGTTCGAAAATAATGGTCGAAAGTCTTGGCGTGAGACAACTACGAGTGGCGATTGACATGGCATTCATCCTCCTGTTCGTTTCCCTCGGGCGCTCAGCGCACGACCACGGAGTCACAGTTGCCGGTATGGCGTCAACGACTTGGCCGTTCGCGGTTGGGCTCGGCGTCGCATGGCTGGCACTTTTATCGGTTCATCGAACGGGCGTCACACTAACGGACGGTTCCTTCATTGTCGTGGTGATTGTCGTGGTCGGTATGGCTCTTCGCGCGCTAACGGGACAAGGTATAGCGCTGGCTTTCATATTTGTAGCGTCGGCATTCCTCGGCCTTTTCCTGCTTGGGTGGAGACTCCTTTATCAGGCATTTTCGCGTTCGGCGATGGGAGACTGACACTTTGTGGATTCGACTTTCAAGACAACTTCGAAAGGGATTTGAAACCATTCCTATCGAACCTTGAGAAGATATTTTTGCGGCGTTTCAAGCCTGAACGTCAATCATTGATCGAGGAAGCCCAGACATGATTGGACCAATCGCTTCGAGTCGCCGATGGATTCGCCGACTCATCGTAGCCATCGTCTTCGTGGTACTACCCGTCGTTGGTGGACCGTACAAATTCGTACACTTCATTGAGAGACCTCCGCCCGCCAAGCTCAGTCTTCCAAAGACGGTGACGACCCAATGAACCCCCGGATCCTCTGATATAGACGCTGCCACTGCCGTACCTTCGTTTGCGGATACTTGGCACGTGGGCGCTGGTCCGTTCGTTGGTTATCGAGTTGACGAGGTCTTGGCTGGACAGAGCACGACGGCAGTGGGTCGCACGACGATGGTCTGGGGATCGGCCAACGTCCAGGGCACCACGGTGACGAGCGGGACCTTCACGGTGGACCTGGCGACGTTAAAGAGTGACCAACCAAATCGCAACGCGCAGTTCGATGGTCGCATCATGACCGTCTCGCAGTGTCCGACGGCGTCGCTGCAGCGACCAAACCGATCGACTTTGGTTCGGTACCCGCTGTGGGGCCACTACTCAGGAGATGGCTGCCGCAACATTGACGATGCACGGCGTGACCCAGACAGTCTCGTTCAGTACGTCAGTTGAACGGGCGTCGGCCGGCCTTGACGTACTCGCGGACGCCCCCGTCACCTTCAATACGTGGAACATCGCGAACCCCAGCGTGGGAGGTATCGTCACTATTGCCAATCACGGCATCCTGGAGGTGTTGCAGGTGCCGACCAAGGGGACAGGCAATCCAGTCTCGACCGCGGACCTTCGTCGTCGAATTTTGGAGGATCCCAGATCACTGTTCCCCCGACCACGGTGCCGCCGCTTGACCTCAACGCCAAGAACTGAGGCCGTGTACGTCCCTTAGTGGGTTGCGGCGTAGAACGTGGGTGTTCGACCGTGCCGACACGTCGGAACCCTTCTGGGCGGTGTAGAAGTGAAGGATGAATCCTTTCGGGTCTCGTGCCAGCGTTTTTGATTCCATGAGCTGGCCCAGAGAATCGTCTTCGGTGCCTCGACCATGACGCATACGCGCCATCAAATGTCTCGAGTTCTCAGTATGGTGACGGCACTGGTCGCTACGGCGGCGCTTGTCCTCTCGATCATCGCGGTGGCGCGAAGCACACCGTTGACGTCGCCAACCACTCTTGGACCGCTGGCGGGCGTCTACGTCAGTGGCTCGCTGGACCAGCCGCACTACTTCGTGACTTTGCACGAAAAAGACGACCAAGTCCACGGAGCGCTGGGCTTCGTCTACCAAGACGGACAGACGTCGGTGGTGTTCACGTTCACGGGCACTGGTGCTCCGTTGGGCAAGCATCCGCAACGTGGGTTGATGGTAGCGGCGACGACGCCGGTCATGGGTACGACACCGAACATTCTCTCGTCGAAAATTCCGTCGTCAATCTCGGTCTTCTACGATTCGACGTCACTCGCCTTTGGCGAGTGCGCTGACTATCTTGACGTGCCTTCGCTCGCGCGATGTGTCTTTCACGTGGATCGGTCCAATGAGATCTGATTGAAGGGGCGTCATTGCGTTGCCTCTCAAGAAAGGTACTTGGAGGTAGTGGAGACGCTCGGTTACACTCCCTCGAGGCGGAACTTTACGACGTTGCTCACGCCCCTGGGCAAGGCCCCGCTCCTGCCACTTGGGCGTCCAAAGGAGTCACTATGGCGTACTGCGCACAATGCGGAACGTTGGAGGTCGAAGGGCAAAGGTTCTGTGCCGTCTGTGGCGCGCCGACCCCAGGTTCGACTTCCATGGCGGCAATGCCGCCGTTGTCGTCGACTGCGATTCGCGACGAGGCGCAGGTCCTCGTGGGTCTTTCGCTCGAACCGCCCGTGCAGGCTCGTGGGACGATTCTCATCCGATTGATCCTGGCCATTCCGCTGCTCTTCGTCGCGGCCTTTGTCTCACTCGCGGCTTTCTTCGCGGTGATCGGGGCATGGTTCGCTTCGCTGTTCACTGGGCGCGTACCTGACGGGTTGCAGATATTCCTCACGGGCGCGCTGCGACTCTACGCCAACGTGCTCGCGTACGTGTTCTTGCTCACGAGTCGCTGGCCCGGGCTGGTCTTTGACGAGGGGGCCCATGACCAGGTCTCGCTCTCGATTGATCACGTGCCACTCAACCGGTCCGCCGTGTTCTTTCGATTGGTATTGGCCATACCGGGCAGCATCGTCAGCGGGGTGCTCTCGTTTGGCTCGTATCCCTTCCTTTTCGTGATGTGGGTTTGGGGGATCTTCAGTGGACGTGAACCCCAGACGCTTCACCAGGCCCTGGCCCTCGTGCTGCGCTTCCAGATCAGATTTCAGGCGTACGCGTATCTCTTGACCCCGACTCAACCCTTTCGCGGACTCGTGGGTGACGGCNNTGACGCGATGGTTGGTACGACGCCCAACACGACGTGGGGCACCGAACCGGCAGCGACGTCGTCTCTGCCGACGACGTGGCTCGTCGCGAAGAACGCCAAAACGATGATGGTGATCGTCATTGTCGTGGGCGTCGTGCTCTACGCCTTCCAGCGGGGGCACGCCTGAATTCAGTTCGGGTCACCTTTCATGCGGGTTAGTCTTCGACGATGACGTGGTGGCGTGACGCGGTGGTGTACCAGATCTATCCACGATCGTTCAGTGATTCCAACGCGGACGGGGTCGGCGATCTCAACGGAGTGCGCCATCGACTCCGCTACTTGGAGTGGCTGGGTATCGACGCCATTTGGCTTTCTCCGATCTTCCCCTCGCCGATGCGCGATTTCGGGTACGACGTGTCGAATTTCGTCGACGTCGATCCGACCTTTGGCTCGTTGCGTGACTTCGATTTGTTGATTCGTGAAGCTCACGAGCTCGGCATACGGGTCTTGCTCGACTGGGTACCCAACCACACCTCGAGTGAGCACCCCTGGTTCCTTGACGCCAGATCTTCACGCACGAGCAGGCACCGGGATTGGTACGTCTGGCGTGACGCGAAGCCTGACGGGTCTCTTCCGAACAACTGGATCCACGCCTGGAGCGACGAGCCCGCGTGGACCTGGGACGAGGTGACGGGTCAGTACTACCTTCACATGTTCCTCGCTGACCAGCCCGACCTCAATTGGTCCAATCCAGCGGTCCGAGATGCCATGAGTGAGACCTTGCGCTTCTGGCTCGATCGAGGCGTCGACGGCTTTCGGATGGACGTCGTGCACGCCTTAGGCAAGGACGTCGACCAGGACGACCCCGCTGAGCTGCGATTGCTGAGCCACACACCGCTCAACGACGTCGACGTCACCCACGAATACTTGCGGGAGATTCGTACAGTGCTTGAAGAGTACGAAGGGGAGCGCGTGTCCATCGGTGAGGTCTATCTCCTCGATCCGGTGCGGGTGGCGACTTACTACGGACACGGCGACGAATTGCACCTCTCGTTCAACTTCAAGTCGCTGTTCACCGCCTGGCGCGCGAGCGCGTGGCTAGACACGATTCGTGAAACCGAGTCGGCGCTCGGCCCGGTGTCGGCGTGGCCGACCTGGGTGTTGAGCAATCATGACAATGCTCGCGTCGCGACGCGCCTCGGGGGCCAAGAGCGTGTGCGCGCCGCCATGACGTTGTTGTTGGCGCTGCGAGGTACGGCCTTTCTTTACGCCGGTGAGGAACTCGGCCTCGAAGACGCGATCGTCGCGCCCGAACAAGTGGTGGATCCTGGCGGTCGTGACGGCTGTCGAGCTCCGATTCCCTGGGATGACAACGAGGACCACGGCTGGCCCGCTGGCGCCTGGTTGCCCTTTGCCGGCGATGCTTCGAGATTCAGCGTGCAGCGCCAAGCGGAATTGACCGGGTCGACGCTGCAGTTCACGCGACGACTGTTGGCTTTGCGTCGAAATTCCAAGGTCCTGCGATTCGGTCAGACCGAGAATTTGCACGTCCAAGGCGACGCCCTGGTCTTCGACCGGGTCGCCGAGGACGAGGTGCTGCGGGTCTTGGTGAACTTCACCGGTTCTACGCTTCCCATCGACCTGGTGGGCTCGACCTTGGTGTTCTCGAGTGTCGATCGACCGACGCCAGGTGAACTCGCCGCCAACGAAGCCGCGATCTACCGCGTGCGGTAGTGATTCACCATCCGCGAGTTTCTGAGTTAAGTGAGGACTCGTCGGCGGAAATTGCGCAGCCCGAGTAACAGGAATGCGACGCAGAACGTGATCAGCACCGGATAGATGACGTACAAGTGCATGTGGGGTACGTCAGTGAACGCCGCGCGCATCCCCTCGTTGACGTAGAGCAGTGGATTTATGAGCACGATCGTTTGGAGCCAGTGCCACGAGCCGATCTTGACCGACGCGAGACGGTTCCACTGATAGTACGTGCCACCAAGGAAAGTGATGGGCAGGATCACGAAGCCGAACATCAAGCCGATGTTGCGCGGTTCGAAACTTGTACCGAGCACGAGACCTAGGGAGGCCATCGCGACGCACGCGAGCGGTACCAGGGTCAACAAGATGAGCCAGTGTATCGAGATGGCGGCACTTACTCCTTTCGCGTGGACCACCGAGGCGATGGGCAGCACGATGGCGGCTGAGATGAGACCCTGGACCGCCCCGGAGATGACCTTCTCGAAGGCGACCAGCCAGATCGGACACGGCGCCTGCACGCGGTCCTCAATCTCTCGCGTGAAGCCGAATTCTTGGGACATCTGCAACGCGACTGATTGGACGCCTTGGAACATGATGGAGATGCCGACGACGCCCGCCACG
>DKEO01000056.1:50670-60572 GCA_002452255.1 Ferrimicrobium sp. UBA6820
AGAGCCCCGAGAGCCGATCGACTCGCGCTAAGGAGCGAACGACGAGGTCCAATGGCGATGTGGGACTGGCTCGTGAGTTCGTGTACGGTCATCAGTCGCGCAACTCCTTGCCCGTGAGGTTGATGAAGACGGTCTCTAACGAGGGCTCGGCGACCGAAAGNNACCGTGAAACCACCCGACTCCGCCGCGGCGACCACCTGAGCCAGTATTCGTTCGCCGCTCTTGACGTGAAGTTCAACACCCTTGTCGATCTCGCGACTGTGGGTCACGCCGGGCACGCCCTTCTCTAACGTCGTGGCGAGGAGCTTGAGGTCGCCCGAGGCCTTGATGGTGACTATCGTGTCCACNNGCTTCTTCCATGTAGTGCGTGGTGAGCAGAATGGTCTGACCGTCCGCGTTGAGTTGCTGAAGGATCTCCCACAGCGCTAGGCGGCTCTGGGGATCGAGACCGGCTGTCGGTTCGTCCATGAACAGCACGGCGGGACGATGGAAGATCGACCGGGCGACCATGAGTCGTTGGGCCATTCCGCCCGAGAGGGCGTAGACCGACGCCTTGGCCCATTTGGCGAGCTGGAACTGCTCGAGGAGCCGGTCCGAAGTCACGCGCGACTCGTGCGAGGACATACCAAAGAGGCGTCCGTGGAAGTACAGGTTCTCCCATACGCTCAACTGGCGGTCGAGCGTGTTGGTCTGGGAAACCACGCCGAGGAACTGCTTGGCGACGGCGGGGTGGTGGACCACGTTGATGCCCGCGACCGTGGCCGTCCCTGACGAGGGAATGACCCGGGTCGTGAGCATGCCCGCGGTCGTGGTCTTGCCAGCGCCGTTAGGGCCGAGCAGTCCGAAGATCTCGCCGGTGTACACCGAGAGGTTGAGGTCGTCCACGGCGTTGAAGTCGGCGCCGCTGTAGGTCTTGGTGAGATGCTCCGTGATGATGACCGGTGGTTCGGTCGTCGGTGCGGAAGCGCTCACGAGTGCCATCTTAGGGATGGCGCGTGATTAGAACGCGCCGCTCTCTCGCAGTTGCTTCAACGGCGGGCTCATAATCGTGAGCTCTCGGACGATGGCCTTCGCCCCGTTGTTGAGGACTTCGTTACCAGAGAAGACTCCGTCGACGACCGGGACGAGAGGAAGGGGTATCGTTACCTCGCCGCTGAAGATGAGTCGAAGCGCAGCGAATATTGGCTTGAGCGCTTGGACCGCGCGAACTCCCATGGCCATGCTGCCGTAACTCACGATGCCGACGGGCTTGTGCTTCCATTCGTGGTGCAAGAAGTCGATCGCGTTCTTGGTGGCGGCGTTGAAACTGTGGTTGTATTCGGGGATGACGAAGACCAGCGCGTCCGCCCGCGCGATGGTCGCGGACCATTTCTTGGTGTACTCGAACTCGTACTGCTTGGTCACGGGTTGGCGCGGTTCGTTAAAGAGGGGTAGGTCGTAGTCGACCAGGTCCACGAGCACGACGTCGAAAGTTCCTTCGGCTTCGGCGATCTCGTAGAACCATTGTGCGATGGCTGGTCCGACACGACCGGGCCGCGTGCTTCCGATGATGACGTTGAGGACGGGCTTGGCCACGGTATTCCTTTTCTGGGGTTCAAAGACTTTACTGGAGCCACGTCTGAGCCGGAGCGGGGCCGGTCGCGCTCGCCGTGGTCGCACGGCTGTGGGCGCTCGTGTGCTTGGAGCGAGATGCACGTAGTCGTCGGACGCGCAGTGATGATTGCCACAAGGTCACCGCGATATTCGTCGCGTCGAGTGGACGTCGTGATTACCATGGCGGTGTTCGACCGGCTTCGCGCAGAGTAGTTGGCGGCTGTTCGACGTCGCACGTCGCTGTGGTCGCACAAAGTGATTGTCTCAAAAATCGGTCCGCGCGCGTAAGAAAGACGCAGTGTTCACCTACTCGCAGGTAACTCTAAACAATAGGGAGATATTTCTTGTCGTTTTCTCAACCCCTGCGATTAAAGTTGTAAGGATGACGAAGCAAAGCAGATCCCTTCCAGTGATGCAAGCAGTGCTGGACGAGGTGTGCGAACAATTGATGAACTCCGACGAGTCGCTCATCCGCATTCCTGACGTGTGTAAGGCGACCGGAGTGAACTACGGATCTGTGTATCACCACTTCGGGTCACGCGAGGGCGTCATCGACGCCGCGTACAACGTATTGTTCTCCAAACTGGCCGAAGAGGACATTCAATTGCTGCGTGAGGTGAGCGACAGCGCGACGACCCTTGACGAATACATGGGGGCGCTGGCCCCACTTATCGAGCGCGTCACCTCGGGACCAGACCGAATGAAGCGACGATCGATTCGAGTGCGTATCGTCGCGGCGTCAATTACGCGTCCCGAGTTACGAGTTCTGATTGGCCTCACGCAGAGTCGTCTCACCGACGAGTTAGTCCGGCTGGTCGACATTGGACAGGAGCGAGGGTGGCTGCGTCGTGATATCTCCGCACGTTCGATTGCCGTGGCCCTGCAGGTGTTGCTCTTTGGTCGAGTTCTCGACGATATCTCGCTCAATCCCATAGACCCGAACGAGTGGGAGTTTGCGACAGGCGCTTTTCTCGCGACCCTCTTCATTCTGCCTTAGAGCACATCAGGCCCTCTCACGGAGTGTGGTGTACTGAGCACGTGAGGATTGTTCGACTTCTTCTCGCTCTGGCGCTGGCCGGTCTGCTCGTCGTCGCCGTCAGCGAAGCGAGCGCAACGTCGACGCCAGCCTTCAATGCCTCGACATGTTCCGCTTCGACGCTCGGCGCACCCTTCACTGGCGCCCTTCGCGTGAGTGCGGTGGCGAGCTACGCGTGCCAGGACGGATGGGCCTATCTCTGGGCGACGATCGGCCAAGGCGAGCACGCGGTAGGCGTTACTGAGGTCGAGCGCTTCGATTCGGTTACGAACCAGTGGCGCGTGTCATCGCGCCTCAAGGTCTGTGTGCCCGGTGTAATGCCGGAATTCATCTACCGCCAGGGTTGTTTCTCGAACTAGGCGTCGGGGAGCCTCTTGGGGGGACGAGGAAAGAAAGAGCTCGTCGTGGCGACATATTCTTCGTAACCGGCGCGGGTCTTGGTCAGCTTGCGTTCGAGCATGGGTTTGCCCGACAATGAAGTCAGTAACCACCACATCGTCAGTGGCGACAGGACCGTGAGGAATCCCCACGGTGCGCTGATCGCGATCACGTAGAAACCGGCCCACACCAAGGCGTCGCCGAAATAATTGGGGTGGCGCGTGAATCGCCAGAGGCCGCGGTTCATGGTCGTGCCCGCGTTCTTCGGATCCGCAATGAATCGTCGCAGCTGCTCATCGCCGACGCCCTCGAAGAACACGCCGAGCACGCCGAGGACGAGACCCGGCACGAGTAGCCAATTCAAGTGGTCGCTGAAGGCGATCCACTGCAAGGGCATAGAGACGAACCAGAGCAGCAGGCCCTGGAGACCGTAGATCATCTTGAAGGCGTAGAGGGTCTCGTGGCGACCCTTGGCGCCCGCCATGATCGCCACGTAACGCGAATCCTCGCGCGAACCGCGCTGACGGATCGCGAGGTGGATTGAGAGTCGAAGGCTCCACAAAGTCACGAGGACGAGCACCACGTAGCGCAGTGCGCTCAGGTGTGGGTGCAGTTGAAGGGCCACCGCCAGGCTCTCGGCGAAGACGACGAGAAAGCCCGCGCCCCAGAACACGTCGATGGTGGCGTGACGATGTACCCGGCGCCCGACCGCCGCGGCGATCAGTACCCACACCAGGGCGGCGAGAAGACTGAACGGCAGGTTCTCGAAGAAGGACTTCACGTGCACGTTGCCGGTCTAGCAGCAGCACATGACGTCATGACTGGCCGTGGCCCATCCCCTACGCTTTACCCGTGCGTCGTCGTGGATTTGCCTCTCTGGCCCGGGCCGCGGCACAAGACCTCTTCGACCAAAAGACGGCCTTCGGCCGGCTGGCGTTGGTACACGTGATCATGATGGCGGGCGACACCATGGTCACGGTCTCACTCGCGGGTTCGTTGTTCTTCTCGGTCTCGCCCGACGAGGCCAAGAGCAAGGTGCTGTTGTACCTCCTGCTCACCATTGCACCCTTCGCCGTGGTCTCTCCCTTGCTCGGTCCACTCATTGACAAGTCGGCGAACGGCCGGCGCATCCTCGTCGCGCTCTCCGCGGGATTTCGTGTTGTGCTCTGCTGGTCAATGAGTCAGCACTTGAACTCACTCTGGCTCTTTCCCGAGGCGTTCCTCGTCCTGGTCTCATCTAAGTTGTACGTCGTCACGCGTGGTGCCCTCGTACCCGAGATGGCTCGCACCGATCAATTCCGCGAACACGCCGCGCGGGTGGGCGAGTCGGGTTGGCCCGAACACGACTTACCAGAAGAGAAGGGCTTCGCGGGTTTCAACGCGCAACTCACGCTGCTCGGGACGTTGTCGGGACTGATCGCCGGATCGATTGGCGCCGGACTCTTGAAGGGCATCGGCGCCCCGAGCGTGCTTATTGCGGCGTCGATCGTCTTCGTGGTGGCGACGGTGGCGAGTCTGCGATTGCAACGTCCCGCAAAATCCGTGCGTGAGCAGGTTGCCTCGATCACCCAACTGGAGCGTGATCGCCAGACGCTCAACCCCTTCGGCGACGTCGAAGTCTCGTGGGGACTAAGCGCCTCGGCCATCATGCGCTTTACGGTCGGCTTTTCGACGTTCCTACTCGCCTTTGGCTTGCGGCGCGAACAGGCGGGACTCAAGTGGTTCGCTTTCGCTCTGACGATGTCGGCCCTCGGCTCGCTGATCGGGTTGGGCATCGTGACCCGAGTGCGCAACAAGGTGCCCGAGTCGGCCCTGCTAACCGCGTCGTTGTTGGCGACGGGCGTAGGGTCGGCGCTCGCCGCCGTGCACCCGTCACTCGTCGTGCAAGTTTCCTTGGCGGGCTGGCTCGGGGCGTGCGCCGCGATCGCCCAGCCGAGTTTTGACGCAATCACCCAGCGCTACGTGCCCCCAGGCGCCCAAGGTCGGACGTTCGCGCGTTTCGCGGTGCGCCAACAACTTCTCTGGGTGATCGGCGCCCTGATACCGGTGGGGATCACGTTGCACTTCAAGACCGGTGACGTGGTGCTCGCAGTGCTCACCCTGGGTGCGGGCTTCGTCTACGGCATAGGGCGACGATTCAGCCATCAATGATATGAATTGACTTATCGTCAACTATGCTTGGTAGAGATATGGTGAAGTCTCCCGATTCGGCGCAAGACTTTCCAGATTTCTCCCACCTGCCCCACGTGATCATCATCGGAGGTGGTTTCGCCGGCATCGCGACTGCGCGCGGCCTCGCGAACAAGAACGTACGAGTCACGATCGTCGACAAACACAATTTTCACACGTTCCTGCCCCTCTTGTACCAGGTGGCGACGGCGATGCTCGAACCCGCCGAGGTCGCCTATCCCATCCGCACCATCTTCGGCAAGGCCCGCAACGTCGGGTTCCGTCACGCGAAGGTTCGCGAGGTCGACCACGCTCGCAACGTCGTTCTACTCGAGGGGGGATCCGAGATCGCCTTCGACCATCTGGTCGTCGCCACCGGCGCCACGGCGTCGTACTTCGGTATTCCCGGGGCGTCGCAGTACGCCATGCCGCTCTACTCGCTCGCGGACGCGCGCAAACTTCGCAATCGTCTCTTGAGTTCACTCGAAGAGGCCGACGCCGCCGCCGACGAAGCCCCGGTCTCGCTCAATTTCGTGATTGTCGGGGGCGGACCCACTGGCGTGGAGACCTCGGGCGCACTCTCAGAACTGATCCGCACCGTGATCAGACGCGATGGCCTTCGTATCGACCCCTCGAGGGTTCGTGTGCTGCTCGTGGACATGGCGCCGCGACTCCTCACGCCGTTTCCCGAGAAGGCGAGCAAGTACGCCCAGAAGGAACTCGAACGGATGGGCGTCGAGATCGAATTCGGTCGCTCGGTGGTCGAGGTCGAAGAGCGCGCCATCCGATTCGCCGACGGCGAGCGCCTGAAGGTCGCCGCGGTTATTTGGGCTGCGGGGGTCACCGCGAGCGGTACGCTCGCCCACGATCTCCAGGCGAGTCCTGGTCCGGGGGGTCGCGTACGGGTCATGCCCGACCTTCGCCTCCTCGAGAGCGCCAACGTCTGGGCCGTCGGCGACGCCGCGGCGGTGCCCTTGGACGAGACAACGTTCTGTGCCCAGTTGGCGCCCGTCGCGATGCAGTCCGGGCGTCACTGCGCTCGCCAGATCCTGCTCGTGCTCGACGGCTCGCCGACCACGCCCTTCAAGTACCGCAATAAGGGCATCATGGCGACCATTGGTCGACACGCCGCCGTCGCCCAGCTGCCGGGTGGCTCGGTCATCAAGGGCACGCCGGGTTGGCTCGCCTGGTTAGGCCTGCACCTGTGGTACCTGATCGGCTTTCGAAACCGGCTACGCGTGATGATCAACTGGACGTGGCGCTACTTCGACTGGCCATCGGGTCCGCGACTCATCGTCGCCGACGCCGAGACCGCCGAGTAGGTCAGCCGAGCCGCGTCTCGAGGTCGTCGATCTCCTGGCGAAGCTTGGCGGGAAGTCGATCGCCGAATTGCGCGAAGTGCTTTTTGATGAGCGGCACCTCGGCGCGCCATTCGTCGGCGTGCACGGTCAGCAGTTCTTTCATGTCCCCGGGGGTCACGTCCACGCCGCGTACGTCGATCGACGTGGGTGTCGGCACGAAGCCGATTGGGGTCACTTCGGCTTCGGCGCGACCGGCGACGCGTTCGAAGACCCACTCGAGCACGCGACTGTTCTCGCCGTAACCAGGCCAGAGCCAACGGCCGTCCTCACCCTTGCGAAACCAGTTCACGTAGAAGATCTTGGGTAGGTTCTTCTCATCGAAACGCTGGGAGAAGGTGAGCCAGTGTCCGAAGTAGTCCGCCATGTTGTACCCGCAAAAGGGCAGCATCGCGAAGGGATCGCGACGCAGATTGCCGACCTGGCCCACGGCCGCCGCGGTGGTCTCAGAAGAGACGATCGAACCCAGGAACACGCCGTGGTCCCAGTCGCGCGACTGGAAGATGAGCGGCACGGTGTTCGCGCGGCGTCCCCCGAAGAGGATCGCGTCAATGGGCACGCCCGCGGGGTCTTCCCACTCGGCCGCGATCGCGGGGTCCTGGTTGGCCGGGGCGGTGAAGCGTGAGTTCGGGTGCGCGGCGGGTGTGCCGAGGTCCTTGCTCCACTTCTGACCCTTCCAGTCGGTGAGCCCTTCGGGCGGTTCGCCCATGCCCTCCCACCACACGTCGTTGTCGGCCGTGAGGGCCACGTTGGTGAAGATCGTGTTCGCTTGGACCGAGTACATGGCGTTGGGGTTGGTCTCCATGTTCGTGCCCGGCGCGACGCCGAAGAATCCGGCTTCGGGGTTGATCGCGTACAGACGCCCGTCGGGGCCCGGCTTCATCCAACAGATGTCGTCGCCCACGGTCTCGACCTTCCAGCCAGGCAGGGTCGGGACCAGCATCGCCAGGTTGGTCTTGCCGCACGCACTCGGGAACGCGCCCGTGACGTAACGCGACTCACCACGCGGATTGGTCAACTTCAAGATCAACATGTGTTCGGCGAGCCAACCTTCGTCGCGTCCGAGCACCGACGCGATGCGTAGCGCGAAGCACTTCTTGCCCAGCAACGCGTTGCCGCCGTAGCCCGAGCCGAACGACACGATCTCGCGGGTCTCGGGGAAGTGGACAATGTACTTGTCCTTCGCGTTGCACGGCCAGGCCACGTCCTTCTGGCCGGGCTTGAGGGGCATGCCCACCGAGTGCAGGCACGGCACGAATTCGCCGTCACCGAGGACTTCGAGGGCGCCCGTGCCCATTCGCGTCATGATCTTCATATTCACCGCGACGTACGCGGAGTCGGTGATCTCGACGCCGATGTGGGCGATCTTCGAACCGAGGGGACCCATCGAGAAGGGCACGACGTACATCGTGCGCCCCTTCATGCATCCGCGAAAGAGATCGTTCAGTTTGGTGCGCATTTCTTCGGGTTCGCACCAATTGTTGGTGGGACCCGCGTCGATCTCCTGCTCGGCACAGATGAACGTGCGGTCCTCGACGCGAGCGACGTCACTCGGGTCCGAGAGCGCGTAGTAGCTGTTGGGTCGCTTGACGGGATTGAGTCGGCGGAAGGTTCCCGAATCGACGAGCAGTTGGCAAAGTTCGTCGTATTCGGCGTCGGACCCGTCGCACCAGTGGATACGATCGGGGGTGGTGACCTTCGCGACCAATTCCACCCATTCGATGAGTTTCTTGTTGCGTGTCGGATATTGCATGGTGAGGTCCTCCATTCCATCGGCGCCGCCGCAGTGCGACACCGACCTGACTCGTCAGGGTCACGCCCGTGCCGGCTGACCCCTTAGCTCTCGTAGGAGAGCACCCCCGGCATGAGGATGACGTACTTGAGCGTATCGTCACCATCGTCGGTCGTCACTCGATCCCTAAGGGAGAAAGTCATATCGGCGACGACGCCGCTGTTTTGGCCCCTTTTGTGGGTGAGGCGCTCATCAGCACCGACGTGGCCGTGCTGGGCGTGCACCTAGATGGGTCGCTGTTTCCGTTCGAGGACCTAGGTTTCAAGGCGGTCGCGGCGGCGGTGTCGGATTTGGCCGCGATGGGCGGGCGTCCGAGGGGGGCGGTCGTGGCGGTGTGTTCACCACCCGGCACGGACCTCGAAGAACTGCACCGGGGTATCGCTGATGCGGCGGCGATGACGAATTGCCCCATCGTGGGCGGAGACCTCGCTCGCTCGCACGACGTCGCGGTCGCGGTGACGGTATTCGGTGAGTGTCCGAGCCGAGGGGCCGTGCTGCGAAGTGGCGCCGAGGCCGGCGACACCATCCTGGTCTCGGGACCTCTCGGTCGTTCCTCGGCGGGACTGCGTCGTCGTCGTGAGGGCGCTCCCCTGGACGACGAGCTAGTCGTGGCGCATCGGCGTCCCTGGCCCCGGCTCGCCGAAGGCGTCGCTGCGCGCAACGCGGGCGTGAACGCCATGATGGACTTGAGCGACGGGTTGGGTCTGGACCTGCACCGTCTTTGTGATGCGTCGAAGGTGGGCTTCGTGTTGCGCGACGTCCCGGTGGCTCTCGGCGCGACACGCGAAGAGGCGATCAGCGGCGGCGAGGACTACGAGTTACTGATGACTACGAGCGATCCCGACCGATTGCGACTGGTCTTTCTCGACCGAGGGCTTCGAGCACCGCTCAGCATTGGTGAGATCGTCGCCGATCCGAGTGAGCGAACCTTGGCCGGACAGCCGCTCGAGCGGCGAGGTTTCCAGCACTTGCTCTAGGCGAAGTGGCCTAGGCGTTGACGTTGCGGCGCGCGGGTTTGGTGATCTTGCCCGAGCGAAGGCACCCGGTGCAGACGTTCACCCTCGTCGTCGTGCCCGCGACCACTGCGCGTACGCGCTGGATGTTCGGGTTCCAGCGGCGCTTGGTACGACGGTGCGAGTGCGAGACGTTCATGCCAAAAGACGGCTTCTTACCGCAGATTTCGCAGACTGATGCCATGATGAACGTTCTCCTTTGGCCGGGCGAGGCTCGGGGCCAGCGCCGGTTGAAACCGAAGAGCCATTGTAGCATCGCTACCAATGACTTCTCCCAAGTCGCTGTCGGCGGCCCACTTGCGCATGGCCATCGGCACTTTCGCCGAACTCCTGCGCTCCCATAAAGAGGTCATCAACCGGCTGAACGTCTATCCCGTGCCCGACGGGGATACCGGTACGAATATGACGCTCACCATCGAATCGGTGGTCGCGGAACTCGATGAGGTCAAGCCCGACGCCCCCATGGGCTCGGTCACCCACGCCATCGCCCACGGCTCGTTGATGGGGGCGCGCGGCAACTCCGGGGTCATACTCTCCCAGCTGTTGCGAGGGCTCGTCGAGAA
>DKEO01000056.1:60609-119562 GCA_002452255.1 Ferrimicrobium sp. UBA6820
GCGCGCGATCAGGCGCGCGAGGCGTTGGCCTACACGCCCGAACAACTCGACGTCTTGAAAAAGGCCGGCGTCGTCGACTCGGGTGGTTCGGGACTGCTCTTGTGGTTCGACGCCCTGTGTCACGTACTCGCCGGCGACCAGCTTCCCGAGCCACCAGCGCTCGAGACCATCCACGTCCACGTCCAAGAGCAGCCGGCGCACCACGACGAAGGCGATATCTCGGAGCTCCGTTATGAAGTCATGTACCTGCTCGACGCCGACGACTCGACGATGCACGCCTTTCGCGAGGTCTGGTCGGGCATCGGCGATTCGATCGTGATCGTCGGCGGTGACGGGCTCTACAACTGTCACATCCACACTGACGACATCGGCGCCGCCATCGAGGCGGCGATTGACGCGGGACGTCCTCGCGACATTCGCGTGACCGACCTCAGCGAGCAAGTCATCGAAGAGCGCTGGGTCCGCGAAGGCATCGCCGAACCGTTCGACGAGCCCGACGAACCCGCGCCCGCGACCGCGGTCGTGGCGGTCGTGGTGGGCGAGGGGGTTGGGCGCATCTTTCGCACGCTCGGCGTTCGTCGACTCGTCACCGGCGGCCAGACCATGAATCCTTCGACCGCCGACCTGGTCGAGGCGGTGCTCGCTACGGGATCCAACGAAGTCGTGATCCTGCCCAACAACAAGAACATCCGCCCGGTCGCCGAGCAGGTCAACGCGCTCGTCGAACAGACGGTCACGGTGGTGCCCACTAATTCCATCGTCGAGGGTTTCGCCGCGTTGCTCGCCTACGACCCGGACGCGTCCGCCGAGCAGAACAGCGCCTCGATGCGCGCTTCGGCGTGCAACGTCGTGGCGGGAGAAGTAACCCAGGCGGTGCGCGACACGGCCACCGACGTGGGCCCGGTGCACGTGGGCGACTGGATCGGGCTGGGTGCTCAGGGTGTGCAATCAATCGCCGACTCGATCGCGGTGGCGAGCAACCGCTTGCTCGTCGCTCTCATCAAGCCCGAGCACGAGCTACTCACGATCATCGAAGGCGATGGTTCGAATCCGGCGAACACTCGTCGCATCACCGAGTTCGTGGCCGACGAGTACCCCCAGTTGAGCGTCGAGGTCCACCACGGCGGCCAACCCCTCTACCCCTACTACTTCGGCATCGAGTGAGCGACTCGGCTGGGCGCCGACTCCGCCAGCTGGGCGACGTGGCGGTCACCCAGCTTCGCCACGTGGGTGAGAAACGGGCCGAGGCTCTCGCCTCTTTGGGTATCGAGAACGTGTTCGACCTGCTCACGGTCTACCCGCGTCGCTATATCGACCGCACCAAGCGGGTCGATCTCTCGGACTTGACGGTCGGTGAGGAAGCGGCGATCTTCGGCGAGGTGAAGAAGGTGTCGTCGCGTCGGACCAAGCAGGGAAGAGTGATGGTCGAAGTGACCGTCGCTGACGAGGGTGGCTCGATCAAAGTCGTCTTCTTCAACCAAGCCTGGCGCGAGCGCCAACTCTCGTTGGGGGTCCAAGCCCTCTTCTTCGCCAAGGTCGGCGAATACAAGGGCCAGCGTCAGATGACCAACCCGGTCGTGGACGTCATCGTGGGTCCCTCGGGTGACGAGCGCGACATGGCGCGCGTCGGGCGCGTCGTGGCGATCTATCCCGCGTCGGGCAAAGCCGGACTCACCAGCTGGGAAATCGGCGGTTTCGTCGAGGAGTCGCTACGGCGTGCGGGTCCGCTGCTCGACCCGTTGCCCAGCTCGGTGCGCGAAGAACTCGACCTCGTCGATCGCACCCAGTCCTATTGGGGCATTCACCTGCCCGTCGACCTGGTCGACGTCGCACCGGCACGACGACGTCTGGTCTTTGACGAATTCCTGCGGCTTCAACTCTTGCTCGCGCTGCGTCGGCGTCGGCTCGAGCAGAGTGCCACAGGAATTCGACATCCCATCGCGATCGCGGACCTCGACGTGGCCCCGGGGTCGCCGGCGTCACCCTCGTCGACGCTCGTGCACCGGTTCCTCGCGGGTCACCACTTCGCTCTCACGAACGCGCAGCGACGAGTCCTCGGCGAGATCGCCCACGACATGGCGTCACCGCTGCCCATGCACCGGCTCTTGCAGGGCGACGTGGGTTCAGGCAAGACCGTCGTCGCCCTGACGACGTTGCTCGCGGCGATTGATGGCGGGCGACAGGGCGCCTTGATGGCCCCCACCGAGGTACTCGCCGAACAACACCTGGCGTCGTTGCGCCGGGACCTCGAGGGCCTCACGGTCCACGACGAGCGCGTACTCGGGGGCGAGCGACCGCTCAGCGTCCAACTCCTGACCGGTCGCGTGAGGGCGCGCGACCGCCAGGTCATTCTCGACGGATTGCTCGACGCCAGTGTCGACATCGTGGTGGGGACCCACGCGCTGCTCACCGACGACGTTCGCTTCAAGGCCCTCGGTGCCATCGTGATCGACGAACAACACCGTTTCGGCGTCGAGCAGCGCGCGGCGCTGCGTGACAAGGGTAAGCAGCACTCGGAGGAGCGGGCCGACCCGGACCTGCTCGTCATGACCGCCACGCCCATCCCGCGCACCGCGGCGATGGTGGTCTTCGGTGACCTCGATCGATCGGTGCTCGACGAGATGCCCGTCGGGCGTGTACCAATCGTCACCACGTGGGCCCGCGACGAGCTCGCGCTCGTCGCGTGCTGGCAGAAGGTCCGCGACGAGGTGGCAGAAGGTCGAAGGGCCTACGTGATCTGTCCCCTCGTTGAGGGATCGGAACTGGTCGAGGCGACCAGCGCGGTCGAGGAGCGCACGCGCCTCGCCTTGGGTGAGCTTCGAGGGTTGAGCGTCGGATTACTGCACGGTCAGATGAAGGGCCCCGAGAAGGAAGAGGTCATGGCTCAGTTTCGCGCGGGCGAACTCAACGTCCTGGTGGCGACCGTCGTGATCGAGGTCGGCGTCGACGTGCCCGAGGCGAGCGTCATCGTCATCGAGGACGCGTGGCGATTCGGTCTCGCCCAGTTACACCAATTGCGTGGTCGCGTTGGTCGAGGTGAGGCGCAGAGTTTCTGCTTCTTGCTCGGAAGTCCGCCCAACGACGAAGGTGCGCTGCGACTCCAGGCCCTCGTGGATTCGAACGACGGCTTCGCACTCGCCGAGGTTGACCTCGACCTGCGAGGTGAGGGAACGCTACTGGGCGCACGACAACGCGGTCGCAGCGACCTGCGCCTGGCGAACCTGCGCCGTGACGAGGAACTCCTGCTCGCGGCCCAAGCGGTTGCCTCGGCCCTCGTCGAGGTGGACGGACTAGGCGGCGAACCTGAACTCGTGGACGAGCTTCGCCTGTTCGTCGACGACGACGAGGCGGACTACCTGTTCAAGTCCTAAGGGCCAAGCGCCTACCCTTGAGACGTGCGAGTAATTGGCGGTGCGGCCCGGGGACGACCGCTCAAGGCGAAACTACCCGCGACGGTGCGCCCGACGACCGACTACGCGCGCGAGGCAATCTTCTCGATGCTCGAGAGCCGAGGGGGACTGCACGACCTGGTGGTCGTGGACCTCTACTGCGGTTCGGGCGCGATGGGCATCGAGGCGATGTCGCGCGGGGCCGCCAAGGTGTACTTCGTCGACACGGACCCGTTGTGCCTGGCGGCGGCGAAACTCAATCTCGAGCCCCTGCAATTGCACGGCGAAGCGCAGTTCGTTCGCGCGACCCTGCCGTTGTGGCAGCCACCGAGCGACGTCGACCTCGTGCTGTGTGATCCACCGTACGGACCGCTCGACGTGGCAGGTTTATTAAAGGGTGTGGGCGCGTCAAGGGTCGTCATAGAGAATGACCGCCATATGGAGGCGCCCGACGGCTGGATCGTTACCAAAACCAAACGATACGGCACTACGCTCGTAACGATGTTGGAACCGCACGAAGGGAACGGCGAGTGACGGTTGGACTGATTCCGGGGTCCTTTGACCCCTTCCACAACGGCCACCTCGAGGTCGTCGAGCGCGCGTCGCACATCTTTGACGAGATCGTCGTCGCGGCGATCCGCAATCCCCAGAAGTCCGAAGCCCTCTTCGATCTCGAAGAGCGGCGCGAGATGATCGCCGAAAGTCTCGCGCACCTGAAGAACGTGCGGATCGTCTCGATTTCGACCCTGCTCGTGAACGTGGCGCGTGACGTCGACGCCACCGCCATCGTCAAGGGGCTGCGGGCCGTGTCGGACTTCGAGAGCGAGTTGCAAATGGCCCAGATGAACCGGTCGCTCTCGGGCGTGGAGACCTTATTCATCCCTTCGAGTTCGAACCATTCGTTCATCGCCTCGCGCCTGTTGCGTGAAGTGGCCCGTTACGGCGGCGACGTCTCGGCCTTCGTGCCCGCGCCCGTGGCTCGTCGCTTGGACAAGATGTTCCCCGGTGGTGGCTCGTGACTTCCTTTGACGGCTACGACGACCCCGAGGAGTTCGCCCCCTCCGCGCGACACGCCCGACGCGACATCGAAACCGACCTGCGCGACCTGATCGCGCTGGTCGAGAACGCCAAGCAGATGCCGCTGTCCAATTCGGCCCTGATCACCCGCGAAGAGGTCCTCGGTCTGCTCGAACAGGCGCTCAACAGTCTGCCCGAGGAAGTGCGCGAGGCCCGCTGGGCGTTGCGCGACCGCGAGGAGTTGATGGCCGCCGAGGTCCAAAAGGCCCAGCAGTTGATGGATCAAGTGCGCGCCGAGGCGGCACGTATGGTCGACAAGACCGAGATCGTTCGTCAGTCACGCCTGCGAGCCGAGCAGATCATCGCCGACGCCCAGGCCCAGGCGCGCGCCATGATCAACCAGTCCGAGGACTTCATCGACGGCAAGCTCGGCAACTTCGAGATCGTGCTCGAGCGTCTCTTGAAGACGGCGCGTTCGGGTCGCGAACGACTGAGTGCGCAGGGACTGCCGACCTCGATGATCGAGCCTGCGCCGGTGCCGATCGACGACACCCTCTACGAGCCGGGTTACGCGCCACCCGCCACCGACGAGTCGTCCTTCTTCGATCAGGACGCCTTCTAAGTCGTGGCCTCGCCCTTTCACGTCCCGGTCGCCCAGCTCCTGCGCGACGTGCCGTCGACCTACGTCGTCTCCTTTGAGGCACCCTTCGACGAGGCGCACGAGTTTGCGCCTCGCGGACCCGCCGAGACCGACGTCTTCGCCGAGGCGACCCTGAAGGTACGCCTCACCCTGCAGAGCTTCAGTGGGGGACTTCGCGCCAAGGGCAAGGTCGAGGCACCCTGGCACGGGGTCTGTCGGCGCTGCTCGGTCCCGGTGCTCGGGGTGAGTCTCGTGGCCGTCGACGAGCGCTTCGTCGACGAACGGGCACCCGAGGACGACGAGGCCTACCTGATCGAGAACGACTTCGTGGACTTGGCGCCGCTCGCGCACGACGCGATTTTCCTCGATTTACCCCTCGCGCCGCTGTGCCGGGAGGATTGTCGGGGGCTGTGTCCCTACTGCGGTATCGACCGCAACGAGGCCAGTTGTGACTGCCAGGTTCCGGTCGATCCGCGCTGGGCTACACTTGATGGACTCCGATTCATGGACTTTACGTCCGATGAATCCAAAGAAGTGTGACGGGCCCGCCCGTTCTGGCGAAAGAGACGACGAATGGCAGTTCCCAAGCGCAAAACCAGTAAGGCCAGGACCCGCAGTCGCCGGGCGTCCAACTGGCGCCTCGAACGGCCGGCGCGAAGCGTCTGCCCCCAGTGCGCCACGTCGAAGTTGCCCCACGTCGTATGTCCGAACTGCGGCTGGTATAAGAATCGCGTAGCGGTCGAGGTCAACTGACTTGACGCTGCCCATCGCTCTTGACGCGATGGGAGGCGACTTTGCACCCGGTGAGATCATCGCGGGCGCGCGGCGCGCGGTCGATGAACTGGGGCTCGCGGTCACTCTCGTCGGTGTTCCCGATCTCATGGGAGATCCACTCGGCCTGCCGGTGCACGCGTGCACCGAGGTCATCGCCATGGACGACGACCCCGCGAACAGCGTGCGAAAGAAGAAGGACTCCTCGCTCGTGCGTTGCGCCGAACTCGTGCGCGACGGCCACGCCTCGGCGATGGTCTCGGCGGGCAACACCGGCGCGACCATGGCGTCGGCGCTGTTGCGAATGGGACGTCTGCCCGGCGTGGTGCGACCATGCATCGTCACGCCGATTCCTAACCCTGGCGCGAATCCGACCGCGCTCGTCGACGCCGGCGCGAACGCCGAGTGCACGTCAGAGATGTTGGTCCAGTTCGCCTTGATGGGTGCGGCGTTCGTGCAGGCCCGCTTTGGTGTCGTGTCACCGAAGGTGGGCTTGCTCTCGATTGGCGAAGAGTCCACCAAGGGCACCCCGCTCGTCAAGGAGACCCACGAGTTGCTGGCCCAACACGAGCGCGTCGATTTCTTCGGCAACGTCGAGGGTCGCGACCTCCTACCGTCGCAGGCCGACGTCGTGGTCACCGACGGCTTCACGGGCAACGTCGCCTTGAAGACCCTCGAGGGCGCCCTCAAGTTCATTTTCTCGACCGTGCTCGAAGTGATCGGCACCAACGAACAGACCCGCGCCGCGGGCGACGCACTCTTTCCCTTCTTGTTGCCCCTCGCGAGCGAACTCAACCCGGACCACCACGGGGGCGCGATGCTGCTGGGTCTGAACGGGATCTGCGTGATCAGCCACGGTTCTTCGTCGGCGACGGCGATCATGAACGCCCTGCGCGTGGCGGCCGAGATGGACGAGGCTGGGGTGGTCGACAAAGTACGCCGGGCCATTCGACCTGATCAAGACTAGGAACAAGCGCCGACTGGTGCACTTGTCGGTATTCTTGGTCAGCAACACAAAGGAGTGGTCATGACCACAAACGCCGGTAACGCATCGTCGCTCGACCGGGCCAAGGTCCTTGGCATCGTCAAGGAAGAGCTCGCCGAAATCCTCGAAAAGAGTCCTGACGAGATCGTCGAGGACGTGCCCTTCACCGATCTCGGGGCGGACTCGCTCGCCCTCATCGAGCTGGTCGAGGCGCTCGAAGAGACCTTGGCCGCCTACGCAGCCGGTTTTCACATCGACGACGAGGACCTCGAGAGCCTTCTGTCGGTGCGAGACGCCGTTGACTACGTGGTGGTCAAGCTGCAGGTGGCGTAGCGAGGTCCGTGAGCCTCTTGCTCTCTCCGATCGCTGCGCTCGCTGACAANNTGATCGTTCGCGACTATCCCCAACTCAACGAGGGCGCGAGTTCGGTGGCGCGTTCGCGCGTGGTGAACGAAGCGTCACTCGCGCGCGCCGCTACGCGTCTCGGCCTCGCGGCCCACCTGCGCATTGGCAAGGGCGTCGTCAAGGAAAAGGGGCTCGAGCGACCGTCGTTGCTCGCGGACGCCTTCGAGGCAGTGGTCGCAGCGATCTATCTCGAACGCGGCTACGAGTTCGCCAAGACCTTCGTGCAGGCCTCGCTCGCCGACGACGTCGCGAGTGCGTCGACGATCCCCGACACACTCGATCCCAAGACGCGTCTACGTCAGTGGGCCGAGTCCCACGGTCACGGCGCACCGGTCTACGAACTCACGGCTCAGGGTCCGTCCCACGACGCCGTGTTCGAGGCCACCGTGCGCGTGGGCGACCTGCACGCTTCGGGTAGCGGACGTTCCAAGAAGCGCGCGGAAACCGAAGCCGCCGCCAACGCCTGGGAGCGTCGCGACCATGCCTGAGCTGCCCGAGGTCGAGACCGTGCGCATCGTGCTCGCGCGTGACCTGATCGGCAAGAAGATTAAGACCGTCGCGGTGACCAACGGTCGAGCCGTGCGTCGCCACAAGTCCGCCAAAGACTTTCGAACCCTGCTCGAGGGACACACCATCAAATCGGTCCAGCGCCTCGGCAAGAACCTGATCGTCGGTCTCGAGAGCGGCAATCACCTGGTGATCCACCTGGGGATGAGCGGACAGTTGCTNNTTCGCCCAGGGCGACGAACTTCGCTACGTGGACCCGCGCACCTTCGGCGAACTCTACGTGTCGGTGCCGCCACCCGAAGGCGCCGAGGTGGAGATCTCGAAGTTCGCGCGCCTGTCGATCGGGGGCGAGGGACTGCTGCTTCGCCGTCAGATCCCCGAGCTCGCGCACCTGGGCGTCGACCCCTTCGAGGACCAGATCGGCTGGGACCGGTTCGCCGCGATCCTGCGCAGTCGCTCGACGCCGTTAAAGCTCGTGATCACCGATCAGGACATCATCGCGGGTATCGGCAACATCTACGCCGACGAGTCGCTCTACGCGTCGGGTCTACGCTACGACCGCCCGGCCGAGTCGCTGTCGACCATCGAGATCCGTCGCCTGCACCGCTCGATCGCCGAGATCCTCACCGAAGCCATCAAATACGGCGGATCGACGCTCGACGACGAACAGTTCGTCAACCCCGACGGCAAGCCGGGGACGTTTCAGCAGTACCACCAGGTCTATAACCGCGAGGGTCTGCCCTGTTACCAGTGTCGAACGTTGATCCAACGCGTCGTGCTTCGACAGCGCTCCACGTTCTTTTGCGAGAAGTGTCAGAGCTAGCCCTCGGGCCGACCCCAGAAGGTTGCTAGCGTCTACGCGTGTTTCTTAAGCGATTGACCATGAAGGGCTTCAAGTCCTTCGCCGACACCACCGTCCTCGAGTTCGAGCCCGGCGTCACGGCGGTCGTAGGGCCCAACGGGTCGGGAAAATCTAACGTCGTGGACGCGGTCACCTGGGTCCTGGGCGCCCAGAGCACCCGAGCGTTGCGCAGCGCCAAGATGGACGACGTCATCTTCGCGGGCACCCCCAATCGAGCGGCCCTGGGGCGCGCCGAGGTGGTGCTCACCATCGACAACTCGTCGGGGCGCCTCGCCATCGACGGGGCCGAAGTGACGATCTCGCGCACGCTCTTTCGAAACGGCGACTCCGAGTACGCGATCAACGGGACCACGTGTCGACTGCTCGACGTCCAAGAACTCCTGAGTGACACCGGCGTCGGGCGCCAACAGCACATGATCATCGGTCAGGGCCAGCTCGACTCGATCCTCAACTCCTCGTCGGAGAATCGTCGTGCGGTCATCGAAGAGGCGGCCGGCGTGCTCAAACATCGGCGCCGCAAAGAGAGGGCCGAGCGGCGCCTGCTCGCCACCCAGGAGAACCTCGAACGTCTGGGCGACCTCGTGCGCGAGGTGCGTCGACAGATGCGCCCCCTCGAGCGACAGGCCGCCTCCGCGCGCAGCTACGCCGACGTCGAGTCCGAGCTTCGCCAGGCGCGTCACGCGCTCTTCGCCAGTCGCCTGACCGGTTTCGAGTCGCGTCGGCGTCAGTTGGACGACTTGCTCACCGTCTCGTCGTCGCGCGAGCGCGAACTGCGCAGTGAACTCGTGACGCTCGACGCACAAGCGACTACGGCCGCGGCCGAGATGGCCAGTCGGCGCGAAGAGATGCTCGCCTCCACCCTCGGTACGCTCCAGGGACTCAGCGAGCGCGCGCGCGGCACGTTGTCGATCATCCAAGAGCGCGAGCGGTCCCTGCGCATGGCCTTGATCGCCTCGGCCGACGAGAACGTCATCGCCACCCTCGAGGCGGACGCGGCCAGACTCGTGACCGACCTCAGCGCCCTCGAAGCCGAGGAGTCCGAACTGGTCCTCGAGCGCGAACAGGTGAGCGTCGCGCGCGCGTCGTTCACTGGTCACGAACAGCGATTCGAGACCGCGTGGGCCAGCGCGTCGAGCGAGGGCGATGAGGCGGCGCTGAAGGCCGCGCTCGAGAGGATCGACCTGCTCGAACGTTCTCTGATGTCCGTGCGCGAGAGCGAGCGACGAAGCGCGAACCGCCTGAGTGAGGCACGCTCGAGGGCGAGCGAGGCGTTGTCCGCGCGCGACGACTTCGTGCGAGCTCGCACCCAGGCCGACGAGGCCCTTGAGGCCGCGGTCCAGGAGCGTACCGACGCCGAGCGAGATGCCCAGATCGCCGAGAACGAACGAAGTGAAGCCGACGAGGCGTTGCGTGAGGCGACCGACGTCGCGGCCCGTACCCAGGCCCGCGCCGAGGCGCTCGCCCGGGCACTCGAGGAGATGTCGGGTGCCGGTGGCAAGGCCATCATTGGCAACCTCGAGGGCGTGCTCGGCGCGTTCCTCGACCTGATCGAGATCGACGCCGGGTGGGACCGCGCCGTCGAGTCCGCGGCGGGGGCCTCGGTGGGCGCAATGGTCGTCGACGGGCGAAGGTCCGCACGCGCGGCCCTCGAGGCGCTGCGTCGAGAAGGGGGCGCCGGACTGATCCTGCCGGTGGGCGAGGGGTCGGTCGCCGCACCAGGTACACCGGCCGGTTGCACGCCGCTGCGTTCGCTCGTGCGCGCGAGGTCCGGCGCGCCCGGGCACGTCACGCGCGTGCTCGATGCCCTATTTCTGAGGGCGTTCGTCGCAACTGACTGGGAGTCGGGCCTCGAGGTCGCGGTGAACAATCCCGATCTCGTGATCGTCACGCGTGACGGTGACCGCTTCGCCGCGTCGGGCTGGCGCGTCGCCTCGGGCCGGGCACTCGTAACCCGATCAACTGTTGACGAGGCCCACGTCGCCGCGAACGAGGCCGACGGCGCCCTGGGCGCGATTCGTTCGCGTCGTGATCAGAGCGATCGGCGGGCCGTCGCCGCCCGTCAGCGACTGAATGAGGCCGCGACCACCCACGCCCAAGCCGAGGCGCAACTCCAACGCATCAGTCGCGACATCGAACGCACCGAGGCGCTGCTCGAGGAACTGGGCGCCAGCGTGGAGTCGCTCTCTGGCGACGTAGGTGAACTCGCCGGTCAGATCGTCGAACTCGACGAGGAACTCGCCGCGTTGCTCGAGCAACTCCCCGCCATTGAATCCGCGGTGGAATCCGCAGGCGACAAGAAGCGCGCGATGGACGAAGCGCGCGCCGAACTCGAGCGGGACCGAGCGTACGTGAGCGAACTCGCCACGGCGCTGTCGCGTCGCGAGGCGGAGTTCGGTGAACGTCGTCGGCTGATTCAACAACGTCGCGGTGAGATCGAGGCGCGCCTCGAGGGACGAAACTCCGAGCGACTCGAAGCGGCGAGTCGACGCGAATCCTTCGAGTTCGATCTGCGAGTGCTCGAGCGGCTCACCACCCTGGTGACGCGCGCGGCCGAGGACATTCGCACCTCCCAGGAGGCCATGGACTCGACCTACCGTGAACAACTCGAAGCGTCGCGAGCCTCAGCCGAACCGCTCGAAGCCGTTCGACGCCAGCGCAGCGACGCCGAAGCGCGCCTCAGCGAGATTGGCGACGTGATGCATCGGGGCGAGATTGAGCGCGCCGAGCTCGCGGTCATGGTCACCAACCTGCACGAGATTGTTCGACGCGACCTGGGTCTCGAGCCCCACGAAATGGGTCCCGGCGAGGACCTGGACCTGCCCGAGGGGGTGTCACTGGAACAGCGAGTGGGCGAACTCGAGGCGCGCATCACCTCGCTCGGTCCCATCAATCCGCTCGCCCTCGAGGAGCTGCGAGCACTCGAAGAGCGCTATCGAGAACTCGATGAGCAGGTGAGCGACGTGCGCAACGCCCGCCGCGAGTTGCAAGAGGTGCTGCGCGCGCTCGACGAGGAGATCATGACGACGTTCTCGAGCGCGGTCGCGGACGTGAACGAGCACTTCTCGACCCTGGTGTCGATGTTGTTCCCGGGTGGTCAAGGCCGACTGATCCTCACCGAGCCCGACGACCCGCTCAACACCGGTGTCGAGATCGAGGTTCGACCCATGGGTCGCAACGTTCGGCGGATCTCGCTGCTCTCGGGTGGCGAGCGATCCATGGCCGCGCTCGCCTTCCTCTTCGCGGTGTTCCGTTCGCGGCCGTCGCCGTTCTACATGATGGACGAGGTCGAAGCCGCCCTGGACGACGTGAACCTCCAGCGCTTCTTGAGCCTGGTTGACGAGTTCCGCGACGAGGCCCAGTTACTCATCGTGACCCACCAAAAGCGCACCATGGAAGCGGCCGACGCGCTCTACGGCGTCACCATGGTGCCCGGAGCCTCCTCCAAAGTCCTCAGCCAGCGCGTCACGCGTACTCTCGAGGTGGAACCGGCGTGATCGTCGTCATCATCGTCGCGGCGCTCGTCGTGCTCGTCGGCGCCACCGTGCTGGTTCGACGCCGTTCGCGCCGTCGCGTCACGCCCCGCGTGCGCGCCGCCATGCCCGAGGTACTCGTGCGCGACGTGCAACCTCGTCCGGACCTCGGTGACGTGGCGAGCCTCGAGCGGCGACTGGGCTCGTCGCGTTCGGTTTTCGAGCGAGTGCGCTCGCTGTCGGGCGTGGGCTCGCTGGGTGATGATCAGCTCGCGGTCGTCGAAGAGGTCCTGTTGCGCAGTGACGTCGGGGTCACGACGACCAACGAGATACTTTCGGACCTGCGCGAGCACGGCGCGCCCGACGGCGTCGCCCGTTCTCTTCGGGCCTCCCTGCTCTCGTCGTTGGGCGCCGAGCGTTCGGTGCGCTCGAGCGCGAGCGACGATCGCGTGCCGGTGTGGCTCTTCGTGGGGGTCAACGGCGTGGGCAAGACCACGTCGATCGGCAAACTGGCCCAGCGACTGGTCAACGAGGGCCGTTCGGTCACGTTGGCGGCGGGCGACACCTTTCGTGCCGCCGCCGCCGAACAGCTCGAACAGTGGGCCAAGCGCACGGGCGCGGACATCGTTCGCGCCAATGAGGGGGCCGACCCCGGTTCGGTCGTGCACGACGCCCTGGGTCGGGCTCGCGCGAGGGGCTCGGACATCGTGCTGGCTGACACCGCGGGACGGCGCTCGAACAGCACGAACCTGCTCGACGAGCTCGCCAAGATCCGTCGCGTCGCCGACCGAGAGCCCGGCGAGGTCGTCGAGACCTTCATGGTGCTCGACGCCACCACCGGTCAGAACGCGCTCAGCCAGGCCCGTGAGTTCCTCGCCGCCGCCGCCGTGACCGGCATCGTGCTGACCAAACTCGACGGGACCGCGCGCGGTGGCATCGTGGTGGCGATCGAGCGTGAACTGGGCATCCCCGTGAAGTTCGTGGGCATTGGCGAGGGTGTGGACGACTTGATCGTCTTTGACCCGCAGCACTTCGTCGATTCTCTGCTCGACGCGTGACGGTAGCCTGCAGGCATCATGTTTGACGCCCTCAGCGAACGACTCGAACGCATCTCGGGATCACTGCGCTCGCGCGGACGTCTGAGCGAAGCCGACGTCGACCAGGCCCTGGGCGAGGTGCGCTCGGCCCTGCTCGAAGCGGACGTCGAACTGGGCGTCGTGCGCGCGTTCCTCGACGCGGTGCGTGAACGGCTCAGCGGCGAGGCGCTCAGTCAGAGTCTCTCGCCCGGACAACAGGTCATCAAGGCCGTGCACGAGCAACTGGTCGAGGTCCTCGGTTCGAGTGCGCTCAAGGTCACCTACGCCCCGAAACCGCCGACCGTCGTGCTGCTGGCAGGTCTGCAGGGGGCGGGTAAGACCACCGCGGCCGCCAAGCTCGCGGCGTGGTTCAAACAGCAGGGTCGTCAACCGTATTTGGTCGGGGCCGACCTCCAACGCCCCGCCGCGGTCGAGCAACTGCGCGTGCTCGGCGCCCAAATCGGCGTTGACGTGTTCTCAGACGCCGCCGACCCCGTGAAGGTCGCCAAGAAGGGCGTCGCCGAGGCGGCGCGACTAGGACGCGACGTCGTGATTATCGACACCGCCGGACGCTTGGCGATCGACGACGCGCTGATGCGCGAAGTGCGCGCCATCAGTGACGCGACGTCGCCGCACTACACGTTCCTCGTCATCGACGCCGTCACCGGCCAGGACGCCGTGCACACCGCCAAGTCGTTCCACGAGACCTTGGCGCTTTCGGGCATGATCGTCACCAAGCTCGACTACGACGCGCGCGGTGGTGCGGTCTTGTCGGCGCGCGGTGTCGTGGGTCGACCGATCGTCTTCGCGTCCACGGGCGAGAAACTCGCGGACTTCGACCTCTTCCATCCTGACCGCATGGCGTCACGCATCCTGGGGATGGGTGACGTGATGAGTCTCATCGAGCAGGCCGAGCGCACGATGGACCCCGATGTCGTCGCCGAGTCCGCCGGACGCATGATGAGTGGGACGTTCACCCTGGACGACTTCATGGCCCAGCTCAACCAGGTGCGCAAGATGGGTTCGCTGGGCGGAATCATGAAGATGATGCCCGGGGTCACCAAGGAGATGCGCAGCGCGGCGTCCAACGTCGACGAGGGGCAACTCAACAAGATCGAGGCCATCGTCAGTTCCATGACCAAGCGCGAACGCCGCGAGCCGGTCATCATCGACGGTTCGCGAAGGACCCGCATCGCCAAAGGTTCGGGAACCAGCGTCAGTGCGGTCAACCAATTGCTCAAGCAATTCACCGAGATGCGAAAGATGATGCGCCAGATGGGTGGACCCCAGCCAACGATGCCGGGACCAATGGGCAAGATGGCGAGCCTGGCGGCGAGGGCCCAGGCCCAGCGCACCGAATCGGTGCCACCGGGTTTCGAGTCACTCGCGGCAGGCATGAGCGCGGGTGGCGCGCCGCGAGCCGGCGGCGGGTCGAAAAACAAGAAGAAGAAGGGCGGGAGGGTCACGCCCCCTAAACAACGCTAAACTTTGACGCTCGGGTATATCGCCCAGTCCTGGTGGACCAGGACAAAAGGTTTGAAGGGAAATTCGTCGTGGCTGTGAAACTCCGTCTGGTGCGCATGGGTAAGAAGAAGCAACCGACCTATCGAGTGGTGGCGGCCGAGAGTCGTCGTGCTCGCTCGGGGGCGTTCCTCGAGATCGTCGGCACCTACCAACCCCGCGGCATCTCGGACGCGAGTCCCGAGACCGTGTTCTCGATCGACAACGACAAAGTGGTGCACTGGCTCCAGCACGGCGCCCAGCCCACCGAGCGGGTGGCCAAGTTGTTGAAAGCGAGCGGCGCGCTCGACGCGTTCGAGGCCTCGAAGGCCGTCAAGTGAGCGACGTGCACGACGACTACGTCGCGGGCGACATCAATACGATCGACGAATCCGAGGACTACGAGGTCTACGGGAACGAGGACGTCGCGTCTGACGGCGCCGAACGCGCCGCCGCCGCGACCGCGGCGCTCGAGTTCATCGCCAAGTCCCTCGCCGAAGACCCTGCAGCAGTGTCGATCGACGTGAGCGAGCGTCAGGGTAAGGTCGTGCTCTCACTTAGCGTCGGTGCCAACGACATGGGTCGAATCATTGGCCGACGTGGCCGCACCGCACAAGCCATTCGAGCCCTCGTGGGCGCGGCCGGCGCGCGCGACGGCGTGACGACCTCAGTCGACATCGTCGACTAATCGTGAGCGCCCCCGAGCGCCCCACGCTCGAAGTCGGGCGAATCATCAAAGCGCACGGTCTGAAGGGCCAGGTCCTCGTAGACCTTTGGACCGACCGGATCGAACGACTGGACACGGGAGCATCGCTCGAAACCGATCGGGGTCCGCTGGTGGTCCTCGCGGCCGGCGCGCACCAGGACCGTTTCATCGTGAGTTTTGACCGTATCGAGTCGCGCGAGGACGCCGAACTGTGGCGCGGCGTCGTGCTGCGCGCCCCGCGATTGCACGACGAGCAGGCAATCTGGATCGACGAGCTCTTCGGCGCCGAAGTCTACGACGCCACTGGCGTGTCACGTGGACGCGTGGTCGAGGTCGAGGCGAATCCCGCCAGTGACATCATGGTCCTCGACTCGGGCGCCCTGGTGCCGCTCACCTTCGTCACTCGGGTTGAGGCCAACGTGCGCGTGGACGTCGAGGTACCCGAAGGGTTGTTCGAATGACGCTGCGCATCGACGTGCTCACCTTGTTTCCCGAGTCCATCGTCCAGTACGCGTCCACTTCGGTGCTCGGGCGCGCGAGCGAGCGGGGTGTCTTTGACCTGCACGTGCACGACTTTCGCGACGCCACCTCCGACGCGCACCGCAGCGTGGACGACACGCCCTACGGTGGGGGCGCCGGCATGGTGTTGCGTCCCGAACCCATTGTCGACACGCTCGAACAGACCCCGGGGCTCGCGCGCCCGGTCATCGCGCTCACGCCCTCGGGGCGCACGTTCAGCCACGCGATCGCGCGTGAACTGGGCGGGCTCGAGGGCTTCACCTTACTGTGCGGGCGCTACGAGGGCTTCGACCAGCGGGTACTCGACCTGGTGGTCGACGACGAGATCTCGGTGGGCGACTTCGTACTCGCCGGCGGTGAACTGGCGGCGCTGTGCGTGATCGAGTCGGTCGTGCGCCTGTTGCCCGGGGCGCTCGGCAACGACGAGTCGAGCCTGGACGAGACGTTCGCCGAGGGACTCCTCGAGTACCCGCACTACACCAAACCCGTCGAGTTCCGCGGACTGGAGGTCCCCGAGGTCCTGCGTTCGGGCGATCACGCTCGTATTGCGCGCTGGCGGCTCGCCCAGTCGCTGCGGCGAACGATCGAGCGCCGCGGGGACCTTATCGAGCGACGGGGTGGACTGAGCGCGGGCGAACGGGCACTTTTAGACGAATTTCCCGCGTCGGATGAACCCCGCGACAACGGCTAAACTTCTAAAGCCTCAGTGATCCGAAAGGGACCGCTCTCATGAATCCGACCGACCTCATTGACCGCGACTCGCTTCGCGACGACATTCCAGCCTTTCGAACCGGCGACACCCTGAAGGTCCACGTGCGCGTGGTCGAGGGCACCCGCGAGCGCATCCAGGTCTTCCAGGGCATCGTCATTCGCCGTCAGGGTGCGGGTCTCCAGGAGACCTTCACGGTGCGCAAGGTGAGTTTCGGGGTCGGCGTCGAGCGCACCTTCCCGGTGCACGCGCCCACCATTGCCAAGATCGAAGTCGATTCCTACGGCGACGTGCGTCGCGCCAAGTTGTACTACCTCCGTGATCTGCGTGGAAAGGCCGCCAAGATCAAGGAGCTCCGCGTTACCGAGCGTCCCTAGTCCCTTGGGCGAAGAAGAGCTCGACGACTACGAGTCGACCCTAGAACTCGCACTCGTTCAGGAATACAAGGCCGTCGTGGGTATGTTCGACTTCGCCGTCGAGACCGACCGACGTTTCTACCTCGCCAACACCGTCTCGGTTGAGGTCCGATCCTCGGCGACACCGACGCTGCTCGAGGTCACGCTCACCGACGCCTGGGTCTGGGACATGTACCGCGCGGCGCGCTTCGTGCCATCGGTGCGCGTGCTGACCTTTCGCGACGTCAACATCGAACGCCTGCCCAAGGAAGACCTGCAGCCCTAAGCATGGAACTGGTGCACCTCTCGACGTCGCTCGCGCACCTCGACCAGGTCACCGTCTGGGTCCACGAACAGTCCTCGCCCGTCCTCCTCTCCTTGGTCGACGCCAACACGGTCATCGCCGCCGCCGGTGCGAAGGACCTGTGGCGTTCGCCACTCGGCGTCTGGCTCGAGATCGACGAGGGCTACGCGGCGTCGTTGTGCGCGCGCGACGTGGCGACGCTCAGCTGGTTGATCGAGCTCGACCACGTGGTCGTCAGCGCCGAGAACGCCCCGACCCAGGCCCAGGTCGTGACCGCGATGTTGACCAATGACGAGGTGAACTTCGCCAATGACGTCGCGACGATTCGCGGCGCCTTCAATCGGCCCGCGCCGCCGCGACCGGTTCGGGTGTGGAGCTTTGACGGCGAGAAGCTCGCGAGTGATGGCCACGAGCTTCGCGCGACCTCGACGTCACGACTGACAATCGGCGAGACGACGAGGTACCGCTGAGGAGTTATTCGGGCTGCTGGGAGATTCGCTCGGGGTGGATGCGCACGGTCACGCGGATCTCGCCTTCGCGGCGCATCGGGTAACTGTCGACGTCGAGGTACTTCTTGGCCAGCTGGTCGATGACCTCGTCGGCCCCCTCGGTCGTGAAGCCCGTGACCGAACCGCGCACCACGATCGCCGCGTACAGGTTGTCGGGGTCGGTGAGCGACACCGCCACCCGTGCGTCACTCGCCAGGTTGCGCGCCTTGGCGCGTCCGAGGGCGGTGTTGATGATGATGTCCTCGCCGTCGAGCATGACCCACACGGGCGTGACCTGGGGTGCGCCGTCGGGTCCGAGCGTGGCGACGTGCGCGAGGACCTTCTTGTCGAAGATCGCTCGTGAGGCGGGGGTAAACGTATCGGCCATAGGCGATCCAATCGTGAAGTGGGCAGACTGCGACGAATTTCATCGTAATGATCATTGGCGCTGTCGAATCGCCGCTCGTGGGACGAGCGGCTCCGGGCCCCCTCGGAGCGACGTCGGCGCGGCACTCCAGGGGACTCTCGCGACTGGAAATCCACCCGGTTGCGCGGCGTGGGCTGCTCGGGGCTGGAAGAATCGGTGGTGCCCAAAACTGCGGTAAGAAAGTCAGAGAAGAAGTAGAGAGGACATCGTGCCAGACGTACGCATCGAATCAGACACCATGGGCGAGATCGAGGTTCCCGCCGACAAATACTGGGGCGCTCAGACCGAGCGCAGCCTGCACCACTTCGCGATCGGCCACGACACCATGCCGCCGGCGCTCATCCGGGCTTTTGGTGTCTTGAAACTCGCCTCGGCGCAGGTGAACGAGGCGCTGGGCAAGCTCGACGCGCAGCGCGCCGAGCTGATTGAGCGCGCGGCCCGTGAGGTCATCGACGGCACCTTGAACGACGAGTTCCCGCTTCGCATCTGGCAGACCGGTTCGGGAACCCAGACCAACATGAACGTGAACGAGGTCATCTCGAATCGCGCGATCGAGATGGCGGGGGGCGTGCTGGGCTCCAAGGTGCCCGTGCACCCGAACGATCACGTCAACATGTCCCAGTCGTCCAACGACACCTTTCCTACGGCCATGCACATCGCGGCGGTCGTCGAGATCACCGAGCGACTGGTGCCGAGCGTTCGACGTTTGCGCGACGCGCTGGACGCGAAAGCCCGCGCGTACGTGAACATCACCAAGATCGGGCGCACGCACCTGATGGACGCGGTGCCGCTCACGCTGGGTCAGGAGTTCTCGGGTTACGTCGCCCAACTGGACGCCGACCTCGAACGCCTCGAGGTCGTGCTCGGCGGACTCTACGAACTCGCCGCGGGCGGTACGGCCGTCGGGACGGGTCTTAACACGCACCCCGAGTTCGGGGAGCGGGTCGCCGCGGCGATCGCGGCCCTGACGGGCAAGCCCTTCGTCACCGCGCCCAACAAGTTCGCCGCCCTCGCCGCGCACGACGCCTTGGTCTTCGCGCACGGCGCGATCAAGACGACCGCGACCAGCCTCATCAAGATCGCTGACGACCTGCGCTGGCTGGGATCTGGTCCTCGCTCGGGGCTCGGTGAGTTGGCGCTGCCCGAGAACGAACCCGGCAGTTCGATCATGCCCGGTAAGGTGAACCCCACCCAGAGTGAGGCGATGATCATGGTCGCGATCCAGGTCTTCGGCAACGACGCGGCGATCGGTATCGCCGGTTCGCGCGGGAACCTCGAACTCAACGTGTGCAAGCCCGTCATCATCCACAACTTCTGCAACTCGATCGACCTGCTGAGTGACGCGTGTGACCGGTTCCGCGAGTTCTGCGTCGAGGGACTCGAGCCCGACTACGAGCAGATCAACCATCACCTGAACAATTCGCTGATGCTCGTCACGGCGCTCAATCCGATCATTGGCTACGACAAGGCCGCCAAAGTCGCCAAGAAAGCGCACAAGGAGCGCACGACGCTGCGCGAAGCGGCCCTCAGTCTGGGCTTTCTCACGCCCGAGCAGTTCGACGCCGCCGTGGTGCCCGAGGACATGACCCATCCGTGAGTCGTCCGGCCCGCCTCGATGACGACGTGGTCGACCGGTGGCTCGAGGCGCATCGCGACTGGCGTCGCCAGGACGCTCACCTGGTGCGTGAGCTGCACACGAAGGACTACCCCGGAGCGGTGACGCTCTTACAGGCCCAGGTTCCCCTGGCCCAAGGTCTCGACCATCACCCCGTGGCGACCGTCGGGTACCGCGAACTACGCCTCGATCTGTGGACCCACGACCAGGCGGGGCTCACGCAACTCGATCTGGACTACGCCGAGGGCTTCGACCTACTGCTCGAAGACTACGCCCACCTGCTCAGTTGACCGGCAGGTCCCACAGCGCCATCCAACGCGAGAGGTCCTTCTCCATGGGGCNNGTCTTTCTCCATGGGGAGGTCCTTTTCGAGGAACGAGCGCACGCGTAACTCGAGTTCGTTGTCGCGCTGGTTCTTTGCCGTCGGGGCGAACGGGTAGAACGTCCCCTGCTTCAAGAGGTACACGAGGCGAACCGAACCTTCGCCCGGGGGAGTCTTGGGCACGAAGCCGAACACCGCGCAGAGTAGTCGCGGGCCGAGGCCGTTCTCCACCATCGAGGTGTTGGCGCTGTGGATGCGCGTGATCAGGTCCTCCAGGTCGGGGTCTTTGATGACCAGCCACTTGAAGCCAAGGTCGTCGGTGGTGATACTGACCTTGTGGTCGGCCTCGTCAAAGTCGAGTAGTTGTTCGATGTCCGCGTCGGTCGTGATCGTCGACTCGCCGCTGCCGGCCTTGAAGCAGAGACCGGCCTGGCCCGAAGAGACGAGGTCGAGCTCACTTTCCAGCGTGAGCGCCCCGGTGGACAAGGCGAAGAGATTGTCGAGTTTGGGCTGGGCTTGGGTGGTGCGCCCGAACAGCGCGTCGCGTAGACCCACTAGCCGTTCAGTTCACGCTCGAGCTTGTTCAATTGGTCCAGACGCTTCTCGAGCGAGGGGTGCGTCGAGAACAAGGAGGCGGCCGTGCCGCTGGCGAGGGCGGGCGCGAAGAAGAAGGCGTTCATGCTCTCGGCCTTGCGCAGGTCGGTGCGCGGGATCTTGCCCATGTCACCGGTGATGTGCACGAGGGCGCTGGCGAGCACGCTGGGCTTTCCGATGAGGATCGCCCCCGAACGGTCGGCCGCGAGCTCGCGGTAGCGCGAAAGGGCCATGGTGAGCAGGTAGGCGATCACGTAGATCACCAGCGAGACAATCCAGGTCACCATCTCCAAGAGCACGATGTTCTGTCCGCCGCGTCCGCGACCACCGCCGCCGAGGATGGCGCCCCACATGGCGACGCGACTGACCAGTCCCGCGAGCATGCCTACGCCCGAGGCGATGGTCATGACCGCGACGTCGCGGTGCGCCACGTGACTGAGTTCGTGGGCGAGCACGGCTTCGAGCTCTTCGTCGTTCAGGCGATTCATGATGCCGCGCGTCGCACAGATCACCGCGTGCTTGGGGCTGCGACCCGTGGCGAAGGCGTTGGGCATGTCGACCTCGGCGACGCCCACGCGGGGCTTTTCCATGTTGGCGAGCAGGCAGAGGCGGTCGACGATCTCGTGCAACCGCGGCTCTTGAGCGGGCGTGACCTCGTGGGCGTGCATCGAGAACATCGCGATCTTGTCCGAGAAGTAGTACTGGGAGAAGATCAGCGCGAAGGCGATGACGATGACGAACCCGTAGGCGACGCCCACGCGAATAAGTACGGTGATGATGATGGCGTAGAGCAGGACGAGCAGCAAGCCCGTCACGAACATTCGTGCGTTCAGGCCGTGATCGGTCTCGATCTTTGATTTGGGCATCGTCAAGCATCCTTCGGGGTCGGCAGTTGCCCGGCGGTTTCGGTGCCGGTCCCGCTGGCGAGTTGGGCCTTCATCGCCGCCAGCTGCGCGTCGACGTTCGACGTCTTTCCGGCTTTGTCGAGCTGGGCCTGGATGTCGTCAGTGGGGCTGTTGAGGTCCGTGAGCGCCCCCGACGCCAGCAGTTCGTCCAGCGCGCCGCTGCGAGCTTGCATCTCGGCGACCTTGTCCTGGGCGCGCTGCATCGCGGCCCCGGCGTCGGTCATGGACGTCGAGATGCCCGCGACCGCTTCGTTGATGTGCGACGAGGCCTCGGCGGCGGTGTAGGTCGCCTTGATGGTCTCTTTCCTCGTGCGAAACGCCTCGACCTCGGTCTGGAGGCGTTGACTGGTCTGGGTGAGCTTGTCCTCTTGTTCGACGATCGTCGCGTGCTGGGTGTCGAGGTCCTGGAGTTGGGCGGCGATGGCCTCGCGGCGTCCGAGTGCCTCGCGCGCGAGGGGCTCGTTGCCCTGGGCGAGAGCGGCCTTGGCCTGGTCGGCCAGCTTGTCGCCCTGGGTCTTCAGTTGCTCGGCTTGGATCTCGACGCGCTTGCGCGCGGTGGCGACGTCGGCGACGGCGCGCTTGACCTTGGTCAGGTTCTCGAGCTGCTGTTCGTAGGAGAGATCGAGCGTCTGGCGCGGGTCTTCCATCTTGTTGAGCGCGGCGTTGGACTTCGCCTGAAAAATTGTCGTGATTCGCTTACCTATACCCACGGGGGCCTCCTTCGTTACCTGAACAGACTAGGGGCATCCGAGCGAAGCGTTCGTTAAGAACTTCGCGTCGCAGGCTGGAAACGCTACGCCCTGGGTAGGTTTTCGTCCTGGGTTTTCGCCTGATCGGCCAGTTCGAGCCGGTAGGCCTCGAGCTCGGCGGCGAGGGCCTCGTCGTGCGTGGCGAGCATGCGCACGCACAAGAGACCGGCATTGGTCGCGCCGTTGATGGCGACCGTGGCGACCGGCACCCCCCGGGGCATCTGGACGATCGATAAGAGTGAGTCCAGGCCGTCGAGACGGGCGAGTGCGACGGGCACACCGATCACCGGCAGGGTCGTCACCGCCGCCAGCATTCCCGGCAGGTGGGCGGCCCCACCCGCACCGGCGATGAGGACCTTGAGGCCTCGACCGCGAGCCTGGGCGCCGTACTCGATCATCGCTTCGGGGGTGCGGTGCGCGGAGACGACGTGGATCTCGTAGCTGACGGCGAATCGTTCAAGCACGGTGGCGGCGTCGCTCATGATCTCGTGGTCTGAGGAACTGCCCATCACGATCCCGACCACTGGTTGCACTACGCCTCCTCGGTGCTCGTGCCGTACGCGCGGGCACCCTGCCATGCTCTCACGTGCGCCGTGGTCGGATCATCACCGACGCTCGTGACGTGGCCGAGTTTGCGGTTCGGGCGCCAGGACTTGCCATAATCGTGCACGGCGACGTCGCGGACCGCCCGAGCACGTTCGAGCGAACCCGGTTGTTCGGACCCCACGACGTTGACCATCACCGCGTGGGCGAACAGGGGCGCGACCGGGCCGAGGCTCTGGCCGCTCACGGCGAGCAGATGGTTGGTGAACTGGCTAGTGCTCGTTCCTTCGATCGTCCAGTGGCCCGAATTGTGCGGGCGCAGCGCGATCTCGTTGACCAACAGACCTTTGGCGGTGACGAAGTATTCGATGGCGACGATGCCGACCGTGTCCACCAGCGACGCGACCTGTTCGGCGAGTTCCTCACCTCGCTGGGCGATGTCGGCAGTGACTTGCGCGGGGTAGATGACTTCGACGCACATGCCATTTGCCTGGGTGGTCGTGACCAGCGGGTACAGCGCCACCGAGCCGTCGACGCCACGTGCGAGCAGCTGGGCCACCTCGCTTTGGAGTTCGAGTCGTTCTTCGATCAACACGTCGCCCAGGCTCGCGAGCTGGTCGATCATGGTCAACGTCTCCTCGCGCGACTGTGGGAACAGGACGCCACGTCCGTCGTAGCCCCCCCGCGACGCCTTGAGCACGGGCTCGGCGTCCAGTTCGTCGAAGAAGGCGGCGAGCGTCGGGTCACTCGAGCTGGTTACGACGACGAAACGCGGCACAGGTAGGCCCGCTTCAAAAAAGCGTCGACGTTGGTACGCCTTGTCCACCGAGAAGTGCAGGGCCGACGAACTTGGTCGAACGGTGAAGCCGCGACGTTCGAGAGTCGCGATCTGGTCGAGGTCGACCAACTCGTGATCGAAGGTCACGACGTCCACGGACCGGGCGAGTTCGTCCAGGGCGTTGGCGTCCCTCGGCTCTCCGACGAGGACGTAGTCGCACGACGCGACAGCGGGGTCATCATCGGTAGTCGCGAGGACCAACGTCTCGAGGCCGAGTGCGCCCGCCGCCTCTCCCATCATCAAGGCGAGTTGGCCCCCGCCCACGATACCGATTCGACGGGCATGCACTTGAGGGACGATCGACACGACTAAAACGCTACTGGTAGTCCGGGGTGGCGCTAATCATGGGACGCCGCGTGCGCGAAGGCAGCAGTCGAGGAACACTAAATTGGTTTGCGACGAGGAGTCAACAATGTCAGTCGTAGCCACCATCCTTTCTATTGTTCTGTTCTTGGCGTTCGCCCCTTCAGGACTCCAGAAGATTCGATTCAATCCAATGATGTCGGCCGCCGCTGAGCACCTCGGATTTTCTAAGGCCGCCTACCAGCGAATCGGCGTCGTGGAGTTCGCCGGCGCGCTCGGCGTGCTCATCGGATTGGCCTCTGCACGGTCGACGTTTCTCGGTGCGCTCAACATCGCCGCCGCTACGGGACTCGCCGTGACGATGATCGGCGCCGTGTTCTTTCACCTGAAGCACGGCGACGAGTTCGTTCTCTTCGCGCCGGCGGGGACGTTAGCGATCATTTCAATTCTCGAACTGATCTTTCGTCTGGGTTAGATCATTGGGTCAGACGGGTGTGCTTGAACTCGTTGAGTTCTGGTTGCGTGCTCATCACGGTGACGAGTGACTCGATCAGCGCGATTGACGCCTTCGGGTCGTCGCTCGGCGGCGACATGTAACGCACGAACGTGGCGTCGTCGCCGACGACGAANNGAAGGTAGGGACGCCAAAGGCCTCGACCTTTTCGTACTTCTTGAAGTTTTTGCCGATTACCTGGTGCGGGCGGCGCGTTTGCAGGTCGCGTTGGACCATCTCGACGTCAACGCCGACCGGGCGGAGCACTCCGTCGATCTCGTCGATCGTCACCAGGCGCACGGCCAGTTCGTGGCGGGCGCGAAAGAGCGCTTCGTGCGCGACGAGGAATTTGTCGGGCTGTTGGTCGCGCACGGACACGCTCACCGCCAGGGCCAGAAGATCGGGGTCGTGGTCGGGATCGTCCCACACGTCGGGGGCGTCGTCGTCCTTGTAGCCCTGGCTCATCGTCCAAGGCACGAAGTCGACGTCGAAGTCGGCACCGGCTTCGAGGGCGCGTAGCACGTGCAAGTGGATGTTCTTGGCGAACGGGCAGCGGTAGTCGTAGGAGAGTTCGAAAGCCGTCACCGCCCCAGCCTACGGATTAGCCGACGGGTACCGGTACGCCGTCTGCTCGACAAAGGTCCTTGTAGGCGCAGAATCGGCACGTGTTCGTTGATGGCGTCGCAGGAAAGTCGCCGTCGGCGTAGTAGCGCTTGATCTTGTCCCAGGCGTCGACGGCGCTCGTGGTGCGCGCCCTGATCACGACGTCGGTCACCGGACGCTCAATGGTCTCGCCCTGGGCGACGTAGAGCAGTCGGATCTTAGTGGGTGTCTCGCCGAGTTTCTCTCGACACAGGGCGGCGTACAACTCGGTGTTGGCGAAGGTCAGGGCGTCGTAGTTCCGGTTCGGTAGTCCACCCGTTTTGTAATCGACGATGACGAGATTGCCCGCCTCGTCGCGATCGAGGCGATCGAGGATGCCAAAGAGCGGTGCGTCGTCGATGCTCACGCCGAGTCGCAGCTCGACACCTTCGGCGTTCACCTCGCGGGGATCTTCCATCTCGAAGTACTTAGTGATGATGTCTTGCGTCTCGTCGATCAGACGCTCGAGCATGGCTGAATCCATCGCAATCTCCATCCTCACCGCGTCGGTGAGGATGGCGTCGATCGCTGGGTCCACCAACGCGCGCGCCTGCTCTACGGTGCGCTCTTCGCTCGGCAACAGGAAGAGGTGTTCGAAGACGTAATGGGCGAATCGTCCCTTGGCGGTGGCGTACGTGGCCGGTTGGGAAATTCTCTCGATCGAAGCGTGTTGATAGCGGCGAGGGCACGCCTTGAAGTCGGCGAGGCGCGAAGGAGAGAGGGACTTGGGGAGCGACTGTTCAAATGGCATGATTCGACCCTACGACACGGATGTTACGTGCCCACGAACGCGACGCGAGACCCGCGCAACGAGTCCAAGGTGCACGCATCCGGGCTCGCCGAACGAGTAGACAAAGTACGTGCGCAGACCGACCATCGTTCGCCAGAGTACGAATCTGGTGCGTAGTACTTCGTGGAACGGAGTACGCAAAGGAGACGCCGTGGTTGTCGACGGTCCGAAAGAAATACGCCAGAGTTGGGTCTTCGTCGCGCACGTTCGCAACTTGGCGACTTCGGTTGAATGGATTGAAGTACGCGGTGGACGTCCCGGCGAGTCCAAAGGTCGTTCATTTCGGCCGGAGGTGATATATCCAGCGAGCGCGAAGAAAGGTTCGCGTCTCGTGGGTCAGTCGCTGGCCTTCGCGCCACGCTTGCCCTTTCCTTAACATCGGCAAAGCACCGCAGCGCGAACCGGGTTCTTCTGCCCCTAGCCTGCGAGACGTGGACACTTCGAAAGCAACGTTGGTGTACGACGGCGACTGCGCAATGTGCCGCATGTCGGCCAATTGGCTGCGGTCGCGCACGCCGGGCGATGACGCGTTGACTCTCGTGCCGTCGGGAAATCTGGACGACGACCAGTTGGCTGGATTGGGACTCACGCGCTCAATGTGCGCGGCGACATTGTGTTTGAGTGGCTCCGAAGGGATTGAGCGTGGTGCACAAGCCATCGCTGGTGGACTTGCGAGTGCTCGGCGCGGATGGCCACTACTAGGTCGCGCCCTTCGGCTTCCGGTCGTTCGTGGCGTTGCGGCATACTCCTACCGAATTGTGGCGCAAAACCGTCATCGACTGAATCAATGACCAAAATATGTTTGAGCAGATGAGGGCATCGAACCCGCAGGGCCAGCTTGGAAGAGCGCAAGTTTCTCGGACAACCCGCCGTAATCGTTCCTAGTCAACGAATGTTTTGGAATGCGCCAATTTCTGGTTCATATTCCTTCGGCGACCCTGTTTCACTTCCCGTTTGGCAACGATCGTCGAAGTGGGGGAATCGTCTTGGGCGCTACGGAACGGGCTGGCAGTTCTTCGAGGAGTATCAAAGTCGCCCGAGTCACCGCTTCGACGGCGGTTTCGAATGCAAGAACGGTATTCTTCGAAGTGCTCTGAACACCGCTCACCTTCCTCACGTACTGGCGGGCAGCTGATTCAATCTCGTCGATGGTGGCCGGTGGCTCGAGTCCTCGCAGGGTGGTTATGTTTCGACACATTCCAAGAGGGTAGGTCGTAGGTGATGCCCAGGTGACTTCTTTCTGCAATCACGGCAAAGGACACCGTGAATTCGTGAGGATAACGTCTTCGAATCCCGGGCATAGTTTGGGCACGATTGGCTACCTGCGGGCACTTCACAGCGATCTCTCGTGATCACTCGTGGTCCAACGAAAGTGCTTGCAGTAACTGCACTCTCAACGAAAACAATGTGAGAGCGGGTGACGGGGATCGAACCCGCATGGCCAGCTTGGAAGGCTGGAGCTCTACCATTGAGCTACACCCGCGCGCCTCTCGCGAGGCTCGAACAAGTCTAGGGCATTCCATCTAGCGTAGAAGTATGGATTCGCCGCTCTATGAGCAAGTGGGAGGAGAGCCGTTCTTCATTCGGCTCGTCGATGCCTTTTACGTCGGCGTCGAGAACGACGGGGTTCTACGCGCCATGTACCCCGAAGACTTGACTGAATCCAAGCGCCATCTCGTCTTGTTCCTCATGCAGTACTGGGGCGGACCGCCGACGTACATGCAAGAACGTGGTCATCCACGCTTGCGGATGCGCCATGCGCCTTTCCTCATCAACAAACGTGCGCGCGACGCCTGGTTGGTCGCCATGAACGCTGGCCTCGACACTGTGCGTGAGCAACTCTCCGATGAACAGTATGAAGAAATGCGCGCCTACTTCGACATGGCAGCTCACCAGATGAGGAACGTCTAGATCCGCCCCGGCACGAGATACCCGAGGTCGGCGGGTTCGGGAAGGAGGAACGTTCAGACCGGCAGCGTAGAAGAACCCGACGAGATGCGACGTTATCGACGCGAAATGTACTTAGCATTGAGGCATGGCGAGAAAGTCCAAGTGGCGACACGACGAAGAACACGTCATTTCCGTCACGCCCGTAGGTCGAGGATTATGGGCACCGGCTCTAGCGACTGTGATTGCCTGCGTCCTTGTCTGGCTCGCGGTCGGCCACGTCCACATCTTCGACGAATATAAGGTGCCACTGGCGGTCATCCTCGTAGTGCCCTGCTTGGGGGTGCTTTTCACTCGCACGTGGCGTTGGCGCTCGCACAAGATCCACTTGACGAGCCAGCGAATCATCGTCGAGGGTGGTGTACTCCAGCACACGCGTAGCGAGGTAGAACTCCACGACCTCGTGAAGACGGTCGTGAACCAGCGGCTGAAGGACCGGCTCGCCCGGCGGGGTTTGATTGTTGTCGAGACTCCCGCGGGTTCATTGACGCTCGGCGTGGTTCGTCACCCTGCGGCGCTCAGTCGGTTGATTGACAATGAACGTCGGTACTATGCGGCGGGTGACGTGGCCTACGACACCGTCTTTGACTTCGACGCACCCCAGGACCATGACTTTGACGTGAGCGATCGTAAGCATCGGAGTCCTTGGCGGTGAATGACGCATCGTCGTCATCAACTACCCTCAAAGACATGGGAACCCGCTATCGCTGCACGGCCTGCGGCAATTTGACGCGATTTGACGTGGTCGAAACGACCTCAGTGCGTTCCTTTCATCACTACACCGTGGGCGGCGACCTGACGGTCGAAGAACCCGAAATCATCTCGCGGTCGATCGATTCGGTGACCTGTCGCTGGTGTGGGCACGGTCGCGACGTAGAGGTCATTTCCGAGTCCGCCTAAGTGCGTTCCTTCGACGCTCAACGACCACGGTCCGCACCCAGGTCCTTTCGTGGTTCGACCCTTGCCGGTCAACCAGTAGAGCGGACTTTTCACGGTCTGACGCTCGTGATTGCCATCAAACCGGATTGTGACGGATGTCGGGACTTCGCGGAGTCGAGTCTCGAGGATTTCGCCGGTCTTGACGTCGTGCTGGTGGCCGCCGAAGACGAACGGAACAACGAGTGGCGTGACGTAGGCCACGAGATCGTGGTCGCTCCCGAACTGCTCGCGCAACTGGACGTGCGTTGGCCGCCCTTCTACGTCCTGATCGACGCTGACGCCGAACGTGTCCTCGTCGAGGGCGTCGTCTTCGGGCCGGGCCAGGTCGCCGAGGAGATCAGGTCGTTCGTCGCGCCCTGACATGTCACACCGAGCGGGCAGTGTAGAGCCAATCGAAAGGTGCGACGTGACGAAGAGAATTGAACTTTCCATCAGCTGTGGTGACTGCGTTCGTCGGGGTACGTCTGATTGCGAGGATTGCCTCGTGAGTTTCGTCCTCGGCGAGGAACCAGGTCAACTGGAGATGACGAGTGAAGAAGTCCACGTGGTCGACCTCTTTCACGCCCAAGGGTTGATCCCTCTACTGCGGTACCAACCTTCCACGACGCCCTACACGGGATGAGTCGCGAGGGTGGCTAGCGTGTTTCTGTGACTCGCCACCTCCTGGTGACCAACGACTATCCGCCCAAGACGGGGGGAATACAGGTCTACCTTCACGAACTATGGCAACGCCTTGACGACGGGCGAGCAGTCGTCCTCACCGCCGCTTCACACGAGGACGCCGAGCAGTTCGACCGCTCGAGCAAGGTCGTCGTCGAAAGGGTGAGCGGTCGGACGTTGTACCTACCGTCGCCGCGAACCTTCGCCGCTATCGAGTCCGCCATCAAACGACATCAACCCGACCTCGTCTTGCTCGATCCCGCGTGGCCGCTCGGTCTGCTCGGGCCGAAGTTGTCGCGGCCCTACGGCGTGGTGTTGCACGGCGCCGAGGTGGCGATCCCGGGACGAATTCCTTTTGTCGCGTCTTCGTTACGCTACGTGCTTCGCCACGCCAGCGTCGCTCTCTGCGCGGGAAGTTATCCCGAGGACGAGGCGAGACGCGTGACGGCGGAGTACATGGCGCCGGTCGTTCAAGTGCCGCCCGGTGTCGATACCAAACAGTTCGCTCCTCTGTCCCAGAAGCGTCGCCGCGAGGTTCGAAAGAAGTTCGGTTTCAGCGATGAAGATCTCGTCGTCTCGTCGTACTCTCGCTTGGTGCCGCGAAAGGGCATGGACACACTGATTCGCGCGAGCGTCCTTCTCGCCCAGAACTTTCCGCGCCTGCGGGTCGTCATTGGTGGGGCGGGCCGAGATCGGGATCGACTCGAGAAAATGGCGAATCGATTGAAGGCGCCGGTCACCTTTTTAGGTCGGGTGCCCGAAGAGGAATTGAGCGATTGGCTCGCGTCGACTGACCTCATGGTGATGGACTGTCGCAGCCGATGGTTCGGCCTCGAACAGGAGGGTTTTGGCATCGTCTTTCTCAACGCCGCGTCCTGTGGGGTGCCGGCCGTGGCGGGACGCTCGGGCGGGAGTCACGAGGCAGTGGTCGACGGCGTGACTGGGTACGTGGTCTCGAATTCGCGAAGCGAGCGCTCGCTCGCGGCGGCGATGGCGGTGTTGCTCGGTGACGACGTCACACGCAAACGCTTCGCGAGTCAGGCGCGAACAGTCGCACGCACTCAATTCGACTGGGACATCCTCGCCGAGTTACTACGAAACGGTCTGGCTCCCTACGACCACTTCGGTTCGATTGATCAACTGGCCTAGGGTGGAATGGTAGGAGGCGGCGTGGCACAGCGAGCAACAGAGTCAATCATGGTGAACGCAGCACCCGAAACCGTCTACACCGTGGTAACCGATTTCGCGAACTACGCCAACTGGGTGAGCGATCTCAAGAGGGTCGACGTGCTCGAGCGCGACGCCGACGGACGGGCCCTCGAAGTCGAGTACCGGGCGGCGGCGTTCGGCCGATCGACGACCTACGCGTTGCGTTACGACTACAGTCGCGCACCCGAATCGATCAGTTGGCATCAGACCAGAGGCGACCTCACCGAGACCATGCAGGGTCAGTACCGATTCGAACGAGTCGGCGACGCGACGCGGGTCACCTACGACCTCGAAGTGGAGTTGCTGGTCCCCATACCCCACTTCATCAAGTCACGTGCCGCCCAACGAATTCAAACCCAGGCGCTCGGCGAGTTGAAAGCCCGCGCCGAGTCACTTCGATGAGTGACGTCGCGATCGGCGTCGACGTTGGGGGGACCAAAGCCCTCGCTCTGGTGGTGGCACGCGACGGACGCGTTTTGGGCGAGGCGAAGGCTGCGACACCCCACGACGCGACCCGACAAGCGGGTGAAGCGACTGCCGCTGCGTTGACCGACCTTGTCCAAAGGCTCGCGGCGACGCACGGACTCACGGTGAGTGCGACTCCGGTCGGCGTGGGACTACCGGGGCTGATGCGAAAAGACGGTCGCCTCGCCTTCGCGCCGAACCTGCAGAGCGCCTCGGGGGCCGACCTGGGCTCACTGCTGTGTACCTCGCTCGCAAGTTCTCGGGTCTTTTGCGAGAATGACGCCAATTGCGCGGCGGTCGCCGAACACGAATGGGGTGCGGGTCGCGGCGTCGATGACTTCGTCATGGTCACCCTGGGTACCGGCATCGGCGGAGGGATCATCGCCGACGGCAAACTGTTGCAAGGTCGCAGTAGCTTCGCGGGTGAGATCGGACACATGGTCGTCGAAGCGCACGGCATTCCTTGTCCCTGCGGGGGTATGGGTTGTTGGGAACGCTACGCCTCGGGCAGTGGTCTGCGGCGCCTGATCCGCGAGGCCGCCAAAGAGGGCCATCTGCCGGTCTTGCTCGGCGCGCACGGCAGCGCGGAGGACATCCGACCCGAGGACGTCACCCGAGCCGGCGCCGAAGGCGTCGACGAAGCGATTGACCTACTACGTCAGATCAGTTGGTGGCTCGCGCTCGGACTCTCGAATCTGGTGGCCATTCTCGACTCGGGTCACTTCGTCATCGGTGGGGGACTCTCGAGTGCCTCGGACCTCGTGTTGCCGTTCACGCGCGAGTACTTGGCGAATCTGGTCGAGGGTTACCGGAGTCGCCCCGCGATCACGGTGAGCACTTCGATGTTCGGACCCCGTTCGGGAGCCATGGGTGCCGCGCTGATTGCCTTCGAAAGAGATTCGTGAAGCTCGGCGTCATACTGCCAACCTTTCGCGCTGGCAGTGAAGACGCCTTGGACGCCGCTCGCAACGCCGCCGACGCGCGTCTCGACGGCGTCTTTGCCTACGATCATCTCTGGCCCATGGGTACGCCCGAGCGCCCCTCACTGGCGCCCTTCGCGCTGCTCGCGACCGTCGCTTCGCGTCACGATCTCGTGGTCGCACCCCTCGTCGCGCGAGTTGGCCTCGTCAGTACCGAGCACCTCGTCGAGCAGTACCGAACGCTCGAGCACTTCGCGCCGGGCCGCGTCGTGGCGGCGTTGGGCACGGGTGACGCGTTGTCGGCCGCGGAGAACGGGGCGTACGGGTTAGCCCTCTACGACGCGTCCGAGCGGCGAGCGCTGCTCGAAGATGCGTGGCGTGGACTTCACGAGGTCATGCCGGTCTGGTTCGGCGCGGGAGCGAGCGCGACCAACCAACTCGCGCGCCGCCTCGGGGCCGAGTTGAACGTGTGGGACGCCACGCCCGAGGCGCTGGCTCACGAGAGCGCCATCGGCGCCACCAGTTGGGCGGGGCCACCGCCCGAGGATCTGCACGGTCACCTTGACGCCCTCGAGGCCGCGGGCGCGACGTGGGCGATCTTCGCGCCGCAGGTGAACGTGACGGAACTCAAAGAGTGGCGCAGTACTCGCGAAAAAAGTAAGTTTCACTGATGGATTTCCGTCGAATCAACGGCTTGCCGCCCTACGTGTTCGCGCAGATTAACGGCCTCAAGGCCGAAGCGCGTGCCGCGGGTCGCGACGTGGTGGACTTCGGCTTCGGTAACCCCGACCTGCCGAGCCCCGACGTCGCCGTCGCCAAACTCGCCGAGGCCGCCCAGAATCCAAAGAACCACCGCTACAGCGCGAGTCGAGGCATTCCCAATCTCCGCCTCGCGATGGCGAACCGTTACAAACTTCTCTTTGACGTCGACGTTGATCCCGACACCGAGGTGGTCACCACCATTGGCGCGAAGGAGGGACTCACCCACCTGATGTGGGTCTTGCTCGGACCCGGCGACAGCGCCATCGTGCCCAGCCCAAGCTACCCAATCCACCTCGCGGGTCCGGGATTTGCCGGGGCCCAGGTCATCACGGTGCCCATCCTCGACCCGGGCGCGAGCGACACCGACCCGGGTGACGCGTTCTTCGACGGCCTCGTGACGGCGTGGGATCGCGCCGAGGTGAAGCCTCGCGTCATCATCTGTTCGTTCCCGCACAATCCGACCAGCGCCTGCGTGGACTTATCGTTCATGGAGCGTCTGGTGGGCTTCTCGCTCGAGCACGAGATCGTGATCTGTCACGACTTCGCGTACGCGGACCTCGGGTTTGACGGCTACCATCCGCCCTCGATCCTCCAGGTCCCACGCGCGAAGGAGTGCTGCGTCGAGCTCTACACGCTCACCAAGTCCTTCTCGATGGCCGGGTGGCGCGTGGGTTTCCTCGTTGGCAATCCCGAGATCGTCGCGGCACTCACCAAGCTGAAAAGTTACCTCGACTACGGGACCTTCCAACCCGTGCAGATCGCCGCCATCGTGGCGATGAACGAGGCGGTCGACTACCCGGGCCAATTGCTCGCCATCTACCAAACGCGCCGTGACCTCTTGATCGAAGGCCTGAACCGAATCGGCTGGGACGTGAAGGCGCCCCGAGGTTCGATGTTCGTGTGGGCGCCAATCCCCGAGCCCTACCTCGAGATGGGTTCACTCGAGTTCGCGCGCTTTCTGATTGAAGAGGCGGACGTCGCCACGAGCCCGGGCGTGGGCTTTGGCGAAGGGGGCGAGGCGCACGTGCGCTTCGCGTTAATCGAGAACGAGTTGCGGACCCAACAGGCCGTGCGCAACCTGCGAAAAGCCCTCACCAAACTCGGCTGACGTGACGGCGGCCCAGCCCACGAGAAAAATCCTACGGCAAGCCGGCGCGGGCGGCCTCGACGTCGGCGACCTCGATCCTGCCGTCTCGCTCGGTCGCGATCTCGAATCGGTTGCTCGAGGGTGAAGTCATGATGTACAGCGTGGTGCCGGTCGCGCCACCGAGCATGCACGCGAAGGCCGTCTGACTGGTCGTGACTTTGCCGGTGATCTCGCCACCTTCCTTCACCCTCAAGCACTGATTCGTCAGCGCGTTCGCGAGCCATATCTGTCCGTCGGCGTCCAGACACATGCCGTCGGTGGCGACGAAGTCCAGTTGGGCCCACACTCGTCGATTACTCAACGTGCCATCGGAGTGCACGTCAAAGGCGGTGAGGCGAAACGTCATGGTCTCGCCCACGATGAGCGTGGCGCCGTCGGGCGTGAGGACGGTGCCGTTGGGAAAGGCCATGTCGGGCACCGACTGGATGACCCGGCCGTCCTGGTTCAAGACCACGAGGTTCGTCGTGGGTGGTGGCGAGGCGAGCATGCCTTCGACCCCGATGTCGGCGAGCATGGTGTCCAGATCGAAACCGAAGTTGCCCACGTAGCTGTAGCCGCTCGACGAGACGACCATGTCGTTGGCCCAAAAGCCGCAGTAGTCACTGATGTCGGCGAACTCGCGCACCGAGTCCCCGCTGAAACGAAGGACCCGGTGGTCAACGCACGAGACGCACAGCAAGTCCCCGCCGGGTAACCAACCCAGTCCCGAGGGCTGGCCCGCGACCTGGTGCTCGAGTCGCTCGTCGGTGCCGTCTGGTTCGATGGAATAGACGCCGAGTCGGTAGAAGTCCGAGAACCACAGTCGGCCCTCGTGCCAGCGTGGCGCCTCGCCAAAGCAGAGTCCTTCGCTGATGATTCGTGACGTGTACTCGTCCATCGTTGCTCCTTCGGTCGTCACTTCACGCGCGCTGGCACGCTCGCAGCCAGGCTTCGTAGCCGGGGTCGACGAAGGTCGGGTCCTCGGGACTGAAGCGTCGATCGCACTGCCAGAGTTCGCCCAATTGCTCGAGCGAGTGCCACACGCCGATCTCGAGTCCCGCAACGGTCGCCGCCCCGCGCGCGGTCGCTTCGAGCGAGGCGCTGCGCGCGACCACGAGGCGACTGTTGGTCGCCTGGAGCTGCATCAACGTGTCCATCGCCGCGGCGCCGCCGTCGGCGCGAAGTTCACGGAGCTCGATGCCCGCGACACTGAGGGCCTCGGTCATCGCCCGGACTTGAAAAGCCAAAGCCTCGAGCAGGGCCCGCGCGACGTGAGCACGTGTGGAACCGTGCGAGAGACCGGTGATGGAACCTCGCGCGTCGCTTCGCCAGAAGGGCGAGCCCAAGCCCGTGAAGGCGGCCACGAAGGTGACGCCCTCACTGCTCGCCACGCTGGTCGCGAGGGCCTCAAGGTCCTGGGACTGCTCGATGAAGCCGAGTTCGTCACGCAGCCACTGCACCCCGGCACCCGCCACGAAGGCCGAACCTTCGACGCAGTAGGCGGCCGGGCCGAACGCACCGAGGTCCCAGGCGACCGACGTGATTAGTCCGTCAAAGACGCCCGGCGAACTGTCGCCGGCGTTGGTGAGCACGAATGCACCGGTGCCGTAGGTGGCCTTAATCATTCCCGGCGAGAAGCACGCCTGACCGAAGAGCGCGGCCTGCTGATCGCCGAGCACACCAGTGATCGGAACGCCCGCGAGTTCGGGTACGACGTCGCCGCTCACCGTCGCGAAGTTGGTCGTCGACGGACGGATGTCGGCGAGCGTGGCGGGGGGCACGTCAAAGAGCGCGGTCATCGCACTCGACCAGTCGAGCGTGTCGAGGTCCATCAGCATCGTGCGCGACGCGTTGGAGGGTTCGGTGAGGTAGACGCCGCCTTCGCTCGCGCCACTCAGCCACCACAGCAACCAGGTATCGATGGTGCACAGGCTGGGCGACGTGGCCGTGTCGAGCACGCCCGCCTCGAGTAACCATTTCATCTTGGTCGCCGAGAAGTACGAGTCGAGCACCAGTCCGGTCGTGGCACGCACGAGGCCGCCCTGGCCGCCGCGTTCGAGCTGTTCGCAGTACGGCGCGCCGCGCCGGTCCTGCCAGACAATGGCCCGGTGGGCGAGGTGGCCGGTTTCGCGGTCGAAGGCGACCGTTGTCTCACGCTGGTTCGTGATGCCGATCGCGACCACCTTGTGGCCGTGGTCGTGGGCGTGCGTGGCGACCTCGCGCAGGGTGGCGACCGCCAGATCGGCGATCTCGGCGGCGTCGTGCTCGACCCAGCCGGGCTCGGGGAAGAATTGGGTGAGTTCGCGGTAGGCGCTCGCCACGGGCTGGGCCGCTCGGTCAAAGGCGACCGAGCGCACCCCGGTGGTGCCGGCGTCCAGGGCGAGGATGAGCTCCATCTGGCGAAGGCTACCGAGCATTTCTGGGCGGTTACTGGGGTTGACGTGTCGGGTAAGAGAAATCTTGTGAATTGTCCAAAATAGAGTTGACGTGGTGTAATTACAGTGCTGTAATGACACAGCATCTTGCGACGAGTAGTGGACTAGCCACTACATATTGTGGCTAGGGGGCCGAGAAGCGGTAAACTCGTCAGTCCGAGCCCCAGAAGTGCGAGAGGCAAAGAAGTGTCGGGTTCGGGGAGAAAAGAGAGATTGAAATGGCCATCGCACCACAGCGCTTAGGAATTGGACTTCGCCGCTTCTTCAGTACCGAGGATCGTCATCCGTACGACGAGGTGGTCTGGGACCGTCGTGACGCTCGCATCTCGAACTTTCGCGATGGCTCAGTCGCCTTCGAGCAACTCGACGTCGAGGTACCCGCTTCGTGGTCGTTCAACGCGACCAACATCCTCGCCCAGAAGTACTTTCGTGGCACCCTCAACACGCCCGAGCGCGAGACCAGCTTGAAGCAGGTCGTCGACCGCATCGTCGACACGATCACCACGTGGGGGACCGACGCCGACTACTTCGTCGACGACGAGGAGACCGAGATTTTTCGCGCTGAACTGAAGCACCTGCTCATCACGCAAAAGGCCGCCTTCAACTCGCCGGTCTGGTTCAACATTGGCGTGAAGGGTGTGCCCCAGCAGGGCAGCGCCTGCTTCATCCTCGCCGTCGAGGACTCGATGCGGTCGATCCTCAATTGGTACACCGAAGAGGGAATCATCTTCAAGGGTGGTTCTGGTGCAGGTGTCAACCTCTCCAAGATCCGCTCGAGTGCCGAAGCGCTCGAGGGCGGTGGCACCGCTTCGGGTCCGGTCTCGTTCATGCGCGGTGCGGACGCGTCGGCGGGAACGATCAAGTCCGGTGGCAAGACTCGTCGGGCGGCCAAGATGGTAATCCTCGACGCCGATCACCCCGACATCGAAGAGTTCATCTGGTGCAAGGCGAACGAAGAGAAGAAGGCGCGCGTGCTTCGCGACGCCGGTTTCGACATGGACCTCGACGGCAAGGACATCACGTCGATCCAATACCAGAACGCCAACAACTCCGTGCGCGTCTCGGACGAGTTCATGCAAGCCGTGCTCGACGACGCCGATTGGAACCTCGTCGCGCGTCACGGCGGATGGAACGTTCGCACCGTGAAGGCTCGCGAACTCTGGCGCGACATCGCTCGCGCGGCCTGGGAGTGCGCCGACCCCGGTCTGCAGTTCGACACCACCATCAACAAATGGCACACGTCATCCAAGACCGACCGGATCAATGGCTCGAACCCGTGCTCTGAGTACATGCACATCGACAACTCCGCGTGCAACCTCGCCAGCCTCAACCTGATGAAGTTCCTGCGCAACGACGGCCACTTCGACATCGAAGCCTTCAAGGCCGCCATTGAAGTGCTCTTCACCGCCCAGGAGATCATCGTGGGTGCCGCCGATTACCCGACCAAGAAGATCGGTGAGAACTCGCGCAAGTTCCGCCAGCTCGGGCTGGGTTACGCCAACCTCGGGGCGCTGTTGATGGCCTCAGGGCTCGCGTACGACTCGGACGCGGGCCGGGCCTGGGCGGCCGCGATAACGGCGCTCATGACGGGCCACGCGTACGCGACGAGTGCGCGCACCGCAGGTCGCATGGGGCCTCACGAGGGCTTCGCCGAGAACGCCGAGCCCATGATCAACGTGTTGCGCATGCACCGTGACGCGTCCTATCAGATCGACGAGACACTGGCGCCCTCGGACATCCTTCAGGCCGCTCAGTACGCCTGGGAAGAGGCCGTCGACCTCGGCAGTCGTCACGGCGTGCGAAACGCTCAGGCGTCGGTACTGGCGCCCACCGGCACCATCGGACTGTTAATGGACTGTGACACCACGGGCATCGAGCCCGATCTGGGACTCGTGAAGTTCAAGAAGCTCGTGGGCGGCGGCAACATGTCGATCGTCAATCAGACGGTGCCGCGCGCACTGCACGTATTGGGATACTCCGACGACGAGGTTGCGGCGATCGAGGCGTACATCGACGAGAACAAGTCGATCGTGGGTGCGCCAGCCCTTCGGCCCGAGCACCTCCCGGTCTTCGCGTGTTCGATGGGTGACAACACCATCCACTACCTCGGTCACGTGAAGATGATGGGCGCGGTCCAGCCCTTCATCTCGGGTGCGATCTCCAAGACCGTGAACATGCCCGAAGACGCCACCATCGAAGACGTGCAGAACCTGCACATGGACGCGTGGCGTCTGGGCGTGAAGGCTGTCGCCATCTACCGTGACAACTGCAAGGTCGGCCAACCGCTCTCGACCGCGAAGAAGGACGGTGAGGAGTCCTCGTCCTCGGTGACCGCCACCGACTCGGTGGCCGCCGAGCTCTACACCAAGATCACCAAGCTCGAAGCGGCCCTCGAACTCGCCAAGACCGAAGGTTCACACGTGCTCGTGGGTGCGGTGCGCGAGCGCCTGCCTCGTCGGCGCGTGTCGACGACGTTCGCGTTTCGTGTGGCCGACTGCGAAGGTTACGTGACGGTGGGCGAGTACGAGGACGGACGACCGGGCGAGGTGTTCATCAAGGTCTCCAAGCAGGGTTCGACCCTGGCGGGCATCATGGACGCGTTCTCGATATCGATCAGCCTGGGACTCCAACACGGGGTACCACTCGCCACGTACGTGCGCAAGTACGTCAACATGAAGTTCGAGCCCTCGGGAATGACCGACGACGCGGACCTTCGTATCGCGACGTCGCTGGTGGACTACATCTTTCGTCGCCTCGCCCTCGACTACTTGAGCAAGGACGAACGCGAGGAATTGGGCGTGCTGTCGACGAGCGAGCGCATCCAGCCGACGTTGCCCGAAGTCGCCGAGCAGGCAACGCCCAGCGTCGGCGTGAGCGCGCAACCGACGTTCATCAACGTCGTCGAGAGGCCGAACACGTCTGAACGGCCCACGTTGTTGAGCCGTGAAGAGCAGCGCGACGCGCCCATGTGCTACCAGTGCGGCAACGCGATGCAACGTGCCGGGTCGTGCTACGTCTGCTCGAGTTGCGGGGCGACGAGCGGCTGTAGTTGAGCCAAGCGCACGGTAGCGTCACCGTTGGTCGTCGGCGAAAGTGATGGTCCCCTCGGTCTCGGTGACCTAGCCTTTCGACAACGTGCGCGACTCGTCGTGGTCCGACCGAGGCGCGGTGAGATCTTGGGGGAACACGATGCTCGACTTTGCCTCGGCGTGGGAACAAGTAGCTGACGTCGTGCCCGAGCGCGAGGCGATCGTGTTCGGGGAGCGGAGGATTTCCTATCACCAGTTCGATGACGCCGCGGCACGTTTCGCCGGCGCCTTAGACAGTGCCGGCGTGCGCGAGGGCGCCAAGGTGGCACTGTATCTCTACAACTGCCCGGAGTATCTGATCGCCCAGTACGGCGCCTTCAAGCACCGCGCCGTGCCCGTCAACGTCAATTACCGGTACCTGGACGAAGAGCTGGTGTACCTGATCGAGAACTCTGACGCCGAAGTACTGGTCTTTCACAGTTCGCTCTCGAAGTGCGTCGAACGCGTTCGAGACAAACTTCGCGCGCTTCGCCTCTTTGTCGAGGTCGACGATGACGGCCGCCACCTCGATGGCACGTGGCGTTTTGACGATCTTCTCGAAGCGCACGAGCCGCANNGAGCCACAACCTAGGAAGTCTCGTCACGTCGAGGACCTCTACATGCTCTACACCGGCGGCACGACGGGGATGCCTAAGGGGGTCATGTTCCGTCAAGGTGAGTTCATCGAGAGCCTGTTCCTCGGCGCCGTTGTCTTGGGCGTGTTGCGCACTGTGCCGACCGACGCCAAGAGTCTGGGGCGGTTGCTCGGGGAAGTCTCCGAGGAGAATCGCGTGGTGAGCGTCACGTGCTGTCCGCTCATGCACGGCACGGGCATGTGGATTGGGGCCATGGGGGCGCTGATGACGGGCGGCACCGTGGTGCTGCTCGGGTCGCGTTCCTTTGACGCTGACGAGGTGTGGCGACTCACCGAGCGTGAGCGTGCGACGCGTATCGTCATCGTCGGCGATCCGTTCGCCCGGCCGCTGCTGCGTTCCCTACAAGCACGCGAAGACGAGGGCAGGCCACCCGACACGTCCAGTGTCAAGTACGTCTTGTCGTCGGGGGCGATTTGGAGCGCCGAGATCAAAGACCAACTGCGATCTCGGATGACGGCGACCCTTTCGGATTCCCTCGGTTCGACCGAGGGACTCGGCTTTGGCGTCAGCCGGGCTAGTCATTCGCAGGGCGCCGCCACCGCGCATTTTGCGCTCGCCCCCGACACCAAGGTAGTGACCGAGGAAGGCGCACCCGTCACGCCCGGGAGCGGCGTCGCGGGCATGCTGGCGAGTCGCACCGCCGCCTACGGGTACTACAAGGATCCTGAGAAAACGGCGCGAACCTTCATCACGCTCGATGGCAACGGTTACGTACTCACGGGCGACTGGGCGACCGTCGAAAGCGATGGGGCGATCACGTTGCTCGGTCGAGGTTCCATGACGGTGAACACCGGCGGCGAGAAGGTGTTCGCCGAAGAAGTGGAGGAGGCGATCAAACGCCATCCGTTGGTCGAGGACTGCCTGGTCGTAGGTGTGCCCGACGAACGATTCGGCCAAAGAGTCGTCGCGGTGATCGCGTCGAGCGACCCGCCGGCGCTCACGATCGATCAGATTGGCGATTTCTTGCGAGTATCACTCGCTCACTACAAGATCCCAAAAGCGGTCGTGATCGGGTCATCGGTCCAACGAGCCCCGAACGGTAAGGCGGACTACGCGTGGGCGCTGAGGACTGCACTGGCCACGAGCGACTGACCGGCACCCGGTGCCGCTCACCTCGTCGCGAAGCATTGAGAGATAAGCGACGAGAACTGAAGACTTCACCGTGAAGACCGAAGACTTCGTGCACCGGTATCGTGCGAGTCGGGCGGTCGTCATCATTCGCCGCGTAGGTGGCGTGCTGTTGGGCGTCTCGGGTGTGTGGGTCATCGTGGCTGGTGAGCTGTATCGAAGACGAGTGCTCGACTGGCTGGGTCTCGCCTTGGTCGTGTTGGGCGTGTACCTTTTCATCCTCGCACGACGTGCTCGTCACCCGTAAGAGCCGCCGCGGGTCCCAGCACGACGACTTACCCGTACGCTGCTGAGATGTTCGAGATATCCAATGAGCGCTTCGAGGTGCTGGCGAGCGAGGCACTCGCGTCGTTGCCCGAGGAGCTCTCATCACAAATGGACAATGTCGTGATTCTGGTTGAGAACCAGGCGCCGGGTCGCAACCTCTTCGGTCTCTACGAAGGAATCCCGCTCACGAAGCGCGGTCCGATCAGTTACAGCGGGGTGATGCCGGATCGAATCACTCTGTACCAGACGACCATTTGCCAGGTGTGCTCGAATGAGGATCAGGTGCGGGCCCAGATACGAAAAACGGTAATCCATGAAGTGGCGCATCATTTCGGCATCAGCGATCCTCGGCTCGATGAGTTGGGTTGGGCCTAGAGTTCGCACGGCGGAGTTGATCCGTGCGAGGAGCGTTCATGAGACAGCACAGCGAACTGCACTTTTCCGATGATCGTGAGACGGCGGTGGCGACGTTGGAGTCGATTGGCCAGGGCAAAGGATGGTGCAACGTCATCCCTGACGTCGAGGACGACGTCCCCGACCTCCAGGTCAACTTCCTTGGTATGTGGTCCAACCGGGGCGTGGCGATGGCTTCGTTGATCACGATGCCCGATCGTCACGGCGTCGCGCAACCGTCGTCGTTGGGCTTGCTGCACTCGCGAGGACGACTAGGTCGCGAGCGCGTCGCCGCACTGCTGGACGGCGCACCCTTCCAGACTCGTCAAGACCACAGCCAGCGAGGTCTGGTGCTCGAAGTACCCGCTGGCACGGCGGCGCGTCTGATACTCGACGTGATGTGCTCGTTGACGTCGTCACTCTGCGACTACGAGATGACCGGAACGTGGCGCCTTGACACCTATCACCGCGATTGAGTTTCGCGACGGGCAAACGTTGGTTCGTCTCGTCGAGGCTCGCCGGCTCGCGTAGGTTACATTCGTTAGATGCGTGTCCGAGACTGGTTCGTTGATCTCGGCTTCCGGGCCCTCATTCGCTTGCATCGAATGGCCTTGCGCGCGAGTCGTAATCGAATCGGTGCGGGGGCATTCGGAATGTCCGCCGTTCATCTGCGTGTGGTGGGGCGACGCAGCGGAGTCGTTCGCTCAACGATGTTGACCGTGCCCGTCGAGTTCGACGGTTCGCCCGTCCTCGTCGCTTCGAAGAGAGGCGACGATCGTGAACCCGACTTGTTTCGAAACCTTTTGACCAAGCCGATGGTCGAGGTCGTTAAGGCCGGTGCGACCATGACGAGGCGCGCTCGCGTGGCGACCGAGGAGGAGAGTGAGCGACTCTGGCCTCAAGTGGTCGCGGCGTACCGCCCCTACGCGACCTACCGTCGTCGAGCCCAGCGTGATCTCGCTGGTGATCTGGGAGCGGCGCTGACGTGAAATCGCCCTCTCGCACCGGTTGGTTCCTGATCACGCTGGTGTTCGTCGTCGCCGTGGGGTCTGTCGTCGTGGCGCTGAGTCGTGGCACGACGCCAACCCCTTGGCGTTGGCGCGCCGAGGGAGTGCTCGAACTGCATCCGAAGTGTTCCACGCTGGGTCGAGCGGAGGTTCCGAGTACCTGTCAATTCCAGGTCGCAAATCCCCCGGTGTTGTCGAAGCGGGTGAAACTCGACGTTCGAGTGCATAACACGGGGACTGTTCCCCTTTGCTACGGCTTGAGTATCTCGACGTCGTACCTAGCGGGCCTACAAAGTTTCTGCGCCGAGCCGGGTACGTATGGCTCGTACGTCACGACGAGCCGTGGGAAGTATTACGTTGACTTCGAACTGGACTTGTTCGTCAGTGACGATTCGAAGAGTGAACCGCTCTCACCGATCCCCTCGAGCTCACGGTCTCCCTTCACCATCACTTTTGGTGAAGTACCGGCGGCGTCGTAGCTCGGCGACCGAACCACTCCGGCCAACGCCGAAGCTCCTAATAGCAATAGCACTACCTGAATAATCCACCTGACGAAAAGAAAGTCTGCTCTAACTGGATGTACCATTCGGGCGTGACGGGCGAAGAATCTCACGGCGACTGGGCGACCGAGATCGATTTCATCCCCGACCCGCTCGCCAAGCAACGCGCCCTCGAAGACTTCGCGCGATTCTTAAACCCCCAGAAGGTGCGAGTCATGCGCTCGGCGGGCCTTGACATCATCGAAGCGCAACGAAGCGGTCCGTGGGTGTGGGACCTCGAAGGTCGACGATTTCTCGACTGCTTCACCTCGGCGGGCTCGTTCAACGTCGGGCGTCGCAATCCGCGAATCGTAGCGGCGGCAAAAGCCGCGCTGGACCACCTCGACCACGGCAACTTCCTCTTGTGTTCGGCCCAAAAGGCGGCCTTGGCACGTCGACTCGCCGAACTCTCCCCCGGCGACCTGACCTGCACCATGTTCGGCACGGGTGGCGGCGAGGCGAACGATTTCGCTATCAAACTGGCGCGCGGTGCGACGAGACGACCGACCATCGTCTCGACGGTCAACGGTTACCACGGTCACACCGGATTCTCACTCTCCGCGGCCGGTCGCGCGGCCTTTCGCGATCCGTTCGAACCGCTGATGCCGGACTTCGTCCAAGTACCCTTCGGCGACATCGATGCACTCGAGGCGGTGCTCGATGAGCGCACTGCCGCGGTCCTCCTCGAACCGATTCAAGGTGAGGGGGGCATCGTCGTGCCACCGCCCGCGTATCTTGCCGCGGTTCGCGAAGCCTGCGACCGCGTGGGAGCGTTGCTCATCCTCGACGAGATACAGACTGGCCTCGGTCGCACCGGCAAGTGGTGGGCGAGCGAACACTACAGTGTCGAACCTGACATCATGACCACGGCAAAGTCGCTCGGCGGTTCGATCGTCCCCATTTCAGCGACGTTGTTCACCGACGAACTGCGCGAGTTCCTGATCCCCAATCCCTTCATCCATCTTTCTACGTTCGGTGGTTCGGATTTTGCGTGCGCAGTGGCGCTCGAGGTTCTGAACTTCATCGAAGAGACGGGTCTCGTCGAGCACGCCGCGACCATGGGGGCGCGACTGTTTGCCGGCCTCGACGTCCTGGCCGCCAAGTATCCCGAGTACGTCAAAGAAGTCCGTGGCAAAGGTCTGATGGTGGGTGTTGAGTACGTGGAGGATTCGTTGGGTCCGCGCATGTCCTACCACCTTTCCCAACACGGTGTGCTCGCTATCTACAGCGGTAATCAGCCATCGGTGATGCGACTGATGCCTTCGCTCGTCGTGCAAGAGCAGGAGATCGACTATTTGCTCGACGCTTTGTCCGGCGCGCTCGCCGACTTGCAAGCGGGCGCGGGACCGATTGAGGACTCGACGAGGGTTCGTCGTCGCCCTTCTCGAACCAACGTCACGGAGTAGGACTGATGGCTGACTGGGATGAGCTCAAGGAGGCGTTAGCGGACTACACGCGCAGCTGTAACAACAATGAGCGACTTCGAAAGATGCAACGAGATTGGTCGAGGGTCTTACACTTCGTCTGTTCGGACAGCGACGTCACCTTCTCGATGCACGTCGACCGCGGTGAGATTCTCTCGACGCCCGAGGGTCGTGAGGGCGTGCCCGACATTGTCGTTACGACCACGTCCGAGACCTTCTGTGACATGTTCTGGGGCGACCTGAATCCCGTGCAAAAGTATTTGCGCGGAGAAATTACGGTGAAGGGTTCCCAGGAAGACGTGATGCGTCTCGACGCGATCAGTTACGTCATCTGGCCCGACTCGTAATGTCGACGGAGACGACGCTTCGCCGATCGGTCGGCACCGCGGCCGCTACTGCCACGTCGGCGGGTCTCGCCTTCGCCGCCATTGACTACCTGGGTGTGGTCTCGATCCTCGCCTACGCCCCCGGGGCGACGGCGGCCTTCGCCATTCTCATCGGTGGTCTCATCGTGGTCCTGGTATCGGCGATCTTCTCGGAGTTGAACGGCCTCTACCCGAGCGCGGCGGGCATCCGGCTCTACCTCGGACGCGCGGTCGGCAACCGCACGGCGCTCTCGGTCACCTTCACGTATATGACGACGGTCATCCTCGTCATCGCCGCCGATGCCTTTCTCATCGGGGCGGCCGTACGCCACGTCTTGCACGAGCCGAGCGCCCTCGCCTACGTGTGGATCGTGGTGCTGCTCGGTGTGGCCCTTGCGGCGAACCTGCGCGGCGTGCGTATGGCGAGCTGGGTCCAGACGATCGTGACCTACACGGTCCTGGCTGGTACGTCGGTGCTTTCGATCATCGCGATCGTCCACGTGGGCGGCGCCTTTCGCCAACCCTTCAACATCTTCGGACGCGGCTCGTTCTCGGGCATCCAGGCCATCGCCTTCGCGCTCTTCTTGTACGCCGCCTTTGAATGGGTGACCACCACCGCCGAAGAGGCTCGTCGACCCCAGGTGATCACCCGGGCCCTCTTTATCGCACCAGTGCTCATTTGGATCGTTTCGACGTTGTTCGCCCTGGCGCTCGCGCATCTCGTGCCCTACGGGGCGCTGCACCACAGTGCGACGCCCCAGCTCTTGCTCGGAACCCGCGCCTTGGGCACGGTGGGTGAGATGTGGATGCTCGCGCTCACGGTACTGACCGCGCTCAACACCTTTAACGGTGGATTCCTCGTCGCGTCGCGTTTCATGTACGCGGCGGCGCGTGAGAACAACCTTCCTCGGCCTTTCGCGAAGTTGAACATCAACGCGGTGCCGTGGGTCGCCGTGACCTCACTGACGGTCGTCTCGGCGATCGTGGCCGCGCTGGTGTTCGCAACGGGTCAGTGGCTGATGCTCGTCTCGGTGGGTGCCGCGATCGAGTGCGCCATCTACGCCATTGGATCTCTCTGCGTGGTGCGCCTTCGCGCACGGGTGACCACTGACCGAACCTTTCGGATGGTGTTCGCGCGACCGCTGGCGTCCTTTGGCGTCGTACTCTTCAGCGCGCTCTTTCTGGCGACCGCCTTCGCGGATCCGAAGGACTCGCGCCGTTTTTCCGTGGTGCCGTTCCTCGTCATCGCCGTGCTCGGCGTCTTCGCGACGCTCTACGTGGCGCTGGTCGTACCGCGACTCCAGCGGGCGGCGGCGGCGCGCAACGCCGAGCGACGTCCGACCCGGCGCCCGCCGCGCCCGGCAGCGGGTCCCGATGAGCCGGTTGCCGGTCCCGTCGACGAACTTCCCTGAGCGCCGGCCGGTTGCCTTAATTATGACTAATCCAGTAAGGTTTAAGGCACTTCACCAGACCCCAGTGAAAGCGCGCCGCCATCATGAACGTACTGAGTCTTTGCACCCGTCACTGGTGTGAGTCGCCTCGTCGCTCGCGTCGGCGAAGTTTGGACGGGCGACGGTGAGCGTCTACCTGGTGGGCGCCGGTCCGGGGGACCCTGAACTCTTGACCCTGCGAGCGTCACGCTTGCTCGCGCGAGCCGACGTCGTCGTCCACGATCGACTCGTCAGCGAGGACGTGCTCGCGCTGGTGAACGTGTCCGCGGTGCGTTACGACGTCGGCAAGGTACCCGGTCTCGCGCACTCCCAGCAGCGCATCAACGATCTGCTCGTCGCGCTCGCTCAAGACCACGACTTCGTCGTTCGTCTGAAGGGTGGTGATCCATTCGTATTCGGACGAGGCGCTGAAGAGGCCGAGGTGCTCATCGCTCACGGCATCGACGTCGAAGTCGTTCCGGGGGTCACCTCGGCGTTCGCGGCACCACTGCTCGCGGGGATTCCCGTGACGCATCGCGGACTCTCGCACGGCGTGACCGTCGTTACGGGCAGTTCGGTCGCGGGCTCGCACGTCGACTTCGCCCGCCTCGCCAACGCCGACCTCACGCTCGTGGTCTTGATGGGCGTCGAACGCCGTCGCGCCATCGCCACCGAGCTGATCGAGGGTGGACTCGCCCCCACGACGCCCGTCGCGGTGCTCGAGTGGGTTTCGACCCCCGACGAGCGATGCGTGCGTTGCACGCTCGACGAACTGGGTGCCACCAGCGTGCGGGCCCCGGCGGTGCTCGTTATCGGCGCGGTCGCCGGTCTTGACGTGCGCAGCGTGGAGTCCGTCGCCTCGCACTGGGCCCCCGCGTGATGTTCCCCCTCGTCGCGGACCTGCGTGGTCGGCGCGTGGTCGTCATCGGCGCGGGACGCGTGGGGGTCGAGAAAGCGTCGACGCTTCTTGAATGCGGTGCCCTCGTGACGATGATCAGCGAGCAGGTACTCGCGCCCCTACCCGAGGGTCTCGACCGGGTGCTGATTCGACCCTACGAACCGGGCGACCTTGACGGGGCGTTGCTCGTGGTGGCGGCGACGGCGAATGCGACGGCGAACGACGAGATTGTCCAAGAGGCGAACGAGCGCGGCGTCCTGGTGAACGTGGTCGACGATCTGGCGAGGTCGAACTTCTACTTCACCGCGAACTACCGTGACGGCGACGTCCTGGTGTCGGTGTCGACGGCGGGTGCGTCGCCGGCGCTTGCCCAATGGGTGCGCGATCGCGTCGCTGGGGCTCTGCCCAAGAACCTCGCCCGCGTGGCGCGCGAGTTGCGCCGGGAACGCTCGCGGTTGCACGACGCGGGCGAGAGTACCGAGCGTCGACCCTGGGCCCAACGCGTCGTCGAACTCGTCGAAGAGACCGGTGACGGCGAGGGCTCGCGAACGCGGGCTTAGGACTCGTCGGCAGTGAGTTCGCGGCCGTCCTCGCGAGGGGTCAGGTGCCGGCGCAGGTTCAACATCAACAGACCACCACACAGCGCCGTCATCCCCGTGCTGAAGGGCCACCAATTGCCGATGCCGTTGGCGAAGAAGAGCGCGGTGATGGCGGGCGCGACCGACCCCGATACTCCCCACGTCAGTCCCTGGGCGGCGTTATAACGCCCTCGCAGATGCTCGGGAGCGATGTCATTCACGAGCGCCGGGCCGACTGGCGAGAGCATCGTCTCGCCCACGGCAAAGACCACCATGGCGAAGCAAAGTGCAGCGAAGGCGACGAACTTGGGTACCGCCAAGGTCACGTCCAGGATGATCCAAAACGCACACCACAAGAGCGCGGTCGTGGCCATGACCCGCGTACGGCTCTTGCCGTGGATACGGTTGAGGACCCACAACTGGGCCAAGACAATGGTCGAGGTGTTAAAGAAGAACATCACCCCGATCGAGTGCACCGTGAGTTTGAGGTCGTTGACCACGAAGAGGCTGAAACCCGCGTCGAGTGAGCCGTAACCACCGATCATCAACACCAACATGGCGAGAACGATCTGGACGAGTCGCTTGTCGCGCAGCACCACGCCCCATCCTTCAGCGCTCTTGACCGGATCGTCGTGATGTTCGGTGACTGGCCGGCCGTACGCGCGCAGCGTGAACATAAGACCCGCGGCAACTAGAGTGACGCCGGCATTGAAGAGGTAGAGCATGGTGAAGGTGACGGGGCGATGGGTGTTGACTATGAACGCCGAGACGAGGCCGCCAAAGCCGATGCCGAGGTTGACGAGCATGAAGTTGAAACCGAACGCGCGCTGGCGGTGCTGCTCGTGCACGAGTCGACTGAGCATCGTCGCGCTCGGCCCCCAACCCGCCCCGCCGAAGAGGGCCATCAGCAACGCCGCGAGAAACGCCTCACCTTTCGTGTGCACGAACGCGAAAAGAACCAGCGCACCAGCTTCGAGTACGTAGGCGACGAGGACCATGCGAATGGGGCCGAATCGGTCAGTCGCGGTGCCCCAGAGCGGACTCGACGCGAGACCCGCGACCGCCGAGACCGAGAGCAACAGCGTGGAAAAGCCAGTTGAGAATCCACGCACGTTGTGCAGGTAGACCACGTAGAGCGACAGCGTGAGACCCATCGCGATGCACGCGACGAAGGTGCAAGTGTAGAAGCGCCGAAGCGGCGCATCCAGTGACCGGCGAAAGTCCGCTGGAACCAGCGTTTCGAGCAAATTCACAAGACCCCAAGGCTACAAGGGCGGCCTTGTGCAGCGAATCACAAAGGTACCGGGTCGAAGAGAGTTCTCAGCGTTACGCTTGGAAGATCAGTGCACCGACGACGCCGAAAGAGCCCTCTTGAGCCCCAAGCAAGTACCAGTGAGCAGCGTCGACCTTTTGACCGAGATTGCCCCTGACGTCGAACGACTCTACAATCGCCATCTCGAAGCACCGCGACTGTGGTTTCCCCACGAACAGATCGATTGGGGACAGGGCGAGAGTTTCAACGAGCGGCCTTGGACCGAGACGGACTATCCACTCAGCGCCGGTGTGCGCAGTTCGATCTACGTCAATCTGCTGACTGAGGACAATTTGCCTTATTACACGACGGCCTTGTCCGAGCGCTCGCCCAAGGGACACCCGATTCGTGAATGGAACAATCAATGGACGATGGAAGAGAACCGCCACGCCATGGTGATGCGCGATTGGGTCCACGTGAGCCGTTGCATTGATCCGACATTGCTCGAAGAGGGTCGTCGGGTCCAGATGCGCAAGGGTGAAGTTCCCCAACCGCAATCCTTCGCCGAGATGATCACCTACGTCTCGCTCCAGGAGCGAGCCACGCAGATTGCTCACCGCAACACCGGCGCGAAACTCCCCAAGGACGACAAGATCGGTCGAAACGTGCTCGGGCTGATCGCGGGCGACGAGACCAAGCACTACCTCTTCTATCGCGACCTGGCGCTCGCGGGTTTCGCGATTGACCCCTCGACCATGATGATCGCGGCCGCCAAACAGGTCAGCGCCTTCGCCATGCCCGGCACGGGCATACCCGCGTTCACCCGCCACGCGGTGCGAATCTCGCGCGAGGGTATCTACGGACTGGCGCAATATTTGAAAGACGTCCTCGCCCCCGTACTCGGCCTCTGGGACCTCGAACACCTCGAGGGGCTCAACCCCGAAGCGGAGAAGGCCCGGCTCAATCTCCAGACGGTCGTCGCGAAGATCACCGAGACCGTGGAGCGCATGGGGCAAAGGGCGGCCGGCGCGGCGCCGGCGGTTCTCTGAGCCTTATTCTTTGGAGTTCGCAACCCGGCGGATGTAGTCCTCGAAGGCTTTCTGCTGGGCCGCCACGGCGTGCAGTTGGCGCTCGTGCATTGAGCCGCCGCGCACAACCAGGTAGACCAGACTGCCAATGAGCGGCAGGATCAGGATAAACAAGACCCACGCCGCCTTGGCGGTGCCGCTGAGGTCGTGGCTTCGCATGATGTCGACCACGACGTGAAAGATGATGATGATCCATACGATGAACAGCGCGAAGTAGAGCGTGGAGACGAAGACGTCGGCGAGCGGATAACTGGAGGCAAACATGGGATTCCTTTCAAATTGAGTTCTATTGTCCCACAGTCTGCCCTCAGTGTTTCGGCTCGTCGAGAAAGGCGAGTAGGCGTGTCTCTAGAGTGGCTTGGTCGCCCTTCACCTCGACGAGTTTGGTGCGTGAGCGCCTTCCGTGAAGGAGCGTGACGTCGGCGTTGCCCACGTCAAAGGCGGCGGCGAGTGACTCGAGTACTTCCTTCGTAGCCGCTCCCTCGCGGGCGCGGGCGCGTACGTGCACGCCGAGCGCTCCGTCGTAGCTTCCGCCGACCCGCGAGTGTTTCGCGCCGGGGTGGACGTGAACTCGCAGGCGCATCACGTGTCGTCGTGCGTCGACGTGGTCGCGGTTCTCACCCACCCGTTCTAGCAATGCAACGAGCTAGCTCACGGTTCTGCGTAGGATTTGAATACATCCAGGAGGACTCGTGGTACTGAGCATCAAAGAGGCGATAGCCGCAGTGGCGGCACCGGGCCAGCCCTATGAGGTTCTTGAGGTCGAGCGCGACGGGGTCACGAATCGAGAGTTCAAGAACTCGCCCGCGACGTTGCGGCAATTCTTCGATCTCGCGCGCGGCATCGAGGAGACCTTTCTGGTCTACGAGGATGAGGAATGGAGTTTCGAGGACGTGATGCGTGAAGTGGACGCCCTCGGCTACGCCCTGGTGCACCACTACGGCATCAAGCCCGGGGACCGCGTCGGCATCGCGATGCGCAACCTGCCCGAGTGGATTGTTTCGTTCGCCGCGATTATCTCGATCGGGGCGGTCTCGGTCTCGCTCAACTCGTGGTGGACCGAAGACGAACTGGACTACGCGATCAACGATTCGGGTCTGCGGGTGCTCATCGCCGACACCGAACGGGTCGCGCGTGCGGAGGCGCCGTGCGAGCGGGCGGGAGTGAATATTCTCGGCGTTCGTTTGGACGAACTTTTACCCCTGGCGCCGGGCGTAGAACACTGGAAAGACGTGGTGATCAAGGGCGTCGTGATGCCTCACGTCGAGATCACCCCCGAGATGGACGCGACCATCCTCTACACCGCGGGCACGACCGGATTCCCCAAGGGAGCGGTGTCCACGCACCGCGCGGTCTGTCAAGCAATCATGGCCTTTTCCTCGAGTGCGGCCATTCAAGCCGCTCGCCGGGAGCCCGGCGAGCAAGGAAGTGGCCAGGCACCGTGTTTCATCCTCATTGTGCCGCTCTTTCACGTGACTGGCTGTGTCACCGTGATGATGTCCTGTTTTTCGTGGCACTTCAAGCTCGTGATGATGTACCGATGGGAGCCCGAACGGGCGCTGCAGTTGATTCAACGTCACCAGGTCACTGCTTTCGTCGGCGTGCCCACCCAGTCCTGGGACATGCTCGAGAGTCCTAATTTCTCAAAGTACGACACGTCCTCGCTCACCACGGTCGGCGGCGGTGGTGCACCCGCGCCGCCGAGATTGGTGGCGCGGGTGAACGACTCGTTCTCCCACGGAAGTCCGGTCCTCGGTTACGGGATGACCGAGACCAACGCCTACGGCCCGGCTAACTCCGGCGACGACTACGTCACGCACGCCTCCTCGACCGGTCGAACGCCGACGATCGTGATGGACGTCGAGATTCGTGACGAGAATCTACGAGTTCTTCCGGCCTGTGAGAGCGGAGAGATCTGGATGAAGTCACCAACACTGATTCGTGGTTATTGGCAGAGGCCCGAGGCGACCGCCGAGACGATTCAACGGGGTTGGTTGCGAACGGGTGACCTGGGTTACATCGACGAGGAGGGTTTTCTCTATATTGAAGACCGAATCAAGGACATGATTCTTCGCGCGGGAGAGAACGTGTACTCGGCAGAAGTGGAATCGGCAATCTACGAGCACCCGAGTGTCCACGAAGCGGCCGTCTTCGGACTGCCCGACGAACGACTCGGCGAGGAAGTCGCGTGCGTAATAATGCTCAAGCACGGAAAGCACTTGACGAAGGCGGAGCTGCACGCGCACCTCAGCTCGCGCTTGGCCAGTTTCAAGGTTCCCACGCGCGTTTCGTTCACCGACGAACCACTACCGCGCAATCCTGCGGGAAAGTTCCTCAAGCGCGAGATGCCCAGGATCTACTTCAGTTGAGCTGACGCGATCGCGTCGCGAGCGTAGTCGGCGACGTTGAGGCCGCCGAGATCGTCCAAATCGAACCAGGCGGCGTGGTCGGTGGTGCCGTGGATCTCGTGGCGAAGTTCGCCGCCGGCGAGTTCCACGCTGAAGATGATCCGCACCGTGTGGCTTTGGTCGCCGTTGTCGCGGCTCCTCACGTCACTAGTGACACCAAGCAGCGAGGGGTGATGGACTTGGAGACCGGTCTCTTCCTTGAATTCGCGCAACAGCGTGTCCTCGGGCGCTTCGCCGAACTTGATGCCACCACCCGGCAGCCACCACAGTGGGGGCTGGTGGCGCGGGTTCGACGAGCGCACGAGAGCGATGCGCTGTTCGTGGATCAAGACCCCGTAAGCACGGACGCTGGTGTGTTGTCGGCTCACGATGTGGTTCCTTGTTTATTGGTCGTCGAGCCGGGGAGTGTGCTCGAGCCCTTGAGGAACGTCGTGCGACATCCCGGGCTGCAGAAATAGTAGGTCACGCCGTCGGGTCCGAGCGCTTGAAGAGCGTCCTTTGTGTGCACCCGCATGGCGCACACGGGATCGACGGCGTCGTCCGAGGCGTCGGAGGCTGGCGCGTGGCCTTGGCCATCGTCAAACTTCTCGGCACAGCGCAGTGAGCAGAAGTAACACGTCACCCCCTCGAGGTCCCTGGTCGCCGCCGGCGCACTGGTGTCGACGTGCATGCCACAGACTGGGTCGGTCGCTCCTAGATCGCCGTCGGTGCGTTGGGCGAACACCCACACGACGAGCACCACTACCGCCGCGAGACAATTGAGCACGAGCGTCGCGCCGAGGGGAAAGTGCCCGCCAAGTGTCGCCGAGTGACGCACAGTGGGTAGGAGTCGCGTGGCCTTGAAGGTGATGTCCACCAGTACCCCCGCGAGGCTCATGAGGGGCCAGAGCAGCATGAAGAGACGAAACGCGTTCGCCGCACCGTAGAAGCGTCGGTAGATCAAGAGCAGGGGCAGCGTCACCAGGTCGGCGAACACGAAACTGATGACGCCGCCAAAGGCGACTCCGTGGACCCACAGGGCGGCCGCGAGTGGAATGTTGCCCACCGAACACACGAACGATATGACCGCCACGAGGGGGGCCACGACGGCGTTCTCGAGCACGCCCCAAAAGCCGTGACCCGAGATGAAGACGTGGGACCACCAGGCGTTGGGCACGTGCACACTCAAGAATCCCGCGACGACGAAGCCGATGACGAGTTCTTTGCGCAGCATCGTGACGTCGCCGAGGGTGTAACGCGCGCCTTCGCGGTAGTAGCGCGGGTCGCGGAGTCGAGCCCTTGCCGGAAGCGACGAATGCTGCTCGTCGGGCACGTCGTGATGGACCCGAGCACGAAGTTGCTCTTCGCGTTTCGCACCGAAGTAGCGCGACGTCAACAGGGCGAGGCCGATGACCATCACGATCCCTCCGGCGAACTGGGCGACGACGAATTGCCAGCCGAGTAGGAAGTACAACACCAGCCCGAGTTCGATCACGAGGTTCGTCGAGGCGACCATGAAGACGAGGGCGTTCGACAACGAGGCGCCGCGCGCGAAGAAGGCNNGGTACTCGCTGGAGTGGTCGAGCCCAGTGAGCCACGCAGCCCGTCACGCGGCACCATGCTCTGGACTAGTCCCGAGAGACTGAAACCCAAGACCAGGGGCCAGAACGTGGCCCACAACATGGCGAGGCTCTCGCGCAATCCTGCGCCAAGCCAGTCGAGCACGTGACGCGCGCCTTGGCCCACCGTCTAACGAGTCGTGGGGAAGCCGAGGTCGATCTGGGACTCAGACGGCTGGGGCCAGCGGGTGGTGACGACNNCCGCCAAAGGAGTAGGAGGACACGGGCACCGGAATCGGGACATTGATGCCGATCATGCCCACCGTCACCTCCTTGCTGAAGCGCCGCGCCGCGTTGCCGTCACGAGTGAAGATCGCCGTACCGTTGCCGTAGGGGTTGGCGTTGATCAGCGCCACTGCGTCAGCGAAGTTCGCCGCTCGAGCGATACCGAGCACGGGACCGAAGATCTCGTCGTCGTAGGACTTGGTGCCCGGACGCACGCCGTCAAGGAGGCATGGACCAACGAAGAATCCCGGCGTCGTGGCGAGTGCGGTCCCGTCGCGCACGACTTGGATGCCGTCCTCGGGTGCCGTCTTGACGTAGTTCACGATCCGATCGCGATGTTCTTTCGTGATCACGGGCCCGAAGTCGCTCGCGGGATCACTCCCGGGGCCGACCGACAGCTTGTCAATGCGGTCGGTGATCTTGGAGATCAACTCGTCGCCGATGTCGCCGACGGCGACTACGACACTGATCGCCATGCATCGCTCGCCCGCGGCCCCAAAGCCCGCGTTCACGGCGGCGTCGGCCGCCACGTCGAGGTCGGCGTCGGGCAGCACGACCATATGGTTCTTCGCGCCGCCGAGCGCCTGCACTCGCTTGTTGTGAGCAGTACCGGNNCCGGGTGCACGAGCAGCTGGTTCACCGTGCTGGCGTTTCCTTGCAGGACGTTAAAGACACCTTTGGGAAGTCCGGCTTCGAGTAGCAGTTCGCCGAGGCGCACCGAGACCGAAGGGTCGCGTTCGGAAGGTTTGAGGATGACGGCGTTACCGGTCGCCAGGGCGTTGGNNTCCAGGGAATGATCTGGCCGACGACGCCCACGGGTTCGCGCAGCGAGTGCACGTCCACGCCGTCGGCAACTTGGCTGGAAAAGCCGCCCTTGAGGTGTTCGGTCAGGCCGCAAGCGTACTCGACGTTCTCGAGACCTCGGGCGAGTTCACCGTGAGCGTCGGGAAGGGTCTTGCCGTGTTCATTCGTTATCAACTGGGCCAGCTCGTCGGCGTTTTGGACGAGAAGTTGACGAAAGGTGAAAAGGATGTTCGTGCGTGACGATAACGACGAATCACGCCAGGCGAGTGAGGCCTCTCGGGCGCTCGCGACCACCTGATCGACGAAGGCGGCGTCGGGCACCGGCACCGTCGCGCTGACTTCACCGGTGGCAGGGTTGTACACGGGTGACTCGCCCTCAACGAGTACTCGCTCGCCGTTCACGAAATGGGGAATAGACGTCATGGTCACGACCTTTCTACGAGCCAAATCTACTGGTCGTGCGTCGCCCTCCCGTTAGGGTTGGGGCGTGACCAGTACTGAAACCGGCCACGCTCTGAGCGAAGCCGCCGCCGTCGAGTTGGCGAGCCCCGGGTGCTGGCGCGTGGAACTCTCTCCGATCTATACGGTGATGGGAAGGCCGAACGGCGGGTACCTGCAGTGCGTGATGGCCAACGCCGCGCTCGCGGCGGGGACGGCGAGTGGCGCTCATCACCTTCACGCCACGTCGATCACCACCAACTTCGTGCACGCCGCGTTGTGCCAAGGCGACGCCGTCAAGACCGAGTCCCTGGTCACCTTGGGTGTCTTGAGCGAGGATTCGTCCGTGCGCTATTCCGACGCCACGCCATTTCAGGTGGCGCCACTCGAAGAGTGTCACCCGATTCCTTCGGGTGCGGGTCCGTCCTTCATGGGCATGCTGGATCTACGTCTTGATCCAAGTTGCGTGGGCTGGTGGTTCGGCGTGCGGTCCGAGCGCGCCGAAGTAAAGGGTTGGATTCGACTCAATGACGGCCAGGCGGTATGGGACGCGTGGAGCCTCCTGTTCGCGTGCGACGCCATGCCGCCCGCGACCATGCCCGTGGGATCGTCAGGTTGGGTACCGACTTTGCAATTGACGTCGTACGTTCGTCGGATCCCCGAAGGCGAATGGCTACGCGTTCGTCAATGGTGCGTCGTGATCGCGGACGGAACTGTTGATGAACGCTGCGAGCTGTTCGACACCCGTGGTGAACTCGTAGCGAGTTCGTCGCAACTCGCGATGGTGCGCTTCCCGAGCGCCGGTTAGATGGTCGTCGGACCTCGCGTGCTGGAGAACGGGTCACTGCAGATCCGCGCGCGGCTCATCATCCCCGCCGAAGAAATAGACATACGCGTTACCACGTCGGGCGGTCCGGGCGGTCAACACGCCAACCGTTCCCTGACCCGTGTCATTACCTCATTTGACGTTCGCGCGTCCGCGGTGCTGTCTGTCGCCAGTCGTGAGCTCCTCGAAGAGAGGGTGGGTTCGGTGGTGCGCGCTAGTTCGAGCCGATTTCGCTCACAAGGTCAAAACAAGTCGGCCGCGCTGCTTCATCTGGCTGAGAAGATCGCCGATGCCTTGACCGTGCAAACGCCACGACGGGCGAGTAAACCCACGCGAGCCTCGAAGATCCGGCGGGTCGACGAGAAGAAGGCGCGAAGCCGGGTAAAAGAACAGCGGCGCCGCCCGAGCGAGGACTAGAACTCTTGGAGGTGACGATCGATCGCGCCGAGCGCGGCGTGAATCAAATAGTCGAGAGCCGGGTCGGTGTCCTCATGGGGACCTCGAATCGGGGTGAGCGACGCGTAGCCGGCCGCGAGAAGTGCACCGTCCTCGTCGGCGTCCTCATCGCTCACGTCACCGAGTTCGGGGCTCGCGGCGCCCAAACGAAGCGGTAGTTCGCCTTCGTCGGCGAGTGGCTCACCACCCGCGCGTGGACCAGCGGCCTTGACGATGCCCGCGGTGGAGACCCGGCCACGTCGCACGCCTTTTATCTGATGGAGCGTGAGGTTGGGTACGTTGAGGTTGAGCAAGGTGCGAGACGGCGCCGCCAAAAGCTCCTCGAGGACCTCGATCGCGAGTTCACTGGCCGCGTCGAAGTGGACGTCCTCACCCCATTGAACCGAGACCGCGAGGCCCGAGAGCCCGAGTTGCGCGCCGGTGAGTATGGCACCGACGGTGCCCGAGTGCAGCAAACTGCGCCCGACGTTCGCTCCCGCGTTGATGCCCGACAGAACAAGGTCGGGTTGGAAATCGAAACTGCCGATCGCCCCCACGATCACGCAGAGCGCGGGCGGAGCCTCAAGCGCGTAGGTGGGAAGAGCTTCGGCCCCGCTGATGACGTGTCGCTTGTACTTGACCGATGGGTGGTCGAACACGTCGCCCACGGCCGACGACATGCCTGAGTAGTTCTGGTAGGGAGCGACGACAATGGCTTCGCGTTCTTCGCCCGGAGGGCAACGTTCGATCCAACGTGCGACCTCGCGGGCGAGCACCGCGATGCCGGGTGCGAGGGCGCCATCGTCGTTCGTTATCAAAATACGCATCTGACCTAGCGTAACTGTCGTAAGTTACTGGTCAGTGACTAGAAGGAAAATCAACTGATGCTGCCTTCGGGAGAACAAGTCGCCATCGCTCACGGCGATCAACGGGCGGTCATCACCGAGGTTGGAGCGACGCTGCGAACCTTCGTGAAGGGCGGCGTCGCCGTGGTGGAGGGTTTCGCCAGCGAAGAGGTACCGACAGGTGCCCGGGGCCAGGTGCTCTTTCCCTGGCCCAACCGCATTGGTGACGGGGAATGGACGTTCTCGAACCGCACCGCGCACCCGACCATTGATGACGTGCAGCACGCGACCGCGATTCACGGTCTCGTGCGCTGGCGGCCCTTTCGGATCGATTCGGTGAACCAGAACCGCTGCGTCTTGACATTGCTCTTGCACCCCACGCCGGACTACCCCTTCCTCTCCGAGATCAGCGTGGCGTACCACCTGGGCTCACTTGGTCTCACGGTGACGACCACCGTGACCAATTGCGACGACGTCCCGATTCCCTTCGGCGTCGGGTTTCATCCCTACCTGGCGGTATCGACCCCCACCATCGAAGGTGCCCAGTTAGAGGTCCCGGCGAGGGGCTACATCGCCGTGAATGCCCGAATGTTGCCGACTGGTGAAATCCTTCCCCTCGCGGGCAGCCAACTGGACTTCTCGACAATGAAGTCGATCAGCGGTCACGAACTCGACGTGACCTACACCGAGCNNGTCGTTGTCGTCGACGGCGCGGGCGGTGAGGTGGAATTGAGCGTTGATCGCAACTTCCCTTACTTACAGGTGTTCACGGGCGACACCCTCGAGAAGGGACGGCGCCGCACCGCCATCGCGGTTGAGCCAATGACGTGTCCACCCGACGCCTTGCGTAGTGG
>DKEO01000045.1:0-44563 GCA_002452255.1 Ferrimicrobium sp. UBA6820
CGGCACGGTGCAGAACGACATCGTCAAGGAGTATCTCAGCCGAGGCACGTACATCTACGCACCCGAACCATCACGACGACTCATCGTGGACATGATCGCGTTCGCCATACACCACGTGCCAAAGTGGAATCCCATCAACGTCTGTAGTTACCACCTCCAAGAAGCCGGTGCGACCCCGGTTCAGGAGATCGCTTACGCGCTCGCCACCGCGATTGACGTGCTCGACGCGGTACGCGACTCGGGAAAGGTCGACAAGAGCCAGATGCCCAGCGTCGTCGGACGCATCTCGTTCTTCGTGAACGGCGGCGTGCGCTTCATCGAGGAGATCGCCAAGATGCGCACGTTCACCGCGATGTGGGACGAGATCTGTCGTACTCGTTACGGCGTGCAGGACCCGTCACTTCGCCGCTTTCGCTACGGCGTGCAGGTCAATTCACTCGGGCTCACTGAACAGCAACCCGAGAACAACGTCCAGCGCATCGTGCTCGAGATGCTCGGACTGACCTTGTCGGCTGACGCGCGTGCACGAGCGATCCAGTTACCTGCGTGGAACGAGGCACTCGGCTTGCCCCGACCCTGGGACCAGCAGTGGAGCCTTCGTATGCAACAGGTCCTCGCCTACGAGAGCGACCTTCTCGAGTATCCCGACATCTTCGCCGGATCACAGGTCATGGACGCCAAGGTCCGCGAACTCACGCTCGCGGCGCAGGTCGAACTCGACGACGTGCTCGCACTCGGCGGTGCCTTCGCCGCGATCGACGAACTGAAGAGCCGCCTCGTGGCGAGCCAAGCCGAACGCGTCGCGCGCATCGAATCGGGTGAACAGGTCGTAGTGGGCGTCAACCGATTCACCGAGACCACGGCATCGCCGCTCACGAGCGGCACGTCGCTCGCGACGATCTTGACCGTCGATCCCGAGGTCGAACGCGAACTGGTCGACGACGTCGGCAAGTGGCGCGCCAATCGTGACGACGTCGTGGTTCGCGCAGCGCTCGACGAACTCGCCCGCGTCGCGGCGGGCACGTCCGCCGAGGACAACATCATGGTGCCGACGATCGCTCTGGCCAAAGCGGGGGGCACGACCGGCGAATGGGCGTCGGTACTTCGCGAGGTCTTTGGCGAGTACCGCGCTCCGACGGGCGTGCGCACGGGGGTCGGGTCGCGAGGCGACGTGTTCGCCGCACTCGTCGAACGATCGCGGGCCGTGCACGACAAACGGGGCACACCGCCAAAATTGCTCGTCGCCAAACCAGGGCTGGACGGGCACTCCAACGGTGCCGAACAGATCGCGGTCGCCGCGCGCGATGCCGGATTCGAGGTCGTCTATCAGGGGATACGTCTCTCACCCGAGGAGATCGTCGCCGCCGCGCGCGACGAGGACGTCGACATCGTGGGCATCTCGATCCTGTCGGGTTCGCACCTCGCGCTGGTGCCACGCGTGCTCGAGGGACTCGCCGAGGCGGGCGTGGACGCGAAGGTCGTCGTCGGCGGCATCGTGCCCGACGAGGACGCCGTACACCTGAGGGAGTTGGGCGTCGCCGCGGTCTACACGCCCAAGGACTTCTCGCTTAGCTCGATCATGAGCGACCTCTTGGCGCTCGTGGAGGACTAAACGTCCACGACCCGGTAGGGACGTCGATACGCGTAAGGACCGGCGTTGAACCACCGTCCCGAGAAACGCCAACTCGGTGGCGCGTCGGCGACGACCCGGGCCTGACTCTTCAAGAGCTCCTCGGCCGCGACGACCAGGGCCGCCATCTCGTCGGGGGGCAACTGCGGGCGCGGTTGCAGTCCGTAGTTCACAGCGGCACGTTCCCGTGCTTGCGCTTAGGCAGTTCCTCACGCTTACCGCGAAGGATGTCGAGCGACTTGGCGATGATCCGGCGAGTCTCGGCGGGGTCGATCACGTCGTCGATGAAACCGCGCTCGGCCGCCAGATACGGGTTGGAGTAGCGCTCCTCGTACTCCTCGACCAACTCCTTGCGCAGCACGTCGGGATTGTCCGAGTTCGTCAGGTCGCGACGATGCACGATCTCCACCGCACCCGAGGCCCCCATGACCGCAATCTCGGCGGTGGGCCACGCGAAAGCGAGGTCCGCGCCGATGGACTTGGAGTTCATGACCACGTAGGCGCCGCCGTAGGCCTTGCGCGTGATGATCGAGATGCGAGGCACGGTTGCTTCACAGAAGGCGTAGAGCAACTTCGCACCGTGACGAATGATGCCGCCGAACTCCTGGTCGGTGCCGGGCATGAAACCCGGCACGTCGACGAAGGTGACGATGGGCACGTTAAAGGCGTCACACGTGCGCACGAACCGCGCGGCCTTCTCACTGGACTCGATGTCGAGGACGCCGGCGAGGATCTGCGGTTGGTTCGAGACGATGCCGATGGTATGGCCATCGATTCGCGCAAAGCCACACGTGATCTGCTGGGCGTACGTCGAGTGCACCTCCATGTAGTCCCCACCGTCGACCACCGCCGCGATCACCTTCTTCATGTCGTAGGGCTGGTTGGGCGACGTGGGCAACAGGTCGCGCAACTCGGGGCAGAGTCGGTCCCCGGCGTCGCCGGTGAGGATACGAGGTGGCTCCTCCATGTTGTTCGACGGTAGGAACGAGAGAAGGTAGCGGACCTCGTCGAGCACGCTCTTCTCATCGGGCATGACGAAGTTAGCCACGCCCGACTTGGTGGCGTGGGTGAGCGCTCCACCCAGCTCTTCGAGGGTCACGTCCTCACCGGTCACGGTNNTAGACCGCGCCGCCGGCGCAGGGCCCCAGGATCACCGAGATCTGGGGCACGACGCCCGAAGCCATGGCGTTGCGACGAAAGATGCCACCGTAGGCGTGCAGACCCGCCACGCCCTCTTGGATGCGCGCGCCGGCGCCGTCGTTCAACCCGATGATGGGCAGTCCCATGGTCGTGGCGAGGTCCATGATCTTGTGGATCTTCGTGCCGTGGGTCTCGCCCAGTGCACCGCCGAAGACGGTGAAGTCCTGGGAGTACACCGCCACCTTGCGACCGTCGATCTTGCCGAATCCGGTGATAACGCCGTCGGTGTAAGGACGATGCTCCTCCAAGCCCATTCCCGAAGCACCGTGACGGTTCAACATGTCCAGTTCCTGAAATGACTCCTCGTCAAGTAGATACTCAATGCGCTCGCGCGCGGTCATGCGACCGTTCTGTCTCTGTCGTTCGATGGCTTTTTCACCACCCGCAACGCGGGCCTCCGCTTTTCGAGCTTCGAGCTCGGCCAACCGGTCCGCCATTGTGTGCTCCATAATGGCAAGGCTACCCACGCCGGTTCGTCGGCGCGAAAGCCAAACGTCACCTTCGTGTGAACAGTCGATGAATCTCGGCTAGTTCTCCGGCGTTACTACGAAGTAGGAATTATTTTTCACCGCTTGGTTACTCGCGCGTAAGAAGGTGGCCTAGTGCGTGTCCTGGACCAGTTCGATCAGCGTGCCAAAAGCGGTCTTGGGGTGCACGAACGCGACCATCGTGCCGCGCGAACCGGGCCGAGGCACCTCATCAATCAGTCGCGCGCCCGCGCCACGAAGCGACGCGAGCGCGGCCTCACAATCAGCAACCCGGTAGCCCACGTGGTGCAGGCCCTCGCCCTTCTTCTCGAGATATTTCGCCACCGGGGAGTCGGGGCGCGTAGGGGTGAGCAACTGGATGTACGAATCGGCGACCTTGATCAGAGCTTCGGACACGCCGTCGGAGTCGACGACCTCGCGGTGCACGACGCTCGCCCCGAAGACGTCTTCGTACCAGGCAATGGCGGCGTCGAGGTCGTTGACGGCGATCGCGACGTGATCTATTTCACTCAGCAGTGGTTCCATTACAACTCCTTGTCGTGCCGGCGAAAGATGGTCAGGCGCTTCTCTCCCACTTTGGCACGAAGTTCCGGGTTGGTGATTCCCAACCCCTCACGAGGGGCGACACAGAGCACGCCGATCTTCCCCTCGTGACGGTTGTGGTGCACCTCGTAGGCCGCCTCGCCCACGTCTTCGAGGGCGAACACCGCCGAGAGTGGGGGGACCACCTTGCCGTCGATGATGGTCTGATTGGCCGCCCAGGCCTCCCGGTAGTTCGAGAAGTGCGAACCCTTGATGGTCTTGAGTTTCATCCAGAGGTGACGGTTGTCGTATTCAATCATGTAGCCACTCGTCGCCGCGCACGTGACGATGGTGCCGCCTCGCTTGGCGACGAAGACGCTCGCGCCCATGGTCGAGCGTCCCGGGTGTTCGAAGACGATGTCGGGGTCTTCACCCACCAGGGTGCGGATGTCCTTGCCCAATCGGCGCCACTCGGACTCATCTTGAGTGTGTGGGTCTTTCCAGAATTGATACTGCTTCTCCTCGCGGTTGATCACGTATTCACAGCCAAGCTCGCGCAGGGTATCAGCTTTGGCCGCGCTGGACACCACGCCAATGGGCGTACCACCTGAATTGATCACGTGCTGGACGGCGAAGGAACCGATGCCACCCGAAGCACCCCAGATCAGCACCTTGTCGCCCTGGGTGACCGGAGCCCCATTGTGCGAGACGAGCATTCGATACGAAGTGGAGTTGCACAGGGCGTTGACCGCCGCCTCCTCCCAGGAGAGGTGCGTGGGTTTGGGCATGAGTTGGTTCGCCTTGACGACCGCGATGTCGGCGAGCCCACCGAAATTGGTTTCGAAGCCCCAGATGCGCTGGTTCGACGAGAGCATCGAGTCGTCGTGGCTCGTGGGGTCCTGGTCGTCGACGTAGTTGCAATGTACGGTGACCTCGTCGCCCACCTTCCAATTGCGCACCGCCGACCCGGTCCGCAAGATCACGCCCGCCGCGTCCGAACCGACCACGTGGTAAGGCAGGGCGTGACGCTGGCCCCAGAACGACTCCTTGGCCAGGCGGTCGAGAAAACCAAAGGTCGAGAGTGGCTCAAAGATGCTGGTCCACACGGTGTTGAAGTTGATCGATGACGCCATCACCGCCAGGTACACCTCATCGGGCGCGAGTTCGGGAACGGCAACCTCATCGACGTGCAGACTGCGCCGAGGATCCTTGTCATTGCTCGCCATCCCCTCGAACATGCTTTGCTCGTCGCGCAGCACGAAGACCGCGCGGGTGCTGACGGGAAGGGGGATGTTCGCCAGGGTCTCGCCCGAGGCGCCATTTCGCACTGCGTCAAGAATCTCACTCATGGAGGCGAGACTAGTGGGAGCACTCAGGGATCTTTGACAAAGGCGCTCCCGAGCCTGAGAAGCGTCGAGCCCGGGAATCTCGACAGATCTTTGTCTACTGCTGGATGATCAAAGTGAATTCGGACCGTTCAATGAAGCTCACTGCGATCAATCGTGAAATTCAACTTCTCTTATGGACTCTCGAGCCTTTGCTTCACTCGACGCCACAGAAGCATAGGAATTAATCAACGCTCGAGCGAAGCCGCTTGATTACCCGAAAGCGCTCCAAGACCACAAGCGTCGTGTCGTCGAGAAACATATTTGAACCGCCGAGCGAATTAGTCATTTCTTCACTTTGCCAGTAGCGTTCGTGACCCGCCCGCCATGCTGAAATCGTTGCGTGCCCTTCACCTTCATCCACTACATGTTCGTAGCCCACTTCACCAAGTGGAACGACGCAAACGTCCACCGTCTCGATCACGCACACGGGCTCATTCTTGGAGTCGACCACCACGGAGCGCTGACCTTCGTACGGCAGCGGCTCACATTCGATGTCGTACTCCAAAGCCAGTGACGTGGTGGTCACCTTTCGACCTTCGAGGATGGCCGTCACCAAACGATCGCGGAGTGGGCCAGGAAACGCAAACTTCGAAGTAGGCAACCTACGAAAGTTGTCAGTGAGATCATTTTCGCTCACGTTGAAACTCTAAGCCACGTAGGTTAAGGCCAGACTCGAACTAGGAACGTGCGCGACGCATCCTTGAGAGTCGTTTTGACACTCTTCTTCCGAGGTTCCATTGGAAGAGGTCTTCTTTTCAAACCGAGCGAATCGTAATGCCTTACGACGCCACGCGAACAGTTGCCGCTTGAGAGTTTGGTTCTGGAATTTCTTCACCCATCTCACGGAGCATTTCGAGGTGGAGTTCGAGTGCCTCTTCCATCAACGTTCTGGTTTCTTCGAAAGTCTTCGCAGTGGCGACACAGCCGGGGACGTCCGGAGCGTACGCGGCAAAATTCGAGCCGGCGTCTTCAATGATGATCGTGTACTCAGTCATCCAACTCCCCTTTCAAATTCCGGCTCGTTTCATTGTGCTTCGCAGGGTCTTGGGTGGCAATTCTCGTCCGAGGTTTCCCGCGACGTGACGAGCCCCACCTTTGTCGGATGTTTGAAATGACGATGACTCCCTTTCTGGCGCACTTGGACCCAACCGTCGGCTTCGATCAACCTGATGACCCGCCTCACTGTCACGAACTCGCAACGGACAAAGACATCAACTCTCAAGGGGAAAACGATAAACATTGGTCAGTCGGTTCGCACTGGCGTACCCCTCGCCGCTACTGGTGGGTAACTTCGTCTAACGTTTTGTCGACTTCCAGAGCTAGAGGAGCAATATGTCGCGCAGTGTCATCGTCGCAGCCAGCCGCACCGCCATTGGCAAACTTTCGGGGGCGTTCGCCTCGTTGAGTGCCATGGACCTGGGCGGCGCCGCTATCAAGAGCATCCTCGACAAGACCGGGGTCGACCCCGCCACAATCGACGTCGTTCTCATGGGCCAGGTCATCCAGGCCGGTCAAGGACAGATCACGGCACGCCAGGCGGCCGTCAAGGGTGGCGTACCCATGAGCGTGAACGCCACGACCATCAACAAGGTCTGCCTGTCGGGACTTCAGACGATCTACCTCGCGGACCTCATGATCNNCCGTATCTCCTGCCCGGAGCTCGCGCGGGCTACCGAATCGGTGACCAGAAGGTCGTCGACTCCATGATGTTCGACGGACTGACCTGCGCCTTCGACCAGTGCGCGATGGGTCTGTCGACCGAGCGCTACAACGACGGACGGATCACGCGGGCTCGCCAAGACGAGTTCTCCGCACGTAGCCATCAGTTGGCCGCCGCCGCCATGGCTTCGGGAAAGTTCGCCGAGGAGATCGTCGGCGTGGCGATTCCCCAGCGAAAGGGCGACCCGATCATCGTCGACACCGACGAGGGCGTGCGCGCCGAGACGACCGCTGAGTCCCTGGGTCAGTTGCGCCCCGCCTTTGACAAGGACGGCACCATCACCGCGGGCAACGCCTCCCAGATCTCTGACGGTGGCGCCGCAGTCCTCGTGATGTCCGAGCAGCGCGCCAAGGACCTCGGCCTCACGCCGATCGGCGAACTCGTCAGCTACGGACAAGTCGCGGGACCCGANNCTCTTCGAGATCAACGAGGCGTTCGCCGCGGTGGGCTTGTCGTCCGTGGACGAACTCGGCATCGACGAGAACAGGGTCAACGTGAACGGCGGCGCGATCGCCCTCGGCCACCCGGTGGGCATGTCGGGCACCCGCGTCGCGCTCACGGCGCTGTTCGAACTTCGTCGTCGCGGTGGCGGCACGGCCGCAGTCGCCTTGTGCGGTGGCGGCGGCCAAGGGGACGCCGCCATACTTCGTACCCTCTAGTCCGGTACGTAACGCTCGACGAGTTCGTAGCGTCCAAGGCCGATCTGCTCGCTCTCGCCTAGAGCCAGCACGAACGCGCCCCCGAGCGGATAACCGTCACGAAGAACCGATTTCGGAGTCTTGACAGCGAGGCTGACGAGCAGTTCGTGGACCGACGGATTATGCGCCACGACCAACAGCGAGGTCCGCACGGGGTCGATCGAGGCGAGGTCGATCAGCAAGTCCTCGGCGGAGACCTCTCGCATCCCGTTGTAAATAAGGTCACTGAAGTGACATTCAACGACGAAAGGCGTGCCGTCGAAGGCCCTCGAGAATGTCTCTCGCGTGCGAGCGGCACCACTCACGAGCGCCGTCGTCGGCCCGAACTGACCCAGGGCCTCGGGGTCCAACGCCCACGAGCGGAGTTGTTCACATTGTCGCACGCCTCGTTCACTCAACGTTCGCTCGTAATCCGATCCGCCCGCCTTCGCGGGGGTCGCCTTGCAGTGTCGAACGATCGTGAGATAGCGCACGACTCCAGTCTGACCGACTGCAGCGGGGGGTGGCGCTCGTTTAGCGTTAGGACATGCACGCTTCGCTGACCTACTTCCAGGCCGTCGTCATGGGCCTCATCCAGGGCATCACGGAACTCTTTCCAGTGTCGAGTCTTGGTCACGGCGTGCTCGTACCGGCCCTGCTCGGCTGGCACAACCTGGTAAACAGCCAATCCCAGAGCCAATCCTTCTTTCTCGTCTTTCTGGTAGGACTGCACGTCGGCACGGCAGTCGGGCTGCTCGTCTATTACCGCGCCACGTGGTTCGCACTCGTGCGCGGACTCGGACGTCAATTACGAGACGTGCCCCGCAACGGCGTGAGTTCGCTCTGGCGCCTCAGTAGTCCCCAGATGAATCCGAACTATCGACTCCTGTTCATACTCGCCCTCGGTAGCGTGCCGGTCGGTGTCGCCGGGGTCCTACTCGAACGCAAACTTCGCGTGCTCTTCGACAAGCCTCTCGCCGCGGCGGCGTTCCTCTGCATCAATGGCGTCATCTTGCTCGCGGGTGAGCGACTCCGACGCAACGTCGGACGTCACGCTCGATTCAAGCGCATTGCGTCGATTAAGCCGTTCAACGCGCTGGTCATCGGTTCGTCCCAGATCCTCGCACTCTTTGCCGGGATCTCGCGAAGCGGCGTGACCATGGTGACCGGTCTGATGGTGGGACTCGATCACGAGGAATCGGCCAACTTCGCGTTCCTGCTCGCAACGCCGGTGATCTTGATGGCGGGGCTCTACAAACTCCCGTCGCTCATGGGTTCACTCGGTGACGGCGTGCGTTCCCAGACACTGGTCGGTGCGTTGTGCGCGATGGTGGCCGCCTACGCGGCGGTTCGCTTTCTCACCAAGTGGTTCACGACGAGGACTCTGGTGCCCTTCGGGATCTACAGCCTCGTGGTCGGCGTGCTCTGCGTAGCGCGTTTCGCCTAGTCGGCGAGGATTCGACGACCGTCGATCGCTCGTCCGAGTGTCAGGTCGTCGGCGAACTCGAGGTCACCACCCACGGGAAGACCGCTCGCCGGCTGGGACACGACGAGCCCCGGGACCTGGAGCAGCCGACTCAGGTACATGGCCGTGGCGTCGCCTTCGAGATTCGAGTTGAAACAGAGGATCACCTCTTTTACCGGACCATTCAACCTTCTCACGAGTTCTTGTATTCGCAGTCGGTCGGGCGTCACGCCCTCGAGGGGGTTGAGCACACCGTGCAGCACGTGATACGTGCCGTGAAACGCCCCCGAGCGCTCGACGGCGAGTACGTCAGGCGGGCTCTCCACGACACAGATCGTCGTCTGGTCGCGACGGTCGTCGGAGCAGATCGGACAGAGACCACCGGCCTCGGCGATATTGCAGCACCGCTCGCAAAACGAGAGCTTGGTCTTCATGTCCTCCAACGACTGGGCGAGACGGGCGACGTCCTCATTCGGCTGTCGCATCAACCAGAACGCGATCCGCTGAGCGGACTTGGGGCCAACGCCGGGGAATCGACCCAACTCGTCCACGACGGCCTGCAGCGGCGGCGGGTAGTTCAACGGACCTCCTCGGCACCAGGGAACATCTCGGTGATCAAGTGGTCCGCGGCCGACGTGACGACGACCGCGGACTCGTCGGGTGAGTAGACCTCGTCGACGACCTCGACGACGGGCTGCTTCTTCGGACGCGGCACACTCGTCGGGGGTGCACTCGCGAGCGACGGATCCACGACCCACTCAATCGTGAGTACGCACTTGAACTCGTGATCGAGCGCACCGCGCAGTCCTTGCGCGATCATCTCGGTGTTCTGGCGCATCTCCTCACTGGCCAGTGCGATTGTGAGAAGCTGTCCCTCCAAAGATCGGACTTGCGCGGCCTTCAACAGCAACTGCGCGGCACGTGACGTGCGCGGGACGACTCGCTGAATGAAACGATCGCGAACATCCTCGAACTCGAGCACTTCGCCGGGCACCGCGGGAACCGAGGGCGCCGTTGTGTCGACTTTGGGTTCATCGATGCTTGACGGACGCGGCGACTCGGCATCGCTGGCAATCGTCGAGCGTGTGGTGGCCGCGGTCGAACCAATCGGTCGAAGTGGTGCAGCGCGCGGCGCCTCGGGTGCCGGAGCCCGCACGCCTCGTTCGAGCTTCGTCACCCGTTCGCCGAGGGCGTCAATCGACGCGTCGAGTTCGGGTTTGATCAGACGTACGAGCGCCACCTCGAGGATGACGATCTTCTCGGGCGCGCTCTTCATCTCTCGCATGGCCCGCCCAAAGGTCTCGAGTACCCGGACCGTTCGAGCAAGTCCCAGCTGCGAACCCCACTCGAGAAGCCGAGCGCGGTCGGCGTCAACCGCGTCAGCGACCTCGGGGGCGACTTGGAGCAGGAACACCTGGCGGACCTCGCCCGCGAAACTCTCGGCCAGTTGCTCGGCGTCCCAGCCCCCCTGGCGAAGGAGCGCGAGCGATTTGAGCGCCTGGACGGCGTCCTCGTCGACAAGCGCGCGAAACAGTCCGTCGAACTGCGGCTGGGTCTGGGTCGGCGAACCGGTCGCCACGAGTTGGTCGAGTGCGCTCAGAGCGTCGCGAGCCGAACCACGGGCGAGTCGAACAGCCGTCTCGATCGTGGCGTCGTCGGCGTCCATGCCCGCGGCGACCTGAACGTCGTGGAGCAGAGCGTTCAGCGTGTCACCGGCGATGAGGCGGAATTCGAGGTGTTGGGTACGTGAACGGATCGTCGGCAACACCTTGTGGGGATCGGTCGTGGCGAGGACGAAGACCACGTGCGAGGGTGGCTCCTCGAGGGTCTTGAGTAACGCCGCCGAGGCGGCCTTGGAAAGCTGGTGCACCTCGTCGAAGATGTAGACCTTCCAACGTCCCGGGGTCCCGTGCCAGGCTCCCGCCGTTATCTCTCGAATATCGTCGACGCCATTATTGGACGCGGCGTCGAGCTCGATGACGTCCAGCGAAGAACCTCGGGCGATGGCGAGACAACTCGCGCACTCACAACACGCGTCCCCGTCCTGGGGGTATTCGCAGTTGAGCGCCTTGGCGAGGACCCGCGCCGCGGTCGTCTTGCCGGTGCCGCGCGGTCCCGAGAAGAGGTACGCGTGCGAGATGCGATCGTTCTTGACCGCCCCTTGGAGTGCGCGCACGACGTGGTCCTGACCACGGATCTCCGCGAATCGAGTCGGCCGAAAACGACGATAGAGCGAGGTGACGCCGTCGGTGGAACTGGGTACGGTTGTCGCTTCGGCCATGGTCCGATGCTAACGGGGTGCTGTCAGGTGCCGAGGTCCAAAGCAGTGGTCAGGCGATCCGTGGCACCCGACACAACCCGCTGAGAGCTGCTGGCTTCCACCCCTGACTCGGTTCACGAACGGTCGTCGCACGGGACCCGACCACCGCTGTGGACCTCGGCGTTACCGAGGCTACCGGACCGGGACCGGGCCAGGCTCGGGTAGCCTTGCAACCCGGTATCCATTTCCAAGCACGAGTAACAAACCAGGAGGAGTGCGAGAGCGGCCGAATCGGCACGATTGGAAATCGTGTGAAGGGAAACCTTCCGTGGGTTCAAATCCCACCTCCTCCGCCCGATAGTCAGATAACCAGGTAGCTGGCGTCACCAGTGACAGCGTGACGTCTGGTCCCGTTGGTCGCTGAGTGGTGCGGTTGCGTCCGTAGATTCAAGGCAACGAAGAAATGAAGGAGTGCTCGACGAAGTCCGATCTCTTCGTCGCCGTCCCTACTCGTCGCCTCCATTGACGCGGGCCCGACGTGGCATCGAGTGATCGCGTGACTCTTTCTAGACGTGCACGCAGCACAGCGCGAGCGTCAAGGCCATGCGGAATCGCTAGAGTCCCGCTCCACGGTCCGGTGATCAGCCTGCCATGTGTTAGAAGAAGGTAAGAATCGCGGTCCGGTGTTCTTTTTCACCCAGGGTCCAGAGAATTCGCGCCTACCCTACAGAAAGTAGACACGATGTACGGCAGTGGAGGTGGACCCGCGTGAAGCATTCCTACACAGTTGAAGAACTCCTCAGCCTCTACGAAGAGAAGGGGGACGGGAAGTACGGCGAAGCGATCAGCCAAACCGAGCACGCCCTCCAATGCGCCGCACTGGCGAAGAAGGATGGCGCGCCCGAGGCCATGATCGCCGCGGCCTTGCTACACGACGTAGGCCATCTCCTCGCCGACCTGCAGAACGAGCATCGCTTCGATATCGAGATGGACGACGACAGTCACGAAAGCCTGGGAGCACGAGTACTCTCACCGATCTTCGGCCCGGAGGTGGCCCGACCGGTCGCGCTACACGTCATGGCCAAACGGTGGCGTTGCACCTCTGACCCCGACTACTACGCGACACTCTCGGCGACCTCGCGCGCCTCGCTGCAAGCCCAAGGCGGACTGCTCAGCCCCGACGTGGCCAAACGCTTCGAAGAGCACCCTGGTTTCCAGAGTGCACTCGCCCTTCGATCCTGGGACGAGGACGCCAAGGTCGAAGGCCTCGATTCCGGGAAATTACGCGACTACGAGCAGTTGCTCACGCGTCTTTCTTCCGCTCGGTGACCAGCACGTCTCGTGAGCTCAGTGCGAGGTCGACCCGGGTTCCTAATTCGAAGAGCTCGGCGTCACTACTCCTCACGTCCACTTTTACCGAGACGCCTCCGACCCCCACGCCAAGTCGAGTCGTCGCGCCAAGGAAACTCCGGTGATTCACGATGCCCAGACCGTTGTTGGCGACCTTCGCCGACACGTCTTCGGGACGAAGCAGCGCGTCGATGTCCGAGCCTGCCAGTGACTCCACGTCACCGCGTATCTTGGCGCGCGCGCCAAAGAGTTGTACACCGTCCTTTAGCCGGGTGACCGGGACCCGACTCGACACGCCGACGAATTCAGCGACGAACGCGGTCGCCGGCTTGGCGTAGAGGACTGAAGGCTCGGCCACTTGTTCGGCGCGACCGCGCGACATCACGCACACCCGGTCAGCCATCGAGAGTGCCTCTTCTTGGTCGTGAGTGACGAACAACGTCGTGATCGCGAGCCGTTGCTGGAGCGCGCGGATCTGATCGCGCAATTCCGCGCGCACCTTGGCGTCCAGCGCCGACAAGGGTTCGTCGAGCAACAGCACCTGGGGTTCGATCGCGAGGGCTCGTGCGAGGGCCACGCGCTGTTGCTGGCCTCCCGACAGTTGGTGAGGATACTTCGACGCGTGCTCACTCAGGCCGACGAGTTCAAGCAGTTCACCCGCCCGGGCTCGTCGCACGCTCGTTCGCTGGCGGCGCAACTGCAGTCCGAACGCCACGTTGTCGCGAGCACTCATATTGGGAAAGAGCGAGTAACTTTGAAACACCATTCCCATGTCGCGACGCTGCGCGGGCACCCCCGAGACGTCCCGGCCGTGCACGTGTACCGAGCCACTGTCGGGCTGCTCGAATCCCGCCAGGACCCGCAAGGCCGTCGTCTTACCGCAACCCGAAGGTCCGAGCAACGCCACGAATTCACCCGGGGCGATGGTGAGCGAGAATCCGTCCAATGCTCGAGTCGCGCCGAATTGACGAACCAAGTCGTTGAGCAGGACCGGAGCGCCCGAACCGCTCGCCTCGACCGTTGGCGTCGGCTGGGTGGTATGGCTTTCAAGAATCATGAGGCGCGGTTCCTCCTTCGTCGACGGGAATTCGAACGGTCTATGGACACGATCAACGTGAGCAGTGCCCACGTGCCGAGCAGTGACAGCATGGCGACCGCAGTCGAGATGTGGGCGTTGGTCTGATCGAAGTCGACGATCCACACCGGCAGGGTCTCCCAAAGATCGAGACTGGCCATCGTGAATTCGCCCAGCACGAGCGCCAGCGTGAGCACCGTCGCGGACAACAGCGCCGAGCGAAGGTTGGGGACGAGCACGCGCCATATGGTCGAAATCCAGCCCGAACCCAGCGAGCGCGCCGCTTCGACGAGCGTCTTCACGTCGAGTGCGCCCAGACCCGAGTCGAGCGATCGATAGACGAAAGGCATGGCGAGCACGACGTACACCAGTGAGAGCAAGTAGGGCGACGACTTGAGCCAGAGTGGCGCCGCTTCCAAGACGCCCAGAATGAGCACGATGGGAGGGATGACGATGGGCAGGATCGTCACCACCTCCATGAAACGACGAAACCGTGGCATCTTCATGTGCACGTAGATCATCGTGGGCACCATCAAGAACAACACGATCGCCAAAGTCACGAAGGCGAGCCGCATCGAGAGGAAGAACGCGGCGGCCAAGCCCGGTTGGCTCGGAATCGCGGTGATCGGCGACAACGAGAACTTGCCGCTGATGTCCTGTAGCGAGAACTTCAGCGCGGCGTAGATAGGGATGATGAAGTACGCCGCGGCGAGCCAAAGTATCAGGCCCCGACCCCAATGAATGCGGCGACGCTTCGTGAGATCGAGCGGCACCATTGGCAACTCGAAGTCCACGATGTTGTCGGCGACTACTGAAGCCATTTCGACGACCTCGCGCGTAAAAGGACGTAGCCGAGAATCGAGATGAGCAGTAGCACGATCATGCCAAATCCCAGCGCGTAGCCAATGTGCTCTTCGCCCGAGATGACGTTGCCTTGCAGATACGCACCGATTTGGATGGGTGTGATCGCAATCGTGCCGCCAGTCAAGGCCTCAGTGGTGGCGTAGGCGGAGAGACCACTGCCGAACAATAAGAAGGTGCTGCCCAGCACCGACGGCATCAGCACCGGGACGCCGACGTGTCGCCAGTAGCGCCATCGTGACGCCCCAAGGTTTTCCGCAGCTTCTCGCCAAGCTGGGCGTAACCCGTTGAGCGCGGGCGTGATGATGAGCACCATAAGGGGCACCTGAAAGTAGAAGTACACGAACGCCACGCCCCACAATTTGTAGAGATCGAACCCGTGCGACCACGGGTTGAGGCCAAGGCGAGCGAGCCACGACGTGACGATGGCGTTCGCACCGAACGTCGCGACGAACATGAACGCGAGGTTCACACCTCCGAAGTTCGCCAGTACGCCCGACGCAGTGGCGACGAGGCGCTTCAAGAACTCGAATCTCGATTGAGCAATGGCGTACGCGAGCATCGTGCCGAGGACGGCGGGAATGACTGACGTCGCGAGGGCCAACTTGATGCTGTTCTCGAAGCCCGTGAGGTACTCACCTCCGTGAACGATCGTGCTGATGTTTGACAGGGTGAGTGCTCCGCTGTCGGAACGAAAGGCCAGGTTGATGATGACGAGCGTGGGCACCAAAAGTCCGAGCGTGATGTACGCGAGAAAAGGGAGCACGGGGACACTGGTGCGAAGTGAACGCACCAGTGTCCCCGTGATGTGGCGACCGCCTCGGTCCTTGTCGTCGGCACCCGAGGGAGTGGAGGTGCCGTCGGACAGGGGGGAAGGGATCTTCACAGGTTGAACCGGCTAGCTGCCCGAGATCGCCGAAGCCCAGTTCGCGGCGACCGTGTTCTTCGCGGTCGCTAACTGCGCCAAAGTTGGGTAGGTGACGGTACCCGCGGGCGCCGCGGGCAACTCGGCGAGCCACGTCTTGTTGACGGTACCGTTCTTGACCAAGGTCGGTAATTCGACGGGACGCGCGTTGCCCTGGAGCCAAAGGTTCTGTCCCGTGGTCGAGTAGAGGTACTCCTCCCACAGGCGAGCGGCCGCCGGGTGCGGTGCCGTGGCACTGATCGCTTGGCTGTAGTACGCGGCGTAGCTGGCGTCCGTGGGAATGTTCACGGTCCAGGTCGGCAGTGCCTGCTTGATCGAGTCCTGCAGGTAGTCCCACCAGATAAGAATCGGCGTGGTGCCCGACTCCGCGGTCGCGGCGCTACCACCAGGAACGTAGTTACCGTCCTTGTTGAGCGTGGCGAAGAACTGGATGCCCGGCTGGATGTTGTCGAACGAACCACCGTTGGCCAAGGCCGCCGCGAAGACCGCGGAGAAAGCCGCCGACGCTTCGGTGGGGTCGCCGTTGATGCCGACTTCGTTCTTGTACGAAGGATTCGTCAACTGGGCGAATGACGTCGGGCACGTGGTCACGATCTTGGTGTTACAACCAATCGAGACGTACCCGCCGTAGTCGTCAAACCATCGACCTTGGGGATCTTTCAGAGCCGCAGGAATGTCACTCCACGTGGCGACCTTGTAGGGCGCCAGGAGATTGAGGTTGCTCGTCGCGTAGCTCGTACCGACGTCGAGAACGTCGGGGGCCGACGAGCGGCCCTTGTCCTGTTCCACGGCGTTGATCTCGTCCTGACTAGAACCGTCGGGATTCTCTGAGACGATCTTGATGCCGTACTTCTTCGAGAAGTCCGAGATGATGGCGCCGTAGTTGGCCCAGTTGGCGGGAAGTGTGATGACATTGAGCACGCCTTCCTTCTTGGCCGCCTTGATAAGGGCGGACATTCCTCCGCACGCCGCCGCCGACGTCGCGGTGTTGCAACTCGTCGTCGCCGAAGCCGAACCACCCGACAGTGAGACACCGACGAGTGCGGTACTCAGCAAACCGGCGGCCACTGACACTTTCAGTTTGTTTACAAACACGTGCACTGCCTCCTAAAAGTGAACGCACCGAGGTGGTGGTTCGAGAGCACAGTACGAGTGGCGAGTTAGAAGTCGGTGACGTCAACCCCGAGGCCTTGTGACAATTGTTCGGAGATTGCGCGCACTTCGTTCACGCTTTACCTGCATTGGCGAGCCCGCCCACGCGCAGCAGATCCGCGACCGAATCGATGACTTCGTCGGCTCCGTTCTCCAGCAAGCGCGCCTTCGCGTCGGTACCCGTGAGGACGCCTACGCAAAGTCCGGCACCGGCGCGTCGGCCGGCCAGCATGTCCGACGCCGTGTCGCCCACCACCACGAGAGAGTTCGTGGCGAAGGCTTCGAGGCGCACCAGGCAGTGCAATAGCATGTCGGGCGCTGGACGACCACGCCCCGCGTCCTGGGGCGAGACGCGCACGCGAAACAGGTCGGACCATCCGAGCTCGTGTACCAGCGTCTCGCGCGTGGTGACCGAGAATCCCGTGGTCAGTGCCACCTCAAAGCCGAGACGACGAAGTTCGGTGACGACCCGGCGAACACCCGGAATCTCACGGACGCCGAATTCGTGGGCCGCTTCGACAAAATGGCGCTCGAAGGCCTCATTGGCCATCACCCCCCTCGAGTCGAAGAGAGCAGTGAATACCTCGATCTTGGACTGGCCCATGGTCGCCACGACGTATTGCTGTGCCCTCGAGGCCTCTTCATCCGCCACTCCGAGTTCGTCAATGGTCCGACGAAACGCTTCAAGTACGAGTCCGCTATCGATCATCGTGGTTCCGGCCATGTCGAAACACACCAGCTCCAGCTGATTCATTGAAAGCTCTCCTCGGCGATCGCGGGAGCCAGCGTCATGCCGCGTCCGCCGGCACCCGTTATCGCGGTGACGCCGTGTGCGACACGCTTGCGAAAATACACGTCGTTGGCACCGGGATCGGTGAGTTGGTGGTACGTGCCACTCCAACGACGCTCGATGCAGGGCATTCGTTCACCGATCAAGTATTTCGCCGACGCCGCGATCAGCGAGAGCGGATCATCACGCGTGGCGAAATCCCCTGGCTCGTCAGCTTCGTGCGTGTCGCCAATAGTGAGTCCACCATCCAGTCGTTGCTGGCACAAGAGCTGGATCGCGTAGTGTGCTGCGTGCTCATCCTGAGGAGCCAGTCGGTGGGAAAACTCTTGGAAGGCCGGATAGTAACGAAGCGAATCGCCACTCGCCACCGACGTCGTCAACACGTCGTCGCACTTTTCGGTCTCGGCCATTTGCAATCGAACGGTGCGCAGCGGCTCACAGGCGAACAGTTCGGCCGCGAATCCACTCAAGCTCGCGCCGAGACAAAGAAAGACCTGATCGCCACGATGACGAACGCCACGGTGATCAATGACCTCGAAGTCACCAACGCCCACTATCTCGTGGCGCGCCAGGTACTCGTATCGCTTGGTCGCGTGCATCGCCTCACGAAGCGCGCCCAGTGCACGCCGCGACTCGACCGCGGCGTCAAGATCGCAATACAGGCCACCCAGAAATGTCCCTCGAAGAGCCGGGTTTCGCCGTCGCGCTTCGTCGACGTCCACCAGCGCGAAACCTCGTTGCGTGGCATCACCTCGCGAGCTCGCGCACTCGAGTACCTCCATCTCGTCGGGTCGAGTCGCCAAGGTGAGCGATCCGTTGGCCCGAAATCCCACCGACGGCACGTTCTCGCCGATCACCTGCCAGAGTTGACGGGCGCGCAGCGCAAGTTCCAGTTCGCGACCAGGTGCTCGACCGCTCACCCATACGAGCCCAAAGTTCCGCACCGTTGCCCCTTGCGGGACATGGTCACGCTCCAGGTGCACCACCATCGCGCCGCGCGCGAGCGCGACGTAGGCGTGCATCGTGCCGATGACCCCACCACCAACGACTACGACGCGACTTCCGGCCAACGCCAGGTTGTCAGTTCCCTCCACGAAGGTCGAATCTAAGGGGGTTAACTTTCGCGACGGTGACGCGAACGCGTCGACTTACCGAATCTTGCGCATCGGACCTTCGACGTCGTCCGCGACGTCACGTGCGACGGGACTCGAAGAAGGCCCGCAATAGCGAACGCGATTCCTCCGCCAAGACGTCGTACGAGAGAGTCGCTTCGTGGAGCAGTCGGGGGTCCGAGAGTACGTTGTAGCGCGAACCGACCGCACCCGCCTTCTCGTCCAACGCGCCGATGACCACCCGATTGACTCGGGCGTTAAGAAGGGCACCCGCACACATGACGCAGGGCTCGAGCGTCACGTAGACCGTCGCGTCGTCCATACGCCAACCGGTTCGACGGGCCGCGGCGTCACGTAGGGCGATCATCTCCGCGTGCGCGGTGGGATCGCGGTCGACCTCGCGGCGGTTCTCACCTACGCCGAGGACCTCGTCGTTGACGACGACCACACAGCCCACCGGTACGTCGTCGTGGGACAACGCCTCGCGGGCCTGGACGAGCGCCAAGCGCATGAACTCCTCGTCGCGGTTCGCCGTGTCGCTTCGCGTCTCCATCCTCGAAGCGTAGGGGTTAACGGCGTCACGCCACTGTGTGGCCCTCGCGACGAACCTTCTCAAAAGGCCACGACACGCTCGCGCAGTAGACTCGTCCCCGGAGGGGTGCGAGAGCGGCCGAATCGGGCAGTCTCGAAAACTGCTGTGTCTACGGGCACCGTGGGTTCAAATCCCACCTCCTCCGCCATCGAGAGACGGGTGACGCGAGTCACCCGTCTCTTCGCGCCCGAGAACGTGCGGTGACGCGCAACTACGATGGGAGGGTCTGGCAGACGTCAGTCATCTTCTAGGAGAGCGCCATGGTTTCGTCAGTTGAGTCCTCGGTAGGCACCAATCGCAAGGTAGTCACGGAACTGCCCGGTCCCAAGTCGAGGGCACTGCACGAACGTCGCCAGGCTGCGGTCAGTGCTGGCCTTACGAACGGTTTTCCGATCTACATCGAGCGCGCCGAAGGGGCGATCCTGGTCGACGTCGACGGGAACCGCATCCTGGACCTCGGTTCGGGCATCGCGGTGACCACGATCGGTCACGCGGTACCCGAACTCGTCGACGCCGTCAGCGCCCAAGTCGCCGCGTTCACGCACACGTGCTTCATGGTGACGCCCTACGAGAGCTACGTCGAGGTCTGTGAGGAGCTCGCGGCGCTCACCCCGGGTTCGCACGCCAAGACGTCGGCCCTCTTCAACTCCGGTTCCGAGGCCGTCGAGAACGCGGTGAAGATCGCACGCCTCGCCACCGGCCGACAGGCCATCGTGGTCTTTGACCACGCCTACCACGGACGCACGAACTTGACCATGGCCCTCACGGCGAAGAACATGCCCTACAAGGACCGCTTCGGTCCCTTCGCCCCCGAGATCTACCGGGTTCCCATGAGCAACCCGTTCCACGACGGGCTGTCCGGCGCCCAAGCCGCCGCGCGCGCCATCAAGGCCATCGAGACTCAGGTCGGCGCCCACAACGTCGCGGCGGTTTTGATCGAGCCCATCCAGGGCGAGGGCGGCTTCATCGTACCCGCGGAAGGATTCCTGCCGGCGCTCTCGGAATGGACAACCGCCAACGGGGTCCTCTTCATCGCCGACGAGATTCAAAGCGGTTTCTGTCGCACCGGGGACTGGTTCGCCGTCGACCACGAAGGTGTCATTCCCGACCTGGTCACGACGGCGAAGGGACTGGCCGGCGGCATGCCGCTCGCCGCGGTGACTGGACGGGCCGAGGTGATGAATCAAGTGCACGAGGGCGGACTGGGCGGCACGTACGGGGGGAATCCCGTGGCCGCAGCGGCCGCACTCGCGACCATCAAGACGCTGCGCGACCGCAACCTCGCGTCGCGCGCGCGTGAACTTGAGACCGTGATTCTGAAGAGTCTCCGGTCGCTCCAGCAAGACGTCGCCATCATCGGTGACGTTCGGGGGCGAGGTGCCATGATTGCGATCGAATTGGTCCAACCCGGCACCAAGGACGCCAACGCCGCCGCCGCGAAATCCATCGTGACGTACTGCAACCAGCACGGTGTCATCGCGCTCGCCTGCGGTACCTACGGCAACGTCATTCGACTCTTGCCACCGCTGGTCATCACCGACGAGCAACTCGAAGACGGTCTCGACGTGCTCGCGGCCGCCGTGCGCGCCGCTAGTTAGGTAGGCAACCCAGAGTCGGCACTGCGCGCGTGTGCGCGTGCGCGAGATCAGCCTCGACGACTGCGTCGGGGATCGCGTACGCGGTGCTCGCTTGACTGAGTGACTTCGATTCGATGACGCCCGCCACGTCAGAGCCGACCAGTACCGGGCTGCCGGAGTTACCCGGCTGCACGTTCACCTCGATCACCTCGTAGGTCCTCGTCAGGAGTCGCTGGTCGTAGATGTCGCGACCCTGGACGGTGATGTCGCCCTCGATGTAGCCCGGTGCCGCCGTGCGAGTCGCGTCGAGGGGAAAGCCGACCACCCGCGCGGACGCGCCCACGGCGGCGGTGCCCGAGAGGAAGGTCAAGGGCGACTCATCGAGCGAGTCGACGCGCAGAATCGCAATGTCGTAACTGGGGTCAAAGAGAACCACGGAGGCCGGTGCGCCGTTGACCGAGATCCTCGACTCGCCCGCGACGACGTGCGCGTTGGTCACGGCGTCGTGACTCGAAACGAAGAACGCCGTGCCCTCCTGGACCCGCGAGCAATTCCCGCTCGCGAGCACCTTGAGCACGTCACTCGGCGAACCCACCGAGGTGACGAGCGGACCGAGTCGCGTCGGTGCCACGGTGACGGGCAACGTCGGCGCCACGATCGAAGCGAAAATACTAGGAAAGTCGGCGCTACGAAAGAGTGATTGCATTTTGGCCTCTATGGCGGGCACTGGAGGCATGACCTTATTAATAGCGGCCAACACCCTGGAGTGCTGGATCTCGCCGGCGATCGATCCCCACGCGGTCGACGCCAGCAGACCCGCGACCAGCCAGCAGCCCACCAGGGTTCCTAGGACACCGACGAGCACCCCGGCGAGGGAGTCAAAGACTCCCAGGTGAAGGGCGTGCATCGAATCGGCCGCCACCCCGCCAACGATTCGACCCAACCGGCCGCCGACGACGGTCGCGACGAACACGAGCGCGAGTGCGACCAATGGTCGCCATGGTGCGTGCGTGATGAGCGTCGAGAACGGCGGGGCGATGAACGTGCCCACGACAAATCCCACTCCGAGGCCGACGTAGCCGGCGACCTGACGAAACGCTCCAGCCCGCCGGCCGTCCAGGCCCGCGAGCACCACCAGGACGACGATGACGAGGTCGACCCAGTTCACGTACTCCAGAGTAAACGACCAGGCGATTCGGCCACGGTGGCGACCTCAGTAGCATCGTCTAGAACTCTCACACGAAGGCGTACATCTCTATGAGCCGACTGGTAGCGAAGGCCTCGCGCGCGTGGCGACTCGGCGCGTTGCTCGGTGTCGGCGCCCTCGCGCTGGCGAGCTGTGCCACCCAAGCGTCGCTGCACGTGACGGGTTTGCCCTCGATAAGCATCTCGGTGCCGCTGCACACCAGTGCCTGCACACTCTCTGGTTCGTGCATCGCCCTCGGCACGACCGGATCGGACTCGCTACCTACGACCGTCGGCGAATACCGAGAGTCCAACGGCACGTGGTCGTCGCTCGTCGTGCCGAACGCACCCTCCTCACTGATTACCTCCGCATCATGTCTCGCGACGGAATGTCTTATTGGTGGCACTCAACCCAGCGGCAACCTCTTATGGAACTACAACGCCTCATCCCAATCGGTGGTCGCGCTAGGGTCGCTCGCGGGCGGACAGGGGATTCGCACTCTCAGTTGTTTTGGCGCGTCGTCGTGTGCCGCCGTGATCACTGACGGCGTGAACACCCCTTCAACAATGACCTTTTCCACTAACGACGGGGCCACCTGGTCCTCCAGGACGCCCCTGCCCTGGTCCTCGAGCGACACCGTGACTGATCTCACGTGCACGAACGCACTCACGTGCATGGTGAGTGCGACGAGTGACTCAAATACTCTGGACCTCGAAGCCACGTTCGATGGCGGAGCCACGTGGAGCCAGCGCACCACGCCATCGACGTGGACGAGTCTGACGTCGCTCACCTGTTCGAAGCGCCGATGCGTGGGACTGGCCAGCACCGCATCGAAGTCCTACTTCGCCACCACCACAACGTTCGGACGTCGCTGGCTCGCCACGAAGCTACCCGCCGCGGTGAACGCCTTGGCCTGCACGACGATCACGCGATGTGTCGTCGTGGGCGAGACGAGTTCGGTCAACCCGTGGTTCGCCGCCGACGACGACGGTCAACTGACGGTCGCAGCCTTGAAGTACGTCCCCTCGCCACTCGTGAGCGTGGCGTGCGCGCGAAAAGTCTGTACCGCAATCGGCGTCAGCACGTTGGCCTCGTCTCGTCCCTAACCACGCAATGCCGCGGCGAACAGACCCGGGAGCTTGAGCCAGGAAGGTTTGACCTCGAAGGCCAGGAGCTTGCGCATCACGACCCCGGCGTTCTTGCTCGTCGCGAACCACGCGGGCGCGGGCGTGGCCACGAAGGGGCCACGTACGACTGACTTCTGAGGTTGCGCGAAGAGGTACGCATTGCCCACGAAGCCGGTACCCGATTGGATATCAGTGATTTCGTGACCCGGGTACGCTCCCCATACGGTCGTCGAGAACGCGAAACTCAACGCGTGCCAGAGATTCACGCCGATCGAACCATAACGCAGGTCCGCGATCGCCTGCTCGATGGCGGGCCCGGTCTCGGGATGCTTCATCGTGCGAGGATCCGCGATCAAGGTCATCGAGAGTGTGCCCCAAACGACGTCGTTGCAGAACTCGGTGGCCCGGCGCACGAAGTCGGCGGGCGACTCCGCGGCGAGCGCGGTCTCGGCGGTGAGCGCGCAGAAGGCTTCGACGTTCAAGCAGATGTCGCTGGTCTTGGAGGCATCGACGTTGCGAATGATCGTCCAGGGCATCGTGCCCCCCCGGGACCCACCGATCTGGTGCGCGTCAGGATGCTCAGCGAGGAATGCGTCGCGACGCGTCTCTGCACCGGGGTAGTACGCCGCCCTGGTGGGAATCGAGGCGAAGACACGCTCGAGGGCTTGGAAGAATTCCTCGCGCTGGTCCCAACCCTCGTGGGTGATGATGATCCGAGGCGTGAGACAGTTAAAGCCCGCGTTGTTGGCGATCATCGTCGCCACGTGACGGGCCTGAAAGTCGATCTCCTTCTTGGTCCATGCGCCAGGCACGACGACCACGGGCGAGACGTTGCCCAGTTCGCAGCTCACCGGCTTGGTAACCAGCGGTTCGTTGTTCGCCTTGCGACGTTCGCCTTCGGGGCCGACGCCAAAAACGATCGCGTCGTGAGTCTTGTCCGAACCGGTCACGTGGATATCGCCCACGCCCGCGTGATTCGTGAGGTACGCGCCCACCCGGGCCCCCCCGGTCACGACGCGCAAGAATCCGCCTTCGATCAACGCCGACAAGGCGCGCTCCCAGTACGGCACCAGATAATCGTTCACCGGGTTGGCCTTCAACACGACCACCTTGCCCTCACCAAAGAGCTTGGTGAGCACGTCGCGCGGTCCAAGGGACCCGACGTTGCCAGCACCGAGGACCAGCGACACGCCGGCGTGCGTCGTGGGCGACTGGTAGACCTCGGCTTGGGTTGCTTTCACTTGATCCTCGTCGACGCCCGGCTCCATCCACACCTCACCCGTGATGCCCGCGTAGAGGACCTTGTCGAAGATCGATCGCGGCACCACCTGAATCGCGATCCGATTGTCGGGCTTGTGGCGCACCGGTCCGGGGTACTGCGGTCGTCCCTTTGCTGCGATGTCGAGCATCGACTGGCGAAAACTCTGGGCCATGCTGACAAAGGTGCCCAGACCACTGAAGAGCTCCTCACCACCCTCAGTGCTGTGGGGGTCATAACCCTTGGCCGCACAGGCCACTGCGGTCCACTCCTCGGCGACGGCGTAGGTGTCATTGACGACGCGCTCGAGGAGATGGGCGCGCTCGCTCGCGGAAGTCGCCGCCCACGCCAGCGCGCGGGCCTGCACCTCGGCCACGGCCTGGTCGAGCAAGGCCTCGTCGAGCGCTCCCGCGTCCAGCGTTCCCGACATGGGCGCCGCCGCGCCGCGTACCTGTGTCATGAAGATTCCTTCCCCCGATGTAGATGGCAGACTACCGCTGTGAGTATCTCGCCGACCAACTCACCGCCCGCCGGCTGGTACCCCGATCCCGGCGGTCAGCGACAGTGGCGCGTGTGGACTGGCACCACCTGGTCCGAGTTGACCAAGCCCTACGGGGAACCGGTATCGACCCCTTCGCTCGTCGAGTCACTGGGCCTGATCAATGCACTCAACCTGCTCGTGCGCTTCGGCATCGTCGCGGTCTTTTCGGGGCTGGGCCTGGTCGTGAGCGTCCTGGCGCACTGGCCCGGTACGCGACACCCGACGCCGCTGTGGTTCGCCGAATCCGCGAGTGACCTCGGTGTCGGTCTGCTTGTCGCCGGCTCGATACTGTTCGCCTTCGCGCTGCGTGAACTCATGGGCCGGTGGACACCACTGGCGTTCGTCCCGGCCATCAACATCTTCGCCGTGGAGGTCCTCGTCTCGGAACGTCTGAGCGCCCGGTCCGCGACGCGACGCGTGATCGCCGACGTCGTCCTGCTCGCGCTTTTCGTCATCGAGGCCCATCGCGCGCCGTGGCTCGCCGTGGGGCTGGTGGTCGTGACGCTGGGCCAACTGCAGTGGACCGCGGCGCTGGTGGACGAACTGTGTCCGCCGGGCGAAGTGCTTCGCGCGACGCCGTAGGATTGCCAAGGCTGGAGTGACCCGCGGGTTGAGGAGAACTAGGTAATGGCGTACGAGGAGTGGGGACCCCTGGCGGGGCTCGTCGGCACCTGGGAGTCGGACTGGAGTGGTCTCGACGTGGCGTTTCACAACGACAAGGGAAAGATCGCCGAGACGCCCTACCGCGAGAAGACGACCTTCAAGCCCTTTGGCCCGGTCGCCAACGGCGACCAGAACCTCTACGGACTCGACTACCGCACGGCCGCCTATAAGAAGGGCGAGGACAACCCCTTTCACACCGAGGTCGGCTACTGGATGTGGGACTCGCTGCACCACCAGGTGATGCGCTGTTTCACCATCCCGCGCGCCTCAACCCTCATCGCCGGGGGCACCGTCGAACCGAACGCAACGACTTTCAAACTCGAAGCGGTCCTCGGATCGAACACCTACGGCATCCTCGCGAACCGGTACCTCGACGAGATCGCCAAGACCACCCGTTTCGACGTCACGGTCACCATCGACGGCGACGCCTTCACCTACGACGAGACCACGGTGGTCGAACACCAAAAGCACCCGGCCATTGTCTTGCACACCGATAGGAACACCCTCAAGCGCACGAGTTGGGAGGCGTAAGGACATGTACGACTGGAACGAGGAGCAGCAAGCCATCATCGCGGTAGTGCGACGGTTCGTCGACGAAGAGATCCGTCCTCATATTGACGACCTCGAGCACAACGGCGTTCCCCCCTACGACATCCTGCGAAAGATGTACGCGACCTTCGGACTGAAGGAGATGGCGCACGAGAACTTCAAGCGCCAACTCGAACGGAAGATCACTGGCGAAGAGCCCAACCGCGAACGACGCGGCTCGGATCCGGCACCCCAGTTGATCTCGACGATCGAACTCTGTCGCGTGAGCCCGGGACTCGTGACGTCACTGGGCGTCTCGACCGGTCTTGCCGCCGGCACGATCAACAAACTCGGCACGCCGGCACAAATGGAACGTTGGGCCCTCGACCTCATGACCCTGGACAAAGTGGGCGCGTGGGCGATCACCGAGCCCGACTCGGGTTCTGACGCCCTCGGCGGCATGCGCACGACCGCCACACGTGACGGTGAGGACTACGTGCTCAACGGCCAGAAGACCTGGATCACGAACGGACCCTACGCCGACACGATCGTGCTCTACGCCAAACTCGACGAGGGTCAGGGCGACGACATCAGGAACCGAAAAGTACTGACATTCGTCCTGGACAAGGGAATGCCCGGTCTCGTGCAGTCGACCCCCATGCGAAAGATGGGCCAGCATGGATCACCCACGGGCGATGTCTTCTTGAGTGACGTGCGCGTCGGAAGGGATCGCCTGCTCGGCGAGACCGAGGAGCCCAAGGGTGGTGGTCGCCAGAGCGCAAAGGACAACTTCGTCACCGAGCGAGCTGGCGTCGCGGCGATGTCGCTCGGCATCATCGAAGAGAGCTTGAAGATATCGATCGACTACGCGAAGAACCGCAAACTCTGGGGCACGCCCATCGCCGAATTCCAACTAATCCAGTTGAAACTCGCCCAGATGGAAGTGGCGCGCGTGAACGTACGCAACCTCGTGTTCTCGCACATCGAGCGATCCTCGCACGGCGCGATCCCGACTCTCGCCGAAGCTTCGGCCATGAAGTTGTACTCGGCTCAGGCGGCGTGCCAAGTGGCCGACGACGCCATCCAGATCCTCGGTGGCAACGGTTACGTCGCCGAGTACCGAGTGGAGCAGCTCCTGCGCGACGCGCGCGTACTACGCATCTACGCGGGTACCGACGAGATGCAGGTCGTCGCGATCGCGAAGGATCTCACCCGCTCCTAACTCCTCGCGAGCGCCACGCGAAGTTGATCCGCCACTCCCTCCCAGCCCTTATACGCCTTGATCGCGGACGGTGCCGAGTCCAGAGCCGCCAGGAGGTTGTCGGCGAAGTCTTCGTGCTCGTTCCTCAACTGTTGCACCGAAGCCACGTAGGTGCGGATCGTGAACACCGCGGCTCGCGACACCGGCAAGAGGCGCAACGTTTGGCGTTCGACGCGAAAGAACCATTGATCAGGACCGCCGCGGGCGGGCAGACGTCGACTACTGGGCTGGTGCAGCGTGGCGTCATCGAGCAGAGTCCAGTTCAGTCGCCAGAACGATCGCTCCGGTTTCAGACGCCCGAAGAACGCGTTCGTGGGCTGGGCCAACTCCTCGTCGTAGCCCGGAACCGGGACGTGGATGTCGTCGAGCGTGGTGCCGATCTTGTGCACCAGGCTCCATCGCGAGGGAAAGCACACGCACGCCGCTTCGAGGCGCCACTGTCCGTCGTGCACGAGAACGCAAAGGTCCTCCTGGACCAAGAGACTCGCCTGGACGATCGGATGCTCGCCCGACACCACGTCGCGCGCGACGTGAGGATGGTACCTCGCAAGATTCTCGAGCACGAGATCGAGCAACTCGTGGCTCGCGGCCTCACCGGCCTCTCGAACAGCCACGACGGTGTCACGTTGCTCGTTCACCAGCTTTCGCTTTAACGCGAGTTCCTCGTCGCGACGCGCGTCGACCTCGAGCCATCTCGATTCTTCGAGTGGTCGAAGGCCCATCGCGAGTCGCCATGGTCGCTGCTCGAGGGGAACGTAGGGAAACACCGACACTCGTTACTTCTTCGTTCCCTTGACGCGAAGATAGATAAGAGTCAAGAGAATCACCGGCACCGCTAGGACGATAACTCGCGCGGCCGGAAGTGGCGAGCCCTTGTGCGGATCGAAGGTCGTCGTGGTCGACGAAGTGAGAATCAGAGCGTGCAAGACCAGGGACATGCCGTTACTTTCGTGGTTCGATGCTCAGGCCTCCGCCGTGTGACGGCCTCGCTCGAAATGTCTACAACCTAGTTACAAGTGTAACTAACACAATAGTTAATCGGGTTACACTTTCGCGTGGATTCACAGCCAAAGACCCGAAGTAAGAAGGCACTCGCCAACGACGAGCTCATCCGCAAGGCGGGAATCGGCGAAATTCTGAGGGTGGGGGTGGACCACGTCTCGCTTCGCGAGGTGAGCGCACGAGCCGGACTCACCCACGGCGCGACGTACGCACGCTACGAGGACGCCGACGAGTTGTTAGTCGACTTGTGGATCGTCCAGCTCGCTGAGCGCGCCATCGCGCTGTTTGAACTCTGCCTCACCGCGGCGAAGGAGCCCACGACGACGAACGTTCACGAGGTGTTCGAATTCGTGCGAGACGCGTCCGAACACGACGCCGCGATGGTCCACCTCTTACTCACGGCCCGACGGATCCCGGTGCTCGCCGAGGAGGTGAACGAGTTCATCGAGAACTTCCTCATGCAAGAGGATTGCCGAACCCAGGAAGTCAGCGCCGCATTCAACCGGGCGCTCTGTCTGTTCAGCCTGATGACGGTCCAGATTATCTTCTCGGCTCACGTCCAGCGACCTGGACAGTACTTCGACCGACTCGAGGAGTGGATGGTGAGCGCCTTTCAAGCAGACCCCGACTCGGTGCCCGCAAGCGAGTTCACCGTGCCGACCGAGCCGTACTCGTTCAGCGCCTCCGACAGTCTCGAGTCGGTACTCGCCGAAGCCACCTTCCACGTCGTAGGCAAGAGTGGTTACGCCAAGGCGACCATTACCAGGATCGCGCGCCGAGCCAACTGCTCGCCGGGTTCGATCTACAGCCTCTATGACTCGAAGGAGGAGCTCGTCATCGCCGCGTATCGACGGACCCTTCCCGACCGATGGTCACGCATCGCGTACTTCATGCACTTCCTCGACCAAGACTTCCTCACGCGACGGCTCCACCTCTACGCACACCCCGTCAACGAGACGTGGAGAGATTTCCTGCTCGAGTTCAGTCTCGCCTCGGCGAACAACCCGTTGTTGTACCAAGCGCACGAATCCCAGGATCGGGGACTCGCCACATTGGCGCCACTCGTGCCCGACGCGACCGACGATGAATTGGTCCTGCTCGGTCAAGTCATCACCGTGCTCACCCTGCTCACCTACGGCGTTGCGTTCTTGGCGACCGCGACCGGATCGATGGCGTGCACCAACTACGCGCAGTTCGCCGAGCCCTTCCGACACTCGGTACTGAACTGCGCGGGCGACACGTGGTTGCAACTCCGCGCGCGCGTCGACCAGATGCTCGAAGCGCCCGCCGATTGACCGCTAGACCTTCGTGGTCCCGCCGGTCAACTTCTCGAGACGCTCGACGATGCTGGAGATGGCTTCGTCCTGGGCGAGCAGGTGCTTTTGAATCTCCTCGGCTTCCTTCAAGACGGCCTCGGCGTCCTTATAAGTGTCCTCAGCGCGCTTGTCGGCGGCCTTGGCTTGAATGTTCTGTCCGACGATGATGATCGGCAGGAGCACCAACTGCAGAAAACTGCTGGAGAGCCACACGACGATGAANNCCGAATCGGGCGTTGAGCCGAACGAACGGGTTCTGGTGGTTGAGATTACGCAAGTCGGCGGACTTGACGGGTTTGTGGGCTCTCAGTTCATCGGAACGGGGATGACGAACGTATTCGTAGATCTTTGACATGTGCGAAGTCTCACACGCCGGCCCACGAAAACAGTGGAATGATCACGCCGATCGCTCGACACGAACCCCGAACTACTGGGGCTTGACCAGGTCCGGCGACGTCTCCATGCCGTGGCGCCACACCGAGCGAGCGATGATCTTGGTGGTGTCAGCTCGGCTGCGGTACTTGACCGCGATGTCGCGCGATTCCTCGAGCAGACCTTCGCTCAGCTTGGTCGGGTTGAGTCCCAATTCCAGGAAGTGATCGCGGCTGACGTTGAGTTCGTTCTCGGCGGCTTCGCGTCGCGGATTGGGCAGATTCGCTATCTCGGCGCCGGTGATCTTGGCGATCAATTCCGCCAGGTCACGCACGCGGAAGGTCTCGGTGACCTGGTTGAAGACCTTGGGCTTCTCACCGCGCGCGGGCGGATTCTCGAGGGCGATCTGGATGCACCGCACCGTGTCGCGGATGTGGATGAACGCACGGGTCTGGCCGCCCGTGCCGTGCACCGTCAGCGGGTGGCCAATGGCGGCCTGCATCAAGAAACGATTGAGGACGGTGCCGTAATCGCCGTCGTAATCGAAGCGGTTGATGAGCCGCTCGTCGAGTGCGGTCTGGGGAGTCTGAGTACCCCAGACGATGCCCTGATGCAGGTCCGTGACGCGAACCTGGTCGTTGGCGCAGTAGAACGCGAACATCAACTGATCGAGGGTCTTGGTGAGGTGATACACCGAACCAGGATTCGCCGGGTGCAGGATCTCACGATCGATGTCGCCGTCGGGAGTGGGCACCTTCACCGTGAGGTAGCCCTCCGGAATCGGCGCCGAGCCCGACCAGCCGTAACCGTAGACGCCCATCGTGCCCAGATGCACAAGGGCGATGTCGAGTCCGCTCTCGACGATCGCGCACAGCACGTTGTGCGTGCCGCGCACGTTGTTGTCAATGGTGTAGCGCTTGGCGGTTTCGTTGCGCATCGAATAGGGCGCGGCCCGCTGCTCGCCGAAATGGACGATCGCGTCCGGCTGCGCCTCGACCAGGAGTGCCGCCAGGAGGTCGTACTCGTTGGCGAGGTCCAGGCGCACGTAGTCGATCTCGTTGCCGGTGAGTTCCTTCCAGACTCGAATCCGCTCACCGATGGGACGGATAGGAGTCAGTGATTCGACCTCGAGCTCGAGGTCGATCTCACGGCGACTGAGGTTGTCCACAATGGTCACGTCGTGACCAATGTCCGACAGGTGCAGCGACGTGGGCCACCCGCAAAATCCGTCACCACCGAGAACAAGAACCTTCATTACAACTCCAATCGATGCCAGCAAAGGGCTTTGAGAACCGGGGAGGCCACAAATAAGGGCTTCACGACCCCAAAACCCTACCAGTCCCGGCAAAGAGGCTCCGAAGCCGACGACCTCGCCAGTTTGAGAATTCCGTGTGAATCAGGGCCGTTTCGAGTGGCGTCAGTCGCCGCGCTCGCCAAAGCGCTTGGTAACCGCGCCATTCGGTCGATACACGTCGACGTGGCCGGTCCGTTGCAAGAAGTGACGTAGGGCCCACCGTTCGCCGTCCACGACTCCCAAGGCACCCGCCTGGACCAGCACGTTGCCGATCGCCGCCGCTTCGACCGGACCCGCCACGACTTCGAGACCACAGGCGTCGGCGGTCAATTGACACAACAACCTGTTGTTGACGCCCCCACCGACGATGTGCACGGCGTCCACGTGGAGTCCCGAGAGTTCTTGCGCCCGATTCACGGCGCGGCGGTACGCGAGCGCGAGACTGTCCAGGATGCAACGCGTGAACTGCTCGGGCGTCTCGGGCACCGGCTCACCGCTCGCTCGACAGAGCCGGGCGATCCTCGCGGGCATGTCACCGGGCGGGAGGAACGACTCATCGTTGATGTCGATGACCGATCGCAAAAGCTCCTCACTTTCGCTGCGCGCCACGAGTTCACCCACGTCGATCGGACCGGCGCGCAGTTCCCAGGTGCGGATCGACTCTTGCAGCGTCCACAGTCCCATGACGTTGTGCAAGAAGCGGTAGGTCCCTTCAATACCGCGTTCGTTGCTGAAGCCCGCGCGCCGTGCTTCGTCACTCAGAACTGGCGCCTCCAGCTCGACTCCGACCAGCGACCACGTACCGCACGAGATATAGGCAAAGTTCGCGTTACTCGCCGGCACCGCGACGACCGCCGACGCGGTGTCGTGACTCGCGACGTTGATGACGTCAATCGGTCGGTCCGCCCCGAGACGGTGCGCGAGGGCCATGGTGACCGGCGCGAGCACGTGACCGGGCGCAACGACTTCGGCAAATATCGAACTCTTCAAGCCCAGGAGTGAGAAGAGTTCGGCGTCCCACTCGCCCTTGGTGGTCATCAACTGCGTGGTCGAGGCGTTGGTGAACTCGGTCGCGGCCTCGCCCGTCAAGAAGTAATTAATAAGATCGGGCAGCAGCAACGCCAGGTTCGCCTCGTCCAGGTGACCCGACGCGGCGTCCGCCATCAACTGAAACGCCGTGTTGAACGGTTGGTGGGCAATTCCGGTGCGCTCGAACATGGCTTCGAGTCCCGCGAGATCTTTCGCGCGCGCAATCGAGGGCTCGGTGCGCAAATCCCGATAGCACGCGGGGTTCGAAAGAAGCGATCCGTCGGCGCGCAACAGGCCATAGTCGACCGCCCACGAGTCCACGCCCACCGAGGAGACCGGGCCCTGACGCAGTGCACTGGTGAGTCCCTCCAAAATCCCTCGGTACAGTCCCAGGATGTCCCAGAAGAGGTTCTCGCCCAACTGCACGCTTCCGTTGACGAACCGCCCCGACTCACTGAGCGTGAAATGCTCCGCACTCACCTCGCCGGTGTAGAGCCGACCGCTGGAGGCGCCCAGGTCGACTGCCACGATGCGTTCGACACGACCCACGCTGGCGCCGATCACACGGTGACGAATTCGACGCCCAGCAACTCAGCCAAGGTGCGAAGATCGCCGATTCGGTGGCCGGTGCCAAGGGCCCAGTGGTGCGCCACCGCGGTGGCGGACCACTCATCGCACCATTCACCCGGATTGCGACCAAAATCAACGCGAGAGGTGGTGTTACCGATCTGCAGCAGCGGCCCCGCCACGACTTCGCCTTCCGAGGCGACGAAGCGGAAACGACCATCTCGCATCTGGGTGATCCCAAAGGCCGTGACCGGACCGTGGGCGACGTCGAACTCGACTGACACCCCGTGGCCCCGCTTGCCGTGGAACACCCCGAGCCCGCGAAGCAATGGGCGCCTCTGGCTGATGGCCAGGTGGGCGGGACCGTCGTGACCCATCTCGACGACGTTGTCACGGAAATTGAGGGCCTGGAGTTCGGTGAAGGACCCTCCCGCTCCGAGACGATCGAGCACCAACATCGCGAGCGACGTACGTAGTTCGTACTCGCCACAAGCGGGCACGTGTCCGGCGGTCAGGAGCGACGCGCCCAGGATCATTCCCGCAGCGATGCGCTCATGCAACTCACCTTCGAGACCGCGATGATAGTAAGCCAGCGAATCGAGGGAGAAGTCTTTCACCAAACTCTCGAGTCCGAGTGCGACGCGCACACCCCACTCCAACTCTTCGGGCTCGACCGAACTATCAAGCTCGAAGAACTCACGCACGAGTTGACTGCGCTGGTCAACGTCAGTGTCGGTGACCTGAGCGACGCGCACACGAAGGTCGTCGTATTCGAGCACCTCGACGTGACCGCCCAATTGCGCCGAGACGAGCGTGAGATCCGTGGAGACGTCCAACATGCCCGGATAGAGATGGCCCATGAGGCCGTGGCGAGCACTTCGCAGGACTCGACGAACGCCGGCCGCCTGGATCCAGCGTTCGATCTTGGTCCAGGCTCGTTCGTCGGCGAGGTAGCCCGAGACCGAGCGGAACCCGATGCCGCTTCGTTCGAAGGCGTTCGCCACTTCGGGCAGTGGGCAGGCGCCGCAATAGGCGAGCCACTGACCCGTGTCGAAGGTGGCGTGGTCCATGGATTCGGTGGGTTGGAGGTTCAATACCAACACGTCGGCCTTGGTCCGCTGGGCAATGGGTAGCACCATCGAGGCGGTCATGTAGGTGGTGAGGAACATGACGATCAGATCACAGCCCGCGCTGCGCAGTTTCTCGGCGGCCACGTCCGCCTCTTGCGCGTCGGAGATGAAGCCCACGTCGACGATGTCGGCGTTGAAACTCTTGATCCGGTCCGAGACGAGGCGCGCGGACTCTTGAAGTTGGGGCAACAGATCGGGAAACTGTGGCCAATAGGCGCCCAGACCACCCGCGACCAGGCCCACCACGGGCCGTGACGTTCTCGCCAGGCTCGGCAGTTGCAGCTGGGGGGTCGTGGTGCTCATCGCAAGAACGCCGCCGCGACGCCCGCGTCAACCGCGATATGGAGTCCCGTCGTGTGCACCAACTCAGGCCCGCACAAGACGAACACGGCGCTCGCGACGTGTTCGGGCAAGACCTCGCGCTTCAGCAAGGTTCGCTGTGCGTAGAACTCGCCCAACTTGTCCTCCTCGACGCCGTAGACCTCGGCGCGCTGCGCGCCCCAACCACCGGCAAAGATACCCGAACCGCGCACGACACCGTCGGGATTGATCCCGTTCACCCGAATACCGTACTGACCGAGTTCGGCGGCGAGCAGTCGCACCTGGTGTGCCTGGTCCGCCTTCGCCGCACCGTAGGCGACGTTGTTCGGTCCGGCGAATACCGCGTTCTTGCTCGCAATGTACACGATGTCGCCACCCATGGCTTGGGACATCATCACCTTCGCCGCGGCCTGGCTCACCAGAAACGAACCGCGCGCCATCACGGAATGCTGGCGGTCCCAGTCTTCGATCGTCGTGTCTTGGAGGCTCTTGGAGATCGAAAGGCCCGCGTTGTTCACCACGAGATCGACGCCACCGTAGGCGAGCACGCTCTCGTTGATGGCGTGCACGACCTCTTCGGGCGAGGACACGTCCACGCTGACCGCGATAGCCCGGTCGCTGCCGCCGAGTTCCTTGGCGACCAACTCCGCACTTTCGAGATTACGGTCGGCAACGATCACGCACGCGCCTTCGGCGCTCAATCGGCGCGCCGTCGCGGCGCCAATTCCCGAGCCGCCGCCGGTCACGAACGCGATGCGCGTCGCCAGGGCCTTGGGCGGCGCCATCCGACGGAGCTTCTGCTCTTCGAGTTCCCAGTACTCGATGCGGAACTTCTCCTGTTCGGAGATCGGGGCGTAGGTCGAGACCGACTCGGCACCGAACATGACGTTGATGGCGTTGATGTAGAACTCGCTCGCCACGCGCGCGGTCTGCTTGTCGCGACCAAAGGTGAACATCCCCACCCCGGGAACGAGGACGACGGCCGGATCCGCCCCGCGCATCGGTGGCGAGTCGGGCGTCGCGTAACGCTCGTAGTAAGCCTGGTAGTCACGTCGATACTCTTGATGCAACTCTCGAATGCGAGTTTCGAGGGTCTCGAGCGCAGCGTCACCAGGCAGGTCCACGACCATGGGTCGGACCTTCGTGCGCAGGAAGTGATCGGGACAGGACGTACCCAGAGCGGCTAACTCCGCGAGGCGCTCTCGACTCGTGAAGTCGAGCACGACCTCGGCGTCGCTGTAGTGACCGACCTGGCGGGTGTCGGTGCTCGCGAGGCCGCGCAGGAGTGGGAAGAGTTCCGCCGCGCGAGCGCGCCGCGCCGCGCTCGCGAGCGGCTTATTGGCCGCGACCACCTTGCCGAAGGGGTCCGGGCGTCCGTTCTTCTTCAAGAAAGCCTCGGCGGTGCGGATGATGTGCAGTGAACGGCTCTCACACTCATCACTCGAGTCGCCCCAGGCGGTGATGCCGTGTCCACCGAGGATGCAACCAATCGCCTGAGGGTTCGCCTCTTGAATGGCGGCGATGTCGAGTCCCAACTGGAAACCGGGACGACGCCACGGCACCCACACCACCGTGTCACCAAAGCACTGGGCCGTCAACTGCTCGCCCTGGGCGGCGGTCGCGAGCGCGATACCGGCGTCCGGATGCAGGTGATCCACGTTGGTGCACGTGAGCAGACCGTGCATGGCGGTGTCGATCGATGGTGCGGCCCCGCCTCGTCCGTGCATACAGAAGTCGAAGGCCGCGACCATCTCGTCCTCGCGCTCGGGACCGGGGTAGACCCCCACCAGGGCCCGCAACCGGTCGATGCGCAGCATCGCCAGTCCAGCCTCTTGCAACGTGCCGAGGTCGCCGCCCGAACCCTTGACCCACATGACCTCGGTGTCGCCACCGGTCACGGGGTCGGCAATGAAGGCCTTGGTCGAGGTGTTGCCACCGGCGTAGTTCGTGTTGCGCGGGTCAGAACCGAGTCGGTGCGAGCGTTCGAGAAGTTCGATGACTTCGCGTGGAGGATCGTTGGAGGTCAAGGGAATCACGCGCCCCAGCCCGCCGCCGTGCCCGTGGCGCGCTCGGCGATAATCTTCTCGGCGTAACCTGAACGACGGTAAGCACCCAGTGGATCGGGATCCAGGCCCATGTCCTCACGAAGTTCGCCCAGCAGCGGACGCACGTCGGTGTTGAACGCGTCGACGAGAATGCCGTTGGCCTCGAGGACGTCGCCGTCCATCTGGGCCTTCGCGAGCGCCGAACGGTCGACGAAGAGCGCCTTTGCGGTCGCCTCTTGGACGTTCATGACCGAACGAATCTCGGCGGGCACCTTCGCTTCGAGATTGTGGCACTGATCGAGCATGAAGGCCACGCTCGAACCAGTGCGGTGCGCGCCCACTGCGACGATCTCACTCATAATGCGAAACAGTTGGTAGGGATCTGCTGACCCGACCATGAGGTCGTCGTCGGCGTAGAACCGGCTGTTGAAGTGGAAACCACCCAGACGCTTCACCCGCAGCAGGTTCGCCACGATGAACTCGATGTTGGTGCCCGGCGCGTGGTGTCCGGTGTCCACCAGTACCTGAGCGCGCTCACCCAAGGCGAGGCAGTGCAGCAGGGACGTGCCCCAGTCGGGCACGTCCATTGTGTAGAAACTGGGTTCGAAAAACTTGTACTCGAGGAGCATGCGCATGTTCGACGGCATGGCCTTGTAGGTCTCGGCGAGGGCCTCGGCCAAGCGCTCCTGACGGGCTTGGATGTCATCTTGACCGGGGTAGTTGGTGCCATCAGAGAACCAGAGCGAGAGGATCGTCGAACCGGTCTGGACACCGATCTCCACGCACTCGAGCAGGTGGTCGGTGGCCTTGCGTCGAATCGCCGGGTCCGAGTTGCAGACGCTCCCGAGGCGGTAGTCGTCCTCTTGGAAGACGTTGGGATTAATCGCGCCAATTGAGACACCCAGGCTCTGGGCGTAACTCTGGAGGGCGGCGTAGTCATCGACGCGGTCCCAGGGTATGTGAATCGCGACTGAGGGCGCGACGCCCGTGAATCGGTGCACTTGGGCGGCGTCTTCGAGCTTCTCCTGAGGAGTGCGTGCGACGCCCTTCTGTGCGAAAACCTTGAATCTGGTGCCTGAGTTGCCATACGCCCACGACGGGGTCTCAATCATCAGTTGGCGGAGTTCCGCCTTCACTTCGGCTGGACTGCTCATGACTTCATTCCTCCTCAGGCTGCGTACTTCTCGTAGCGTCGGCTACTAAACGTGAAAAATCTCTCTAATCGGTGAAATACTCGCATCGGGCGCGGCACCGCCAAGGTCGACGAAGAAGTCCCCCATCTCGCGCTGCCAACGTTCGTTTACTTCAGTTACTGCCATTCTCGCTTGAGCGGCTTCGAAATCATCGGTCTCGAGGTAGCCGATCAGCGTGCCGTCGTCCTGGAGAAAGAGTGAGTAGTTGTTCCAACCCGTATCGTGCAACGCCTGGCGCATCTCGGGCCACACGTGTGCGTGGCGCTCGACGTACTCATCAATCCGATCTGGTCGGACTTTGAGCTGAAAGCAAACTCTTTGCACGGCTTGTCCTTCTGACAAAACTAGTTACAGCGTTACGGGGCGCCCCGTAGTGGCGACGCCCCGTAACTGTTTCGGTTAGGAAATCCGACTTCTTAGAAGTTGAAGTTCTTCACGTTCGCTGCGGTGAACACAAACGGTGCGCCTAGTGTGACAAAGTTCGAGGGGTCACCCGAGCCAGCAATGGCCTTTGTGACGGTCCAAGACTTCGCCTCAACCAACTTCGTTCCCTTGGCGGGAATCGTGAAGGTTGCACCAACCTTGTTCTGGACAACACCCGAGTGAATCTCCATCGCGGCCCAACCAGCCAACGAACCAAGGTCGAAGGGGTTCCACAATTCGAACGCCTTGACGTTGTCGTTACCGGTGTAGGTGCCCATCTGCGAAGGCAGTCCAAGACCGGTCAGGATGAGGTTCGAGTACTGGGATTCGTGCGTCGAGAGGTACTGAGCAGCCGTCGAAATACCCACGGTGGTCGGCGAGATGATGCCAGCCAGGTTCGGGTATTGGGTCAGCAGGCCCTGAAGAACCGTCAAGGACACCGTCGGGTCGTCGTTGCCGTAGACCGTGGCAACCAAGCTGATGTTGGGGTACTTGGTCAGCTCTTGCTTCATGTAACCGATCCAGGCGTTCTGGTTCGTTGCCGTCGCGGCAGCGGACAGAATCGCGATTTGACCAGTGTCATTAATCTCGCCGGCCAGCAGGTCGACTTCGGAAGCACCAATCTCCTGGGTGTTGGCCTGGTTAATGAACAGGTTGCCCGCGCAGTAGTTGTCCGAGTCAAATCCAATGATGGTGATCTTTGCCCGACGAGCCTTCTCCAGCTCTGGGCAAAGAGCCTTGGGGTCGTTCGCCGCAATGACGATAGCGCTCGCCTTCGCGGCAATCGCAGCCTGAATAGCGGGCTCTTGAGCAGCAGCGGTGTCAGTGGTTCCACTGTCCACTACGCCTCGCCAGCCTTCAGTCTTCAACGCAGCCTTCACGCCATTGTCCGCAATCACTTCGTACGGGTTGGTCGTGTCCTTAGGAATGATGTAGACCAATCCCTTTGAAGCAATGGTCTTGGCTGCCACTGCTCCGGCTGGAATGGCGCAGACACCCGCGAACATTCCAACAATCGAAACGGCAATCAAGGCTTTCTTCGAAGCGCGATGCTTCAATGATTCCAACTTCATGTTCCCCCTCATATGAAAATCGTTAGTTGTAGTGAACTGCGTAGCACTTCGAATGCGTCGTACGACGAGACCGAATGCCACGGCAAAAGTATCACATTATGTGAAGGATAACTACTCAAAATGTTATGCGATGAGTAATCTAAAAACCCTGATGAAAGGTAGAAAACTTAGACAGTGCTCTCGGGGACGCCGGCCGATGTGTACGAGTCCGGTCCAAAACGTTTCCGAAGTGCACGGTAGCCGCGAGCGGAATTGGGCAGTACCACGCTCGCGAGGAGCAGTATTCCAAAGACGATGCTCTGCTCTTGGGACGACACGTTCTTGATCGAAAGGATCTGGTCGAATATCCCCACGGCGATGACCGACAGCACCACTCCGAGTAGTGAGCCACGTCCGCCGAAGATGGAAATGCCGCCGAAGAGGACGATCGCCACCACGTTCAACTCCAGGCCGGTCCCCGCGTCGTAACGGGCGGTATTCGTCTCGTAGGTGTACAGCAATCCGACGAACGCGCACACAATGCCCGAGATGAGATAGAGGTTGAATTTGATCCGTTTCACGCGAATCCCCGAGAAGAACGCGGCCTCTTCTTGAAGACCAATCGCGAATATCGATCGACCCGTCGATGTGAAATGCAACACCACGCCATAGATCAGCGCGAGCACGACAAAGATCCCAAAGGCCCAGGCGAAGGGTGTTCCCGGAATCGTGTTGGTGCCCACGTCGGTCCAGGGCCCTCCAAAGCCCGTGACCTCATTCGTCCCCAAGATGACCTCAGCGAGGCCCCGAAACATCGTCAAGGTGCCGATCGTCACCGCGATGGACGGAAGTCCCACTCGAGTGACGAGAAATCCGTTGAGCGCACCGCCCACTGCGCCCACGCCCAGCGTGAGGATCATGGCGAGAAAGACCTCGACGTGGTGCTCGAACAGGTAGCCGAAGCTCGCGCACGAGAGCCCCAACATCGCAGCCACCGACAGGTCGATCTCCCCGGTCGTGATGATCAACATCTCGGGCAGTGCCATGATCGCGATCAAACCGAAGTTGATGCCCGCGAAGAAGATCGTGTTCTGCGAGAAGAAGTCCGGCGCGGTGAACCCACCGTAGAAGAGGTCAAAGATGAAGAACAGGACGAGCGCGCTCTCCCACCTCACCAGTGAATGAGCGCCAAACGCCAGGCTGTGCCGGTCGAGCGGTGCCGGCACCTCCTCGTTTGACTCCAAAGGACTGCTAATTGCCACGAGCAGCACTGCCTTTCAATCGAAGGGCGAGCGTAGCCCGGTTACTCAACAATCGGTCAAAGCTGACGGTGACGAGGATCAAGGCACCCGCGAGCGCCGAGTCCCAGAACGGCGAGACGTTGATCACCACGAGCGATTGGTTGATGATCTGCAGAAGTATTGCGCCGAGCGCCGCGCCGATGACCGTGCCGCTGCCGCCAAAGATCGCCACGCCGCCAATGACGCACGACGCGACGACCAGGAGCTCGTAACCCGAGCCCGCCGTGGCATTGACCGTCGCGAATTCCGACAAGAACAAGACGCCCCCGAGCCCCGCGAGCGAGCCACTCACCACGAACGCGGTAAAGACGCGCCGCGCGACGGGCACACCGGCCAACTGAGCGGCACCAGGATTGGATCCAATGGCGTACAGTTCGCGCATTGAACGAAAGGATCGCATCGAGAATCCCACCCCCAGGGCGACCAACGCGGGAATGATGAAGATCCACGGGATCCCCGCAAAGGTCTCGAAGCCGATCTTTTGAAACGAGAGCGGAATCGCGGTCGGCTCGATCTGAATACCGAGTCCAATGATGTTGAGGATGCCTCGGATGATGTAGAGAGCGGCCAGCGACACCACCAGACTCGGCACCTTCGTTACGGTGACGATAAGACCGATGGCCGCGCCACAGAACGCGCCCACACCGATACCGATGAGAAATGCGATGACAATTGAAGCGTGCGCGTTGTGCGTGAAATAGTCACCGACCAGGAACGCTGAAATCCCCAGCGTTGAACCCACCGAAAGGTCGACATTCCTCGTCACGATCACCATGGTCTCGCCCACTGCGAGCAGCGTGAAGAGCGAAGCGTTCGTCATGACCTGCTGAATACTCGTCAGGTGCGCAAAACCTGGGCTCTTGATCGTCGTGATGGCGAAGATAACGAGAATTACCGCGACGATCGCGAGTTCGCGAGCTCGCGAAAGAGTCTCGGCGACCCGGTGCGTCTTGACGGGTTCGGAGGTGATCACTTCTTCAGTCACGGACATGTTGATCTATACCTGACCCGTCGCGGCCATCATGACCAACTCTTGGGTCGCGTCGGAGCGATTTATCGTCGCGGCCAGGCGCCCTTCTCGCATGACGAGCACGCGGTCCGCCATTCCAAGAATCTCCGGAAGTTCAGACGAGATCATGAGCACCGCGACACCGCTCTGGGCCAGGTCGTCGATGATTCGGTGCACCTCGGACTTCGTGCCTACGTCGATTCCGCGGGTTGGCTCATCGACGATGATCAACTTGGGTTCGCCGGCCAGCCACTTGGCCAGCACCACTTTTTGTTGATTCCCCCCCGACAGCGTGTTGGCCTCATCGCTCAACTTTCCGTACTTGAGACGCAGTTTCAGGGCCCAGTCGGCCGCCAAAGCGTGCTCAGAGCTTCGAAAGAGGAGCAGTCCGTGGCTCAGGCGACCAAGCGACGCCAACGCCACGTTGTGGTCGATACCGAAGTCCATGACGAGCCCCTGTTGGCGACGGTCCTCGGGTACGAAGCCGATACCGGCGTGCATGGCGCGAAGAGGCGAGCTCCCTTTCAGTTTCTTGCCGTTGACGGTCACGCTGCCCGCGTCGTACCGGTCAATGCCAAAAATCGCTCGAGCGATTTCGGTACGACCCGAACCCACGAGTCCCGAAAGGGCGACGATCTCGCCGGCGTTCACACTGAACGAGATGTCGTAGAAAGTACCTTCACGGGTCAATCGTTCGACGCGCAACACTTCGGCGCCCGCCTCGATGACGGTCTTGGGGAACAACGTACTCAAGTCACGACCCACCATTGAGCGAACAATCTCGTCGATCTTGATGTCGCCGATGAGGTCAGTACGCACAAACGAACCGTCGCGCATGATGGTGACTCGTTGGCAGATCTCGTACACCTCTTCGAGGCGGTGTGAGATAAACAGAATCGCCACTCCGCGCTGTCGCAAGTTCCCCACGACCGTGAAGAGTCTCCTCACTTCCTCGGGGCTCAGTGCGGCAGTGGGCTCGTCCATCACCACGACGCGCGCGTCCTTCGAGAGTGCCTTGGCGATCTCGACCATCTGCTGGTCCGCCACCGAAAGACCCTTGGCCTTTCGATTGGGGTCAATGTCCACACCCAATTGTTCGAAGATCGCGCGGCTCTGCTTGCGCATCTCACGACGATTGATGCGGCGCCCGAAGGCAAGTGGTTGGCGTCCGAGGTAGATGTTCTCAGCGACGTTCAGGTCGTCGAAGAGCGTGGGTTCTTGGTAGATGACGGCGATCCCCGCCTCTTGGCTGTCGTGGGGACCGTGGAAGTGACGAGCCTGACCGTCATAGACGTAGGTGCCACGGTCAGCTGGGTAGACACCCGCGATGATCTTGACCAAGGTGGACTTTCCGGCACCGTTCTCACCGAGCAATGCGTGGGCCTCACCCGGGAACAATTCAATGGAACCATTGGCGAGCGCGACCACGGCACCGAAGTACTTGGCGACGCCTTCCATCACGAGGATCGGTTCGACGTTCGATTCGCTCATTTCAGACGGCAGTCGCGGAACTCGGGGCGATCACCGAGGGGCTGGCCCACGCGGATACAAACGGCACAGCACTCCCCCTAAGGTCACTTCTCTCGGACAAACGTGTTGAGAAGTTAAGCAGACGACGCCTCGGGTGTCAAGAATTTCGAACAGAAAAATAACATCACGTGTCTAGTAACATCACATTCTGAGCGATCATTTGGCCAGTGCTACGTTTTGAATCAACCGTGCATCCCTGCGATTCCCTCAAACTGTGAAGGACCATTGTGCGTATCTCCCTCTTCGTGACGTGCATGAACAACATTCTGTACCCCGAGACGGGACAAGCTGTCGTCACGGTCCTCGAACGACTGGGACACGAAGTTGAATTCAACCAGTCCCAGACGTGTTGTGGTCAGATGCACTTAAACGCCGGTTACCGTTCCGAGGGGTTGAGCATCGCCCGCGACGTGATGACCTCCTTTGAGCGCGCGGACATCATCGTCGTACCTTCGGGGTCCTGCACCAGCACCATGCGCCACCTCTGGCGCGACGTCGCCCAAGATGAGAACGATGATCAGTTGGTAGCCGACGCCACGGAGTTTGCCCCAAAAGTCTTCGAATTTACCGAACTTCTGGTCGACGTGTTGGGTGTCACCGACGTCGGGGCCACCTTCGAACGACGAGTCGCCTACCATCCGACGTGCCATTCGCTGCGTTCCTTGCGCGTGGGAGACCGTCCGCTGCAATTACTTCGCGAAGTGCGCGGTATTGAACTAGTCGAGTTGCCCGAGAGCGATTCCTGTTGTGGCTTCGGTGGCCTCTTCGCCGTCAAGAATCCTGATACGTCGGCCGCCATGGGATTCGACAAGATCGCCAACGTTCGAGCCAGCGGCGCCGAGGTCTTATGCGCTTCGGACAACTCCTGTCTGACTCACCTGTCCACCCTCGCCAAGAAGTCCGGTTCGCTGGTACCCACGTTGAACGCGAACGCCACGCCGTCGACCACCGTTTTCGAAGTGAAACACATAGCCGAGATCCTCGCTTCAACCAAGAGCGGCGCGTAATGGCGAGGACCTTCGCCGGCTCACCCGACTTTCCCGTCGGGGCCAAGGTCGCCCTGGCCGATCCCCAACTGCGCAGCAACCTCTCGAGGGCCACGCGCACCATCCGCGATAAGCGAAACCTTCGGGTCTCAGAACTCGACACCTGGGAGGAGCTGCGCCTCGCGGGCGAAGCGATCAAGCGCGAAGCGCTCGCGAACCTCCACGACCTGTTGGTGACCTTTGAGAAGAACGTCACGAACGCCGGTGGTCACGTCCATTGGGCCATCGACGCCGCGCACGCACAGCGAATCGTCGTCGATTTGGTCAAGTCGACCGGCGCTCACGACGTCGTCAAGATCAAGACGATGACCAGCGCCGAGATCGACCTCAACTCCGCACTTGAAATCGAGGGGATCACCGCCTACGAGACCGATCTGGCCGAGATCNNCCCGCCATCCACCGGAACCGTGATGAGGTTCGCGCCATCTTCCTCGAGCACATGGGTGAATGGGGCCTCAAAGCCCCTGATGACCTGACGAACGTGCCCTCGGACCTCGCCAAAGCGGCCCGGTTGCATCTGCGCGAACGGTTTCTCGCCTCGCGGGTGGGTGTCTCCGGCGCCAACTTCCTCGTCGCCGAAACGGG
>DKEO01000066.1:0-990 GCA_002452255.1 Ferrimicrobium sp. UBA6820
GTGCTGCCCGGTATCGTCGGTTCGATCCAGGCCGTCGAGGCGATCAAGCTTCTGCTCGAACTGGGCGACCCGCTCGTCGGGCGTTTGCTCACCTATGACGCACTCGATCAGAGTTTTCGCACCTTTAAGGTCCGCCGTGACCCGACGTGTCCCGCGTGCGGGGAGAACGCCGCGCCGATTGTCATCGCCGAGTACGACGACCTCTGCATGCCCCACGCAGTGGGCGTGTGATCCCAGGTGAGCCCGCGGTCCTAGACCGTACAATGAGGGTGGTCCCTAGACGTAGATAAATCTGGGGTACGGAGAGGTTGACCGATGTTCCACGAACTACGAACGTTCGACGATCACGCGGAACTCGCTCGCGCGGCGGCGCGCTTCNNGCGTGGTGGAGTCCGCGCACCTCGCGGTCAATTCCAAAGGTCGTTTCAATTTGGCCGTCAGCGGCGGCTCCGCTCCGCACGCCATGTTCAAAGTGTTTGCCGCGAGCCCCATGCCCTGGGCCCAGACGGTGATCTACCAGGTCGACGAACGAGTCGTTGGGATCGACGACCCGCAGCGCAATCTGCGCATGTTGCGCGAGACGCTTCCCGCCATCGCGGTGGTGCGACCCATGCCCGTTGACGAGGTGAACTTGGAGCGTGCCGCCGATGACTACGCGGCGTCGCTGCCGGAGTGGTTCGACCTGGTGCACCTCGGACTCGGTCCCGACGGTCACACTGCGTCCTTGGTGCCCGGTGACGCGGTCTTGGACGTCACCGACCGTGACGTCGCGATCTCGGGCGAATACCAAGGTAACCAAAGGATGACGTTGACGTACCCCGGGCTCGCGAAGGCGAAACAGTTGTTGTGGGTGGTGACTGGTCCCGACAAGCGCCGGGCGCTCAATATGCTGGTGCGAGGTGATCGATCGATTCCTGCCGGTCGGGTCGAGGCGAGGTCGTCGACCGTCATGGCCGATGTGACCACGCCGTCGGTCGTCATGGCGGACGT
>DKEO01000066.1:1139-4037 GCA_002452255.1 Ferrimicrobium sp. UBA6820
TCGTGATCGTGGACTCGTCCAAGTTGGTCGCGTCGTTGCACGCACCCGTACCCGTTGAAATCCTCGCCTTTGGCGCTTCGTCGACCCTGCGTCGACTCGCGCCGTGTGAGTTACGCGACGTGGCGCCGAGTCCCGACGGAGGCTTGATCGTTGACTACTTAGGAGAAGTGCACGAGCCGGGTGCCCTGGCTTCTAGGTTGTCCACGACGCCGGGAGTCGTCGAGCATGGCTTGTTCGCCCCCAGCCTGGTNNGTGATCTTTGGCGCGACGGGCGACCTCGCCCGGCGAAAGATCCTCCCGGGTTTGTTCCACTTGGCGACCGCGGGTCTGTTGCCCGAGCGCTATCGAATCATTGGATCGTCGCGGTTCGCCACTGCGATGACGGACGACGAGTTCCGTTCCTACGCCAAAGAGGCGGTGAGGAAGTTCAGTGACATGAAGGCCGAAGGTGAGCACTGGACCGAGTTCGAGCACGCCCTCTCCTTCGCCGCGGCCGAGCCCGGTCAGTCGGGCGATCTCGAGGCTGCGGTCAAGTTCGCCGAGTCCGAGATTGGTGGGGAGGTTCGAAGGCTCCTGCACCTCGCCATTCCGCCCGAGGCGGTGCCCGCGATGATCGCGATGCTGGGTGCGAGCGGTCTCAACGAGAACGCTCGAGTGATCTGTGAAAAGCCCTTCGGCACGAACCTCGAAACGGCGAGGCAGCTCAACGACACGATCCTGGCGAACTTCGAGGAGATGCAGGTCTTTCGCATCGACCACTTTCTCGGCAAGGAGTCCATCGACAACATTTTGGCGTTGCGCTTCGCCAATCGGTTCTTCGAGCCGCTCTGGAACCGCGACCACGTCCGCTTCATCCAAATCGACGTTCCCGAGACGCTCTCGATCGAAGGGCGCGGCGCGTTCTACGAAGGGACCGGCGCGTTTCGCGACATGGTGGTGAGCCATCTCTTCCAGGTGCTCGGCTTCCTCGCGATGGAACAACCCGTGAGTCTCGACGCGGGTCCCCTGCGCGACGAGGTGCACAAGGTCTTCTTGACTCTTCAGCCCATCAATCCTGACGACGTGGTGCGCGGTCAGTACGACGGCTACCTGCGCGAGAAGGGTGTCGCGAAAGACTCACAGACCGAGACGTTCATCGCGCTGCGCGCCGAAGTGGAGAACACGCGATGGAAGGGTGTGCCCTTCTTTCTGCGCTCGGGCAAGTGCCTCGCGCAGAGTCGACAGGTCATCACTATTGGCTTCGAGGAGCCGGTCATGCGCCTGTTCCCGCTCAGTGAGAACTCGCCGGGTTGGCGGGGCAACAAACTGGTCATCGACTTCGCCGACCCTGGATCGATCCACGCCCAGTTCCTCGCCAAAGAGCCGGGCCCGCTGATGCACCTCGACTCGGCCGAGATGACCTTCCACTACAAGGATTCCTTCGAGTCGGCGCACCGTCTCGAAGCGTACGAACACCTGATCCTCGAAGCGATGCTCGGCAACCATTCGCTCTTCACGCGTTCTGACGGCATCAACCGCCTCTGGGAGGTGGCTGCGCCCGTGCTCGACTCGCCTCCTCCCGTCGAGCCCTACGACCAGGGTTCGTGGGGACCCGACTCGGCCAATCGACTGGTCGACCCTATTGGTTGGTGCTTGCCCTAATGCTCGCGACGACCAGCGTCAGGTAATGATCACGATGGTGTGAGCGAGTTTGTCGTGCAGCGTCTGCTTACGTTTGTCCCAAAGCGGGAAGAGCAGGTCGACCAGGAAGTACACCCCCGCCAGCAACAGCAACGTCGCCGAATTGGATCCGGCTCCCACGATCTCGAAGATGATGGACACTTCGAGATAGAAGTATCGCCAGAGGGCTTGCTTGTTCGTGATCGTGGCGCCCGTGGCTTCGTCACGGACCCGGGTGTGTACCACCCGGTTGCCCACGGTTCGCCCGTCGTACATCAGCCACTGGGTCACGAAGTACGCGGCTTCTAACACCACCACGACAACGGCCCCGACGACGCTGCCGAGCAGCACCTTCAAAACGATCAAGGGGGCCAAGAGGATCAGGTAGTCCACTAGTGACGCGCCCACCCGCAGCCCCCATCCCGCGAGAACCTCGTTGGTCGCGGTGTCGAGAGTCCCGACGACGGAAAGCTTCTGCCCGCACGACAGACAGTAGGACTCGTCGCCTTCGGTCCCGCAGTTGGGACACCTCATGTTCGTGCACTCCTTGACGTGGTGTTGTTCATCTCCTGGAGCCTTTCGCGCTGGTGGGTGAGTTCGTTCGAGTTCGTGGTTAGGCCATGACGACAATGGTCTTGGCGAACATGTCGTGCAGCGTCTGCTTGGTGGGACTGATCAAGGGCACCAGTGAGTCGCCGAGCGCGCAGAGTCCGACCATCGTCACGGCTGCGCCTCCCAGAACCACGAAGACGCTGTAGAACGCGACCAGGCCGTAGCGTCGTAGGACCTGGTCGGGCGAAATGGGTCCAGCGTCAACGGCACTTCGCACGCGAGTCCTCATGGCCCGGTTGCCGAATGTCTGGGCCGCCGGTCGGCTGAGCATCGCGTACAGGTACATTCCCTCAAGAACGATGGCCGCGACGTCGCCGAGCACGTAGTGGCGGGTACCGGTGAGGTGGACNNCCGAGGTGACCGAGGGGTGGTCTCGCGACGTCGAAGTGCCGCAGACTGTGCAGTAGGCACCGGTGATCTGGGACTCGCAGTTCGCACATTGCACTGGTCCATCTTGACCGATGACGCGACGAGCCTCGTTCGAGCCCGGTATTTCCTGACAATCGGCCCTATCCAGGTCCAATACACGGGGGCGTAATCTGAAGTCGTGGAGACTCCAGAGCGCATCACGGATTCGGGAATCGCGATAAAGACCGTCTACGACCCTTCGGATCTGAAGGACTTCGA
>DKEO01000006.1:0-77583 GCA_002452255.1 Ferrimicrobium sp. UBA6820
CTCGCACTCCAAGGGCGAGGTACTCGGCAGTCCCTACCGCGAGAAGTGCACGATGAAGCCCTTCGGGCCCGTGGACAACGGCAGCCAGAGCCTCTACGGACTCGACTACAAGAGCGCGATGTGGCGCTGGGACGAGGAGAACCCGTTTCACACCGAAGTGGGTTACTGGCTCTGGGACGCCGCGACGGGCGAAGTGATGAAGGGCTTCGTCGTACCTCGCGGGATCGTGGTGCTCGCTGGAGGAACCGCGAGCACTGACGCCACGAGTTTCACCTTGAAGGCGTCACTCGATGACCCCCACTACAGCATCGGTGAGAACAAGTACTTGGCGAAGAACGCCAGCAGTCGGAGCTACGTGCTCAACGTCACGACGAACGGCGACACCTGGTCCTACGACGAAGTCACCGTCCTGCGAATGAACGAGTTCGACGAACCCTTCTCACACACCGACCACAACACTTTGCGACGCGTCGGCTAAGTCGCCGGCGCCCGATCAACTCGCAGCTGCGGCTTCGAGTTGGGCAATGTCCAGTTTCACCATCTTCATCATCGCCTGGGCCACTCGATTGGCTGCGTCGACATCGGAACTGCTCATCAATTCGTCGAGTTGAACCGGGACCACCTGCCAGGAAACCCCGAATCGGTCCACGAGCCAACCACACTGCACCGGACTTCCGCCGTCCAGGAGATGGTTCCAATAGAAGTCAATTTCCTCCTGCGTGGTGCAAGTGAGGACCAACGAGATCGCCGGATTGAACTGGTACTGCGGACCCGCGTTCAGCGCCAGGAAGGGCCGCCCGTCGAGTTCGAAGTGCACGACCAAGGTCGTCCCCTCTTGGTAGGGCATGTCGGGGCCGTAATCGACACTCGAGAGCCGACGCGAATTGGGGAAGAACGAGAGATAGAAAGCTGCGGCCTCATCAGCGTTGCCGTCGAACCAAAGACAGGTTGAGAATGTCGCCATGGCGACATGTTACGAGCGCCTTCGTCGCCCGTAAAGGGAATCGGAAGAAATCGTCGACGCCCTCGCGCGACGCGGAGATCCCCTTTCTCGTTAGGGCCAGGGCCGTCCTATGCTTCCTTTGGGGGATAGCCGTTCAGCGTCGACCGCGAGGTGCCATGACCAAGAAGCTTTGCGTTGACGTTTCACCGACCTTTCGTCGACACCGAGACATTCTTGCGGGCGTTGTCACCGGTCTTTTGGCAGCCTCATTGCTCACGATGCCGGCGAGTGCGAGTGGCACAGGGAACACTGCGCCCGAGTCCGCTGGTGGCGTCGCACCGGTCTCGGCGCCGAATTCGCCAGTCGGCAAGCAACTTGCGTGGTTGCTCGGCATCAGCTCGCTCCTTCCTTTGTCGGGTAAAGAGGAAGCGGCACACTTCGATGCGAGCTTCATCGCGGCAGAACCCGTGTCACCCTTGAACGCCGCATTCGCAAGCCTTGGTTCAACTGGTTCGAAGGTGACACTGCTCGGTCTGCCCACGGTGACCCCGACCGCCCTGAAGGCGACGATAAGGATCGGGGCAATCACCTACGACGCACAACTCGCCGTGGACGCGAAGGGTTTGATTTCGGAACTGTACTTCTCGTTGGCCGCACCCATTCCGATCCCCAAAGTCACCTCGTGGACCCAGGTGGACAAGGACCTCGCCAAGATGGCCCCCACTTCGAGCTTTCTCGCGGCTAACCTCGCCACGAACGGTACGTGCACCCCGGTCCACGCCGTGAGCGCGAACACCCCGCGGCCGCTTGGCTCGATGTTCAAACTCTTCGTCCTCGGTGCACTCGCCAACGCGGTGAGGAACCACACGATCTCTTGGAACCAGAAATTGACCTTAACGGCGTCGATCAAAGTTGGCGGTAGCGGAGTCCTGCAGAACGATCCCGTTGGAACCTCGCTCAGCGTCGAACAAGCCGCGATAAAGATGATCTCGGTGAGCGACAACACCGCCGCCGACATGTTGCTCGCCCTCGTGGGACGTGACGCGGTCGAGGCTCAAGTACGCGCATGGTCGACGCACCCCTCGCTTGATCAACCGTTCCTGAGCGTGGCCGAGTTCTTCATCCTCAAGTGGCACGATTACCCTTCGCTCGCCGACCACTACCTTTCGTTGTCACCCACGCAGCGCCTTGCCTATCTTTCTTCGACCGTCGACAAGATCGCGGATAGTTCGATCACTTCTTCCAACTCTCCTCACGACATCAACAACATCGAATGGTTTGCGGCGCCCGACGATATCTGTCACGCCTTTTCGGGCCTCACGTCGCTCGAATCCGAGAGCGGTCTCGGACCCATCAACACGATCCTCAGCACCAACAACGGCGGCATCGAGTTGAAGTCGGCCACCTGGCCACGCGTGTGGTTCAAGGGTGGCTCCGAGCCCGGCGTACTCACGCTGGGCTATCTGGCGCGCGATAGTTCAGGAAAGGCTTACGTCGTGGTGATGATGCTCGCCAATCCGAAGAAGGACATTCCAACGTCCGCCACGCTGCTGGCACTGGGCGTCGTCCGCGGAGCGCTGAATCTCCTGCGCGCGGGCACGAACTAGACAGTCTCGACCACGCAACCAACAAACCTGATGAACGCCTTCTTCGACTTCGAATATCCCGGTCGCCACGACTCGGTCGTACCTTACGTCGAGACTTTTAGCCAATTGTTATCCACGACCGGTGGCGTCTCGGGCGCGAGCGTCTAGAACAGCAGTAGAAGGAAAGGAAGTGACGTTATGCCACCAATCAGATATGGTCCGGGGTTCGAAAGAGGATCCGGGGCGGGACACGGTATTTTCCTACTGCTCCTTTTGGTGCTCACCGTCTTGGTCATCGTTTGGGCGATTAGTGCGTTCTCGCACCGTCACGATCGCCTCCATCACGGTCCGGGACCGCTTGGATCCAGGGATCACGCTCCTCACGCGAATCCCGAGGCACAACGCATCCTCGAAGAACGCTTTGCCCGAGGTGAGATCGACGCCGATGAGTTCAAGGCCAAGCGCGACATCTTGCGAGATCACTCCTAAGTTGTTTTGACTTCACCGTGTCGAAGTAGTCGTCGGCGCCCTGGGTGTACCAGACTGGGTCCGTGACGACAACGTCGAGTGCGCCCGACCTCGATCTCGAAAAATCGGCGACGATAGCCTGCAACGAAGCATTCCAACTGCTCCACAGCGAAGTGGGCGGCCTGACGTCGAGTGAAGCGACGACGCGTCTAGCTCAGTACGGGCCCAACATACTGACCACTCACAAGGTTCATGCCGGCACTGTCCTCTTCCGACAGATTCGAAACCCAATCTTGCTCTTGCTACTCGGCGCGGCCCTGGTTTCAGGACTGACCGGCGGTGGCACCAACGCCATCATCATCGCGGTCATCGTGGCGCTCAGCGTCGGCCTCGGTTTCTTCAACGAATACGCCGCCGAAGTGGCAATGGCCAGCTTGCGATCGAAGATAAGCCAAAATGCCCAAGTCCGCCGAGACGGCCATGTTCTTGACGTCCCGGTGTCAGGTCTCGTGCCAGGTGACGTGGTGGAACTTCGCATCGGAGCAATCGTGCCAGCGGACGTGCGTCTGAGTGACGTCGCGGAACTCGAGTGCGACGAAAGTGTGTTGACCGGCGAGTCTCTTCCCGCCGCCAAGAACGCCGACCCGCTCGTCGGCGCGGCGAGCCAGGGACTCAACAACTGCGCGTATATGGGCACTATCGTCCACCAAGGATCGGGCACCGGCATCGTGGTCGAAACCGGCCCCCGCACCGCCTTTGGCAAGATAGCGGCTGGCCTCGGCGAGCAACCGAGCAAGACCGCATTCGAGACGGGTCTGTCGAGGTTCTCAAGGTTCTTGTTCATCGTGGCGGCGATACTCACCGGCGTCGTCTTTCTCTTCAATGTCCTGCTCGCGCGACCACTCATCGAAGCGCTGTTGTTCTCACTCGCCATCGCGGTGGGCATCGCGCCAGAAATGATGCCCGCTATCGTCACCATCAGCCTCTCTTCGGGCTCCAAAGCCCTCGCCAAGAAGAAGGTCCTTATCAAACGGCTGGTCGCGATCGAAGACCTCGGAAACATCGAAATCCTCTTCACCGACAAGACCGGCACGCTCACCGAGGGCACGATCACGTTCGAGCACAGCCTGGACGCCACGGGCGCCCCGTCCGAGCGACCCCTGTTTCTGGGCCTCCTCTGTAACGAATCGACCATGGGTCCAAACGGACCCGTCGGCGGCAACGCCCTCGACCAAGCCCTATGGCTCTCTCTTAAAGGTACCGACCATAACGAACGGGTGCCTGAAGTGGCCCAATTCACCCGAAGGGCCATACTGCCCTTCGATCATGAGCGCCAACTCGTCTCAGTACTGGTCGAGGACAACGCGAAGAACTCGACGATGATCACGAAAGGAGCTCCAGAAATCGTTCTCGAGCGCTGCTCAAGCGTGAGCGACGCCACGCGCACGCTCTTGGAGTCGCTTTTCTCCCAAGGTGACCGCGTCATCGCCATCGCTTCACGTGCGCACGACGCTACGGCAACCCTGGCGGCATCTGACGAGACGGGCTTGACCTTCGAAGGATTCCTCACGTTCGCCGACCGCGTCAAGGCGGACGCCGAAGACTCGTTGAAGAAACTCCAGGCCCTGGGTGTGGAAGTGAAGATCATCACGGGCGACAACGGGCTCGTGGCGACCAAAGTATGCGCTGAAATAGGACTGGTGAGTCTGGGACTCTTGAGTGGTCCAGACATCGAGAAGCTCGACGACGATGCTCTCGCCGAATCGATCACGCACACGACCATTTTCGCGAGGATCAACCCGGACCAGAAATCACGAATCATCAAGATCGCGCGCCGAACCGGTAAGGATGTTGCCTACATGGGCGACGGCGTGAACGACGCGGTCGCCCTGCATCACGCCGACGTAGGCATCTCAGTGGACTCGGGCACCGACGTCGCCAAGGATGCGGCTGACGTCGTATTACTCGACAAGGACCTCGGCGTACTCGCCGAGGGCGTCACCGAGGGACGGCGTATCTTCGCGAACACCATGAAATACGTGTTGATGTCGACGTCGTCGAACTTCGGCAACATGTTCAGTGCTGCGGGAGCTTCCGCCCTGTTCACGTTCCTACCAATGCTGCCTTCTCAGATCCTGCTCAACAACCTGCTCTACAACACCGGTCAGTTGGTAATTCCCTACGACAACGTGGACGCGGAGTCGCTGGCCCGGCCCGCAGCCTGGGACATGAAGTTCATCCGTCGATTCATGTCCATCTTCGGGCCGATCAGCTCGATTTTCGACTTCGTGACCTTCTGGGTAATGATTTCGGTGCTCCACGCTCACCACGTCGAATTTCGCACCGGTTGGTTCGTCGAATCCATCGCCACTCAGACGCTCATCATCTACATCATCCGAACTCGTAAAGTGCCGTTCTTTACGAGTCGGCCGAGCCGCTCCATGATGCTGGTACCCACGGGCGCCGCCTTGGTGGGCGCCGTCCTTCCCTACACCCCGTTGGCTCACCTCCTCGGCTTCACCCCCTTGCCGGCCATCTTCTTCTTCTGGCTCTTTGGCATGGTGGCGTTCTACTTGCTCCTCGTAGAACTCGCCAAAGTCGAGTTCTACCGCGCCAGCCGGACCAGCCGGGCCGGTCAGCAACCTCATCACAAGTCCCCCGCCCAACGCAGGGACCACCAGCTCCGGCGGCGCGCGTCGCGCTTTGTCGCTCACGAGGTGCCGAGCTTCGCTCGAACTAGAAAAACGAGTCGGAGGAGTCGCTAGGCGAGTGCGGCGTCAAGCGTGATGCTCGTACCCGTCAGCGCCTTGCTCACGGGACATTGCGCCTTGGCTTCGTTCGCGACCTTCTTGAACCCGTCGTCGTCGAGACCGTCGACGACGCCACGAACCACGAGGGCAATCGTCGAAATTCGAAAGCCTCCCGCAGGGTCTGGATCGAGTGTCACCGTCGCGTCGACCTCGAGACTCTTAGGAGTCGCGTCCGCGCGAGCGATAAACGCGGAGAGCTGCATGGCGTAACAAGACGAGTGAGCAGCGGCGATCAACTCTTCGGGACTCGTGGTACCGTCCGCTTCCTCCGCGGCTCGCTTGGGAAACGACACGTCGTATTGCCCGGCACCGCTACTGCTCAACGTGACGTGTCCCGAACCATCCTGCAAACCGCCGGTCCAACTTGTGTGTGCGCTTCGTTTTGGCAACATTCCTCCTTGGTTGGTCTCGCTCAGTGTACGTGCGCGTCACTTGAGCCGGGCGGCAGCGTCGCGTCGCGGGTACTCCTCGAGGCTGGTCCTGGTTGCGCCAAAACCTTGCTATCAAAGCAAAGCGGTGCCGGTCGACATTTCCTCTAAACTTGACCGTCAACCAATACTCACGCGATGACGTCGTTGCGTGCGGCTTCACGGCCCTTTATGTGACGTGAAGCCCAAGGAGAATCAACGTGGCATCTCAGAGCCCTCCGCCAAAGCGGATGGCGAACAGTGAACGCCTCGAGGCTTTGGGCGCCGCCATCGACCGGCGGTTCTCCTCGAAATCCTCGGCTCGGGGTGGTGCGCCCAACGCACGACGTCACCGCGTGCGCTGGGGACGACTCGTCGTCTTCAGCGTGCTCGGCTTGGTCCTCGTACTGGTCCTGGGAGTAGTCGCCGACTACTTCTACCTCGGCTCGAAGATCAACCACATTCACGTGAGCAACATCCAGAGCGCGAACGGACCCGAGAACATCCTGCTGGTCGGCTCCACCAATCGATGTGCGCTGAAGGTCCAGAACAAGGCCTACGGACTTTGCCAGGACGGCGTGAACGGCATCAACGGCGACATCGTCATGATCGTGCACGTCAACCCCGCAACGCGCCAACTTGCTCTGCTATCGGTACCGCGCGACCTCTTCGTCCCGAACGCCCGCCAATCGGGCGCCAACAAGATCGACGCCGCCCTTTACGAGGGACCCAGCCAGCTGGCCGCCGCGATCGAAGAAGACTTCGCAATACCGATCAATCATTACGTCGAACTGAATTTCGATACCTTCGCGAGCGTTGTGAACGCACTGGGCGGGGTCTACATGTACTTCCCCGTACCGATATTCGACGCGGAGTCCGGTCTCAACATTCCACACCCCGGCTGTCGCCTGCTCGACGGCTACCACGCCCTCCAGGTGGTGCGCGCCCGACACCTGCAGATCCAGAACAACCCGAAGAATCATGATTTCCGTACGTGGCCTCAGGAGGCGCAAAGCGACATCGCACGAATCCGACGTACGCACGAATTCCTGCGGGTTCTCGCCTCCAAAGTCGCCTCACGGGGTCTGGGCAATCCGTTCACCGACCAGTCGATCGTCTCCTCGGTGATCGGCAGCTTGCAAGTTGATCAGAACTTCTCGGAGAATCACATGATCACCCTGGCGCGGGACTTCGCGACGGCCAACATTGCGAACATCCCCCAACTGACGTATCCAGTCGTGGAAGTGCAGAATGGTTCACTTCTCTACCGGGGTTACTACTACGGTGACGTGGAGTTCCCCGTACAACCCGCGGGACAAGCAACTCTCGACACGATCTTCCAAGTAGGCGCCAACCAGAACTCGTTCAATTACGACACCCTTCCCGAAGCGAAGAGCTTCAAGGTCAGCGTGGAAAATGGGACGAACATTGCTGGTCAAGCCGCTACGATCGCCACCGCTCTCACGAAGAGGGGTTTCGACGTCCAGTCGACCGGCAGCCGCACCCCCGACGGGATCGCCAACGAGACAACGGTCTTCTACGGGGGTCCGCCGCCACCGGCCAGCGCTAACTGGAACAGCCCGGCTCTCGCCGCGGCGGAGAAGGTCCTCAACCAACTGAGTGGACCCGCCATTTTGGGCTACGACCCGAGCGAAGTCACACCCGGTGCACTGGTCACCGTCCAGACGGGCAACGGGATCGGCGTGCTCAGCACGATGAAGCGGACGACGACGACTACCTCGAAGAAGAAGTCGGGCGCCCCCGTGGCGACCACGACCACGACCACGACGAGGTCAACGGCGTCCAATCTCTTCTCAGCGCCCACCCCGACCAACCAGCCGCTCGAACCCTACGACCCGCGAGCCTGCAACGCGGCTCACAACGGTCCGGCGACCTAGTCCAATCCACCTTGTAGTCGGAACGATGAGATCGACTCGGTACAGTTGAATCACATGGTACGCCGAGGTCTCGATATGAACGCTCCGGTGCGGGGACGCGACTGGTGCGTCGGCGCACTCATGCTCGCGGTCGCGGTCGCCGGACTCGTCGTGGGCACCGAGGTAGGAAAGATACACAGCCACGCGACTCACTTGGTGGTCGTTGCCTGGTTGTGCGCCCTGGTTCTACTCGTCGCGGGTTCGCTCGCCATTCGAAAGTTAACGATCGCCATCGGCCGTTCGTTCACGCACCACTCCTACCCCGCGGCGGGAGCAATCGTGCGCCTCGTCGCCACCGGAGTCGGCTACGTCATCTTGCTCCTCGCGCTCTTTGGGGTGCTCGGCGTCTCCTTACAGCATCTATTGATCGGCGCGGGAGTCGCGGGCGTGATCATCGGCATCGCCGCCCAACAGAGCCTCGCGAACATTTTCGCCGCGCTCGTGCTCTTGTTCGCTCGACCTTTCGTCGTCGGCGAACGTGTTCGTATCCGGTCGGGCACCCTTGGCATCATCGACGTGGACGTGCTGGGGATAGGTCTCACCTACGTCACGGTGCGCACCGAGGATGGCATCCTGCGGGTTCCCAACTCCGTGATGCTCGCTTCAGGTATTGGCCAAATTGAGACCAAGCCGCCAACGCCGCCCGTCAATGAGCAGTAGCGAACACCTAGAGCACAACGTCCCCAAGCAGACAACGCGGACTCTTGACTCTTAAGAAAGCCATAAAGTTCGCCACTACGACTGGTGTTCTACGAGGTGAGGATTCGTAGTTCCTTATACTTGGGTGACACGAAGCCGGACGATCAGAACTACCCGGACAAGTGAGTCGTCACCTTCTGAACCAGATAGCGGAGCAACCAATGAAGTTCCAGCGCGTCACCCTCTTCGTCGCACTAACACTCACGATCGTGCCGAGCACGTCGGCGGGCGCGAGTGTGAACCCGATGTGGCAAGCGGCCAGGAACGCCGATCTGCCGAGTGGCGCCACCGGTCTCTATAACGGCAACTTGTCAGTGCTGTCGTGTCCGGCCCCGGGTGACTGCGCCGCAGCGGGCATCGACCAGGATTCGAGTGGTAACAGTTACGGACTGCTCTTGAACGAAGTGAGCGGCGTATGGCGTGATCCCACCAAAGTCACGCCCCCCGCCAACGCCGCCGTCTCGAACGGCGTCTCGGTCTACGACGTCTCGTGTGGCGCGACCAACTTCTGCAACGCGGTGGGAACGTTCAGTGACTCTTCCCTGAATCAATGGAGTTTTGTCGTCGACGAAGTTGACGGCGTCTGGCAGAGGGCCAGCGAGATCGTTCTTCCCGCGAACGCGGTCAAGAGTTCCCAGGTTTCGGACCTGCACTCCATCTCGTGCGCGTCGGCGGGTAACTGCAGCGCCGTGGGCGCCTACAGTGTCGCGGTCGGCGCGAACCTCGTCCAGGAACCTTTCGTGGTGAGCGAAGTCGCCGGACGCTGGACTAGTGCACAAGAGATCACGTTGCCCGTCGGCGCGAACTTCAATCCGTTCGGCGAACTCAGCCAAGTTTCGTGCTCACGTGCCGGTGATTGCAGTGCGGCGGGCTCGTACATCGACAAGAACAACGTGACCCACGCGCTCGTCGCCAACGAAACAGCGGGTATCTGGCGCGCGGGAGCATCGCTCGCTCTTCCCGCGAACGCGAGTGCGTACGCGGGAGCGAACCTCAGCGAACTCACGTGCGCGAACGCTGGTAACTGCGCCGCAGCGGGCACCTATAACGTGCCGGGCGCCGGTGTCGAGATGCTCGTCGCCAATGAGACCAACGGCGCGTGGGGACGCGCGAGTGAAGTCGCACTCCCCGCCAACGCAGCTGCGAACCCGCAGGTGTTGCTCTACGGCTTCGGGGGCGTCGCGTGTCCTTCGCCGGGCGACTGCGCGTCGGGCGGTCAATACCAGGACAAGAGTGGCAATACCCAGGGCTTTCTGGTCAACGAGGTCAGCGGCCACTGGCAGGCGGCGACCGAGCTGGTCCTGCCCGCCGGCGCGGTCCAGGCGGGCAAGAACGGGGGCGTGGTCGCCCTTTCGTGCATCTCAGTGGGCAACTGCACCGCGGGAGCCGCCTACCAGGATTCGTCGGGCAACTACCAGGCGCTCTTGATAAACGAGACGAATCACCTCTGGGCGGCGGGCACCCGGATCACGTTGCCTTCGGGGGCCTCGACCGTGGGTCAAGCCGGCGGCGTCTACGCCGTGGACTGCCAGAAGACCGGCGTCTGCGACGCGGTCGGTAGTTACGAGACGGCGTCGGGCAATTACCTCGGTTTCACCGACCACGCATCCTGAGAACGAAAGTCCCGCGAGGCCTGCGCCGTGACCAGGTTCAGCGCAGCGAAAGGTTTCATGTAATTACCACCTTGCGATAGCACGACTTTCACCTTGCGGTAACCCAGTCTTCTTACGTTGTCCACATGGCACGTGCACGCACTCTCCCTCCCCTGACGACTACGTCGCGTGCCACTTCGCGACCTAATCAGCGTTCGGATTGGTTTCGCCGTGGTTGATCCCGAAGGACGCAGCGTCGTCATGGTCGTCGAGGACGAGGAGAGTTACCAGGACGCGCTCAACATCGGACTCAGCGTCGAAGGATTCATCGTCATGGCCGCCAGCACGATCACCCAGGCGCGCGAGCTGATGTCCTCGACCAAACCCGATTTGGTGCTGTTGGACGTGATGTTGCCCGATGGTTCGGGTATTGACTACTGTCGCGAGATCTACGACACCTCGCGCATACCGGTAATCATGGTGTCGGCGCGCACCAGTGAGGTCGACGTCGTGCTCGGCCTAGAGATCGGTGCGGCGGATTACGTCACCAAGCCCTACCGACTACGAGAATTGGTCGCACGAATGCGCGCAGTGCTGCGTCGCCCATTAGCGGCCAACGAGGACGAGATCATCACCTTTGGCGACCTACGGATAGATTTCGTGCGCCGCACGGTGACCCGTCGAGGCATCGACATCGAACTGAGCCGCAAGGAGTTCGACCTCCTAGCCCTCTTCGCCTCACGCCTCGGCCAGGTGGTGACCCGCGAAGTGTGCCTGGACACCTTGTGGTGGGGTTTGGAGCTCTCCGATACCCGCACCCTGGACACCCACGTCAAGCGGTTGCGCCAGAAGATCGAGGACGATCCCTCGGCGCCGCGCCATCTCATCACCATTCGAGGTGTGGGTTTTCGCCTGGACCCCTAGTCTCGGACTATGCAAAAAGGCGACCTCGTCCCCGACTTCACCCTGGATGACCAAAACGGTCAACCTCGTTCGCTCGATTCATTTCTCACCAAAGGCCCGGTAGTCCTCTTCTTCTATCCCGCGGCGATGACCAGCGGTTGCACCAAGGAGTCCTGTCACTTTCGCGACCTGGCGAGCGAGTTCGCCGCCAAGGGAGCGCAACGAGTCGGCATCTCTATGGACAGCGTCGAAAAGCAAGCGAAGTTCACCTTCGCCAACAATCTCGATTACCCCCTGCTCGCCGACGTGGGCGGGAAGGTCGCCAAGACATTCGGTGTCAAACGAGCCTTGGACTTGCTGAAGGTGAAACGCACCACGTTCGTCATCGGTCAGGACCACCGAGTACTCGAAGTGATCGCCAGCGAGACGAACATGAACGTCCACGCCGAGCGCGCCCTCGGCGCGCTCAAGTAGAAGAAACTAACCCGCGATCATCGCGGTCGCGGGATCGCCGAGGAACGCGCCGACGTGACTCAGCACCCTTGACGCCATCGCCCCATCGATCTGACGGTGATCAAAAGCCAGCGCGAGTTCGACCACGTGTCGCACGACGATCTCATCGTCGATCACCCACGGTGACTTCGCGATCTGACCCACCGCGAGAATCGCCCCAGTACCGGGAGGCAGAATCGGCATGGCCGCATCGACCCCGAAGGGACCCACGTTGGTGATGGTGAGCGTCGTCCCAATCATCTCGTTGGGGGTCGTCGTACCATTGCGGGCCTTGTCGACCAGCACGTTCAGTGCGTTCGCCATGCCCACCAAGTCCAGTTCGTCGGCACCCTTGATGTTGGGCACGATCAGTCCACGCGGCGTATCAGCGGCGATTCCCAGATTGACGCTTCGACGAACGATCACTTCGCTGTTCGCGGCGTCGAAACTCGAGTTGAGTCCGGGAAAGTGCCGGGCCGCGTCACAGAGCGCGAGCGCGACGATCGTGAGCGGTGACAGGCGAACGTTCGCCAAGTTGGGGTGCTTCTTCAGGCCCGCCAGTAGTTCGACGGTCCTGGTCGCGTCCACGCGCACCCACACCGCGGCGTGCGGCGCACTAAAAGCACTCTGGACCATCGCTTCGGACATCGCGCGCAACACGCCCTTGACCGGAATCCGTTCCTCCTTGGGTCCCGTCGACCACGACTCGATGTCGCGACCGACGAAGTGCGACGTGGTCGTGGGTCCGGTGACCGGCGTCGACGCAGGCCTGGGTGTCGAATCGGGCCTCAGAGCCAGTTCGACGTCGCGTCGGGTGATGAGCCCGTCGCGCCCCGAACCGGTCAAGGTCGCCAGGTCCAGTCCGTGTTGCTTGGCGTACAAGCGCACCGGCGGGGTACTACGCGGTGCCAGCCCCGGTCTCGTGGTCTGGGCAATGGGCGCCGGTGGCGAAACTGGTGGCGAACCCTTGCGTCGATGCGTGCGGGTCGCGAGCCCGTCCTCGTTCGCCACGCCGTATCCCACGAGGACTGCCTCTCGACCGGCACCCGTGGGTGCCTCTGGCTCGAGCGCACTCGGCGTGGATGGCGCGGAACTGGCCGGCGCGGCGCTCGCGGGAGCGCGAGCGTCACCGCCCACGTCAAAAGTGATGAGAGGCTTATGGACCTCTATCACGTCGCCCACGTTGCCGTGCAATTTCAACACGACACCCGCGTAGGGACTCGGTAGTTCGACGGTTGCCTTTGCGGTCTCGATGTCCACGAGTGGCTGGTTGAGCGTGACGACGTCACCCTCCTTCACCTTCCACGTGACGATCTCAGCCTCGACGAGACCTTCGCCGACGTCGGGTAGGAGGAAGATCTCTTCGCTCAATTTTCGAATCCGATCACTCGGTCAACGGCGTCGAGGACACGGTCGACGGTTGGTCGATAGTCCTCTTCAATCCGGGTCGGCGGATACGGCACGTGATAGCCACTCACGCGAATCCCCGGCGCGCGTAGTGAATAGAAGCACCGTTGCGTCAGTTCCGCGACGATCTCTGAACCGATCGACGCCATGTGAGGTGCCTCGTGAACGGTGACGAACCGGCCCGTCTTCTCGACGGACCTGACCATTGGATCGAGGTCGAGCGGCGAGATCGAACGCGCGTCGATCACTTCGATGGACACGCCTTCCGTCGCCGCGGTCTCGGCGGCCCGCAGAATCGTCTTCACGGTCGAGCCGTAGCCAATGACGGTGACGTCGCTACCCTCGCGGCGCACCACCGACTCAAACAGGCCGTGGGGCGCCTGGTCGAGGTCGACCTCGCCCTTCTCCCAGTAACGACTCTTGGGTTCACAGAAGATGATCGGGTCGTCATGCTCGATGGCCTGTTGGATCATCCAGTACGCGTCATTGGGCGTGGAACACGACACCACTCGCAGCCCGCCGGTCTGGGCGAAGTAGGCCTCGGGACTCTCCGAGTGGTGCTCGATGGCGCCAATACCACCCTGAAACGGCAGACGGATGACCAGACTCATGGTGTAGGCGCCGTCGGAGCGTTTGCGAAGCTTGGCGACCTGGGAGACGATCTGGTCGAATGCGGGGTATACGAAGCCATCGAACTGCATCTCGCACACCGTTCGGTACCCACGAATCGCCAGTCCGACGGCGGTACCCACGATTGCCGATTCCGCCAGCGGCGAGTCGATGACGCGGTCCTCGCCGAAGTCCTTCTGCAATCCGTCGGTGATGCGAAAGACGCCGCCCAGCTTGCCGATGTCCTCTCCCATCAGCAGCACCTTCTTGTCCTTCTCAAGCGCGCGGCGCAGCCCTTCATTGAGCGCCTTGGCCATGGTCATGGTCGTAGTGGCCATCAGTGACTGCCTGCGCTGATGCCGAGTTCGATCATCTCTCGTCGTCCCTCTTCGACCAGCGGGTGCTCAGTCGCGTAGGCGTTGTCGAACATGGTTATCGGATCGGGGCGACTCATGGCGAGTACGTCCTCGCGTAGCTTGAGCGCCATTCCATCCGCCTCCGCGCCAACCTCGTCAAACGCCGAGGACTTGATCTCGTACTCGCGCGCCAACAGCGCTTTGACGCGTTCAACGGGATCTCGATGCTTCCAGACTTCGACTTCAGCGTCGATGCGGTAACGAGTCGGGTCATCGGACGTCGTGTGCGCACCCATGCGGTAGGTGTACGCCTCGATCAGCGTCGGGCCCCCACCGACCCTGGCGCTCTCGAGGGCTCGCTTGGTGACTTCGTAGACGGCCAGCACGTCGTTGCCGTCTACGCGTACACCCGGGAAACCGAAACCCTCCGCACGTCGGTAGAGGGGTACTTTGGACTGCAGTGACGAGGGCGTCGAGATCCCCCATTGATTGTTCTGACAGAAGAAGACAATGGGGGCATTGAACGAAGCGGCCCAGACGAAGGCCTCGAGCGTGTCACCCTGACTCGAGGCGCCGTCGCCGAAGAAAGTAATCGCGGCCTCTTCGGCGCCGTCACGCTGGATGCCCATGGCGTAACCCACGGCGTGAAGTGCCTGATTACCGAGGACAATCGTCGGTACCGAGTGACGGTACTTCTGGGGATCCCAGCCGCCGTTGCTCACGGCACGAAAGAGGCGCAGCATGTTCTCTGGGGGAATCCCGCGGCACCACGCGATGCCGTGCTCACGATACGTGGGAAAGGAGAAGTCCGTGGGAGCCATGGCTCGACCCGCACCGATCTGTGCCGCCTCTTGACCCTGGATCGGTGCCCAGAGGGCGAGCTGACCTTGACGTTGTAAGGACGTCGACTCGTTACAGAGTCGACGGATAATCGCCATGTCCCGGTACAGCCCGAAGATCTCATCGCCGCTTAACGTGCTCTGATACTCGGGGTGCTCTACTCGCTCACCTTCGGGCGATAACAACTGGACCAGTTCTTCGTCGATCATCGACTCTCCTTAGACAACTAGCCCCCCCTGCCACCTTACCCTCCTACTATGAATGGGTGCCAAGGCTCCTGGTCGACGTTCGGCCACTTCGAGAGAATCGAAACTTCCGGCTCTTGTTCACCGGCCAACTTGTTTCGCTACTCGGCAGTAACCTCACGCTGGTCGCGATCCCCTTCGAGGTGTACCAGAAGACGCACTCGAGTCTCTGGGTCGGACTCGCCAGCCTGTTCCAACTTCCGTGTCTCATCGCGGGTGCGCTGTGGGGTGGGGCGATGGGTGACCGCTTCGACAAGAGGACGCTGCTCGTACTCGGTTCGCTCTGTTCGGCAGTCCTTAGTGCTGCACTCGCCCTCAATGCGTTCGGGCTGCACGGCAACATCTTGCTCCTCATGGTGCTCGCGGCCTTTTCGGCCGGTGCGGGAGGTTTCACTGGACCAATCCGCAGCGCGGCGATTCCCAAGATGGTCGGTGGCGAACAGCTCATCGCGGCCTACTCGTTGAATCAGATCGTCATGAATCTGGGCCCCTTCATCGGTGCGGCACTGGCGGGCGAGTTGATCGCCGACGTTGGCATCTCTTCGTGCTACGCGATCGACGCGTTCACCTTCATCGTGCTCGCGCTCTTCACGTGCTTCATGTCAGCGATGAAACCTTCGGGACAACACACCGGCGTCGCGATGATGCGCGCGATCTTTGACGGCTTTCGCTACGTTCGCAGCAACGCGCTCGCTCAAGCGGTCTACCTCGTGGACCTGAACGCCATGGTCTTCGGCCTGCCGCGCGCGCTCTTTCCCGCCATGGCGCTGACGGTCTACCACGGCGGCCCGCGAACATTCGGGCTCTTGTCCGCCGCTCCGGGCGCCGGAGCTCTGGTCATGGCCGTCCTGACGGGATGGATCGATCGGGTCCACCGTCAGGGACGACTCATTGCGCTCGTCGTGATCGGCTGGGGTGCGGCGATGACCCTTCTTGGTATCGTGCACGTGCTCTGGTTCGGCTTGTTGTGTCTCGCGGTCGCCGGCGCCACCGACGTCATCTCGACGATCCTTCGCAATGCCGTGCTCCAAAACGCGATCACCGACGAATTCCGAAGCCGAATCTCATCGGTTCAGATGGCCGTCGTTACCGGCGGGCCGCGCCTGGGCGACGCCGAAGCCGGCGTCGTCGCCAGTCTCACCTCGACGGAGATCTCAATCGTTTCCGGGGGTATTGCCTGTATCGTCGGCGTACTCTTGCTGCTGCGCTGGCGACCCGGCTTCTGGAACCACGAGGCCTAGTTCGACCGCACCGGAATCGAACGGCGTTTGGCGTTCGTGACGCTCGCCAGTTGTCCGCACGCCGCGTCAATCGAACGTCCCCTCGTATTTCGGACAGTCACGTTGATGCCCGACGCTTCAAGTCCGTCGCGGAATTCACGCACGCGCTGTTCGGGTGAACCGCGCACCAGGTAGCCCGGTGTCGGATTGAGTGGGATCAGGTTCACGTGCGCGCCCAGCGCGAAAGCGTAGCGAGCGAGTTCCCCGATCGCTTGATCCGTGTCATTGACTCCGTCGATCAGGGCCCATTCGAAACTAAGGCGCCGCGAAGTAGTCGAGACCCAGTATTCACATGCTTCACGGAGTCTCTTGAGCGGATAGCGGCGATTGAGCGGGACCAACTTGTTTCTGGTCTCGTCGTTCGCGGCGTGCAGACTCACCGCCAGCGTGAGCGGAAGACCCTCGCGAGCCAGCCGCTCAATGGCTGGCGCCACCCCGACGGTCGAGACGGTGAGATGACGCGCGGAAAGTCCGCGATAGTTGTGCAGACGACGAAGCGCGTTCACGGTCACCTGGTAGTTCGCGAGTGGTTCACCCATGCCCATGAACACGACATTGGAGAGCCGTCGAGATCCTGCGGCACGAGCAGCGAACATCACCTGTTCCACCACCTCACCCACGCTGAGCTGACGAGTGAAGCCGGCTTGGCCGGTCGCACAAAAAGTGCAGCCCATGGCACACCCCGCCTGGGACGAGACGCACACGGTCACCCGGTCCTCGTAGGTCATCAAGACCGTTTCGATCGTGGCGCCGTCGTGCAGTGCGAAGACCCACTTGCGTGTGGCCCCACGATCGCTTTGCACGTCGTCGAGCACCGTGAGGGCTGACACGAACTGCTCGCCCAGCCGCTGTCGCAGGGCCTTCGGGATGGTCGTCACCTCGTCGATACCGAGGGCCTCGTTCCAAAGTCCGTGCCAGAGCTGCTCCACGCGGTAGCGCGGCTCGTTGATCAGTAGCTCAGCGAGTTCCTCCTTGGAGTACTCGAACACCGACGTCATGAACCAACCCTAGGACGCTCATTGCTCGCCACGAGCGGCGCCCGTGCTCACGAAACCTACCGAGGGTCGTGTCGAGATTCGACGCCACGGACCAGTCGGATTCGAAGGGCCATCGCCACACCCACGAACCAACGTGCCCGCGAACGCCGTACGAATACCCAGTCACGCCAAAACCCGTCGTGGACCATCATCAACCGATCGATATTTCTTAACGCCTTTTGCAACGGTCCTTGCGGTCGTCTTCAGTACTGGCGTCACACTGGTGGACAACAACGAAAGAAGGTCACCATGCTCGCAACTCTCTCAACCTTGACCCTGATCCCCCTCGTACTCTGCGTGGGTGTGTGCGTCCCGTTCCTAGGACTTCACCTCGAACTCGCGCATCGCCGGGCCGAGCGCCAGCAACGCGCCCTCGAAGTCCAGGCGGCACTCATCGACGAACACGAAGCCACGATCAACGCCTACCGCCACGCGGTCGCTCTCGAGATGAACGAACTGGCAACGACACCGATGCCTACCGATTTCTAGGGAAATCTCCGGGAACCGACACGAAATCAGGACCTCCCAAAACTCTGCTTTACTCGTTAGCGGCCACCGAGACGTGGACCACTAGACAGGAGTAACTCGTGGAACTCAACAACACCTCAGCGATCGTCACCGGTGGTGCGTCGGGACTCGGTGAATCGACCGCTCGCGCTCTCGCGGCGCGCGGCGTTCGCGTCGTGATCGCCGACCTCAACGATCAACGCGGCGAAGAAGTCGCCAAGGAGATCAACGGTGCCTACGTGCACTGCGACGTCACGAACACCGATCAGGTCATCGAAGCGATCGAGGCCGCCAAGGCCATGGCCCCGCTGTGGAGCGCGGTCAATTGCGCGGGCATCGGCTGGGCCACGCGCACGATAGGCAAGGACGGCGAATACGCCTCGGCCCACGATTTGGACATCTATCGCAAGGTGATCGAGATCAACCTCATCGGCACCTTCAACGTCTGTCGCCTCGCGGCGACCGCCATGAGCCATAACACACCCGACGTCGACGGCATGCGTGGCGCGATCGTCAACACCGCGTCGGTGGCCGCAGAAGACGGCCAGATCGGTCAAGTGGCGTACTCCTCCTCCAAGGGTGGGGTGGTGGGCCTGACGTTGCCACTGGCTCGCGACATCGCGCCGATCGGCGTACGAGCCAACTGCATCCTGCCCGGGCTCATCGACACGCCCATCTACGGCACCGGTCCCCAGTCCGACGAGTTCAAGGCGCGACTGGGAGCGGGCGTCTTGTTCCCCAAGCGTCTGGGCTACTCCGAGGAATTCGCGTCGCTGGCCGTCGAATTACTGGCCAATAGCTACATGAACGCCGAGTCGATCCGCATCGACGCCGGTATCCGCATGCAGCCCAAATAACCAGCGACCCATTTCTCGTAACGCGTCAGTGCCCGACGTCGCGGCGCGTGAACACCCGAAGGCCCAGTAGTCCCGCCGCGACGCCAATGAGCGTGAGTGACAGCGTCGCGCCCCAATTCGACGGGGCCACCGGCACGAGATGCAAGTGGTAGAACGGCGACACGTCGAGCAGCCACTCTGGCCAGCGCATGATGGGCCCGAGCACCGCGTCGACGTAGAACACCGTCAGCATCATGGCGATCACCAGATACGAAAACCTCGGCGTCAGCGCGATCAGCAGGACGCTCACGCCGATGAGCCACGGCGCCATCGTCAGGGCGTTGGCCATGCCCTCGAGGGGTGCGCGCAGGCCCATCGTCGTGCCACTCACGACCACGCCGAGCCACGTCGCGAGGGCACAGAACATCGCGATGGCCGCGGTCGCCGCCACGGTCGTCACCACGCCGCTCGCGAGCCACTTCGCGCGACTCGTGCCGTACGACAACGGAAGGTCGAGTCGACCTTGATAGGAATCGGTCCCGATCGAGACCAGTAGCGCCGCCACCATGAACGAGATCGCCACCGCGAAGAGCACGCACGCCTCGGCGATGAAGCCGCGGCCCGTGACCATGGAGCCGAATCCCCATCGCTTGAGCAGTTTCACGTAGCCCGGGTCGGTTCGACACAACTGGACCAGGGCGTTGGTGAGATAACCAACCACCAGACCAAGCACGCCGAGACCAACGGTCCACGCGCCGAGCATGCCCCAGCGCTCGCGCCAGGCGAANNACTCGCGAGCGCGCGAACGGTCCGCGCGCGTCCACCACGCCGAACCGACGTCGCGGGTGCGCTGGAGCCGCCACGCCGAGATCGACGTAGCGATGGGAAGCGCGAGCAGCGGTAGCAACCACAATTCGGCGCGGTGATGAAACGCCCCGACGTTCTCGAGCCACCCGAAAGGCGTCACCCAACGAAGCCATACGTTGCCCGTCGAGCCGTCGGCCAACACCCGCACGATGAAGAGCAGTCCGATCGAACAAAGGGCCACTTGGGACGCGCTTCGTCGCGGCGCGAAGAACTGTGCGCCGAGCAGACCCAGCGCCGCGCCACTCCAGGCAATCCCCACCATGGCGAGGCCGTAGAGCAGGCTGTCACCCGTCCGTTGCCCTCCCGCGACCAGCGTCAGGAACGTCGCGGCGCCCACCGCCGTACCGGCTTCGAAGAGCACCCCCATCGCCGAAGCCAGGGCGGGCTGGCGTCCCACTCGACTCACCACGAGCAGATCCCACGTCCCGTCGTCCTCACTGCCCCGGGTGACGCGCGTCGCCATCAACGCCGACCATATGGCGATCGCCAGGGCGACGAACATTCCCATCTTCCACTCGACGAACGCACCCGCGTTTGGCAACGACGTCACGCGCCCGTAAAGGGCACTCACCGCCGGGTTCTCGATCACCGGTCGCAGTCCGACCATTCCGCGCGCGCCCCCGCTCAAGGAGTACGACGAGATCCCCACGCGCACCACGAGTACGACCAGCGCCGCGATCACCGCGGTCGGGACTCTGATCTGACGCCAGACCAGAGTGTGAACTGACGCGGGCGCTCGCCTCATGACGGCGAAGTCGACTCGTCGTAGAACGAGAGGAAGATCTCCTCGAGCGACGCCTCTCTCGTATGCAGCGACGTCACGTGTGACTTCGCCAGCGCTTGGAGAAGCGCGTCCGGTGACCCCACGACTTGCACGCGTACACCATCGGGCAGTGGCGACACCGACGTCACCCCCTTGACGCCGCGCAAGTCTCCCACGTCACCCGTGATCTCGAACTCGGTTCCCACGTGCGCACGAAGTTCTTCCACGTCGGCCACCGAGACGAGCTTGCCCGCGCGAATCATCGCCACCCGACTGCAGAGATGTTCGACCTCTGCGATCATGTGCGAACTGAGTAGGACCGCTTGACCACGGTGCTGAGCCTCGATGATGCAATCGCGAAAGACCCTTTCCATCAGTGGATCCAGACCCGACGTTGGCTCGTCCAACAAGAGCACGTCGGCTCGAGTCGCGAAGGCCGCCACGAGTGCCACCTTTTGGCGATTGCCCTTGGAGTAGGCGCGAATGCGTTTATCGGAATCCAACTCGAAGAGTTCGACGAGTTGGTCACGGTAGGCGGCATCGAGCGATCCGTGCAAGGAGCCCAAGAACGAGATCGCCTCGCGGCCCGTGAGCTGGGGCCACAGTGACACGTCACCCGAGACGTAGGCGGTGTGCTCGCGCGCGTAGGACGATCCAGCGTGGTGCCCAAGTATCACGGCCTCGCCCGAAGTCGGACGAAGCAGTCCGAGCAACATACGCAGTGTCGTGGACTTCCCGGCGCCGTTAGGCCCGAGAAACCCTACGACTTCGCCGGCGTCGACCGCGAGATCGAGCGAATCCACGGCGACCGCACCGCCAAAGTCCTTGGTGAGCTTCCTGGCTTCGAGCGCATTGCCCATGAACTGCAACCTACTGGCGTGCGACTAGGGCCAAAATCCCTTCTTTTGGCGGGAACGGCGCTGCGTCAGTCCGGTGGCGTCGGCGTCCCCTCGAGGGCTTCACTCAGCTTTCGGTCGTGTTCGTTGTTCACGAAGCGGGCACCGCGCGACCACGACGCCCCGGCCGCGACCAGCGAGACCACCGCGGAGAAGATGAACGCGGTCTTGATGCCCGCGTGAAAAGGCGCGGAGATGAGGTGAGGAAAGAACCCGTGTCCGGTCAGCGTCGCTTGATTCGCCGCACTCAGCTTTCCCAGGACCTTGGCCCCCACGAGGGTCTTGATGGGGTTGTACCCCAAGAACGCCGCGAACAGCACCGAGACCGGAGGCAGCGCCCCAATCCGGTGGGCAACCGCAGCGGGCACACCATTGATGATGAGTCCATGCGTGAGGGTGATCGAGAGCGTGGACGAGAGTCCGATGATCATGAGGGTGAAGAAGATGCCGATCGAGAGCACTTGGGCCGAACTCTGGAACGTCGCGTTCATGCCCCCGCCCGCACCGCGGTGGCGGGCCGGAAGACTGTTCATCACCGCGGCGCGATTCGGTGCCGCGAAGGCACCCATGGAAGTACCAAAGAGAAGCAGTATGGCGGCGAAGCCCAGGTAGTTGAAGTTGACCGGCAGCAGCATTAGAAGCACGAAACTCACTGCGGCCGCGACCATCCCGCCGGTCGCGAGATAGCGCGCGCCGAACTGGTCCGAGAGATAACCCGACAGCGGACCGGCGAGCAGAAAACCCAACGTCAGCGGCAGCATTAAAATGCCCGCCCAAAGAGGCGTGCGTTCGAAGCTGTAGCCATGAAGGGGGAGCCAGATCCCCTGGAGCCAGATGATCAGCATGAACATCAAGCCACCGCGGCCGATCGCCGCGAGGAACGTCGCCAGTGTCCCCGACGCGAAGGCGCGAATCTTGAACAACGGGAGACGGAACATCGGCTCGGCCACCCGCGCCTCGATGAAGAGAAACGCAATGACCGACACGAGCCCGATACCAAGCTCGAGGATCACGGGCACACTCGTCCAGCCCGTGTTGTGACCATTCGCTGGCTCGATCCCGTAGGTGATTCCCACCATGATCAAGATGAGACCCAGGGCGAAGGTGACGTTGCCCGCCCAGTCGATCTTGGCGCGATGACGTTCGCCCAGCTCCTTCAAGTTCAGGTACGACCAGACCGTGCCCAAAAGACCGAAGGGCACTGAAACGAGGAACACCAGACGCCAGTCAATCGCACCGAGGACACCGCCAAGGATGAGTCCGATGAACGAACCACTGATGCCCGCGATGTTATTGATGCCCAGCGCCAGGCCGCGCTGGTTCGAAGGGAACGCGTCGGTAAGGATTGCCGCGCTATTGGCGATCAAGAACGCGGCGCCGATACCCTGGAAGATCCGCCCGACGATCAACCAGAGCGCGCCCGAAGACCCCCGCAAGGGATCGACGGTCAAAACGAGCGACGACACGGTGTAGATCACGAATCCCAGGTTGTACATCTTGACGCGACCGTACATGTCGCCCAGACGACCCAGGCTCACGACGAGCACACTGCTCACGATGAGAAATCCCAGGATCATCCAAAGCAAGTAGAAGGTGTTGCCAGGCGCCAGCGGATTCAACTTGATCCCCCGAAAGATGTCGGGCATCGCGATCAGCATGATTGACGAATCAATGGTCGCGAGCAAGACACCGATGGTCGTGTTGGTGAGCACCAGCCACTTGTAGCGTGGCGAGACGCCCTGCTCATTCAATTCGGGTGCGACAACGCTCACGAGTCCGCGAGCTTGTGAATGATGACCGCCGCTCTGGTCAGTATCTCGCGGTCCTGAGGCGAAAGTTCGGTCAATTGCGCCTGGAGCCATGCGTGGAACCGACGGCGGGTTTCTTCGATGAGGACCTGACCCGTGGTGGTGGCAGCGAGGATCACCTTGCGCCCATCGGCGGGATCATCGCGACGCTCGACGTAACCCAATTCGACCAAGGCGTTGACCGTCTGATTCATCGACGGGGGCTTGACTCGTTCGCGCTCGCTCAACTCACTGAGCGTGTGTGGACCTTCCTTGACCAGCAGAGCCAGTGCGAGGCGATGTGAGTCGCTGATCTGGTCACTGGCTTTTTCTGCTCGCACGCGACGGAACAGACGCGACACCGCCGACGCAAGGTTCGCGTCCAGCTCTTCGATTGAGGCGACCGTGGCGACTTCCTTCGAATCAATCATGGAGATTTCCCCTCGAATTTAATTAGGTAGCCTAATTAGGTTACCTAATTAAAGGGCAGACCACAAGGCTTATTCGAATACGGGAGAAATCAGACCAGCGGCCCTAGCCAGTCTCGCGCCCTATATTTCGCGAGCTTCAGAAACGTTGTCAAAGCGTGCGAACTCACCGCGCCACGTGAGATAGGCGGTTCGCGTCGGACCATTACGGTTCTTGCCCACGATGATCTCCGCGTCGGACTTCTTGTCATTGGGCACTTCGCCGTACTGCTCCGGACGAAAGAGGAACAGGACCACGTCAGCGTCCTGTTCGAGCGCCCCGGACTCGCGAAGGTCGCTCATCATCGGTCGCTTGTCGCCGCGTTCCTCCAGTTTTCGCGACAGTTGCGAGAGCGCAATGATGGGGCAACTGAGCTCGCGCGCGAGGATCTTGAGCGATCGGCTCATCTCCGAGACCTCGACTTGACGGTTCTCGGCGCGGCCTCGCGAGCTCATGAGTTGCAGGTAGTCAATAATGACGACACCGAGATCACCGTTTTGCTGCTTAATTCGTCGAGCCCGGGCACGGACGTCCATCACGGTCAAGGCCGGGTTGTCGTCGATGAACACCTTGGCGGACTGCAAGAAACCAAACGCCTCGTGTGCTCGAATCCAGTCCCCGTCAGAAAGGTCCCCCGTACGAAGCTTTGAAGAATCAATGCCGGCGTTCGAGGCGAGGATCCGCTCGGCCAATTCCTGACGACTCATCTCGAGCGAGAAGTACAGCGCGGGGCGCTGGACGATGGCTCCGACGTGCACGGCGATGCCCAGTCCGAAGGCCGTCTTACCCATGGCGGGACGCGCCCCCACGATCGTGAGACTGTTCGGTTGAAGGCCCTGGAGGATGACGTCCACCGATTTGTAGCCGGTCTCGAGCCCGTTGAACTGACCGCGCGTCTCACCTCGCTGTTCGAGAATGTCCGCCTCGTTGAGCAACAATCGCTGAAGGGGCGAGACGCTGTCAATCCGACTTTGATCACCGATCTGATTGATCTTTCGTTCGGCTTCATCAATCAAGCCGACCACATCATCGGTCGCCACGTACGCGTCGTCGACGATCTCACCCGCGACCGCGATCAATCGACGTTGCTGAGCCTTCTCGCGAACCACGTCGGCGTAGTGCTGTGCGTTTGCGGCCGACGGTGTGTTCATCTGCAATGACGAGAGGACGGCCAACTCCACCGCTACCGCGCCACGTTCTTGAAGCTTGGCCTGGACCGTCACGTAGTCGACTGGTTCACCAGCGTTAGCCAGCGCAATGATCGAACCAAAGATCTGACCGTGCAGGGGTCGGTAGAAATCCTCGGGCTGCACGGTCTCGTAGGCGATACTCACGGCCTCTTGGGAGAGCAGCATCGCGCCGATCAATGACTCCTCGACTTCAATCGCGCTGGGCGGCACCCGTCCTCCGCCCGGGGCAGAGTGCGCGCGATCAGTATCCATCTGTGTCATAAGACCTCAACGGTTGCTCAATATGCTTGTGCGACGCAATAACAACAACGTGGGGATTAACTGTGGCTAACCCTTCACGTATCAGTCTGCAAGGTGTGTGTCACATGCACGAGGCCGGGGCACCAGGCCCCGGCCAATATGCAGACTTCCGTGGAGTTATTTCGCGACAATCTCCACATTGACAGTGGCGACGACACCTTCAAAGATCGTCGCTAAAACGGTCGCTTGGCCGAGCTCTTTCAGGTGTTCGTTCATCGAGATCATGTGGCGGTCAAGTGAGATGTTGGTCGCCGTTCGAATAGCGTTCACCACGTCCGATTCGGTCACCGATCCAAAGAGTCGGCCGTTAGCGCCCGCCCGGGCCGCGATCTGGATATTCGCCTGTTCGATCAGCGTGCGCTGAAGCTCGGCTGCTTCGCGATTCTTCGCGTCACGGACGTCGCGGCCCCTTCGCATTGACGACGCCTGCACTTCCATCGTGTCATTGGCAATCAACGCGGCACCAGTCGGCAGGAGGAAATTCCGGGCGTAGCCCGACTTCACCTCAACGATGTCACCGCGTCGTCCGACGCCCTGCACGTCACTTCGCAAGAGGACTTTCATTCCGCAGCCTCCTCGGCGAACTCAGCCTCGAACACTTCGGCGGCTTCGGCGGCGTCGTCGCTCTCGATCTCGACGTCACTTTCAACTGCGACAACCGGTGCCCCGTCGCGGTCCCCACGAGGAGCACGCGGACCGCGGTCATCCCTTGAACCACGACCACCGCGACGCTCGGTCACGGTGCGCTGGGTGTAGGGAAGCAAGGCCAACTCGCGCGCGGTCTTGATCGCGTCGGTGACATCGCGCTGGTGCTGCTGGCAATTGCCAGAGACCTTACGACCACGAATCTTGCCGCGGTCCGAGATGTACTTGCGCAATTGGGCAAGATCCTTGTAGTCGACCGAGATAACGCCATGCTGGCAAAACGAGCACGGCTTCTTCTTGACGCCTCGACGGGTGTCGATTTTAGGTGCGCGTTTTGGCGGCTTGGGATTGTTAATACGTGGCATTAGAAGGGCTCCTCATCAAAGGCGTACGTGGTTGGTTCATTGGTGCGCGCAGCGGGCGCCGGTCGATCACTCGACTGGAAGTTACCGCCCTCGGCGCGCGGAGTTCTGGTGACGACCGCGGTCGCCCAACGAAGCGACGGCGCGATCTCGTCGGCGTTGATCTCGACGATCGAACGCTTGTCACCGTTCTCGGTCTCCCAGCTTCGCTGTTCGAGTCGGCCGGTCACGACTACGCGAGCACCCTTTTGCAATGAGTTCGCTGCGTTCTCGGCCATCGATCCGTAGCCCGTCACCTCGAAGTACGAGACTCGCTCTTCCCATTCCTGGGTCTGGCGATTCTGCCAGCGGCGGTTCACGGCGATCGAGAGACGGATAGCGGCTTGACCGCTGTTCAAAAACTTGAGTTCAGGGTCGCGCGTGACGTTGCCCACGACAGTGATTGTGTTGTCAGCCATAGTGTTATCTCCTTAGATCGCTCTGCGTCCGAACCTAGGCTTCAGCCGTGACACGGCTGGGCTTGGTCCGTTCACTGCGACGGAGGATCTTGAAGCGGAGGACTTCGTCGGACAAGAGCAGAATTCGGTCCAATTCGACGACGGTCGTCGACTCACCGGTGAACTCCACCAAGACGTAGTAACCCTCCTTGCGCTTGTTGATCTCGTACGCGAGGGGACGCTTGCCCCAACGGTCGATGGCGCCAGGATTTCCGCCATTGGTTCGGATCGTTTCGAGAGCCCGGTCAAGGGCGATCTGGATCGATTGCGCGTCGACGGCCGTGTCGAACACGATCATGGTTTCATAGGGCCTCATGGCCGTTTTCCTTTCCCTCTGGTCCGGCGGGGCCGGGCTCTGCGGAACACAGAGCAGGGTTCGTCTGCTGCTTCCCACGCTTGTGGGAAAGACAACTCTACTTCACGGGGACGATTTTGGCTACTCGAGGAGCTCGTCGGGGTTTTCGTAGGCCTCCGAAGCGTCAGGAAAGAGGCCATTTCGTACGTCAAAGGCGTACCGGCCCACGGCCTCGGTGATCACCTCGCCCAATTGGGCGTACTGGCGGACGAATCGGGCCGGCGAGCGATTCGTCATTCCCAACAGGTCGTGAAAGACGAGCACCTGGCCGTCGGTGTCGGGCCCGGCGCCGATGCCGATCGTGGGGATATCCAAGGCTTCGGTGATCCGGGTGCCCACGATGCTCGGCACGCCCTCGAGCACGATCGCGTAGACGCCTTCGTCCTGGAGCAGAAGGGCGTCCTTGGTCATCCACTCCGCCGCCTCACGCGTCTTGGCCTGGACCTTGAATCCACCAAAGGCGAGCACACTCTGGGGAGTGAGCCCAAGATGCCCCATTACCGGAATCTCCGCGTCGAGGATGGCCCGCACGGCGTCGCGCCGAACGCGTCCGCCTTCGAGCTTGACGCTCTGGGCTCCGGCTCGCACGAGGGCGGCGGCGTTGCGCACACTGCTCGAAACGTCAACGTGATAGCTCATCCAGGGCATGTCCGCTACCACGTGTGCCTTGGGGTTCGCCGCCGCGACCGCTCGAACGTGGTGGATCATCTCCTCCATGGTGACGTGCATGGTGTCGCTTTGACCCATGACCACGTTCGCCATCGAATCGCCGACGAGGATGATGTCCACGCCCGCCGCGTCGCAGTAGCGCGCGCCGGGCTCGTCGTAGGCCGTGACCATGACGATGGGCTGGTCACCGCGACGCCTCTTGCGAGCTCGGATGGTTGGAGCGCTCAGACTCATTCGCCGACTTTTCGCTGTTGGCGAACTGCCGTCCTTCGAGCCTGGCGCCCTCCCGCCGACCACTTTCGCACGAGATGATGGAACGAGCAGGCGACACACACCTCGACGGCGTAGCACTGGACGGGGTCTTCACGGCGTTCGAGCTTCAAAAGTTCTGCTCGTGACGTGGGACAGGTCCCTCCCGCAGGCAGGCGAGCCCCGAACACGTAGGTGACCTCGACCAACTCGGCTTCACTGCAGACCGGACAAGTCTCACCGGTCGAGCGGCCGATATTCTTGGCCGCCCTCAGCAGCTCGGGGTGGGCGTCACAGACGTCCTCGTAACGCAAGGTCCCGGCCGCCAACTTGGCGAGCAGGGCGTGTCGCACGAGTCCAAACTCGACGACTGCCCCGTCGGCGGTGCTGGTTCGAAAGGTCTTATCCATTAGGCAGGACACTACCGTCAGCCCGCAATTACCTTGTTACCTGCAGGTAAAACCTCACGAAGCCTATGTTTTACTGCAATTCGAGGAGCGTCAGGGGTGCGGCGACGAAGAACCAGTGTTCCGCACCGTGGGATCGGTGACCTCGGGCGAGACCGCGCCCGCGCCGGCGACGACCTTGGCCAGCAAGTCCTCGAGCGTGGCGAGTTCGTCGCTCGAAAGCGCCAAGAGGCCCTTCAGCGGCTCGTCAAGAATTCGTTCAGCCTCTCGGGCCAAGACCGTTCCTTGTTCGGTCGCTACGACGAGCTTGGCCCGTCGGTCCGTCGGGTGGTCCATTCGCACCACCAGCCCGCGTGCTTCGAGGTCGTCGACCACCAAGGTCATGTAGGGGGGTTCAATGCCGAGGAGGAGCGCCAATTCGCCCATCGGCATCGATCGCGCCGCGACCCGACGCAGCGCCTTCGCCCGGCCGAAGCTCATGTCCAAGGCGTCGGCGACCCTTCGCCGGCGTTCGTCATCGAGCGCCAGGAAGGACACGAGAAGCCAGATTCGCTCGGCGGGGTCCAAGCTTTCCGCGTCGCTCACGACGCCCTGCCTTCGAAGTACTCCGGATTGAGTTCATCGGCGGTGCGGCTCGCACTCGCGTAAGCCCAGTTCGACGTCCCCACGAGACCGAGCACAACGACGATCAACCCGCAGCCCGTGAGCACCCACCAACCGTCCCTCGACGCCGTCGTAAAGGCGACTTTTGACGTCACGCCGATCTTCGACCCGACGAGGGCACCCACGATCGCCACGCCCAGGGTTGCGCNNTGCGCCGACCTGACGCGACGTCGAGGCGATGGCTGAAGCCACGCCGGCTTGGGCGCGCGGCATTCCCGAGACGGCAGCGCTGGTAATGGGCGGATTCACGAAGCCAAAGCCGACGCCGAAGACCACGTACGCACAGAACAACCACGTGAACGGTGTGTTCACACTCAGACGAACCAACATGACGCTGCCGAACAGAATTCCCACGCCCCCGAGAAGCAGTGGCCATCGTGCGCCTCGGCGCCCGACGATGAGCCCCGCGATTGGCGGTGTGATCAGGGTCATCGCCGCCATCGGTAGGGTGTCGAGTCCCGCACCGAGCGCTGAGAGTCCTCGGACTTCTTGCAAGTAGAGCGTGTTCAAGAAGAGGAAACCGCCGAGTCCCGCGAAACTCGCCACCGCAATCACCGTGGCGGTCGAAAAGGGTGCGGAACGAAAGAACCGTATGTTGATGAGAGGTTCCGCACATCGCCGTTCCCAGGCCACCAGCGTCACGAGCGACACCAGTGAGACTGCAAAGACCCCCAGGGTCGACGCCGACGCCCAGCCGTAACTCGGCGCTTGGATAATCGCGAAGGTGAGACTGGCCAAGAGCACGATCACGATCACTTGACCGCGCGCGTCCACCTTTCGGGCAACCAAGGCCTTCGACTCGGGTACGAAACGTAAGGCGAGAAAGACGGCGAGTAGGCCAACAGGGATATTGATCCAAAAGATTGAACGCCAGCCGACGGAATCAACGAGCACACCTCCAACAACTGGGCCGAGCGCCATCGAGAACCCAATGACGGCGGCCCACACGCCGATCGCCTGGGCGCGCTCCTTGGGGTCAGTGAACGTGTTCGTGATTATGGACATCGCCACGGGGTTCAGCATGGAACCTCCCAGTGCTTGCAACATGCGAAAAATGATCAGTCCCGTCAAGTCGGGTGCCAGGCTGCACAGCAGCGAACCAGTGATGAAGATGACCAGGCCCGTGACGAATGTGCGGCGGCGTCCCAGCCGGTCAGCGGTCGAGCCCGACAACATCAAGAAGCTCGCGAGCACCAGGGTATAGGCATCAACGGTCCACTGCAGGCCGGACAACGAGGAGTGGAAATCGCGCCCGATCGAGGGTAACGCCACGTTCACGATCGTCACGTCCAAACTGACCACGAGCAGACTCATTGAGCAGACGAGCAGCACCCCGATCCGCCGCCGCCGACTGAGTGCTTCAGTCGGTGCCACCCCAGTCGCTGATGATTCTATGGACATAATTATTACTATACTATAAGTAAATTGACGTTCACCGGTCGAGTCGTGCTGAGTAACCGTTGGTGGAGTCACCGTAGCATTCGATATATCGAAGTGATATGATGTTTCGCGTGTTAGACATCGCCATCCTCGGTCTTTTGATGGACCGGGACCACCACGGTTACGAGATTCGCACCCAGTTGCGCGACCGACTCGGCGTTTCGGCGAACGTGTCCTTCGGTTCCATCTATCCCGCTCTCGCCCGCCTCGAGCGGCACGGCTGCGTCGAAGCAGTGATGACCCACGAGCCGCGAATCAGTTCACTCTCGACCGGATCGTTGTCGGGCGAACGAGCCTCACTACGCTCGCTTCGCACGACCCAGGGCCTCGGACGCCGAGGACGCAAGGTCTATCGAATCACCGACCGGGGCCGCGCAGAGTTCGTTGCGCTCCTCGCAGATCCCGCAACTTTGGACGACAGCAAGAACTTCTCCTTGCGCATGGCCCTGGCGAAGTACCTGACCCCTAACTTGCGCGTCGGGCTGCTCGAGCGACGCCGCAACGATCTCGTAGGGCGCCTCGCCGAAGTGCGCACCGGCGCTAATAACGAACAGCTCGACACCTACGCGCGCAGCGTGATGCATCACGCCGCTCAGGGCGTCGAGTTGGACCTCGCGTGGATTGACAGTCTGTTGGCCACCGAAAGAAGTAATCAAACGGCATTCGCCCAAGAGGCGAAGTAGGAAAGGAAAGCCATGGAAAAGATTCGCGTGGCCATTGCGGGCGTCGGAAACTGCGCCAGTTCACTGATTCAAGGTGTCACCTATTACAAAGACGCGAAGCAGGGCGACAACGTACCCGGCTTGATGCACGTCGAGCTCGGCGGTTATCACGTCAGTGACCTCGAGTTCGTCGCCGCCTTTGACGTCGACGCCTCCAAGGTCGGCAGCGACCTCGGTAAAGCCATCGAGGGCGGCATGAACAATACGATTAAATTCGCGGACGTTCCCTCGCTCGGCGTGACCGTGCAGCGCGGTCCGACCATGGACGGACTCAACAAGTACTACCGCGCCGTCATCGAGGAGTCACCCTACGAACCAGTGGACGTAGCCCAGGTGCTGCGTGCCACGAGGGCCCAGGTCCTGGTCTCCTACCTACCCGTCGGTTCCGAGGACGCCCAGAAGTTCTACGCCCAGGCAGCGATTGACGCCGGCGTCGCCTTCGTAAACGCCATTCCCGTCTTCATCGCCTCGGACCCAGTGTGGGCCAAGAAGTTCGCCGACGCTGGCGTCCCGATCATCGGTGACGACATCAAGAGTCAGGTAGGTGCGACGATCGTGCACCGAGTGCTCGCGCGCCTTTTTGAAGACCGTGGTCTGACGCTCGACCACACCTACCAACTCAACGTGGGCGGCAACATGGACTTCAAGAACATGCTCGACCGCGAGCGCCTGGAGTCCAAGAAGATCTCGAAAACCCAAGCCGTCACCTCCCAGCTCGAAATCAACAACATGGACCCCGACGACGTCCACATCGGGCCGAGCGACCACATACCGTGGCTGCACGACCGCAAGTGGGCCTACATCCGCATGGAGGGTCGCAACTTCGGTGACGTACCCCTCAACGTCGAGCTCAAGCTCGAAGTATGGGACTCCCCGAATTCAGCGGGCGTCATCATCGACGCGGTTCGCTGCGCCAAGATCGCCCTCGACCGTGGCATCGGCGGGCCAGTCGTGGGTCCGTCGGCGTACTTCATGAAGTCGCCTCCGGTGCAGTACCACGACGACGTGGCCCATAGATTGGTCGAGGAGTTCGCGAACGACGGCGCCGAGAATCTCGTCTGGCCCTAGGGGTCATTCCAAGGTGTCTAGCGACGCGATCGCACCCCGAACTCGGTGAACGCGGACATCACCACCCTTGACGTCCTAGTGGGGTTCGGTCGCCCACCACGTGCGAAGACGCGCCGTCGCGTCTTCGGCACTGATCTCGCCTTCGTCGAGGCGTATCTCCATGAGAAAGTCGAGAGCACGTCCCACCGTCCGACTTGGCCCAATGCCTAGTATCGCCATGACCTCGACGCCGTCGAGGGCCGGGCGAAGTCGACTCAGGTCCTCAAGCTCACGAAGTTCTTCGATTCGCCGTTCCAGCTCGTCCATCCGCGCTGCGAGCACTGCCGCCTTTCTCGCGTTTCGAGTCGTACAGTCACACCTGGTCAGTTCGTTGAGTTCGTTGAGCAGCGGCCCCGCGTCGCGCACGTATCGACGCACGGCCTTGTCACTCCAGCCCATCTTGTAGGTGTGAAAGCGCAAGTGCAGCTCAACCAGGGTCGCAACGTCGTCGATCAACTCCTGGGAGTACTTCAGAGCGGTCATTCTCTTTCGCGTCATCTTCGCGCCCACGACCTCATGGAAGCGAAAGGTCACGCCTTCGTCCGTGATCGCCCTCGTGAGCGGTTTGCCGATGTCGTGAAACAGCGCAGCGAGGCGCAACACCAATGACGGCGACGTCTTGTCCACGACCGCCCAGGTGTGCTTGAGGACGTCTTTATGTTGGTGAATTGGATCCTGCTCCAATTGAAGTTTGGGAAGCTCAGGAAAGAATTGGTCGGCGAGACCGGTACGAACGATGAAATCAAGTCCGATGGACGGCTGCTCGGTCATCATCAACAGGTCGAGTTCGCCGCGAATCCGCTCGGCTGACACGATGGCGAGTTTCTCGGCCATCGAAGTCGCGGCGCGTTCGATCATTGGGTCGATACTCAGATTGAAGCGAGCGGCGAATCGAGCGGCGCGCAACATTCGCAGCGGGTCATCGGCGAAGAGGACCTCGGGGTCGATCGGGGTGCGCAGTCTGCGTTCGTGCAAGTCATCAAAGCCGTGGTAGAAGTCGAACAGGGTCTGAACTCCAGGAGTCCGCGCCTCCAGAGCGATCACGTCCAGCGCGAGCGCGTTGATCGTGAAGTCGCGACGACTGAGATCGGACTCTAATGAGTCACCCCAGGTCACTGAGGGCTTTCGAGAATGGTCAACGTACTCTTCTGAACGAAACGTCGTGATCTCAGCCTTCACGCCGTTCTCGCGAATCACGCCACCAATGGTTCCGAACGCCCTACCTTGCTCCCACAAGGACAGGCACACCGGCTTCATAAGTCGAGCGATGTCGTCGGGTCGGGCGTTCGTGGTGAAGTCGATCTCATAATCTTCATCTCGGTCTTGTCCCAAGACCGCGTCGCGCACTGAACCTCCGACGGCGTAGAGCGAGAAGCCTGCTTCGCCAAAGGCGCGCGAAAGAGGTGCCGACAAGAGCGCTATCTCGCTCAGTCGCTCGTGGACCTGTTCAAAAGATGTCATTGCGAATGAAGGGTAGTGGGCGTCGGACTTCGCGGGGAACCGAAGGTAGCCTGTACCAGCATGTTCCACCGATTTTCGACCTGGTGGCGGGCGCTTAGCGTCGTACTCCTCAGCCTCGCAACGGTGACGTGGCCCTCGGCCGCGCACGCTGAAACGACGGCATCATTCGTCGTGGTGCACCAAAACCCAGTCGTCCTACTCTCGCCAGAGGGATCAGGACGTTTCAACACGACCCTGCATTTCGTGAACCCGGGCAAGGAGGTCACTGCTCAGGTCTCGCTGTACCCGCGCATCATCGCGAGGTCGCAACTCGCTCCGATCATCAGTGGGGCGGGCGACACCAGCTCGTCGATTGCCACTACCGGCAACTTCATGATCACGTGTCTCGCCCACGACCGCGCCACGTTCGGCGTCACACTGTTCTCCGTGTCGCCCGGCACGACGAACGCCAGTTGCGAGAACCACGACGCCCGGCTCCATCTCGGGTGCTCGGGAGAGAATTGTGACGGGGTCTACCCCATCAGCTATTCACTCAGCACCCTCAACAGCACGCAGACCACGTGGTCGCTGCTCAGCATTCAGCGCGGCGCGGTTGCGCGCCCACTTCGCGTCGACATCATCGAAGACGTCGAACCGCCGTCCTTGACTCACGCCGTCGCCACGGCGGACGTCCTGAAGGCCCTCGCCGACCACGCCCAAACGCCAGTCACGATCACGGCGGACTACCGAACCCTGAGTGCTCTCCAGTCCGCTGTCGCTGATCAAGTCGTCGCCCTTCGGGCGGCCTACGACAAGGCGCTCACGAGTCCCCTGCACCGTGGCGTGGCCGCTCCCCCGGCCAACATCGATTTCGCCGGTCTAGTGAGCAACGGTCTCGCCACCCAGGTGAACCAGCAACTCTCGCTCGCCACTTCGCTTCTTCGACAGGTCACTGGCCACTACGCCGACAGCCCCGTGGTTCTGAACGGTTCGGTAACCCTCGCCGACTTGAAGGCGCTCGCCGCCGTCCACGTCAGTGACGTCGTGCTGCACGAGTCGTCACTCGCCGTCGCGCCTTCCACGACCCTCGAATGGGGAGCACCCTTCCACGTAGCCAACACGCCTTCGATGGCGATCCTCGCCGTGGACGGGCCGCTCGACCAGCTGGTCAATGACGCTTCGATCACCCCGGGCCGTCGCGCCGTGCTCGTGCTCAATACACTCGCCTTCTTGCACTTCGAGGCACCAAACGCTCCTTCGCAGCGATCGGTGGTAGTTGAGATGTCGCCAACCCGGGCCTCGGCTGCCTTCGTCAACGACCTCCTCGACGGCATCAGCACCAATCCCTTCGCCGTCGCCTCAAGCCTCACTCCATCATTCAGTTCGTCACTGGTGGGTGCGAACAACGCGCCATCAACTCGCGATCTCGCCGCGGCACCGGCCTCGACGTGGTCGGCGAACAACGTGAATTCACTTCTTTTCACCATTGGTCAAATCAACTCGTTCAACCAAGCCATCGCGTCGGCGCCTGTCGCGAACACGTTGAGCGTCGCGGTGGCCGAGTCCGAAGTGGTCGGCGGACCCTCTACCCGACAGAGCGCTATCAACCACGCCCAGGGCTCCCTCAACGACCAATTGGGTAACTTTTCGGTGGACCAGAGTTCCATCACCCTGGCTGGTCCAGGTACCGCTCTGCCGATCACCGTGCTCAGCACCGCGAATTATTCGGTCACCGCCGTCGTGCACCTCATCACCGATCGGCTCAGCTTTCCAAAGGGCGACAGCGAGGTCGTGACACTCGACTCGTCAACGAAATCCCTTCGGATACCTACTTCAAATCACCGCGGCAGTGACCTCACGCTCCAGATCGTTGTCACCACGCCCAATGACCAAGTCGTACTCGCTCGAGCGGCCATCCAAGTTCGCATCGCCGGCAACTCGATCGTCGGCTACCTGCTCACTTTCGCCTCACTCTTGGTCATCGCGATCTGGTGGGTGCGCACGTATCGACGCACCTCCAAAGGTCGCCACGCCCGATGAGCACAACGTCGACGCACGGTTCACGCGCCTTGTCAATGGCGAGCGGAACGCTCGTTTCGAGGTTGACCGGATTGTTGCGTGTGCTCGTCCTCGCTTGGGTCCTGGGCTTCACGCCGATCGCGGACTCGTTCAACCTCGCCAACACCATCCCCAACATGCTGTTCGACCTCGTTCTCGGCGGCGTTGCGAGCGCGACGTTCATTCCAGTCTTCGTCGAAAGGCTGGCGCTCGACGGCGAGCGCAAGGCGTGGAAATCAATCTCGAGTGTGATCACCGGAGCCCTCGTCGTGCTCATCGTCGCGTCGGCCCTCGCGTGGATTGGCGCACCGTGGATCATCGACGGCTTTACCCTCTTGCAGCATCCCGCTACGCAGCACTCGCTCGTCACGCTCCACCAACAACGCGTGGTGGCGACATCGCTACTCCGATGGTTCGTGCCGCAGATCTTCTTCTACGGCGTGATCGGCATCGCCACGGCGCTGCTCAACGTTCGTCATCGTTTTGGAACACCCTCATGGGTACCCGTGGCCAACAACATCGTGTGTATCGGCGTACTGGTCTGGTTCCACGTCGTCGACCCAACCCCAACGCTGAGCGCTCTAGAGGGATCGCGAGACCTCCTGTGGCTCGGACTCGGTACGACACTGGGGGTTGCGGTGCAATTCCTCTGCCTCTTGCCCTCGCTCGCTCGCAGCGAACTCTGGCGTCTCTCGTTTCGCTTCAATCGACACGATCCGGCGGTGCGAGCCGTGGGGCGCCTAGGAAGCTGGACCTTGATGGTCGTCCTGGCGAACCAGGTGTCGCTCTACGTCGTGCTCGCCTACGCCTTTGGGATCGGTGGTAACGGTCCGGTCAGTGCCTACACCTACGGCTGGTCTTTCATGCAAATGCCCTACGCCGTCGTAGTCGTGTCGGTGCTCGGATCTCTCACGCCCCAACTCGCTGGGCTCGCCACCGCCGAGGACTACGCCGGCCTGAGCGAGCGATTGCGCTTCGGGCTTCGACAGTCCCTCGTGATCATCATCCCGTGCACGGTCGTACTCGTGATCCTCGCCCAACCCATCGTCGGAATACTGCTCAATCACGCCAACGCGACGCACCGACTCTCGGCGGGTACGGTGCTCGCGATCCTCGCCGCAGGACTTCCCGGCTTCACCTTGTTCCAACTTTGCGTGCGCGGCCTCCAATCGATGCAGCGCGCCCGCGAGGTGTTCTATCTCTACGTCTTCCAAAACGGCCTGACCATCGCGCTGTGCGTCGCGCTCGGTCGCCATTCCATCGCCGGACTCACCTCGAGCGTGTCCATCGCCTACACCCTTGCCGCCTTCGTCGCGGTGTACGTGCTCGGCCGTCACCACGTCAACATCATCTCGACCATCTGGTCCATCCACGTTCGTCGCAGTCTTCGCGCCTCAATCGTGGCTGCGGTCGTGATGGCCCTCGTCTACGCCGCGCCCACCTGGGATCACGGCATTCGCTTGATTGCCCGTTTTACGTTTTCACTGGTGCTGGGCTTTGCGAGTTACGCCACGGTCGTTCTGGTCTCGAACTACAGCCTTTCGCGTCGCGGGTCGAAAGATGCAAGGCTTAAGAAGTTCTAGGGAGGGCCATGACTCGGATTCGCGTAGTGACTGACAGTGCCTGTGACTTGCCAGAAGACATCGCTCGTCGACTTGACATCGACATCGTCTCACTGACCATCCGCTTCGGCGACCAGGAGTACGTCGATCGAGTGGACCTCACCCCTTCGGCCTTCTGGGCCAAGTGCAAGAGTTCCAAGACCCTGCCCGAGACTGCCGCACCCTCGCCGGGCGCATTCCAGGCCGCCTACGAACGAGCGAAGGCCGATGGCTGTGACGGCGTTCTCGTGCTCACACTCTCGGCCGGATTATCGGCAACCCATCAGTCCGCGACGATCGCCGCCGAGGCCGTCGCCAAGGTCGTGCCCGTGCGAGTCATCGACACCCGAGCGGTCTCCATGGCCCAAGGCCTACTCTGCATTGAAATCGCCGAGATCGCCCAGACCGGCGCCTCCCTCGACGATTTGGCCGAGCGAGCCGAAGTCCTCACGGCCAAGGTCGGCGTCGTCGCCATGTTGGACACGCTCGAACACCTGGTCAAAGGAGGACGCATCGGGGGGGCCCGAGCGCTCCTGGGTCAAGTCCTTTCAATCAAGCCGCTGCTCGAACTGAAAGATGGTCTCGTCGCCGAAGCCGGGCGCCAGCGCACCAAGGCCAAGGCCCTCGCCGCCATCGCCGAGGTCGCCAAGTCACGCGCGCCGCTACGGCGCTTCGCCCTCGTGCACGGCGACTCTCCCGAAGTGAAGCACCTGGAAGCACTGGTGGCGGACATCCCCACCGAATTCGAGTTGGTCGTGACCGACATGGGTCCGGTCGTGGGCACGCACGGGGGTCCAGGAATCATCGCGCTCTGTTGGATTGAGTGCTGAGGGCGCAACGCCAGTAAGTTCTAAGCGTGAACGAACAGAACGATCAACGAGATCCAGACATCGTCGACAAGGCGTTCAGTCAATTGGACCACGTCATGGACATCGTGCACGACCGTGTGATGCGGCCCATTTTCATCGCCGGGCGTGCCGTCGCGTTCGGCTTCATCGTGGTGCTCATGTCAATCGTGCTCGTCGTGGCGCTGTTGATCGCGCTCATACGGCTCTTTGACGTCTACGTCTTCGCGAGTCACCAGTGGCTCACCTACGTGTGCATCGGGGCGACTTTCGTGGTGGCGGGCCTTGTCATTTGGCGCTTTCGCCGTCCCGATCACGCGGGCGAATAATGTCCGAACACACGCGGGTTCTTATCGTTGGTTCGGGGCCCGCCGGTCTCACGGCCGCCATCTACGTCGCCCGAGCGCAACTCCACCCCATCGTCATCGAGGGCGAGCCTTCGTCAACGACAGACCAACCGGGCGGACAATTGATGCTCACCACGGACATCGAGAACTTCCCCGGGTTTGCTCAGGGGATCACCGGTCCCGAACTCATGGCGAACATGCGCGCCCAAGCCGATCGATTCGGTGCGGACCTACGCGTTTCAAAAGTACAGCGCCTCGACGTGACGTCACGACCTTTCCGGGCCTGGGTCACCGACGACGTCGACCCGAGCATCACCGCCGACACGGTCATCCTCGCCACGGGGGCGCAGTCGCTGATGATGGGCGTGCCGGGCGAGGACCGACTGCTGAGCCACGGACTTTCGACGTGCGCGACCTGTGACGGGTTCTTCTTTCGCGGCCAGGACATCGCGGTCGTCGGTGGTGGGGACTCAGCCCTGGAAGAGGCCTTATTCCTGACGCGCTTCGCCTCGTCAGTGACGATCGTGCACCGACGTGACTCGCTGCGTGCTTCGAAGATCATGCAACAAAGGGCCTTTGACAACGACAAGATCCAGTTCGCCTGGAACACCCAAGTGGTCGAGGTCCTCGGCGACGACCACGTCCTGGGCCTCCAAGTCCGCGACACCGTCTCGGGTGAAGAGAGGGTCATGGACGTCACNNGGCTACGTGCGTACTGGTCTGGGCTCTTACACGACAGTCGAGGGTCTCTTCGCCGCGGGGGACGTCCAAGACCACGTCTACCGTCAGGCGGTGACGGCGGCGGGGTCGGGATGCATGGCCGCCATCGACGCCGAACGCTGGCTCGAGGCGCAGGGGATCTGAGCCCTGGTCACTAAGGTGTTACCTGCGTCGCCGCGACGGCGGCCACCTTTGGAGGTTTTTATGAGCGACCAGATCACCACCCTTACCGACGCCACCTTCGACGAGGTCGTGGGTGCGGCGGACAAGCCGATCCTCGTTGATTTCTGGGCCGAATGGTGCGGACCTTGCAAGTTGATCGCACCCATTCTCGAAGAGCTCGCGGTTGAGCAGTCCGAGAAGTTCACCATTGGCAAGCTAGACGTCGACCTCAACGTCGCGACCGCCACCAAGTTCTCGGTGATGAGCATTCCCACACTCTTGCTCTTCAAGAACGGCGAGGTCGTCGCCCGCTTAGTCGGCGCCAAGCCCAAGGGTGCGCTCTTGCAAGAGATCACCGCGAACCTCTAAGACTCCTGACGTTCACCGCACTCAGTCGCGGCGCCACGGGCCAACGTGTGCGCGACCTGCACGAGCGACTTCACGAGCTTGGTCACGTCTCCATGGCGGAAACGCTCGAGGTCTTCGGCGACGAAACCGTGGCGCTCGTCGAAGCGTTCCAGCGCGCCAAGGGACTTCCGATCACCGGCGAAGTTGACGAGGTCACCTGGACCAGGCTCGTCGAGGCGGGCTGGCGACTTGGCCAACGACTGCTCTTCCTCACGCGTCCTTACCTACGCGGCGACGACGTCGCCGAACTGCAGGTTCGCCTGGCCCAACTCGGATTCAACCCTGGACGCATCGACGGCATCTTTGGACCACTACTTGAGGATGCTCTCGGCGAGTTTCAACGAAACTGTGGACTTGAGGTAAACGGAACCCTCACGCGGCGCACGTTGCTCGAGCTGACCCGAGTCACACCCTCAACTTCAACTCCACACCTGGTCAACGAGGCGCGCGACATCGCGGGTTTCCTCGAAGACGCGTCGGGGCCAATAGTGTTGTGCGGCGCCAGCCCACTGCGGCTCCTGCTTGAGGAATCCCTTCGTTCCCAGCGCCCGGTCGTCGCGCTTACCGACGCGACAAGTATCGAGGTCTCGTCCTACGCGAACGAACACCAAGCCGCTTTCGTTCTGTCCTTCGAGCAGATCGATCCCTATGAGGGCTTTCGACTCAACTATTGGGCCAGCTACCGTTCCCACTCTCGACGTGGCGAAATGCTCGCGAGCGCCCTCGCTTCAGCCCTTTCTAAGAGCCGAGTCGCCTCGCGCGTCGAGATTGCCGGCATGGCACTACCGATCCTGCGCGAGACAAAGATGACCACCTTACATATCGAACACGGTCCCCGCGATCCCGAAGAACTTCGCGCGATCACCGAGGCCTTGGCGTCGGTGCTGGTCGAGGTTTTCCACAGGTAGCAAGGTGAAATGGGTCCGTTTAAGACCCCTCCAGGCACCTGGAAGCCATACATCCCAAGGGTTTACGAGTAACCCACAACTTCTTCCACAACTTGGGGATAACTTCAACTTGAACGTTATGTTGAGAGTTGAAGGCTACTTACTCTGTGAAATAGCGATATAGATGCGCTCGAGGTCGTCCAGGTCGGCAAAATCAATGATGATTCTGCCGTTTCTACCCTTCAAGTCAACGTGAACCCTGGTGTCGAGGTAATCCTCAAGTAGTTGTTCTAATTCAGCCACACTCGCGTCGGGCACTGGCCGCAAACGCGGCTTATCGCTGGGTACGCGTGGCGTCGGCTCACCCGTAGGTACCGGCTTAGGCTCGAGAAAGACTCGCACCGCTTCCTCGGTCGCTCGAACTGAGAGTTCATTCTTAATGATTCTTGCCACCATCGTGGTCTGGGCGCTTGGATCGCTGATGGCCAGGAGCGAGCGTGCGTGACCCGCCGTGATCTGCGAGTTCGCCAAAGCGGATTGTGCGGTTTCACCAAGCTGCAGTAGTCGTAACGTATTCGTAACATTCGCTCGACTCTTGCCCACTCTCTGAGCCACCTGCTCGTGAGTTAGATCGAAATACTCGATCAGTTGTTGGTAGGCGGCCGCTTCTTCCAGCGGGTGAAGGTCGACGCGGTGAAGATTCTCGACGACGGCCTGTTCGAGCGAGAGTCGGTCGTTGACGTCGTCCTGGACGAGCACCGGCACGAACTCGAGGCCCGCCAGGCCCGCCGCCCGCCAGCGCCGCTCGCCCGCAATGAGTTCGAATTCGCCCGCAGCCCCTTCGACGGGACGCACAATGATGGGCTGGAGAACCCCTAGTTCTTTGACTGACGATGCCAACGCCTGGAGACTGTCAGTATTGAACGATTTGCGCGGTTGGAACGGATTAGGACGAATCACGTTGACGGATACCGTGCGCAGCGGTCCCATCTCGGTGACGATTTCGACAGACTCTATGGTCACTTCGCCCTCTGGTATGAGGGCGCCAAGCCCCTTGCCGAGGCCGGGTCTCCTAGCCATGGGTGATCTCCTCTGCTAATGCTCGATAGGCTTTTGCGCCCTTTGAAGTCGGGTCAAACACGGTGATGGGCTGCCCGAAGGATGGGGCCTCGGCTAGGCGCACCGTTCGTGGGATGACCGTCTTGCACAATTCGTTCCTGAAATGACGTCGCACTTCCTCAGCGACATCGACCGACAACGTATTACGTGCGTCGTACATGGTCAAAACCACCTTGGATATCTTCAGTGCCGGATTGAGGTTCTTCTGAACCAGGTCAACGATGCGTTTCAACTGGGTCAAACCTTCGAGAGCGTAAAACTCCGTCTGTACCGGTACCAAGATGTCGGTTGCCGCTGCGAAGGCGTTGATAGTGATCAGGCCCAGTGAAGGGGGGCAATCGATGAAAATGTAGTCAAAATCACCCTCAACGGAAGTAAGCGCCTTCTTGAGCCTCAATTCCCTGGAAATGACGGCGGTGAGCTCTTGTTCGACCCCTGCTAGATCAAGTGTCGCTGGAGCGACGAACAGATTGTTGAAGCCCGTAGGTTCGACGATATCCACCATTGGGGTGTCGTTCAAGAGGACGTCGTACACCGACTTTTCGAACTGGCGTCCGTCGATGCCTAGCCCCGTCGTCGCATTCCCCTGTGGATCAAGGTCGACGATGAGGACTCGATTACCTTTTTCGGCCAGCGCGGCTCCTAGTGAGGTCGTGGTGGTGGTCTTCCCAACTCCACCCTTTTGGTTGGCTACAGCAAAAACCCTCATCACACCGGCGCTCGCCATAAGCCTCTTCCTGAACCACCGAACTCCGACACAGCGTCGAACCCCTGCCATTCAACACGGTTTTCGACTGGTCGTCAAGTACTGATGTTTCACGTGAAACGTCGCACCCACCACCGCCGTGGCCGAGGCAACCCCATGCAAAACCTGCAGTACCCCGGGCATTGTTTCACGTGAAACAATGCCCAAAACCCTCAACTAACTGATCCCAGTTGTTTCACGTGAAACAATCAGAACAGAGGGCGTTTTCCCGGGACTCCCACGTCGCGAGGCAGTTCTTCTGGGGTTGGAGCAACTTTGATGAGCACTCGGTAGGCGGCACCATGTCGAACCCGCCCTTGATCCTCAAAACCAATAGTCTCCAAAACATTCGACTCCCACCGTTGATGGTCGTCCTCGGGTGGCTCCGAGACGACGAGAGCACCGCCCAGGCACAGAAAACGCGTCGCGCATTCCGCGACGACCGCCGGGGGGCCGAAGGAACGGGCTGTCACCAGGTTAAATGAGACTTCCAGTGCAGGATCCCGGGCCACTGATTCCGCCCGCGCCGTGATTACTTCAACGTCGTCCGGAGCTCCGGGCCACGTGAGCACCTCGCGCAAGAAATTCATGCGCTTCACCATTGAATCCAAAAGGACCGTCCTACAGTCCCATCGTTGCACAAGAACAAGTCCTGGAAGTCCTCCACCACTTCCTAAGTCAAGTAAATTTCCTGGTGAATGGCTAAAAATCTCCTCCCAGCACTGCGCGAAGCCTGTCGCGTGCTCTATTTGAGGTTCGACGGCACCCGGCCCCAAAAAGCCTCGCGCCCTCGATTCCTCGAGGGCGCGAAGTAACCAGTCGTTCGTCACGGGAATTCTAGGCCGGCGCAATCACCACAAAACGGCGGGGCTCTTCACCCTCAGACCTCGTGACAACCTGCCCATTCTCGGTCAATGCGTCATGCACTGCCTTGCGATCGGCGGCAGACATAGGCTCAAGGGCCCGTTCCTCGCCGGTCTCAATCACCTCACCAGCCACTTGTTGGGCAAAACGTCCCAGGGCGGCGACACGTCGCTCTCGATATTGTGCGACATCAACCAGGATTCGATCGGTTCGACTGGGGCTCTTGGATTGAACGACCGTGCGCGTCACCTCCTGGAGCGCCTGCAGCGTGGTGCCTCGCGGACCAACCAGAATTCCCAATTCCGTTGGGGGATTGGCATTTACCGCCAGCTCCACCGTCTCGGCGTCGAGCTCTTTGACTGACACTTCAGCCTTAATGTTCATCGAAGCCAGGAGTCCTTCGAGGAATTCCTTGGCAATCGACCCTTGCTCGGCTAACGAGATTCCTTCAGCCATGGTGTCCTCCTTCGTTGAGATTCTTTCGGTTCGGGCCCCGCCCTTAGGCGAACCCTGCTTTTGGCGCGGCGCGCCGGCGTTCCTATCCTTTTCCTTCTGATTTACGTCCGCTTCATTGATCTTGGGCGTTCGGGTCTTTTCGGCCCGAGGCGCGTTGCGCGGCCGATCCTCGCGTCCTCCAGAAGATCGCCGAGAACGCTTCGGTCGTGGCCCGCTTGGTCGAACGCGCGCTCGAACTCGAGCCTCGCCACGAACTCGTCCGAACATCCCTGCTTTCGGCTCCTCGATCACCTCTATTTCGGCGTCATCACGGTGCACACCGAGGTGCGCCAGGGCTCGATTGGTAGCCTCATCGATTGATTTTCCTGTAGTTTCCACCCAATCCATGGGTTAACGCGCCTTTCTTTTTCGTTTCGCTCTTGACCGGCTCTGTGGCTGGGGCCTCGGAGCAGGCGGTCTGGCGTTCGATTTAGCCGTCGGCGGCCTGGTAGTTGAAGGTTTAGGTTCGTCGGGCGTCTGGCTGGGGCCGTCTTCCTTCACGTCCTGCGCCGGTAAGGCCCGTTGAGCACCCTTATGAGGATTCGACACCCCTGCTCGGAACATCAAGTCCTGAGTAATAATGCGAATTACAGTCGAAATAATCATGTAAAGCACAACTGCGGCAGGGATAATCAAATAGAAGTATGCGAAAACAATCGGAAGGAATCGCTGCATTGCGAGTTGCTGGGACGGCATCGCCGTGCCGGTCTTTCTGTTTCGGTTGTTCATCTGGGCCATCTGGAAGTACTGAAGTGCCACCGCCGCGGCCACGAAGACGAAGAATGGTATGGCGGCGGCGATCGAACCATGTGAACTAAAGGGTTTAAGGTTCAAGTCCATACCGAACGCCTTGATCTGACCACCTGAATGGATAAGGTTCTTGTACATCTTTGAACTCGCAGGGATATAGCGTGGTAAGGGCACCAAAACACCCTTGATCAGGACTTTATTGGCCAGTCCTTTGATCACGCTATAGAGAATGAAGAGGAACGGGGCCTGGAGGAGGACTGGGAGGCAACCACCTACCGGGTTCACCCCTTCTTCTTTGTACAGCTTCATCATTTCCTCGTTGAGAAGCTGACGATTTTCCGGTCCCTTGTACTTCTGCTGGAGCTTCTTGATCTCTGGCTGCAGCTTCTGCATCGACATCATCGATTTCGTGCTCTTGATGGTGAAGGGCGTCAGTGCACCCATGATCACGACCGTGAGCATCACGATCGCTATGGCGTAGTTGGGTACTAGGCCGTAGCAAAAAGCCAGAATCCAGCCAAAGAGGTGGAAGATCGGCTGGAAAATGCTGCCGACCGAGTGGGCGAACGATTTCATGGCTGGACACTCCTAGCTTTCTTCGGAAGAGGGACGAGATCGACGCCGTGGGGACCGAGCGGACGACAACGACTCATGCGACGCAGGGACAACAAGGTACCCCGAAAAGCGCCATGCACGCAGATCGCCTCCTCGGCGTACTTTGAACAGGAGGGATAGAACCGACACGGTGACGGCCGCCCCGAGGTCAAGTGCTGATACAACCTGATCAGGGGCAGTAAAACCCGTGCCGGCGCGGAGGTTTTAGTGTCCACCGGCGCGGACCATTGCTTGGCGGAGGTGGTGTTGGAGTTCGTCATAGGAGAGTTTTCCTGTCTCAAAACCACACCTGATCAGGTATAGACCTGGGTGAGGTTGAGGTTCAAGGTCTTCCACGAGTGCCCGAAGTCGGCGTCGGATTTGGTTCCGGAGAACCGCATTTCCAACCCTTCGACTGATCGCGTACGCCACATCCACTGAAGGCGATTGGTCACCGTGGGCTACGAAACTAATCCGTAGTGGCCCACTTTGACCCCGCCCCGTCGGTGCGGCGAAGAGAGCGAACTGCCGGCGGGTTCGAACCCGACCGGGCACCGTCTTAGACCGTCAGTTGGTGACGGCCCTTGTCACGACGGGCCTTTAGGACAGCACGGCCAGCGCGGGTTCGCATACGCGCACGAAAACCGTGCGTTTTTGCCCTTTTCCGCTTGTTTGGCTGATAGGTACGCTTCACAAAATCCTCTTCTCAAAATGTAATGATGCGCTTCGCGGTACCCCCTGGGGGTCGCTGGCGCGCTGCTGGGAACAATCTTACCCGACTCGTGAGTCCCCCCGGCAAAGAGATCGAAATGGGTGTATGGTGACTCTCCCTAAGTGAAGCGAGTTTGCCTTATCTGGTCGCTGGACTTGTGGATAACGTCGGTTCTGGCCTGTGGAGGAAGATTGTGCAAAGCGGGGAGGAGATCTGGACAGCCCTACGAGACTCCTTACGCGGCAACGCTTCTGATGCTGTCTGGGCGGCTGGACTCAACACTCTTCGGCTTGTGGATTACCACGATAACCAACTCGTAATCGGTGCTCCAAACCAAATCCAACTCCTTCGGATCCAACAACGATTTCTTCCCTTTATCACCGAGCAGGCGCAACAGCTCGTGGGTTCTGACGTGACGGTTTCGTTAACGGTGAGTGAATCAGCTAACGAGGTGGGTTCCCCGGTCGATGAACCGAACGTCTCCATACCGGTCGCCACCTTTGCGCCGAGCGTGGACCGACCAGCCCGACTAGACCCGCGAATGACGTTCGACTCCTTCGTGCCTGGTTCGTCGAACCGTCTCGCGTTCGCGGCGGCTCAGTCAGTCGCAGAAACACCGGGTCGCGCTTATAACCCCTTGATGATTTACGGGAACTCGGGTCTTGGCAAGACCCATCTCCTGCACGCCATCGGAAACTACGTCCAGGAAAACTACCCGGGTCGAAAGGTGCTCTACGTCTCTACCGAAACGTTCCTCAACGACTTCATTCGAGCCATCCAAACTCGCACGCAATTAGCCCTTCATGATCGCTACCGCGAGAACGACGTCTTGTTGATTGATGACATCCAATTCATGGAGACCCGTGGTGAGACGTTCCACGAGGAGATTTTCCACACTTACAACGCGCTTCATGGTGAAGGCAAACAGATCGTCCTCACCTCCGATCGATCGCCGCGCGACCTCGCTGGATTACAAGAGCGCTTCCGCAGTCGCCTCCTCCAGGGCTTAGTCACCGAGATCGATCAGCCGGACCTTGAAACGCGCATCGCCATTCTTCGTTCCAAAGCCGAACGTGAGGGGATTGAATTACCGGGTGACGTAGCTGAATGGATCGCCCAACGCGTACGTGACAACATTCGTGAACTCGAGGGATCCATCACAATGTTGCGCGCCTTCGCAAATCTCCGCCAAGAGCCCATCTCACTGGAACTCGCTAAGAACCATCTCACGAACCTTGGTCAGGAACAAATCATTTTGAAGCCTGAGACAATCTTGGCGGTCGTATCAGACTTCTATGGTCTCTCGGTGGAAGATGTTCGTGGTTCCAAGCGTTTGCGACCGCTCGTCCACGCCCGTCACGTTGCGATGTACCTCATACGTGACCTGCTGGACAATTATTCCTACCCAATGATCGCGCGCATCTTCGACGGACGCAATCACACGACAGTCATAAGTGGTGTTGAAAAGATTAAGGATCAACTCGCGGTCAATAGTGAGTTGCTTGCTCAGATCAACCAACTCAAACGCCGATTACAAGGAGATGGTAGAGAGTAGTTTGTGCGCAACTTTGGGTTTTATCTGTTGATTCTGGGTTGAAATCTGATTGGTAGTGCACATGACTTCAAAGTTGAGTTTTTAGAGTTGAAACAATTAGTCACAGAGGTGTGTTTAGAGCATCTGGTTTAACAACCCAATGATCAGGGACTTCAGGAAGTAATCCACAAATCCACAGACCTACTACTACTAACAGTTTTCCATACACACAACACACCGTAACCTCAGTAGCAAAGAAAGGTAGTTCGATGAAGTTCAAATCAGAGCGGGATATCTTGGTCGAGGCGTTGAGCGCCGCGAGCCGTGTGGTGGCAACGCGTTTGATCGGTGCTTCATCAGGCATCCTCCTCTCACTAGTTGGAAACCAACTCACGGTCACCGGGACAGACTTAGACATCACCGTTCGCACCACGGTCGACGTGATCGGCCACGAAGACGGTTCAACCGTCGTACCAGCGCGCTTAATTGTCGACGCCGTTCGTTCTCTCGAAGCTGGTGCAGTTACTGTGTCAAGCAACGACGAAACGGTTGAGATTTCACTCGGGCGCGCCAAGTTCTCGCTCCGCACCTTCTCGGTGATGGACTACCCAAACCTTCCACCAATCACTGGGTCCCTCCACACCGTGGCTGCCCTCGATCTCATTCAGGGTCTCAACCAAGTCGTGCGTGCCGCGGCCAACGACGACGCGCGACCACTCCTCACTGGGGTTTTATTCACGACCGATGAAGGATCCTTGCGTTTGATTGCGACGGACTCCTATCGACTCGCCGTGCGTGACGTACCCGGGGTAGAAGGTCTCGCGGGATCCCAAGATCTACTGGTACCGGCCCGCGCCCTTCAGGAGTTGCAACGAGCTGCCTCATCACTCGCCGCGGACGCTGAAATAGGCGTGACCCTGACCGACGCAGAAATATGTTTCGTGGTTGGTACCACGACGATCGCCTCACGCCTCATCGACGGCAATTACCCATCAGTGCTACAACTCATTCCAGCGAGCTACCCCAATCAACTGCGTATCGCCAAAGACACACTCCTGACTTCGCTTCGCCGAGCCAAACTGCTCGCCAAGGACTCCACCTCTTCAGTACGCCTCACCATGAGGGACAAGAACATCGAAATTCGAACCCAAAGTCACGACGCAGGCGACGTCGAGGACAACGTTGACGCGGATTACAACGGCGAAGAGATCACCATCGCATTTAATCCAAGTTTCCTCATTGACGGAATTGAAGCGGTCCCAGGTGACGAGGTCGTACTTGAGGTTTCGGACTCGGTACGGCCGGCCATGGTCCATGGAGTGGACGACACGAGGTTTCGCTACCTCTTGATGCCCGTTCGCGTCCAATAAGCGAGCGATTGTCGTGGGTCTCCACGAACTCACACTACGAAACTTTCGTCCGTTTCAAGAATTGGTGTTCGAGCCAGACCCCGAAGCGATCACGGTCTTGCTCAGTGCGAACGGAACGGGTAAGACCTCGGTTCTCGAAGCCGTCTACGCGCTCACTACGGCCTCCTCCTTTCGCACAAGTGCGGCGAGCGACATGATACGTAGCGGTGAGCATCTCGCCGAAGTACACGGCGTGCTCTTTCAACAACAACGGAGAGTACAGGTTGATCTCACCCTGACTCGAGGGACGCGCAATACCACTAAGAAGATGTTGGTCAATGGTCAGCGCCCCTCTTCACGCGCCTCGGTGTCAGAAGTGCTTCCTCTCACGGTGTTCACACCCGAGGGCGTGGACATCGTTCGCCAGGGTCCTGAACATCGAAGGACGTATCTCACGAACCTTCTCACCGACGTCGATCTCTCAACTGGGGACGTCATCGAACGTTTCACCAGAGTGCTCAGTCAACGAAACGCGGTACTGCGCTCTTTTCAAGGGGAACCACCATCGGTTGGCCAACGTGAGGAACTCGGTGTGTGGGACGCCGAGTTTTGCGAGGCGAGTGAGCAGCTCGTCGAGGTCCGCCTTCAGCTTCTCGCGCGACTTGAAACACTGATCATGAGCTTCTATCAGGCCATTGCTCAAAACAACCGTGCGGTTAGCGCACGGTATGAACGTTCATGGACCGGAGAACTTAATGAAGCCTTGCGAAACGCCCTAAAGGATGACCAATACCGAGGACATTCCACTATCGGTCCCCAACGAGACGACATAGCACTACTACTCGACGGTCGTGACGCGCGCCGACAGGCGTCACAGGGCGAACAGCGCTCACTGGCGCTGGCCTTGCGCCTCGCCGGACACGAGCTGGTTCGTCAACAACGCGGGCTTGATCCACTCCTCCTTCTAGATGACGTCTTCAGCGAACTCGACCCGCTGCGAAGTGATCGACTCCTACAACTCTTGCCGGCAGGCCAGACACTCGTGACCACCGCATCACCACTGCCGAGTGCTATGCATCCCGCCGCAATTGTTGACCTTTCCCAGGTGATTTCGTGAGCGCCAAGAACGAGCACCCGCGACCCCTGGGGGAGATCCTCAACGTCGTCGCCGGACGTCTGCGCAAAGTGGATCTTCGTCTTATCGACGAAATCCAACGGCTTTGGCCTGACGCAGTTGATCCAGTTCTGGCCGAACACTGCCAACCGGAATTCGTGAAGAACGGCGTCCTATTGATTCGCGTGCCGTCGGGTGCGTTCGCTCAGAGAATCAACGCCGAACACGAGTCGATTTTGCGAGGCTTTGCTTCACTCGGTGAACGGGCGCCAACTTCACTTCGAACGGTGTTGTCAGAGTCGTGAACGGCGCGCCAAAGGCCCTTCACGGAGGACCGTTGGGGTTTTGAAGTTAGGCCAAAGCGGGTAGGATAATGCAGCCGAATTGTTGTAATCGACCGCGCGAATCGCGCCGAAACTTGTTACCGAAAGGATTTCTTCGTGGCCCAGAAGACCAAGGGATCCGCCAGCTACGGAGCTAGCGATATCACCGTTCTTGAGGGTCTCGAACCGGTTCGAGTCCGTCCCGGTATGTACATTGGCTCCACTGGACCAGCCGGTTTACACCACTTGGTCTGGGAAGTCGTGGACAACGCGGTGGACGAAGCGATGGCGGGCTTCTGCACTCGGATTGACGTGACGATCTTGGCAAACGGTAGTTGTCGGGTTGTGGATGACGGGCGGGGCATCCCCGTCGAAGATCACCCTCATTATCCCGGTAAGTCGGCGGCTGAGGTCGTACTCACGATGCTGCACGCCGGAGGGAAATTTGGCGGAAGTGCCTACAAGGTCTCGGGTGGTCTCCACGGCGTAGGTGTGTCGGTGGTAAACGCCTTGTCGTCTGAGTTGATCCTCGAGATTGATCAAGGTGGCAATCACCACGTGTTGACGTTTAAGAACGGCGGCAAGCCGGTGGGAAAGTTGAAGGTGACGGGCCCCGCGCCCCGTGGACGTACCGGAACGACGGTGACCTTTACCCCGGACCCAACCATCTTCGAAGACGTGGAATTCCGAGCGCAAACTATTCTCGAGCGATTGCAGATCATGGCATTCTTGAATCGCGGGCTTGAGATTCGCTTTGAAGACCAACGCAAAGGTCGTGAAGCGAAGGAAACATACAAGTACAACGGCGGCATTGTCGATTATGTTCGTCACCTCAATAACGCCAAGGAATCGCTCTTTCGAAAAGTCGGCTTCTACGATCAGTCAGAAGAGGGTCAAGAAGTCGAAGTCGCGTTCCAGTGGAACACCGGCTACTACGAGAGCATCCACTCCTTCGCGAATGGCATCGCCACCATCGAGGGCGGAATGCACGAAGAGGGATTTCGAAAGGCGATCACGAACGTCGTCAATCGTTACGCACGCAAGCGCAACCTTCTCAAGGAGAAGGACGACAACCTCCTCGGCGAAGACATTCGCGAGGGACTGACCGCTATCGTATCGGTTCGACTCGCGGAACCGCAGTTCGAAGGTCAGACCAAGGGCAAATTGGGTAACGTCTCGATTCGCTCAATGGTGGAACGGGCGACGAACGAGAAGCTCGCCGACTGGCTTGAAGAGAATCCCCGTGAAGGCAGTCAAATCGTCTCCAAGGCCGTCCAGGCCTCACGTGCGCGCATGGCCGCTCGTCAGGCGCGTGATCTCACCCGACGCAAGAGCGCGCTCGACGGTGCGGGCCTACCCGGAAAACTCGTGGACTGTTCTTCGAACAATCCACGTGAATGTGAATTATTCATCGTCGAAGGCAACTCCGCGGGCGGGTCGGCCAAAGACGCGCGTAATCCCCGAAATCAGGCGATNNCTCAAGGGCAAAATCCTCAACGTCGAGAAGGCCCGTTCGGACAAAATCTTGCGCAACACCGAAATCCAGGCGCTCATCTCAGCGATCGGAGCCGGGGTGGAGGCGGACTTTGACGTAACCAAGGTTCGATACGACAAGATCATCCTGCTCGCTGACGCCGACGTGGACGGTAGCCACATTCGGACTCTTCTCCTGACCTTCTTCTTTCGCCAGATGACCGAGATGGTGAACAATGGTCACGTTTATGTCGCCCAGCCTCCTCTCTTTTCGACCCTGGTGGGTAAGGACAAGGTGTACCTGCGCGACGATCTCGCCAAGACGAAGTTCCTCGAGGAGAATCCGAATCACAAGAACGATTTCCAGCGTCTGAAGGGACTGGGCGAGATGGACTTCGACGAACTGCGAGACACCACGATGGATCCGACGAAACGTGCGCTGCTCCAGATCACCGTCGAACAGGCCGCGCTCGCCGATGAAGTGTGTTCGATCCTCATGGGTGACGACGTACCTCAGCGCCGTCATTTCATTCAAACCAACGCAAAAGACGTTCGATTCCTAGACATCTAGGAAGAAGGAATCATGGCAAAGAAGACTCCGAATTCTGGCGCAGAGACTCCAGGCGAGGAAGCGGTACTCGGTTATATCGAGCCCATCGAGATCAATCTCGAGATGGAACGCTCATTTCTTGAATACTCGATGTCGGTCATTGTCTCGCGCGCCCTGCCCGACGTACGTGACGGTTTGAAGCCAGTGCATCGTCGCATCCTGTATTCGATGTTCGACCAGGGTCTGCGTCCCGACCGCCCGTTCGCCAAATGTGCGAAGGTCGTGGGCGAAGTCATGGGTACGTATCATCCCCACGGTGACAGCGCGATCTACGACGCACTCGTGCGCATGGTCCAAGACTTCTCCATGCGACACCCCCTCATCAGCGGTCACGGGAATTTTGGCGGTACCGGACCTGACGAAGGTGCCGCCGCGATGCGTTACACCGAGTGTCGCCTGGCTCCCCTGGCGCTCGAAATGCTCGATTCGATAGACGAAGAGACCGTCGACTTCGAGCCCAATTACGACAACTCCACCCAGCAGCCCACCGTGCTGCCTTCGCGATTCCCCAATCTCCTCGTGAACGGATCCCAGGGCATCGCCGTCGGCATGGCGACCAAGATCCCGCCCCACAATCTCGGCGAGGTCATCGACGCCACGCTGCACCTCTTGGCGAACCCGGAGGCGACCCCCGACGACCTCATGGCATTCGTCAAGGGTCCCGACTTTCCCACCGGCGCTCAAATCCTCGGACGCCAGGGAATCCTCGACGCGTACCGTACGGGACGAGGTTCCATCAAGATGCGCGCCGTCGCTGAAGTCGAAGAGAGCGGCCGGGACACGCGCATCGTGGTGACCGAGTTTCCCTACGAGGTGTCGGTCGAATCGGTGGAGGAGAAGATCTACGAACTCGTCAAGAGCGGTGAGATCGACGGTATCGCCGCCATGCAGAATGATTCCGCTGGTCGGCGATCTCGACTCGTCATCAAGCTAAAGCGCGATGCGAACGCCAACGTCGTACTCAACAAGCTCTTTAAGAACACGTCACTGCAGACGACGTTCGCGGTCAACATGCTGGCGCTGGTCGACGGGGTACCCAGGACCCTCAACCTCGCCCAGGCTTTGATCCACTACATCTTGCACCAGGTCGAGGTCGTGACACGTCGGACCCAGTTCCGTCTGCGCAAGGCCGAGGCTCGAGCCCACATCGTTGAGGGACTACTCAAGGCCATCGACATGCTCGACCAGGTGATCGCCACCATCCGTGGTTCCGAGGATCGAGGTGACGCTCGCGCGCAGCTGATGGTGGCTCCGTTCTCGTTCACCGAAGAGCAGGCGAATCACATTTTGGACATGACGCTCGGCCGTCTCACCAAACTGGGACGCACCGAGCTCGAAGACGAGATGGCCAAACTTCGCGAGACGATCGCCGAACTGAAGTCGATTCTCGAGAGCGACGTCAAACTCCGTGGGGTCATCGCGGATGAACTCCTGGCCGTACGTGAAAAGTACGCCGATGGACGCGTGACGCGGATCGTCAACGATCCGGGCGAAATGGGATTGGAAGACCTCATCGACGACGAGGAGATCGTCATCACGATGACGCAGGCGGGCTACGTCAAGTCCGTCGCCGCCGATTCGTTCAAGGTCCAGGGGCGCGGCGGGCGCGGTGTGCAAGGGGCGAAGCTGCGCGACGAGGATTTCGTCGAACAGATCGTCCATACCAGTAGTCACGCCTTTCTCCTGTTGTTCTCGAACAAGGGACGGGTGTTTCGCCTCCGGGGTCACGAGATACCAATCAAGGAACGCACGGCCAAGGGAACGGCAATCGTCAATCTCTTGAACCTTCACCCCGGCGAGAAGATCCAGGCGATCGTTTCCACTCTTGACTTTCCCAAGGACAAGTTCCTGGTGTTCGCCACCGCTGACGGTACCGTGAAGAAGACTGCCTTCAGCGAGTATGACAAGTCGCGCCGGGAAGGCTGGATCGCCATCAAGCTACGTGAAGGCGACGAGGTCGTGCGAGTGGTCCCGACGAGCGGTGAGGACGACCTGATGGTCGTCACCTACCGAGGAATGTCGATCCGATTCAACGAGGAGGAGGTCCGAGAAGTCGGTCGAGACTCGACGGGCGTTCGCGGCATCAAGCTAAAGGACGACGACAAGGCGATCTCGTTGGATGTTGTACGTGGCGACGCGGATCTCTTCCTCGTCACCGACACCGGCTTTGGAAAACGGGTGAAGACCGATCGGTTCAACCAACAAGGTCGCGGTGGTCAGGGCGTGCGGGCGATCAAGTTGACGGCGGCCCGTGGTTTCGTGGTGGCGGCGTTCATGGCGGGGCTCGACGACGAGGTCCTCCTGGCCTCGAGCGGCGGCGTCCTCATCCGCACGCCCGTACGCGAAGTCTCCTCACAAGGTCGTGACGCCACCGGCGTTCGCGTGATGAACCTCGACGAGGGTCACTCCGTCGCGACGGCCGCCGTCGTACCGGCCGAAGACGACTAGGCCGTCACCCGGCGCGTCCACGCTCGGGTGAGGACGTCAAGGATGTGGTCGCTGCCCTGAGCGCCGACCACCATGAACTTCTCGTCGATCAGGAGCGAAGGGACACCGGAAATTCCCAGTTCCGTAGCCGCGACTTCATCGGCGCGAACTTCGCCAGCGTAGAGACCACTGGCCCAGAGCGACTGGACGTCGCCGACCCCGACTTCGTTCGCGAGAGCCGTGAGCACCGAATGATCGCTGACGAGAAGACCCTCGCAAAAGTACGCGCGAAAGAGACGCTCGCTCATGGCGGCGCTCTTGGACTGAGTGGCGGCGAGTGTGATCACGCGGTGTGCGTCAAAGGTGTTGGTGGGACGGGCGTCCTTCATCGACCAGGTCATACCGAGCGCAGCGGCGTCGCCTTCGAGACGGTCATTCAGTACCTTGGCTCGCTCGACGGGCATCGAGTACTTCTTTGCCAGGAGCTCGGGTAACGACAGCTTGTAGTCTCGCGGCGCAGAAGAATCGAGCTCGAATGCTCGGTGGCGAACGACCACGTCCGCACGGTGCTCAAAGCGTTCGAGAGCCCCCGAGAGTTGGCGCGTTCCCAAATAACAGAACGGGCACACGACGTCACTCCAGACGTCGATAAATAAGTAGTCACTCATGTGTCAATCTTCCCACACGAACCGCGCTGGGGCAGAATGATGCGATGACCGCGCGCGAACTGTGTGTCGAAGACGCAATTGCATTGGTGCGACCCGTCGACACGCTCGGTCTCGGTCTGGTGACCTCGACACCGGTGGGCTTGTTGAAGGAACTGTCGAATCGCCAAGACTGGGAGGACCTCACGGTCAGCGGCGGGCTGATCCTGGGCGTCTTTGACGTCTTCCTGCATCCCAACGTCCACTATCGATCAAGTTTTTACGGTGGCGGCGAGCGCCACTACCAGTCCCAGGGTGCCGACATCCAGTTCGTGCCGTCCTTCTTTCGTCACTACGGTCTCTTGATCCAGCACTTGGCCCCTCGCGTGATGATGATGCAGGGTGCGATGCCCGACGCGAACGGCAACGTCAGTCTCTCGCTCTATAACGGCGCGCACCTCGCAGAGTTTCTCGCTGCTGGTCGCGATCCGAACCGGGTCTTGATCGTGGAGTGCTCACCACACTTTCCGCGAACGCTCGCTCTCGAAGGATTCTCGAACGAGATCGCCCTCGAGGACATCGACGTGGTGGTGTACAGCGACGAATATCCGACGGCTCTGGGCAAGGACGTGAGCACGTCGGAGGACATGGCAATCGCGGACTACGCCGCGGCGTTCGTCCACGATGGATGCACCCTGCAGACGGGCATCGGCGCCGTGCCTAACCTCGTCGCCGAAGCGCTCGTGAGGCGCGACGGCGGCGACTACGGCGTGCACTCAGAGATGTTCACCGACGGCCTCTATCAACTCTGCGCATCCGGCAAGGTCACCAACGCCCGTAAGCCAATCCATCGCGGTGATTCGGTGATCACGTTTGCTCTGGGCTCTCAGGACATGTACGAGTTCTTGAACGAGAACGAGAGGGTCCGACTCGCCCCGGTTGCCTACGTGAATGATCCATCGGTGATCGCGAAGAACCATCGCATGGTGTCCATCAATTCCGCACTCGAAGTGGACCTCCAAGGTCAGATCATCGCCGACACCGTCGGCGCCCGCCAATACTCGGGCGTCGGGGGGCACATGGACTTCGTCGAAGGCACCAGCCTTTCGCTGGAGCACACGTCGCTGATCTGCCTTCAATCGACCGCCGTGGTCAACGGCGTTCTCAAGAGCCGTATCATTGGAGACATGTCTCCCCATTCTGTCGTGACGACGCCGCGACACCTCGCGGGCGTGATTGTGACCGAACACGGATTCGCAGACCTCCGGGGTCGGAGCGTGAAGGAGAGGGCCCGAGCGATGGTCAACATCGCGCACCCTCAGTTTCGAGACGAGTTAGCTGACGCCGCCGAGCTATTGGGTCGATAAGTGCTCATAGTTCGAGATTTGGGAATTGAGATCGGCGCGCGCCGTATTCTCGAGCCGGTGTCCTTCACGGTCGGAAACGGCGAGAAGGTCGGACTGGTGGGGCGTAATGGCGCCGGAAAATCCACCTTGCTCGCCGTGCTGCTCGGTCAGACCCCCGAGCATCTCCGTATCACTGGCACGGTCCAACACCAGGGCACCGTCAGTCACCTTCCCCAAGAGCCGGTCGCGCACGGACTCGGGGTCGAGCCAATAGGCCTGTCGCACGTCCTGTCGGCGCGGGGGCTCGACATTCTCGACGCGGACATGCAGCACGCACGCCACGAGCTCGCCGCCGATCCCACCGAAGAGACCATCGAACGCTTCACGCGACTTGAGGAGACCTTCCGCGAACGTGGTGGCTACGAGGCTGAATCCGAAGTCGCGCGTCTCGCTGCTGGACTCGGTCTCGCCGAAGATCTGCTGCTCGAAGACCTCGATTCGCTCTCGGGCGGTCAGCGCCGACGAGTGGACTTGATGCGGGTGCTCTACGAGCAACCCGAGACCATGGTCTTGGACGAACCGACCAACCACCTCGACCGCGCGGCGAAGCGGTGGTTGTTCGACGAACTGGAGAGATTCCGTGGCACGGTGCTGGTGATCAGTCACGACTTGCCGCTCCTGGACAAGTCGATTGACCGGGTTCTCGCCCTGCGCGAGGGACAACTACGCGAATACAAGGGTAATTACACCAAGTACCTCGAACAAGAAGAGACGCGCCGTCTCAGTGAGGAGAAGTTGGCGGCGCACCAGGACGAGCAGATTGGCCGCATGAAGACCTTGGCGGACTCTATGCGAGGTCAGACCGAGTCGCGCGCGCGCCTGGCCAAGGTACTGGACCGCAAGGTCGAGAAGTTGGTCGACAATCGCGTCGTGGTCACCAAGAAGGAGAAGAAGGTCACCTTCAAGCTGCCCGTGCCCCCCCGAAGCGGTGACGTACCCATGACCGTCGAGCACGTGGCCGTGCGATACGGAGCGCAAGTCGTCTTGGAGGACGTGAACTTCATCACCCGCAGGGGTGATCGAATCGTGATCGTGGGCAAGAACGGCGCTGGCAAGTCCTCTCTCCTTCGCTGCCTCGCGGGTACCCAGTCAGCCCAAACGGGTGATGTTCGATTCGGCGCCAACGTGAAGGTCGGCTACTTCGCCCAGGAGCACGAGCAACTGGACTTCTCGCGGTCCGTCCTGGATCATTTGGAGAATGCGACGGTGCAGACTGAGGTGCAACGCCGATCGCTCTTGGGCGCGTTTGGACTCAAGGGTTCGGCGGCGCACCAGCTGCCGGGCACGCTGTCTGGCGGCGAACGGGCGAAGCTCGCGATCGCCATCCTCGCGGCGTCTGACGCTAATCTTCTGTTACTCGACGAACCGACGAACAACTTGGACCCCGCGAGCGTCGAGGCCCTGGGAGTGATGATGCACCAATGGAAGGGCACCATCGTGGCGGTGAGTCACGAGCGCCAATTCGTTGAGATGCTGAAGCCGACGCACGCGGTTCTGCTACCCGAGGAGTACTTCGACCTCTGGCGTGACGACTACATGGACTTGATCGAACGTCGTTGAATCGCTGCTTGAAGCGGCGCGTCGCTCGCTGAGCCTTTGGTCACCGTCAGGAGCGCGGGGAACTCGTGGCGAAGCTGTCCCAAGACCCGCAGGGCACTTTCGAACTCTTGCTCACCTACGTGGTCGCGTACCTCGGCGTTCATTCTCGCGATCACCTCCACGATGGCGCGGGCGTAGTTGGTGCCGCGTCTCGTCAGCACGACCTGGGATCGCCTGGCGTCGTTCTGGTCTGGTTCGATGAGGGCGTAACCTCGTTCAACCAGCGTGTCGACGACCTTTCGCGCTCCCTGACGAGTCATCGAGAGTTCGGCGCCCAGCGCGCCGAGTGAAGCGGAAGAACGTCGTAGCCGGCGAACGATGAAGGCATCGCTACGTCGATACTCAGGGAAACCCTTTTGATGGAGCCGATTTGCCGCTTCGAGTATCCATCCGCGCCGAGCGAGGGCCAGTGAATCACCGAAGCCCAGAGTTTCGTCGCCCGTCTCGATCACGCCAGTAGCCTACTATTTATGNNCATAAATAGTAGGCTACTGGCGAAGTGGCGACAAGGAGGAAACGGCGGTGAAGAGACCTCGACTACGTCAATTGTGGTCAAGCGTCATGACGCTACTCGTCGTGGCGCCATTGCTGGGTGCCACTGCGTGGATTACAACATCGGTGTCGTCGGCTGGCGCCGCAAGTGCTGTGACGAAGACGGGATGTGGCACGCCGTCGCCACGCAACGCCACCCTTTCACTGTCCGTCGACGGATTCACTAGGACGGTGGTCGTTCACCGTCCCAAAGGTCTCAATTCGACGGCGTTACCGCTCGTGCTCAACCTGCACGGAAGTGGGAGTACCGCTCTCGAACAAGAGGAGTTCACCGGCATGAATGCAACCGCGAATGCGGACGAGTTCATCGTCGCCTACCCCCAGGCGCTTATCCCAGACGGCCGTGGCTTCGATTGGAACGTGCCCAAGGTGCCCTTGACTGGCGGTCGCGCGGTCCCCGCGCACGCGGCCAACGACATTGCGTTCTTGACCGCGTTGGTGAAGATCCTCGAAGTTCGGTACTGCGTTGACCCACAGCGCGTGTTTGCGACGGGTTTCTCCGGTGGGGCTCGTGAGGTGAGCCAACTCGCGTGCGACGATTCGACGACATTCGCGGCGGTGGCACCGGTGAGTGGTCTTCGACGACCGACGCCGTGCACGTCGAAGCGCGCGGTGCCGGTCATCTCGTTTCACGGCTCCGCGGATCCAATCGATCCGTTTGGTGGTTATGGCCAGAAATACTGGACCTACTCAGTAACCACTGCGGCAAGAAGGTGGTCGTCGCAAGACGCGTGTCGCAATGTGACGACGTCGACACCGTCGGCGAACATCAAACTCACCGTCTACGCCAAGTGTGCGAACGGCGCCGTGGTCGAACTTTACGAAGTCCTAGGCGAGGGTCACGAGTGGCCCGGGGGCCCATCGCTTCCGGCGGCGTTCACTTCGGTTCTTGGCCCGCAGTCGACAGCGATTGACGCGAATTCCGCGATCTGGTCGTTCTTCAGGAATTACAAGACTTGAATGTCGATGGCGGGATCAAAAGAATCGGACGGACTTTAGCCACGAGATCCATTGAGGGAACCCCTTAAGTAGGTTTCCTCTTGCGTTTCGAAGGGCTTGGCGACCGCGTGATTCTTCGTCGAAACTCCTGATGATCCAATTCGTCGTGGACGAGCTTCCAGTTCTCATATCGTTCGAGGGTTAATTCGCCTGACGCAACGGCGGCCTGAACCGCGCAGCCGAGGTCGCCGTCATGCTGGCAATCGCGAAATCGGCATTGTTCAGCGAGGGCGACGATGTCGGGGAAGGTTTCGTCGACGCCATCCTGGCCGACGAGAAGGTCCACGAGACGGATGCCTGGGATATCCAGGAGCACGCCGCCGCTGGAGAGTCGGTAGAGGCGTCGCGTGGTGGTCGCGTGGCGACCTTCGCCACCACGCGATACCGTGCGGGTCAATTCTTCGCTGCCCTCGAGTGCATTGAGGAGCGAAGTCTTCCCCGCTCCCGAGGGACCCAGCATCACCGCGGTCACGCCTTCGTGCAACTGTTCACGCAGGCGCTCGATGCCTTCGCCGTTTAGTGAACTGGTGGTGAGAATCTCCACTCCAGGAACTGCCAGGGTCGTCTCCTGGACCACTTGGTCGAGGTTCTCGTTCTGGTCAGACTTGGTGAGTATGACGAATGGTCGCGCGCCGCTGTCGTAGGCCATGATGGCAAAGCGCTCAAGCATTCGAACATTAAGTTCGCGGTCAATGGCGACGACGAGCAGGACCAGGTCTAGATTCGATGCGAGCACTTGGACTTCGCGTCCGTTGGGGTCGGGACGACGAAGGGCGCTTCGACGAGGCAGCACTCTAAGGATCTGTTCATCCTCGAGTTCGACCCAGTCACCGGCCACTACACGCTCGTTGATCGTAGACCGAAAGGTGAAGAGTGAGGTCACTTCGCCACCGTCGCTCGCGCACCAGATAACCTCGGCGTTGGCACCGTGAACGATGCTGACCCGCCCGAGATGGTGACCGTTCCCTACCCTGAGGGACTCCCCAACGGTGCGTCCAAGGGATCGTAAAACTTCATCGCACGCTGAATGAACGGATCGGCGTTCGACGTCGCCCGAAGACTGCTGCACTACTTGACAGTACCTCTGGGATCACGGAACGGTTCGCGAAGAATGACAAGGGTCTCGCGCCTAAGTCCAAGCGCCAGAAAGAAACTGAAATTCTCTTTCGTTACCGGTCGCGTCGCCTCCCAGATTTGGTGANNGGGCCGAGATAAGCCGAAACGCCACCCTTCGACAACTCTGCCGTTGGGGCGCACCGAGTCCCGCTCGTACGGGCGTATGGACCGACGCGTCTCTTCTTTAACGATTTGCGAACAGATCCTGACGCTGGGACAAAGTCAAAACATGGTCTCTTGGGTGTGGTGTGCTGAGCGCGGAGGCCTGTTCGCTCATAACTCGGTGGCCCCTTTGAGTGGTGGGCGAGGGGGGACTTGAACCCCCACATCCTTTCGAATACAGGCACCTGAAGCCTGCGCGTCTGCCAATTTCGCCACTCGCCCTGAGACCTCGCAACATTAGTTCATGATCCGAACCCTGGTTTTTGCAACTGAACCGTCATACTCGGCGCCGGTACAGTTATTGATGTCATGGTTCTAAAAAGTGTGGAAAATCGGCTGGAGCGGATCTTCGAGAGGACGTTTTCGCGACCCTTCAAGAACGCCCTGCAGCCCATTGAGATAGGTACGCGCATTGTGCGTGAGGTTGACCTGACGCGTCGGCTTTCGACCATGGGACCAATATCGCCAAATCAGATCCGGTTGTGGTTGGGGCCTTCAGATGCCGAGCGTTTCGACGGCTTTCAAAAGGCGTTGGTCGCTGAATTAGAAGAGACAGTACGTCAGCACGCGGTGAGCGAAGGTTACAGTTTTGTCGGCCCTGTCGCAGTGGAGATCTTCATCGACGATGGGTTGAAGGCTGGCGATCTAGCCGTGAAGACCGACTTTGTCGCAGGTGATAGCCAACCGCGCTTGCTCGCCAGCGATGGTCGCACGTTCGCGGTCGGGGATCAACCGCTCATCATCGGTCGCAGCCCAGATATCGCCGTGGTGATTAACGATTCCAATGTCTCGCGTCGACACGCCGAGGTGTGGCGGACCAGTGAGGGCGTGGCAATCCGTGACCTGCAGTCGACCAACGGCACGTACGTGAATGGACATCGCATCACGGCCGTCTCACTCTCGCCGCGTGACGACGTGACGATCGGTCCCCTTCACTTTCGAATCGAGCTCGCTTGATTCACTTGGAGGCGACGACGAACTACGCCGCAGTTGTGCGTCCAATTCAGATACTGGTCATGGCGGTAGCGCTGCTCTTCTTCGCCCGTATCATTCGCGTCGCGTCGCTGGAGGCTCGTTCTACGGATCAAGTGAGAGGGACGCGTCGTCGCCGACCAGGTACTCTTGCCCTCGAATTCATCGAACCCGTTGAGCGAGCGAACGAGCGCGTCGAGATCACCAACCCCATAACGGTGGGTAGAAGTCCGGCCTGTGATCTAAGCGTCCAGGACACCTATATTTCGTCACGACACGCTCGTCTGGTCAATGACGCGGGTGAACTTTCAATTGAGGATCTCGGATCGACGAATGGTACCTACGTAAACCAAGAGATCGTGAAGGGACGGATGCAGCTCGAGCGAGGCGACATCGTGCAGGTAGGTGGCGTCATTTTTGAGGTGGTTCGTTGACGCGCTGGCGTTACGCCGCTGCGACCGACATCGGACTCGTACGAGAGACCAATCAGGACGCGATCTTCGTTGACGAATCGCTCGCCATTGTCGCTGACGGCATGGGAGGTCACGCGGCTGGTGAAGTTGCATCGGCGATGGCTGTTGAAAGCGTGCACGAAGGTTTTCTTTCTGATCAGTCAATGGAGGGCTTACATCACGCCATTGAGGCGGCCAATAGTTCGGTACTTCACGAGGCGCGCGACAATCCACAACGCTTCGGCATGGGAACCACTATCGTCGCCGTTGGCCTCACCCGCGACAAGCTCGGTGTCGTGTCGCCCACCATGTTCCACGTGGGGGACTCGCGGATTTACCAACTTCGCGATGGAGCGCTTCGCCAACTCACCGAGGATCACAGCGTCGCCGAAGAATGGGTTCGCATGGGTCGACTCACGCCCGAAGAAGCTCTCAATCATCCGCGACGCCACCAACTCACCAGGGGAGTAGGCGTGGAGGACACCATCGATATAGACGTCATGTCGATTAACGCCCAGCCCGGCGATCGCTTGCTGCTCTGCAGTGACGGTCTGTCGAATGAGCTCTCACCCGAAGGCATCACGCAACTCGCCAGCGCCCCAGCGCCCCTCGACCAGGCGGTGAACAACCTGATCGAGGCGGCAAAGCAGTCGGGGGGCCGTGACAACATCTCAGCGATACTTCTGGAATTCGATGAAGTGGAAGTGGCGAGCAAGCCTATAAAGAGGACACTCGGTACGACACCACCGCCGGTGGCCCAGATGACGGGACCAATCTCTCATCGAGCAAAACGCAAGAATGGCTGGCTCAATTGGCGCGTCGCCGTTGGTTCAGTCTTTGGCGTAGGTATTGTGATCGGATTCTTCTTAGTGCTGCATTGGTACGCCTATTCGACGTTCTACCTAGCCCCGGATCATGGGGTCATCGGCGTCTACCAAGGTCAACCGTCGGGCGTGCTCTGGTACAAGCCAATTCTGGTGGCGCCGACGAACTACTCGTACGCGCAGTTGCGTCCCGCCGACCAGATCTCCTTGAACGCCACTATCAGTGAGCCTTCTCTCGACGCCGCCTTGACCTACGCGGCTTCAATTCACGCCGAATGGCAGGCGAGTCAGGGCTCCTCGGTCACGACGACTACCGTCGGTACGACGACGACCACGGTGGCCACGACCACCACCACGGCCAAGAAGGGATAGTTGGTGTCACGACGACTGAGCATCTTGGCGACCATAATTCTCCTGCTCTTCGTGGTCGTGGCGGCGCAGTCAGTGAACATCCAGTTCTTTCGTGCGGCGGCGCTTAACAAATCGCCGCTGAATCCCAGGACGTATTCGACCTCGACGAAATTCCCGCGCGGCCAGATCGTGGCGTCCGATGGCACCGTCCTCGCTCAGTCGATTCCGAGTGGTGACAGTACGTACCCTTACAAGCGGATCTATCCGCTGGGATCCTTGACCGCGGGCATCGTCGGCTTCACCTCGCCATACACCGAGTCGTGGGGCATTGAAAGCGAGTACGCCAGTTATCTCATTGCGCACGCTCAGCCCGCCACGAGCTTCGCGCAACTACTGGCGCCTACGAGTGCGGCCGACAACGTGAATCTGACGATCCAAACCGCCGAACAGAAGGTGGCTCAGAACGCGATGGGAGGACAAGACGGTGCCGCCGTCGTGCTCGACCCGCACACCGGCGCGGTCCTCGCGATGTACTCGAACCCGACGTACAACCCTCAGCCGCTGACCTCGTTGGATCCCGCGATCGTCAGTGCCGCGTACAAGAAGATCACGACCCCCGACTCACATGGATTCCCGCCGCTTGGTCTCGTCGCGACCCAGCAGACGTTTCCCCCGGGTTCGACGTTCAAGGTGATCACCACGGCCGCTGCTGTCGTCGGTAATCCTGCGCTGCTCACCAAGTCCTACCCGGACAAACCCTTCGCACGACTTCCACACTCGAACAAACTGCTCTACAACGACGGAGGTTCGAAGTGCGGCGGGACGGTGGCGGTGATGTTGCCCGAATCGTGCGACCCGGGCTACGCATTGCTCGGGCTCGATCTCGGTGCGGATCTGATGTCGGCGACCGCCGATTCCTTTGGCTACGACCAGACTCCGCCCCTTGATCTGCCCAACGTCGTGCCGAGCTATTTTCCCACCGCGGCTTCGTTCGCCAGCAACCTGCCGGGTCTCGCCTACTCGTCGATCGGCCAGGAGAACGTGCGCGCGACCGCCCTTCAGAACGCTTTGGTGGCAGCGGCCGTCGCGAACGGCGGCGTGATGATGTCGCCGCACCTTTTGGCGAGCATCACGTCACCTGACGGTTCGATTGTGAAGCGTTACGGCGACACCGTCTGGCAGACGCCGCTCACCGCGTCCCAGGCCGCCGTGATCGTCCCCTTGATGCAGAACGTCGTGCGCTACGGAACCGCCGCGGGAATCTTTCCCTATGACCTCAACGTGGCGGCGAAAACGGGTACGGCCCAGACCGGTAACAGCAAAAAGAATACTGACGACTGGATGATCGCCTTCGCGCCCGCGACCGCACCGACCGTCGCGGTGGCGGTCGTGATGCCCTTCCAGGCGGTGTCGACCTACGGCGCGACGGTGGCGGGACCCATCGTCAAGTGTCTCATCGAGGGTGAACTTGCGTTACAGTCGGGACTCCCCGCCTCGGGGACCTCGACGACGTGCCCGAGTTGACCAACGGACCAAGGAAGAACCAGAGCGTAGGCTAGAAAATTATGGAACCGGTCAGCGACCCGCGAATTTACTCAAACCGGTACCAAGTCACCCATTTGATTGCACGTGGTGGCATGGCCATGGTGTACCGGGCTCAGGACTTACTTTTGAATCGTCCGGTGGCGTTAAAGATCCTCTATCCAGAACTCAGCGCCGACCCGCTGTTCGTTGAACGTTTTCGTCGCGAAGCGCAGGCGGCAGCGAATCTCTCGCATCCCAACATCGTGCCGGTGTTCGACTGGGGCGAGGACGAGGGCACCTACTTCATCGTGATGGAGTTGGTAGACGGCACCTCCCTCGCCGACATGCTACGCGGGTCACGCCGACTTACGCCGTCACATTCAGCACAGATCGTCGCTCAGGTCGCTGCGGCTTTGGGTTACGCACATCGCAACGGCGTGGTGCACCGCGACGTCAAGCCCGGCAACATTCTCATCACGAGTGACGGACAAGTGAAGGTCACCGACTTCGGTATCGCACAGGCGGTCTCGAGTGAAGACCATCTCGCCGAAGAGGGCTCAGTCATGGGTACCGCGACGTATTTCTCTCCCGAACAGGCCGAAGGCGCTGCCGTGGATGGTCGAAGTGACGTCTACTCACTCGGTGTTGTGTTGTTCGAGATGCTCGCGGGACGCCCGCCCTTCGTCGGTGACTCACCCGTTGCGGTGTCGAGTCAACACGTTCACGGGACCGTACCTCCTCCTACCGAGTTCAACAACGCGATCCCCCGCGATCTCGAAGCGATCGTGATGGAGTCACTCGCTAAAGCACCTTCGCAGCGTTACCAGTCGGCCGACGAGTTCCGTGCTGACCTGATCCGCTTCAATGAAGGTCAGCCGGTGCAGGCTGCGGGCTATGACGGTGCGTTCTTCGGCGCAGACGCCACTCGCGCGGTCTCTGCAGTTTCGATGGGTGACCGGACGTCCTCGGTACCGGTCATGGCGGGACCGAGGACCGACATCCGACGTCGGCGAAATAACAACACGCCCGGCATTATCGCCGCCGTCGCGGTCGTGCTGCTCGCCGTCGGTGGATTGGGCTATTTCTTGTCCCAGCGCACCACGGTCGTGACGTCGATGCCCTACTTGCTCGGACAAGATGTCGCCTCAGCAACGACGACAATTCGTTCTGACGGTTTGACCTTGGGACCTGTGCGTCAGGTGGCTTCCAACAGAGCCAAGGGTACGGTCATCGCCACCGACCCGGCTCCCGGCAAGAAGGTCTCCAAGGGTGAAGCAGTCACGCTGAAGGTTTCGATCGGTGTCACCTCGACTCCAGTGCCCGTGCCTAACGTCACGGGCATGATGCTCTCGAGTGCGGAGAGCATCCTGGCCGGAAAAGGGCTCAACTACGTGACGGCCTACACGACATCCCCACCACCGAATTCGGTTCCCAACACGGTGCTCGTGCAGTCGCCGGCGGCACTCACGAAGGCGAGGACGGGCGACAAGGTGACGCTCACCATACTTTCGCCGACGGCCACGTTCTCGTTGCCGTCCGTCGCGAGTCAGACCCAGGTGGAAGCGACCACGGTACTGGTCCAAGATCAATTGAAAGTGAGCGGCACGACGAGTACCGCGTGCTCGAACACCGTCGCGTCGGGACTCGTCGTGAGCACCTTGCCGGCTGCAGCGAGCCAGGTCCAGGCGGGCGCGATCATTCAGCTGGTGATCTCTTCGGGGGTGTGTCAGGTCGTCGTGCCTAACGTGGTCAACCTCACTCAAGTCGCCGCGACGTCGGCTCTTAAGGGACAAGGTCTCACCGCAACCGTGGTCGCCGCGGACCCCACGACGTGTCTGCCCTCCCAAGTGAGTACGGTGATCTCCCAGAGTGAATCGCCCGGCTCGCAAGTCCCTTACAACTCGGCGGTGCAGATCACGGTGTGCGAGTCGAGTGTTTTTGGCTCCACCACGACGACGACATTGGCCGGCTAGTCGCTCGTCCTACGTTCGATAACATCGGGACCTATGACTAAGTCACAGTCGCGTCAGAGTAAGGCCAGGACCGTCGGACGTTACGTGCCCGCCGAGACGCGAGGTCGCGTGACCCAGCGCCGTCCCGTCGGGGCCGACCACAGTCCTCGTTGGTACGGCTGGCTCCTGTTGGGTCTGCTGATCCTCGGCATGCTGGTCATCACGCTCAACTACCTCGAGGTGCTACCCGGTTCGACGTCCTCGTGGTACCTGGTCGTCGGTCTGGTCGCGATGTTCAGCGCCTTCTACCTGGCCACTCGTTACCGGTAACCTCGAGCGCCAGTCCGGCGTCGCTAGCCGAGGCGTTCGATGATCGTGGCGTTGGCGAGCCCGCCACCTTCGCACATCGTGAGGAGTCCGTATCGCCCACCCGTGCGCTCGAGTTCGTTGAGCAGCGTGGCGCATAGCTTCGCGCCCGAGGCTCCGAGGGGATGTCCGAGGGCGATGGCCCCACCGTTCACGTTGACCTTGGCGAGGTCGACCTTGTGTTCCTTCTGCCAGGCGAGCACCACCGAAGCGAAGGCCTCGTTGATCTCGATGAGGTCGATGTCCTCGAGGGTCAGGCCGGCGCGATCGAGCACCTTGGTCGTGGCGGGGATCGGGCCGGTCAGCATTGTGACGGGGTCGACGCCCGCCAGCGCAAACGCGTGGAACTTCGCGCGAGGCGTGTAGCCGAGTTCTCGGGCCTTCTCCTCGCTCATGATCAACACCGCTGAGGCGCCGTCGGTTATCTGCGAGGAATTTCCGGCGGTGACCTTGCCGTTCTCCTTGAAGGCGGGCTTCAGATTGGCGAGTGCGGCGACTGACGTATCGGGACGAATGCCCTCGTCGGTCGTCATCAGTTCGTCGGTCGCCTCACCGTTCTCGTCACGCACGTAGACCGGCACGATCTCGCGTTCGAAGCGACCCTCGGCGGTTGCCTGGGCGGCGCGACGGTGGCTCTCGGCGGAAAAGGCGTCGAGTTCCTCACGCGAGATTCCCCACTGGTCCGCGATCATCTCGGCCCCGATTCCCTGGTTCTTGAGTCCGCCGACGGGCTCGTAGCGTGCGGCGACGCGAGGACCAAACGGAAAACCGGCGTCCTTGCCAATTGACGAACCCATGGTGACTCGGCTCATGACCTCGACGCCAGCGGCGACGACGATGTCGTAGGCACCGGACATCACGCCCTGGGCGGCGAAGTGTAAGGCTTGCTGGGACGAACCACACTGACGGTCAATGGTCGTCGCCGGCACCGATTCGGGCCAGCCCGCCGCCAGAACCGCGCTTCGGCCCACGTTGAAAGCCTGCTCACCGACCTGGGAGACGCAGCCCATGATGACGTCGTCAATCAAGGCGGGATCGAGGGAGTTCCGACTGGCGATCGCTCGAAGTGCTTCGGAAGCCAAGTCCACCGCGTGCCAGTTACTTAGTTTTCCGTTGCGCTTACCCCCCGGGGTGCGAACGGCATCCACAATGACCGCTGTTGGCATTGCCTACCCTTTCTCAGTGCGTGGGAAAACCCCACCGCGCGCATACTAGACGCGGGTTAAGTGTATGGTCACGGGCGTGGCCGATCAGGTGAAGGACATGGACCGTTGGTTGGGCGACGGCGGAATGGCGATCATCGCAGCGGTCGGCGGCTCTTTTGACGCCTACGGCGTCGACGGCGAAGACCTGGGATGGGTGAGCGGGACGTTCACGCCACTGGACGTCGCGTGTAATCCCCACGGCTCGGTCCAAGCGGGTGTTCACTCGGTGCTGTTGGACGCGGCGATGAACTTCGCCATCAACGCCGCGCTACGGGGCAAGGACCGGACCAACGCCACCATCGAGATGACCACTGAATTGATGCGCCCCGCCACGCGCGGCGAAAGTTACGCGGTACGCGGCGACGTGGTGCGACTCACTCGACAGATCGCGTACGCCGAGGCGAGCGTGAGCAACGCCGAAGGCAAGTTAGTAAGTCGGGCGACGGGCACGTTCCTCGTGCACCGCGCACCCCGTTAGATGTGGTCGGCCGGGATCTGACCGAGGCGACCGGCCTCGTAGTCTTCGAAGGCCTGCTGGAGTTCGGCGCGGGTGTTCATGACGAACGGCCCGTAGGCGGCGACGGGTTCGCGAATCGGTTCGCCCCCGAGTACCAGTACCTCGAGGGCTTCGGTGCGCGAGTCCTGAGTCTCGTCAGCTGAAAGCACGATCGTGTCACCGGCGACGTGCACGCCCATTTGGCCTTCGCCAATCTGCTGGCGATCGACGCCCACGGTTCCAGAGCCGGCGAGCACGTAGGTCAGCGCGTTGTAGTGCGGGTTCCACGGCAGTTCCAACCGCCCTCCGGGCAGCAACGTGACGTGCAGCACCGTGATGGGGGTGTGCGTCGAACCCGGGCCGTGCACGTCGCCGAGGGACCCCGCGATGACTCGGATGATGGCGTCACCGTTCCCATTGGTGAGCAGGGTCACCGCGTTCGCCCCGATGTCCTGGTAGCGGGGTGTCGTCATCTTGAGCTTTGAAGGAAGGTTGACCCAGAGTTGCACCCCGTGAAAGAGACCCCCGGAGTCGATGAGGGCGTCCGGCGGCCGTTCGATGTGCAAGATGCCCGCACCGGCGGTCATCCATTGGGTCGCGCCGTTCTCGATCATGCCGCCGCCACCGATGGAGTCCTGGTGAAGGAAGGTACCCTCCATCATGTAGGTGACGGTTTCGAAGCCACGGTGGGGGTGCCAGGGCGTCCCCTTTGGTTCGCCCGGTCCGTAGTCCACCTCGCCCATTTGGTCCATGTGGATAAAAGGGTCAAGGTCGGCGAGGTCGATTCCGGCGAAGGCTCGACGAACGGGAAAGCCCTCGCCCTCGAGGCCTCGAGGGGCGCTGGTGACTGATTTCACGCGGCGAGGACGGTCGGTCTGCTGGGGCGTGGCGACCTTGGGCAATTCGAGCGGATTGTCAACGGTGATTGCGGGCATGTCACCAGCCTAACGACGAAGTCGAAATCAAACGCCGGCGTTCTTTGAACACCAAGAAGGCCACGACGACGGCGATGGCGGTGCTGAACAAGAGAGCGACGTTGCCGTTGCCCCAATTGAGACCTCCGCGTTCGTGGCTCACCCCCATCCAGTCGGCGAAGGACGCGCCGAGTGGGCGGGTGAGGATGTAGCACGCCCAAAATGTACCTATCGCGTTCCTCTTGATCAGGCGGTAGCCGAGCGCGGGCACGAGGAACAATCCAACGAAGAGAAGGCCTGAACTGAAGTAGCCGAGGTGCAAGGTCGTCGCGGTCATGTCGCCCACGGCCGTTCCCAGAGCGAAGGTCGCAGTGACTGTCGCCCAGTAGAACAGTTCTCGACGGGTCGACGTGATGCTATGAATCGAGAGCGTGCCCTCTACGTGGTGCCAGGCCAGAAAGATCACCGTGAGCGCGACGGCGAAACAGGCGGCGGAGACAACGTAGGGCACGCCAAGCCCCACGTGCAGCACGTCGGCACACATCGTGCCAAAGACGCTCACCATCACGACGGCGAGCCAGTACGAGGTGGTGCTGAAACGAGGGAAACGAAGTTGCCACACGAGCACCACGACGAAGATGACGCCCGCACCGAGCACCGCGAGGGCGGGGGCGAAATGGTGCACGAAGTAGTCCGACGTCGCCTCGCCCATCGCCGTCGTCAGGATCTTCAAGAACCAAAAGACCCCGTTGATGCTCGGGACCTTGCTCGTTCTGAATTGTCGCCTTAGGTTGATGATCATTTCAGCGAGAAGGTCAGTCGACCACCTCGAGGTGTTCGAGGAATTTCTGCGGGTCGACGGCAATGAACAATCCCGTTGCCGTAGCAAGTTCGGTCTCGCCCGCCTGCACCGTCGCCGCAATCAACAGCTTTCGACCATCGCGCTCTTTTAGCCACGCTCTGGCGACGATCGGTTCGTTGACGGGCGTCGGTGCCAGGTACGAGATGTCGAGTTGGACCGTGTAAGCCAGGACGTCGTTGATCGCCATGACCAGTCCCATCGTCTCGTCGAGCAACGCCGCTACGATTCCCCCGTGGGCGCGCCCGGGCGCGCCTTCGAAAGCCTTGCCCAGGGTAACTTGCATGACCGAGACGTCACCCTCGCGCCATAGGTAGCCCCCAAGACCCATGGGGTTCGAGCCACCCGAGACGATTGAGTCGGAGAAGAGCTGGTGCTTTTCCATTGAGTTCTCGCTCGGCACGGCCATTTTGAAACTTCGCAGTGCACCGCTAGGTACCACGCGGGTGCGCAGTTGGCCGTCGGCGACGATGCGCTGAAGCTCTTCGAGATGTGCGCGGATCTCGTCGAGTTGTTCGTCGTCGAGATCGTGCGCGACGAAGTCATGGCCCAGTTCGCGCATCAGTGTGGCGGCTGTCATTCGTCGTTCTTCGTTCGTCACGTGTCGCGTTCCTATGGTCTCCGCTTAAGACGGTAATGCACCAGCGGCTTTGCTTGGTCACGCAGCGACCCCGACCGCGGCGAACGTCGAGCGGGTCAGTTCGCGTTAAGGAATGCGTCTACGACGGGCACGAACGTGGACTGGTCCTGGAAGAGGAACGCGTGGCCGGCGTCGGGATAGAGGACGAGTCGGGCACCGGGAATGAGCCTCGCGAGCGTATGAGCATTCGCCACCGGGTCGAGGAGGTCCTCGTCGCCGTCAGCGACAAGGGTGGGCATCTTGATGCTCGCGATTTTGCGCCCGGCCACGTCGTGGTCGCCAAACCATACGTCCACCGCCTTGGTCTGGGCGCTCACTACGGCGGCGGACGGCGAGGACGAGGGCGGGTAATCACTCGTGGCGATCTCGAATTCTTCGACGGCCGAGGCTTGGTTGGCTGGAAAGAGCACGGACATCACCTTGGTGGTGTTCGAACTGCGCAAGTCGTTGATCGCCCCTTGGGAAGGTTTCACCACTTCGAGACCGGGGAACGTGGCACTGAGGACGAGACGGCGCACCTGCGTGGGGTGCTCGACGGCGAGTGCTTGAGCGATCATGCCGCCCATCGACCAACCGAAGACGTCGGGTCGTTTGAGGCCTAAGGCGTCGATGAGTGCGCTCGTCTGGTTGGCCATGGCGTCGATCGAGAGATTCGCCACTGCCTGAGTCGCACCTATGCCGGCGTTGTCAAAGACAATCACTCGGTGGTGTTGGGCCAGTGCGTCGATGAATCGCGGATCCCATGTCTCCATGGTCCCGCCGTAGCCCATGATCATCACGAGCGGTGGTCCACTGCCGAACTCGCGATAGCCCACCGCACCCATTGCGGTGGTCGCGATCCGTACCGGCGCCGCCGTGATTGAAGTGATGAAGGGAGCGATGGTCTGGCCTTCGGCTTTGCGTATGGCCTCGCTCGTCAGGCGGGTAACGGTAGCCGCGCTGGGTGGCGCCGAATCGGAATAGATGACCTCACCGAGGTACTTCGGCGTCGCGAACAGAACGAGGTCGGTCACGACGTGCAGCCCAGCGTCGGTGAATTCGAGTGAATACGCCACCGTCCGCACGACCTGGCGACCCAGGGTTACTGGGGCGATGGTCGCTTGAAAGGTGTGACCGTCTTGGGAGAATGTCAACGTGTGACAAGTAGCGAGTGACCGCACGTCGGCGGCGAAACTGGTGAGCGCCGACGAATCCTCGGCAAGGTATTCGCCGAGCACAGGAAGGCCCAATCCTTCGTAAAAGGACGCCGTTTCGCTGATCACGCTCGGGTGCTGGTGGCTCGTCGCGCCAGCGAGGCACTCGCTGCCCGGTTGGTCGAGTGTCGACTGTTGCGACTTTGTCGCCGTCCATCCCGTCGGAAGGTCCGAAATGGCGAGCACGCGCGACTTCAGCGTGTTCGCGCTCGTCGTGCTGAGGGTCACCGCGAGCGAAACCGCCACCAACACCGCGACCACCGCTACCACCAGAATTGTGTCGGTCTTGGTGAGTCGCTTGAATGACTTTCTCATCGGTCATTCTCCTATTCGTGTCACTTGTCGGCAACATCGCAACGGGTGAAGTCAAAGGTGCGGCCCAAGAGGGGCTTCATCACAGCCTAAACCCGACGATGCTCACGATGACCATCACTTGGGCCGCCTTCAGAGCGCTTCACGTGAGCTTGGTGCGCCGGAGGAACCGTCAAGGATCGTGCCAGGAGTCCTTCCTCCCTGTTGTTAGCACCGTGCTTGCGGTGAGCGTTGACCACAGTTGTTGAAGGGTCCGCGTTGTCTGTAAAGGGCTGCGATGGGATCGTGAATCTTCGCGGTCCAACCGTTACGGGTGGAAGCGTCCAAGTAATTCTGTTGCCGCGTCCAGTGGACCGACTACCTGAAACAGGTTGCCGTCGGTATCGTTCGCTAAGTAGTGGGCGAGTGCGTTCAACGCGAGAGGTGTGGTGCCACCTGATAGGTCGGCCCCCGTAATGGTGGCGCCCGCGACGAGGTGCACCGTCTCCGGTGGCTCGCCGGTCACCAGTTCGGGGAACTGGATGTCGTCGGGGGTCCCGGGCGAGCACTCCACTGCGAGAGCCAATCCCTTCACGGTGGCGGTACCGCCTGCTCCGACGACGACGGACTGGGCCTGGATGAACGAATCGGCCCTAAGAGTTACGCACCAGGGCGCCAGCGTGGTGGTGCTCGGTGGAGTCGTGGCGCTGGCACAGTCACCCCAGAGCGCCCGCAGCCCGGAGGGTAGATGTTTGAACGTGGCGCAGCCGCGCACGCCCGGGGGGCCGGGTGCCGAGCCGACGATTCGCCACGGCGCCTGGTTGGTGCGCTGAAAGAACTCGGGGTAGGAACCATGGTCTTGGAAGGCGACGCTCTCGGCGACCGTCGCACTCGGCGAGGCTTCAAAGGACGCCACCGCGTACCCATTCTTGGCGCAGGTCCCGTAGAACACCGAGCCGGGCACGGTCATCGCGTCGGGCCGACCGTCAGCGCTCACCAGCGATCCCAAGAGTGCAGGCGTCGCGACTTGGTTGGAGCACGCTACCTTGGTCGTGTCAGGCGTCGTGTCAGACGTCGTGGTCGACGAGTGAATAGGGGCGGCGCCCGAACCGCACCCAGCGAGCGTGAGTCCTGTCGCGCACAGCAATAGAGCCAGACGTGGCGCACGCGCAATCACGAATCCACACTACGTCGCACGACTGAAGCGTCCAGAGACCGCGACAAGACAATCGAAAAGCGAATAAGTACCCGCACTGACACATCCGGACTTTGGTGCCTTGGCGAACACGATTCCTGCGAATGGTCAATGGTGGGGCTAGTAAGAATCGAACTTACGACCTCGTCATTATCAGTGACGCGCTCTAACCGACTGAGCTATAGCCCCTAAGGGGTACCAATCTACACCAGAGCCGAGTTCAGCCTTCTACGTCCCAGAGCTTCGCGGCTATTGACTGACTCGCGGTCGCGAGCAGTGTGCCCTTGCGGCTCCAGAGGAACGCAGTGCCCTGTCCGAATCCTCCGCTCAGCGCGTGCATGTGTATCTCACAGAGCACCCACTCGGTTGGTTCCAACGTTGCGATGCGAATCGTGTTGTCGAGGCTACGGCCCATAGCGTTCTTGCCTAATGGTTGGGTGGCGCCACCGGATACGTAGTCACCGAAGATGGCCAGGGTAGCGGCCGAAGGTTCGAAGTGTCCCGGTACGCGGGCCCAGAGAGCGGAGACCGGTGAACCAGGAGTGCCGTCGATGTCGGCAAAGGATCGCCCCAGGGCAATCCGCGTTTCGACGTGATTGAAGATGGAGTTATCGAATCGCTTGGGCATGATTCGAGGTGGGCAATCCTCGGGTGCGGGTACCTCGGCCATCGTGACCCACGGCGTGGGAGCAGAAAGTTCGCCGGTGCCTAGGGCGGCGTTCACCGTGAGGACTTCGCGGCCTTCGCACCAGGTCGTCGCGCGAGCTTGGGTGACGTGGCCCCCGACGACGCAGAGATCGGTCTTGACGGTGACCTCGGCGCCGAGCGGCGCGTACGACAGGTAGTGGGCACTGGCCCACACGGTCGGTCGCCCGCTCGCCTCTTCCAGGGCGACCAGGCCCGACGCGAGGCCGCAGCCGCCGAAGAGGAACTTGCCCGGCGTGATGAGGCGCTCGGTGACTTCGAAGCGCCACTCGTCGTCTGATACGCGCGACATCTCGAGAAAACTCCTGGCGTCCACAAACGCCGAGGCTAGTTGACCCGTAATTTGCCGCGAAACGAGCAGCGCGTGAACTAGCGGGGTAAACGGGGCAGACTTGGGGGATGATCGATCCACGCTTCGTGTTCCTCGCGGCGTTCCTGTCGCTGATCGGCGCGTACGGCTACATCCGCGACACCCTGCGAGGTGTGACCTCGCCCAACCGGGTCACGTGGGGACTCTGGGGCCTCGAAGGGATTCTCGGGTTCGTGGTTGAGATCCAACAGCACGTCGGGCTCGCCTCGGTGATGACGCTCATGCTCGGCTTCGTGCCGTGCGTGGTGATCGTCGCGTCGTTCAAGAATCCTCATAGCGTCTGGAAGATCGGTCGCTTCGACGCGTTCTGTGGCGTGATCTCCGTCGCCGGACTGGTGTTCTGGGCTGTGGTCAACCAGCCCACGATTGCCCTGCTCTCCTTCGTCGCCGCCGACCAGGTGGCGGCGCTACCCACTGTTCGCAAGTCGTGGCTCGCGCCGACGACTGAGTCGCCCCGGGTGTTCTTCATGGGCTTTCTCAACTGCGGGATAACGATCCTGACGTTGCGACACTTCACGACCGCTGGTGTCCTATTCCCAGGATGCGTACTCGTCATGGATCTGTTCATCGGGCTGATAATCGTCACGAGAATCGGCCAACGTGTTACGCCTCGTTCATCGAGGTCAGTTTCTTTGGAGGTCGCGTGAGCGTAGAGGAAGACGAGGAGGACGTTGCGGCGCGTCGAGCGAAGGGTCGTGAGGCGCGGGAACGTACGTCACGACGGTCACTCGCACGGCTCGCCGACCGACCCGCCGAGTACGACGCCGTGGGTCGCTTGGTCGCCCAGGGCGAACATCGAGTGGCGTCATTGCTCCCTATTCGTTACCAGCGGATGCTCGAGAACCCGCTCGCGTTCTATCGCGGTGCCGCGCTGCTCATGGCCGACGATCTCGTCCGCGGAGCCAGTTCGGACCTTGAAGTCCAGCTATGCGGCGACGCGCACCTGTCGAATTTCGGTATCTTCTCGTCACCCGAACGTCAGCTGGTCTTTGACGTAAATGACTTCGACGAGACTGAAGTCGGACCCTTCGAGTGGGACGTCAAGCGACTGATTGCTTCGCTCGTCATCAGTTCGGAGCAACTGGGTCACCGGACTAAGCAGCAGGAGAACATCGCGCTGAGCGCCGCTCGCGAGTATCGAACGGCGATGACCGAGTTCTCGCGCCAGACGCGCCTCCAGGTCTGGTACGCGACACTCGACCTGAATTTCGCNNATGAAGGATCTCCGGGGATTCTTCTCGGACAGTGCGCGAGAGAGGGTGGACGACATCTTTCGTCGCGCCAGGGACAACGACACGAGCGCCGCCTTCGCCAAGGTCGTCGAGTATTCCAAGAGCGGTGGGTCAATTCGCCACAATCCGCCCCATTTCACGCCGCTCGACTCCTCGGTGGACGATTCGATGACGAACGACGACGCCTACGAGATCGTGCGCGACTACGTCAAGACGCTGAGCAGTGACCGACAGGTTCTGCTCGGCCAATACGTGGCGCGTGACGTGGCCCGTCACGTGGTGGGTGTGGGTTCGGTGGGCACCGAGTGTCTCGTCGTGTTGTTGACCGGGCGTGACGCCCACGATCCCCTTCTCTTGCAGGTCAAAGAGGCCCAGACGTCGGTGATCGACGAGGCTCGGGGTCGCACGTCATCGTTCGTCCCCGGCGAGCGGGTGGTTCGAGGCCAACGGCTCATGCAAGCGACGCCGGACCTCCTGCTCGGGTGGCAGTCGATTGGACCACTGAAGAAGCGTCGGAGCTTTTATGTGCGCCAGCTCTACGACAACAAGGCGTCGGTGAACGTCGAGCGATTGAATGAGTCGCTCCTGGTCGCCTACGGACGGGTCTGCGCGTGGACGCTGGCCCGAGCCCACGCCCGATCGCGAT
>DKEO01000019.1:0-22678 GCA_002452255.1 Ferrimicrobium sp. UBA6820
CTGCTGCTCGCGGGTGATCTGGAACTCGTCGGCGAGGATCTCCGCGCCTTCGCCCAGTGAGACCGTCCACTGCGGGTTCATCCGCGAGTTCACCATTCGCCAGCCGAGCGCGGTCGAGAACAAGGTGGCGTTCTCGCGCGGGAAGCCACGGTCGGGTTTGGGCAGCACCCACGGTGCGCGCGTCATCGACTCGACGCCACCCGCGATCACCACGTCCGCGTCGCCGGCAAGAAGTTCGCGACTGGCTTGGACGACCGCTTCGAGACCTGATCCGCACAAACGGTTGACCGAGACTCCGGGTACCGAGGTCGCCAGACCCGCGAGCAACAGCGCCATGCGCGCGACGTTGCGGTTGTCCTCACCCGCGCCATTCGAGTTACCGAGGATGACGTCGTCGATAATGGCGTCGTCGATCTCGTGGCGCTGCCACAGTCCAGCCAGCACGCCCGCGGCCAGGTCGTCGGGTCGCACCGACGACAGCGCGCCGTTGATGCGCCCGAGCGGTGTTCGCACCGCGTCCACGATGAATGAACCGCTCACGGGCGCTCCCCACGCACGCAGGCCGCGAGCAACGCACAAGCCTGGTCCACGTTGATCGGGCGCACGTTGTCGGCGGCCGCTTGGGCAATAAGGGGCGCGGCGACATCGATCCCGTCGGTGGGAAACCCGATGTCCGAGAGACTGCGTGGCGTGTCGAGCGTTCGAGCGAGGTCGTAGAGGGCACCCGCCGCGTCACCGCCCACCACCGAGGAAAGACGCGCGTACGCGTCGCCAATGGCGGGAGCGTTGAACGCCAAGGCGTGCGGAAGCACGACCGCGTTCATCTGTCCGTGATCGAGGTTGTAGAGCCCGCCGAGCACGTGGCACGTCTTGTGATGCAGCGAGGTTCCCACGACCGCGAGCACCGCGCCCGCTAGGTACGCCCCGTACAGCACGGCCGAACGTTCGTCGATGTTGGTCGGTTCGCGCTTCATGAGCGGCAAGTGTTCGACGAGCACGCGCACTGATTCGAGGGCGACCGCGGACATCACGGGATTCGCGCCGGGGCCGTAGAGCCCCTCGACGGCGTGCGCGAGCGCGTTCATCGCGCTCGGCCCAGCAATCGCGACCGGAAGCTCGAGTGTCAGTTCGGGGTCGTAGATCACGGTGACCGGCTGGACCCCGAGATCGCGACCGGTTCGCTTGTGCGTGCCCTCGGTGAGTCCCCAGATCGGCGTCAACTCCGAGCCCGCGTAGGTTGTGGGAAGACAGAGCTGGGGAATCCGGTGCGAGAGCGCGACTGCTTTGCCGAAGCCCGTCGCCGAACCTCCCCCGAGCGTCACCGTTCCCTGGGCGCTCGTCGACGTGGCGAGCTCGCGTACCTCTTGGGCCAAGGCGACCGGCACGTGTTGGGCCACCTTCGTGAAGAGTCCCACGCACCGTTCGCCCAGCACGTCGTGTATCTCGTGAGCGAGCTCGAGATCAAAACCGTCGGCGATGAGCAACACCCGTTCGAGGCCTAAACGATCGACTTCATGGCCGATCTCGCGTCGACGCCCCACGCCAAAGACCACCCGACCAGCCAGCGCGTCATAGACGAACGAATCCACGTCAGACCTTCACGAACGATCGAAGCGCGTCCAGTTCGATCTGCTGGGGCGCGGGCGTCTCGCGTACCAAGGACGCCACTCGCAGATCCCAACCCGTGGCCGCGATGACGTCGTCCACCTCGACACCGCGATGCACTTCGGTGAGCACGAACTGCGCCGCGTCGGTGTCGTAGCGCAGGATGCCCAGATCGGTGATGATCACCTGGGGTCCCGCGCCCGGCAGGCCCAGACGCTGGCGAGCACCGGTGCCGTCACCGTGGCCGAAGGACGTCACGAAGTCGACCTTCTCGACGAGCGCGCGCGGAGTGTGGCGAAGGGTGATGATCACCCGCCGACACGACGTCGCGATCTCGGGTGCACCACCCGCGCCTGGGAGGCGCACGATGGGCGCGTCGTACGCGCCCACCACGGTGGTGTTGATGTTGCCCCAACGATCGACCTGGGCCGCGCCGAGAAATCCGACGTCGATGCGCCCGGCCTGGAGCCAGTAGGTGAAGATCTCGGGCACCGCCACCACGGCGTCCGCGCTACGACTGAGCACGCCGTCACCAATGGAGGGCGGGACGCGGTCGGGTTTCGCTCCGATACAACCGGACTCGTAGATCAGTACGGCACTCGGTGCGTGCGTCGCGCGCGCGAGGTTCGCCGCCGTGCTCGGTAAACCAATGCCGACGAAACAGACCGTGGCGTCCTCGAGCTCTCGCGCCGCCGCGACCGCCATCATCTCGTCACTCGTCCAGGCCAGTTCGGCGTTCGGGGTCTCAACCATGGGAAGTCCCACGAAGTTGTGGATCGAGTGACGCGAGGAACTCTTGGTGATCACGCGTCTCGAGTACGTGTTCGCTCATCCACGACTGGAACACGTCGCGATCGCGACTGATCGATTCCCAGTACGCGTAGAAACCATTCGCCCGTTCGGAGTAATCCTGGGCGTAGCTGGGGAACGAACCCGAGGGCACGACGGCGATGGCGTCGACGGTCCAACTCGGCAGCACGACGCCGTTGACGTGCGGGCCGAACGAGTCAACCACCTCTTCGACGAGCACGATCGAACGACGCGCACCCAGGACCGTCTCCTTTTGCACGCCGGTGATGCCCCAGAGCAATACGTTGCCGTCACGGTCCGCCTGCTGGGCGCCGATGACCCCGACGTCGAGGTCGAGTGCGGGCACCGCGGCGAGCTGCTCACCGGTGAACGGGCACGTGACCCAGGCGATGTTCTTGGTCACCGACGCGAGGTCCGTACCGGCGTAGCCCCGCAAGATCCCAAAGGGCAGACCACTCGCGCTCGTCGCGTAGCGCGTCGCCATGCCGGCGTGACTGTGCTCTTCGATCTCGAGCGCGTGGGGTAGACCTTTTTCCACCGCGTCACGGAAGCGGTGCAACGAACCAGCTCCGGGATTACCGGCCCAGGAGAAGATCAACTTTTTCGCACAACCCATGCCGATCAACTGGTCGTAGATGATGTCGGGCGTCATGCGCACGAGCGTCAGGTCGCGGCGCCGTTGGCGAATGATCTCGTGGCCCGCGGCGAAGGGAATCAGGTGCGTGAACCCTTCGAGGGCCACGATGTCGCCGTCGTGGACGTGTTGGCCGATCGCGTCAGAGAGCGTCGTGAACTCGGCCACGGGCTACCTGGGATACCAGGCCGGTATCGCCGCGTCGACGTTGATCCACACCGACTTGGGCTCGGTGTACTCGTGCATCGCCTCAAAACCCATCTCTCGACCGTAACCAGAATTACCAACACCGCCAAAGGGCGAGCCGGGACTCACTCGCTTGTAGCTGTTCACCCAGACCATGCCGGCCTTCATGGACTTGGCCATGCGGTGCGCCCGCGACAAGTTGGTGGTCCACAATCCTCCGCCGAGTCCGTACTCGGTCGAGTTCGCCAGTGACGTCGCCTCGGCGTCGTCGCGAAAGGTGGTGACGGTGACGAAAGGTCCGAAGACCTCCTCCTGGCACACTCGACTATCGGGTTTGGCTCGCACGACCGTCGGGCGCACGTAGTAGCCCTGCGCGAGCGCCGGGTCATCGGGCGCCGTGCCACCCGTCAAGACCTCGCCGCCTTCGCTCAGCGCGACCTCGACGTAGCTGAGCACGCGATCACGGTGCAACGACGAGGTAAGCGGTCCCATCTCGGTGCCCGCGGCGAGCGGGTCACCAACCTTGATCGACTCGGCCAGGGCGACGAAGCGCTCGACGAACTCGTCGGCGATCGATTCGTGCAACAGCAACCGGGAACCGGCGATGCAGGCCTGACCCTGATTGTGAAAGATGGCGAAGGCCGAACCGTTGACGGCGGCCGTCAGATTGGCGTCCTCGAAGACAATGTTTGCGCCCTTGCCCCCCAACTCGAGTTGGAGTCGCTTCAGGTTGCCCGCCGACGCCGTCACGACCGCGCGACCCGTCTGGGTCGAACCCGTGAAGCTGATTTTGCCGACCTCGGGGTGACTGGCGAGGCGCGCCCCGGCGCGCTGGCCGTAGCCGGGCACGACGTTGAGCACGCCCGGCGGGAGTCCCGCCTCTTCGAAGAGCTCGCACAGGCGCAGCGTCGACAACGGCACGAGCTCAGAAGGCTTCATCACCACGGTGTTGCCCGCGGCGAGGGCGGGTCCGAGTTTCCACCCGCAGAACATCAGTGGAAAGTTCCAGGGGACGATCTGTCCCACGACGCCAATGGGTTCACGAAGCACGTAGTTCAAGAAACCGGCTTCGACCGGAGGCAAGAAACCCTGGTACTTGTCCGCCATGCCGCCGAAGTATCGGAACGTGGCGACCGTGCGCGGCACGTCGAGCACCGTGGTGTCCTTTAGCGGATGACCCGTGTCGGTGGATTCGAGTCGAGCGAGTTCGTCCGCGTGCGCTTCGATGACGTCGGCCACGCGCAGGAGTATTCGACCTCGTTCCGCCGCTGCCATACTCGACCAGGCGGGAAAAGCACTCTTGGCGGACTGGACCGCCCGATCGATATCGGCTTCGCCCCCCTCGGCCACGACCGCAAGGAGCGAGCCGTCGTGAGGGTTAAGGACGTCGAGCGTCGCCCCGTCGAGCGCGTCGACGAACGCGCCACCGATGTAAAGACCGCGCTGGAGCAACGTCACTCAAAAGGTGACGGGCACCGTGGGCGCCTCACCGCGGGCGATCTGGCCCGGCAAATCGGCCGAGTTGTTCTCCCATACCAGGAGCATCGAACGCTTGGGCGAGTAGCCCTGGTGGCGGATGTCCGCGGGCATCGCCGCACAGTCGCCGGCTTTCATCACGACCTTTGCACGAGGCTTGCCCGTTTCACGGTCCTCCACCTCCCAGATGATCTCGTCACTCAACTGGACGAACCACTCCACCCGGTCGTTGCCGTGAATGATGGGAAGGATGAACTCCTCGGTCGTGGGACAGAGCAGACTCTCGCGGCACACCGACACGACCGACGGGTTCCACGTGACGTCACTACGCGACAGGTAGGCGAAGAAGTTGAACGCCGACACGTCGTTCTCGTAACCCTCGTTGACTTCGACCTTGGGTTCAGTCTGGTCGACGTCGGCGAACGCGCGATTCACCGGGTAGCCCGACTCGTCACTGCGCAACGGCTCGTCATTGGGCAGTCCCACCATGCGCTTGGCGGTGACGCGCGTGCGCGTGACCGCGGGCGCATTGCTCCCGGACTTCTCGCCGTAGGCCGATCCCGTCTCCATGGGCGCGGCGAAGGGGTCGAAGTCCTCGTTTACCCAGTCGTCGAGCATCGCCTGGAACGTGGCCTTGATCTCGTCGTGGGGGAAGTTCTCAGAATGGTCGAGCTCGGCCTTGCGATACTCCTCGTTGAAACGACCGGCGAACAGGTCGACGTCACCGTAGTGATTAAGGGTCCCGATCACCGAGTCGAAATTGACGGTGCCGTAAAAGAAGTTCCACGCGACGTCACGCATCAGCGCCTTGAGGAACGGCTCGGCGGCGGCCACGTGGCGACCGGTGGGCCACTGGACGTGAACGAAGTGCTCGTCGCGTTCGAATCGAAATCCCCCCAGTGTGAAGGGCCGATAGCCGTGCTGGTTGGGCGATTCACTGGAAACTACTGAAGCTTCAGTCATGTTGGTTCCTTTTCCCTAGAACTTCTGGCAGATTTGCGACCAGCGCTCGACCGTTTCGGGGCCGAGGATGGTCTGTTGAATGATGACCGAAGGCTTGGCGGCGCTCATGCGATAGCACTTGCCAGCAGGCAGCAGGGCCAGGTGTCCACGGCTCGCGGTGATCTTGCCCATCATCTTTCCCGCGGGCTCACCCGCAACGGTGATCGAACCCGAAGCCGAAGGATCGATGAGGGTCTGATCGGGGTCGAGGAGTTCGAAGACCACCTCGCCGTCTACGACAATCGCGAACTCGTCGTGCGGCGTCACGCGCCAGGGCGACGTTCCTTCGGCCCGAATTGCTTCGAGCACGTACTCCTGGTTGCGCGCTACGGCCACTTTCTCCCACGGCTTGGCCTGACTCGCCACCTCGAACATGTTGGAGAAGACGTAGTTCTTCGGATCATCGTTGATGACTTCGACGCCGCCTTTTTCGTAGTGGTCAAGGCTTGCGAACACTGTCTTGTAGTTGGTCATCCATCCCCCTTGAAGGTACTCACGGCTCGTGGTTCAATTCTTCAGTCGCGCCGCACGTTCGTGGAACTAAGTGAAGACACCATATCGCCACCTCACATCAACATGACGCATTGGCTCGTGAGACACGTTGTTTGGCAATCCTTGCTGGAGCCAGAAGATATAGCAAATAAAGTTTCAAAATCAAGACTTAATTTTTCACACGACCGGTGATATGTTTCGCCAAAGACGTTTCTAGATCAGGGGGATTTTAGAATGCTAGAGAACAATGAGTTATCCACGCCTGAGCGTGAATGGAGTCGACGGTCACTGTTGCAAGGTGGCTTAGCCGGTCTCGGCGCGATCGGCGTAGGCGGTGCCGTCGAACTGGACCAAGCAGGAGCCGCGGCAGTCAAGAGGGGCAAGACGATCAAGTTTGGCTACGTGAGTCCTGAAACGGGTCCGCTCGCACCATTCGGCGCGGCGGACGCCTTCGTCATATCAGCGCTGAAGTCGTTGCTCGCCAAGGGTGTCACCATCAAGGGCGTCAACTATCCAATCGAGATCATCGTGAAAGACAGCCAGTCAACTGACGCGACGGCTGCCAGTGTCGCCGAAGACCTGATCAAGAACGACAAGGTAGACGTCATGCTGGTGTCATCGACACCCGACACGACCAACCCGGTGTCTGACCAATGTGAGGCGAACCAGGTGCCCTGCATCAGCACGGTCGCACCGTGGCAGTCGTGGTTCTTTGGACGTGGCGCGACGCCGACGACCAAGTACAAGTGGACCTACCACTTCTTCTGGGGTCTCGAGGACATCGAGGCCGTGTATTCCAGCATCTGGAGCGCGGTGCCGAACAACAAGACCATTGGTGGCCTGTGGCCGAACGACAGCGACGGCGATGCCTTCGCCTCGACCACCCAGGGATTCCCCGCGTTCGCGAAGCCTCTGGGCTACAACATCGTGGACCCGGGCCGCTACGCCGACCTTACGACGGACTTCACCGCTCAGATTGCCGCGTTTCGCAACGGCAACTGTGAGATCTTGACCGGCGTACCGATCCCGCCCGACTTCATCACGTTCTACAAGCAAGCGGCGTCCCAGGGCTACATTCCCAAGATTGCGACGATCGCTAAGGCCATGCTCTTTCCGAGCTCGGCCCAGGCGCTCGGTGCGCTCGCGGTGAACATCGGAACCGAGTACTGGTGGGGACCAACGCACCCCTTCATCAGTTCGCTCACCGGCCAGAACTGCGCGCACATTGCTGCGGCGTACGAGAAGAAGACCGGCGACCAGTGGACCCAGCCCATTGGTTTCGTGCACGCGCTCTTCGAAGTGGCAATCGCTACCTTGAAGAAGTCGGGCCAGGCGCATAACAAGAACGCGTTCGTCACCGCGCTCTCCACCCTGAAATTGAACACGATTGTCGGTCCGCTTAACTGGCAGGGGGGAGCGACGCGGCCGGTGCCCAACGTGGCCAAGACGCCATTGGTCGGCGGGCAATGGCGCACGGGCAACACCCAGTCGGGCTACGCGCTCGTGGTCGTGACGAACAACGGACACACGAACATTCCCGTGGCCAGTTCGCCTGAGGTCATACCCGGAGCAACCGTCTGAGCGAGCAATCCCTTCTCGATATCCGAAGCCTCAACAAGCAACTGGGTTCGGTGGTGGTCGCCGACGGCGTTAACCTACGCATCGAGCGGGGCTCAATTGTCGGAATGGTTGGACCGAACGGCGCCGGTAAGACCACCATGCTCGCCATGGTGGGCGGCGACGTCCGGTCCGACGCGGGAACCATCACTTTTGATGGCCGCGACGTCACACATCTGCCCGCGACCCAGCGCGCGCGCCTCGGCCTGGCTCGTACGTACCAGATCCCGCGACCCTTCGTGGGTCTCACGGTCTTCGAGCACGCCCTACTCGCGGCCCAACAAGCCGGAGGATTTCGCGGCCAAGAGGCCAAGGCCCGCGCGGCGCACGCGGTCGAACAGTGCGGTATGAGGGATCTCGCCAACGTCGCCGGCGCACAGTTGCGCCTGCTCGACCGCAAGCGCCTCGAGGTCGCCCGAGCGATCGCGGGGGCTCCTTCGCTCGTCCTCTTGGACGAAGTCGCCGGTGGACTCAGCGACAACGAGGTCACCGAACTCACCGACATCATCCTCGCGCTGCGCGACGAGGGTCTGACGTTCCTGTGGGTCGAGCACGTCGTGCACGCGCTGATGGCCACCGCCGAGCGCATGGTGTGCCTCAGTGGCGGCGCGATCATCGCCGAGGGCACGCCGAGAGAGGTGCTCGATCATCCCTTGGTGATCGAGAGTTACTTCGGAAGCTCCACCTTCATCGAGGCCCACTGATGGCGCTGCTTCGCCTCGAAGGTGTCACCGCGTACTACGGTCACCTCCAGGCCCTGCACGAACTCTCGCTGCAAGTCGACGCCGGCGAGATGCTCGCGGTCATCGGCGCCAACGGTGCGGGCAAGTCCACGATGCTCTCGCTCATCTCAGGTGAACTGCGCCCTCGCGAAGGACAGGTGTACTTCGAAGACGTCGACATCACGCGCACAGCCCCCCACCAGCGAGTACGGCGCGGCATCGCCCTCGTACCCGAGGGTCGACACCTCTTTGGGACTCTCACGGTAGAGGACAACTTGCTCTGTGGCACGGCCTCCAAGCGAACCGGCGGTTGGGACCTCGACGCCGTTTACGAGCTCTTCCCGATAGTCAAGGCGCGTCGCAAGCATCGCGCGGCGGTCCTCTCGGGAGGCGAACAACAGGCCGTCGCCATCGGACGTGCGCTCATGTCCAATCCATCGCTTTTGCTTCTCGATGAGGTGAGCCTCGGTCTCGCGCCCGTGGTCATCAAAGACCTCTACGACGGACTGCGGCGCATCGCGGTCGAAGGGACCACCCTGTTGCTCGTCGAACAGAACATCACCGAAGCCCTGAGCGTCGCGAACTACGTGATCTGTCTGCTCGAGGGGCGCGTTGTCCTCGAGGGCGAGCCCGCGTCGCTCAGTCAGTCCGCCATCAGCGAGGCGTACTTCGGCAACAAGGTAGCGGGTCGCACCGTTACCACGAACAAGGGCGCGTCATGATTTGGACGAACGCCGTCATCCAGGGCCTCCTGCTGGGCGGGTTGTACGCGATCTTCGCGTGCGGGCTATCGCTGATGTTCGGCGTCATGCGTCTCGTGAACCTCGCCCACGGTGACCTTGGCGTCCTGGGTGCGTATTTCTCGATCATCCTGGTCGAACACCTCGGCGGCAATCCGCTGTGGACGTTCGCGGCCGTGATACCCGTCGCGGCGATCCTGGGCTACCTCTTGCAGCGCTTCCTGCTCGACCACGCCCTTAACGGCGGCGAGCTCTCGCCGATCCTCGTCACGTTCGGATTGTCGATAATCATTGAGAACCTCCTCCAGCAGACCTTCGGGGCGAACGACCAGTCGCTCGATATTGGTGCGTTGTCGTATCAGAGTTGGAAACTCGCGACCAACGTCTACGTGGGTCGACTCAACGTGATCATCTTCGTCATCGCCGTCCTGGTAATAGTCGGCCTCCAGTTGTTTCTCTCCAAGTCCCGCGCCGGTCGGGCGCTGCGCGCGACCGCGGACAATCGTCGAGCCGCGGCACTGAGTGGTATCGACCCCAAGCGCACTAGAGCACTCGCGACCGCGATCGCACTGGCGACCGTCGCCGTCGGTGGACTCTTTCTCGCCATGCGCACCTCGTTCGCGCCGACCTCGGGATCGGCGGACCTGTTGTTCGCCTTCGAAGCGGTCATCATCNNCCTGTGGGGCACCCTCGTGGGCGGTCTGGTCCTGGGCATTGCCCAGACCGTCGGCAGCCAGATCAACCCGGCCGACGGCATTCTGATCGGCGACCTCGTCTTCCTCGCGGTCTTGGCCTTCCGTCCCCAGGGTCTGATCGCGTCGCGCAACGTGGCCGTGCGATGAGTGTCACCACGCTCGAACTCGACGACGTGACGGTCACCCGGGGTTCGCGTGGCTCGAAGATCGCGCTTTGCGCTGGCATCGCGGTCGTCGTGGCTTTGATCTTCGCTCCCGCCGTCGCGGGCGATTCGGCCACGAACAATCTGACGCAGTTCTTCATCCTGCTCATCATGGCCATTGGCTGGAATCTCGCCGCAGGTTACGGAGGGATGGTGAGCATTGGTCATCAGGCCTTCATTGGTTTCGCTTCTTATGCGGTACTGGACCTCGCCATTCACGGCGTCCTCGCCTGGTACGCCGTGCCGATGGCGATCGTCCTTTCGGGCGTGATCAGCATCCCCGTCTCCTTTCTCGCCTTTCGTCTGCGCGGTGGTTACTTCGCCATCGGCACCTGGGTGATCGCCCAGGTTTTCCAGCTCGTCATTGCCCAGCAGAGCAACCTGGGTGGTGGCGCCGGCGCTTCACTCAACGACCTCAACAACTTGAACCCGATCAATCGCGACAACATCACCTACTGGTTCGCACTCGGTCTCACGGTGGGCGCACTGGCCGTGACCGGCCTGCTACTGCGCAGCCGGGTCGGCATGGCATTGGTGGCGGTGCGCGACGAGGAGCACTCCGCGGCGGCGACCGGGGTCAACGTCGCGCGCACCAAGCGTCTGGTCTTCGTGTTGTCGGCAGCGATCTGTGGCGGAGCCGGCGCACTGCTTTGCATTTCCAACCTCGAGGTGCAGCCCAACTCCGCGTTCTCAGTCCAGTACTCGGCCTTCATGATCTTCATGGTGCTCGTCGGTGGCATCGGATCCTTCGAAGGGCCCATCATCGGGGCGATCATCTTCTTCGTGCTCCAACAGTCGCTGGCTTCCTATGGCGCGTGGTACCTCGTCGTGCTGGGTGCCTTCGCGATCGTGATCACCCTGTGGTTGCCGCGCGGTATTTGGGGGGCCATCGATCCGCGTCACCGACGTTCTCTCGTGCCGCTTCGCCACCGCGTCCACTACGACGAGTAGCCAAGGNNTCGTCACCGGCCTCGTCGAGACCTTCAACCCGCGCCGTAACGCACGCCACGGACCGCTGCCGTCACTGCTCGTCGTGATGACCGTCGTCACGGGACTCGTCGACGCGTTCAGTTACCTCGTGCTCGGTCACGTGTTCGTCGCCAACATGACCGGCAACGTCGTCTTCCTCGGTTTCGCCCTCGCCGGCGCGCCGGGATTCTCGATCACCGCGTCGTTCGCGGCGATCGCGGCGTTCGTGCTTGGTGCAGGTTTGGGCGGGCGACTCTACGCGAAGGGACGCGCGCACCGCGGCACGCTGTTGTACCGCGCCTCGTTCATCCAAGCCGTCTTCTTGCTTGCGGGGATGATCCTCGCCCTCCAAGTCACCTCGCCGGCGAACGGAGGTTACCGCTACACGTTGATTGGCGTCATGGGTATCGCCATGGGTGTCCAGAACGCCACCGCGCGAAAGCTTGCGGTACCCGACCTCACGACGACCGTGCTCACGCTCACCATCACCGGCATGGTCGCTGACGTGGGCGACGTTGCGAGCGTCGGTCCGGCCAATACTCGACGCCTCATCGCAATACTGAGCATGTTCGTCGGTGGCCTCGTAGGCGCCGTGCTCGTGTTGCACAGCGCCCTCTTTAGTCCACTGCTCATCGCAACCCTGCTTATTGCGTCTATCGCACTCGTCGCTCTACTCCTCAGCAGAGGCGACGAACAGTGGCATCACACCTAGGACTCGAAAGTCCTTCGCTCCTGACGAGCTAGGTTCGCGAAGCGTCGTCGAGCGAAGGGCCTTTCTGCTGTCTTGAATCAGGCGACGTAGAAGGTCTTAGCGTTGGTGAACTCGCGAATACCCATCGTCGAGAGTTCACGCCCGTAGCCGGAGTTCTTGATGCCGCCAAAGGGCAACTCGGGTGACGAGGCGACGACCGCATTGGCGAAGACCATGCCGGCGTCAATGCCGGCGATCGCCCGTTCGATCTCGCGCGCGTCGCTCGCCCAGATGGAGCCGCCGAGCCCCCACGGCGTTTCGTTCGCCACCGCGATCGCCTCGTCGAGTCCGTCCACCACGCGAACCACCGCCACGGGACCGAAGAGCTCCTCGCATCCCGCTGGCGACTGTGCGGGCACGTCAGTCAGCACGGTCGGCGGATAGAAGAATCCCTTGCCTTCGGGTCGCACCCCACCGCAGAGCAACGTCGCACCCGCCGCGACGGACTTTTCGACCTGTTGAGCGATGAGGTCGCGCTGCGCCGCGGTCGCGAGTGGACCAACGATTGTCGCCGCTTCGAGTGGATCGCCCACGACCGCAGACTTCATGCCCTCGACGAAACTGGCCACGAACTCGTCGGCGCGTTCGCGAACGACGATGAACCGCTTGGCCGCGATGCAACTCTGACCGTTGTTCTGGATGCGAGCGGTCACCGCCATCGGCACGGTGAAGGCGAGGTCCGCCGACTTGGCGACGATGAAGGCGTCCGAACCACCCAATTCGAGGACGCACTTCTTGAGGTTCTCGCCCGCCAACTGGGCGATGGTGCGACCCACGCCCTCCGAGCCGGTCAAGGTGACCGCCGCGACTCGATCGTCGGCGATGACCAGGGGAACGTCGTCGTGGGTGAGGAACAAGTTGATGAAACAACCGTCCGGAAACCCGGCCCGACGAAAGAGATCCTCCAAGAAGTTCGCGGACTGGGGAACGTTGGACGCGTGCTTGAGAATGCCGACGTTACCCGCCATGAGGGCCGGTGCCGCGAAGCGGATGACCTGCCAGAGTGCAAAATTCCATGGCATGACCGCGAACACCGCGCCGAGCGGATCGAATCGCACGCCGCTGCGTGACGCCGAGGACACGATCGACTCGTCGCTCAGCATGGCCTGGGCGTGAGCGGCGTAGTAGCGCATGGTCGTGGCGCACTTGGCCACTTCGCCTTTTGCCGCCGCTAACGTCTTTCCCATCTCGGTCGTGAGCATCGTGGCGATCGCGGTTCCTTCTCGTTCGAGGATCCCCGCCGCTTCGACCATGAGGCCACTTCGTTGTTCGAAGGAAGTCGATCGCCAGATCGAAGCCGCCTTCGCAGATTGTGCTAGAGCCTCCTCGACTTGGGCGCGAGTGTGGGCCGGGAACTCCTCGAGGGTTTGTTCCGTGGTGGGATTGACAGAAAGAAAGGGCATGAGGCCATTATGTCAAAGGGCTCTGCTCGCGAACCTGGCGCCAACGATCCTTTGACGGGTCGTCCTTTGCCCTACGCCGAGAGTGCAAATGCCGGTCCGTGGCCTCAGATTGCCCTNNCTCCGACAACGATGGTTCGAACCGCGTCACCGACGAACGTCTGCCGCTTCTGGCTGACGACCAACTCGACGCCGACCAACGGCGCGTCGCTGATGCGCTCAAGAACGGACCACGAAAGGGTGTGGTCGGACCTTTCATTCCCTTGCTCTACGCACCCAATATCTCCGAACGCATCGAGCCCCTAGGTTCCGAACTTCGCTTCTTCGGCACGATCGACCGACGCGTGCACGAACTGATTGTCTGTCTGGTGGCGGCAACCACGCACAACCAATTCGAGTGGGCCGTCCACGTACCGGTCGCGCTCAGCTTGGGCGTCACCGAACAACAGATAGACGCGCTGCGCACCGGATCGACGCCAGAGGACCTCAGGGACGACGAAGCGGTGGCGCTCGATTTTGCGTCCTCCTTGATGGAACGCAACGAGGTCTCTGACCAGGTCTTTGCGGAAGCGACCACCCACTTTGGCCAACCGGGTGTCGTCGAACTGACCGCCATCGTTGGCTACTTCGTCATGGTGTGCTGGTTCTTGAACGTGGCCGGCACGCCCGCGCCGCGCGACGCAGCCGTTCCACCACTGCCAATGTCCTAACTCCTTACGTCGTCGCTACTCAATTCGTCATCGCGACGAGTTGCCAGCAACTACTCTGTGACGTCGGCGAACTCGTGACGTCCCGACCAATACCGTAGTGAGCTAGGAGGTCACTATTCCTTCGACTCTTGGGTCTCCCGACAACGAAGTCCACCTCAGCCGAGCACAGATCCTTCTCTTCGCCACGGCGTGCGGCGTGGCCGTCGCCAACCTCTACTACGCCCAACCGGTGCTGCACAACATCGCGCGATCGTTCTCGATAAGTTCGGGCACCGCCGGACTCGTCGTCACCTTTTCTCAGATCGGCTACGCACTCGGACTCGCGTCACTCGTGCCACTAGGCGACATCGTGCGACGTCGCAAGTTGGTGCCCGCGGCCCTGACGCTCACCGTGGTGGGTCTCGTGGTCTGCGCCGTGGCGCCCAACGTCACGGTGCTCATGATCGCGTCACTCGTGGTAGGTACGGGCACCGTCGCGGCACAGTTGCTCATACCTATGGCGGCGTCGATGACCGCCGAGAGCAGCCGCGGGCGCATTGTGGGCGTGATGATGACCGGACTCTTGCTCGGTATCTTGCTGGCGCGCACCGTCTCGGGGCTTATCGCCGAGGCGTCGAACTGGCGGGTCGTGTATCTCATTGCGGCGGCGATAACCATGTCGCTGGCGCTCATTCTCGCCCGTAACATTCCCCACGAGCAGGAACGACCCCGTATTCGCTACGCCAAGCTGCTCTCGAGCGCCGTCACGTTCCTGCGTACCGAGCCGCTCTTGCAACGACGAGCGCTCTTCGGGGCACTTGGTTTTGCCACGTTCAGCATCTTCTGGACGACCATGGCCTTCTTACTGTCAGGCTCGCCGTACCACTACAACGACTTGACGATCGGACTCTTTGGACTCATCGGCGCGTGTGGCGCATTGTGCGCGAACTTCGCCGGCCGTTGGACCGACCGCGGGTGGTCGGCGTGGACCACGATTCTGTTCGCACTCCTGGTGAGCGGATCCTTTCTGTTCTTATGGATGGGACGCCATAGTCTCGCGATGCTCATCGCGGGCGTCGTCATCCTCGACGTCGGAGCCCAAGGGCTGCAAGTCACCAATCAGTCACTCATCTACCGACTGGCGCCCCAGGCCAGAAGTCGCATCAACTCGGCCTACATGGTCTGCTACTTCATCGGCGGCGGGATCGGCTCGGCCGTCGGGAGTCTCACCTACGCGACCCATCGTTGGGCCGGCGTCTGTATTCTCGGTGCGGCAATTGGGCTCGTCGCGACCGTTGCCGGGGTCCTGGATGCCCGTTTTCCCTCGAAACTCACGGCGCACGACGCCGTACTCGAGGACCTTTGAACGATTCCGAGCTCGCGTGGCGTTGGCGCATGTCCACCACGCCTCCACGAAAAAGGGGGGATTCCCCGTCCGATCAGAGCAAGAGCGAACGACGAGCGACCGTTGCGTGATCGATTCGCGTAAGCAAATACTTGCGGGTTTTTCAGGTCAGGTCGCTACGCTCACTATTGCTCGACCTTCCACGATGAATGAAAGAGGACAAGATGCTCGGTGACAAGACGGAACACTTCCAAGGAAAAGGCACGGACCTCAGCGGGCTCCAAGCCCACATCGAGAAGTACCTGACCGATGATGGCTTCAAGGTCCAGTCATCGGCCGCCAGTGACAAGGGTACGGTCATTCAAGCGAAGAAGGAAGGATTCCTACGTGACGTCGTCGACGCCAATCGTGCGTTCACGATCACCGTTACCGGTGACCCGGCCGACTTCACCGTGCGTTTCGGTGTGGGCAAGTGGCTCGAGCACCTCGGTGTCGCCGCCATCGAGACCTTCCTCGTCTCTGACCTCTTCCTCGTCGTCGACATCGCCGACTCGGCGTGGAGCCTCGAGGTCGAGGACAAGATCATCGCGGACATCAAGAAATTCGTCGGCTAGGTCNNACGGTGTCAGAACTCAGACTGACGGCGTGACGCGCGCCGGGCGCTGCGCCGCCGGGGAATCGTCGCCTACCGGGAAGTCGAGGCGCGCGACACCTATGCGAAAGTCATTGATGCCGTAGTACACATCAAAACGATCCGGTCGACCAATATCGTCACGACGATCGATTCCGGTGGGAAACACCACGTTGGCGCTCGTACCCCTCGGCCCGGTAGAGGTTCCGGGAGCCAGGATCGGGTGTTGAGTCCGATAGACCACGTCTAGCGGATTCTCCTCCGCGAGAATCGTGATGCCTGCGGAATAGGTGAGCCGTTCTTCACCGGCGTCATGGTCGAACGCGCTACTCACGCCGTGGTAGATGATGAGCCAACCTTCGGGCGTCAGTACCGGGGGTGTCCCGGTACCGATCTTGAGACTCTCCCACGGCGCCTCCGGTGTCGCCAAAGGAACGTGCGTCGCAAACCGAGTCAGTTCTTCGGGGTCATCGTCAAGGACGATTGGACTGAATGACAACCAGATGCTTTCACGACTGAGATCAAGCTTTCGTTCCTCACCGAGACGCAACGTTTCCTTCTGCCCTTCGCCGGAGAAATAGGGACGGTGAAGTAGGGCCAGTTCCAGCGCTCCCGAGGGACCGGGCACCGGCTTGGGGAACATGACGGCGTCCTTGTTGTCAACATCGAAGGTGATAGTGCCTACTGGGTCGAACTTCGCCAACCCGAGACGATCCCAGTGCAAGAGGTCGCGCGAGACCGCGATCGCGATACGGGGACCTCGCATCGAGAATGCCGTGTACGTCATGACGTACAGATCAATTGGTTCCACGTAGGTGACGCGAGGATCCTCACATCCACCCATGCCATCGCCGCGCAACTCGTAAGGCGCTTCGGGCTCTAGTGCGATACCGATCCGCTCGACCCCGGTGGGTTCACCCTCGTCATCAAAGAGCACCCGCATGATCCCGATGCGGCTGTAGTTACCCTTACCGACGATACGAGGAAACAAGTACAACTCGCCGTCGGGCCCTCGAACGGCGGCGGGATTGAGGATTCCCTCGATCTCTCGTGGATCATTGGCGTCCGCTTCAATCAGCAGGGGTAGCGGTTCGAGTACGAAGGGGTTCATGCCATCCTTGGGGGTTCGAGGCGCAAAAGAGGAGTGGCCTTCGGCTCGTCCGCTTGGCCGACACAGTAACGAGACCTAGTCCTTGGAACGGTGACGGATGTCATCGTTCCACTTTCAGTGCGCCTCGCATCCGAGCAACACTAACGGTCCGAACGGCCAGGTCCGTGTCAGGCGACATGACATTCTTGTTTCGTCGTGCCCGCGTCACGAACAAGCTCCGCGGTTCCCGGGGTCGAATTGTCTAAATCCTGGCGGACCGGCCCCTAAGGTGCAGTCGCGGCCGGTCTTGCCAGTCCCGACGCCAATTCACGTCTCGGACTCGCTCGCGATGAAGTTGTTCTAGCGACGATATGTTGGAGCAATACGAATAGCGTTCATTTCCACGGCACCACCCCGGCGATGTGGCATCGCCACGTTCAGCGCGGACCTGATGCACGCGATCGCCGAGGTTGACCCCAAGGTCACGTGCTACATCGCCGCGATTGACGAGCCCAGCACGCTGCGAGCCTACAAAGCCAACGTCCATTGGCGAATCCGCCAGGACCGCGAGAGCAGCTTTCGCCAGGCGGCGCGGGAGATAAATGCCTCGAACGTCGACATTGTCGTCGTGCAGCACGAGTTCGGCCTCTATGGGATATGGAGTGATGAACTGTCCAGTGACGGCTCAACCCACAGCGTGTATCACGATTACCTATGGTCGTTTCTCTTGGAGATCAAGAAACCGGTGATAACGACGTTGCACACGGTGCTACCCGAGCCCTCGCCCAGCATTCGAGAGACGGTGCGATCGATTTGCCAGTTCAGCGACGAGGTCGTCGTGATGTCCAACACTGCGGTGTCCCTGCTCGAAGACGTCTACGGCATCGAGAAGAGAATCCGGGTGATTCCTCACGGCACACCGGTCATCGATCCGAGTGGGCGCCATACGTTCAAGGCCAAGATGGGTCTGAAGGACCGGACGTTGATCTCAACGTTTGGTCTGGTGGACCCGAGAAAGGGCCTCGAATTCATGATCGGGGCGATGCCCGACATCATTCGCGACCATCCTGACGCCCTGTATCTCATTGCAGGCCAGACCCACCCTGATCTTCTGCGCGTCCAAGGTGAGGCCTACCGAAATCAATTGATCGATCTAATTCGCCACCTCGGCATCGAAGAACACGTTGGTTTCATCGACAACTACATGACGCTGCGCGAGATCATCGAGCTCCTGCTCGCCAGTGACGTCTACGTCACGCCGTATCTCGATCCCAATCAGATTACGAGTGGCACCTTGTCCTACGCGCTGAGCGCGGGCAAGGCCATCGTCTCAACCCGCTACTTACACGCGATAGAAGCGCTCGCCGACGGTCGCGGCATTCTGGTTGACTTTCGCAACGCCGAGGAATTGTCCCTCGCCGTCAACTCCATTCTGAACGACCCCGACTTTAAGAGTCGATTGGAACACGCCACGTATCTCTATGGTCGCGAGACCACCTGGCCTAAATCCGGCCGCGCGTTCCTCGATTTGGCCTACGAACACGTCCATTCCCCCAGCGCTCGCCAAAAGATCGCTGCGCACTCGACACGGCGCGGCGTCGAAGCTTGATACGCCAGATAGCTCGGCTCTCGAGAACACTTCCTGCTTTCTCGGATAAGGCGGTCGCCATCGCTGTCTACGCAGACTCCCGAGGTGACTACGTCATCGCCCAACAAGCGGGTTTCGAGGGGGTGGCGTGCGTCGACGATGCGGCTCGCGCATTCAACCTCTTCTGCGCCATCTGGCGAAGTACTGGACTTCCCTGGGCCAAACAGTGGTGTGACGGGCTGCTGGACTTCATTCTCGCAATGCAACGAGACGACGGCCAATGGTTCAACTTCATCAGCGATTGGGATGGATCGATAAACCGGGAGTCGCGAACGTCGCTGGCGGGCGGACACTTTTGGCAGGCTCGCGCCATGTTCGCACTGGCCCGTGCCCGGAACTTATTTGACGATCCACGGATCGAGGACGCTTTGCGTCGAGGTTCTGCGCCACTCATTGAGGTGGCCGCACCGTCCGACGTGCGGGCACTTCACGTCCTGACGGCCATTGAGCTGCGAGACCACGACGACTTTTGGACACCCAACGTCGTCAACTGGTGCAATGAGATTGCTGAGTGCAATGACCAGGGAATGCTCATGAATTCCCCCGACGAGCGTGACACGCCACACCTTTGGGGTCACCTCCAAGAATTTGCGCTCACCAAGGCCAGTGTCATTCTTAACGAGCATAGATTGCTGGAAGTTGCCGAGCGCAGCGCGTCGATCATCTTTGAAGACGTCATCAGAAGTGGATTCGAACGACCTCAGACGAGTGCCTACGACGTGGCAAGTTCGGTAGCCGCGATGTCGGAATTTGCTGAGGTGACGAAGGATCCGAAATACGAGGATCTCGCGACGCTCGCTCGCCGCTGGTTTCACGGTCGCAATCCAGCGTCAGCACCTGTCTATGACGTCGACCTCGGTCTGGTCGCCGATGGGATAGACGAAGGTCGAATTAGCAAGAATTCTGGGGCGGAGTCGAACATCGAAGGTGCGATCGCACTACTAGCCGAGACAATTGAGCGATCGAGATCCTTTGATTTTAAGGCCATAAGTCCTTGGGGCCCGGCCTGACTTCTAGTCGACGGCGGTGGCGCCCGGCTCGCGCGGAACGAATTGCAAGGCATGCGACGGTTTATAGAACGATGTAGTCAGAATTGCCAGCAAGCAACTTGATGATGGTGTGTTCTTGCGCTACATCGAACGGTGACGATCGATACGAAAGCTACGTCGTCAGCAACTCACACCGCAAGGAAAACGACGGTTGAGCTGGACTCTGATCGGCGCATTCAGAGTCTCTTCGTGAGAAATCAGGTATCAGGTGGAGTACGTGGCGTACTCCACCACCGAAACGATCTTGGGGATCGAACTGGTGTTGAAGTCCCCACTGCCGTAATTGACCGACCCGGGCGCATCGACGGAAACCTGCCCGACCGTAATTGAGATGGGTGTCCCTAGTTGGACATTCTTGCCTAAGGCGGCTTGGGCGCGCTTTCGAGCGTTGGCGGCGGCTTCTGCCGTGAGGGTGGGTCGAAGTTTCTTCAGACCGTTAAAGGTGTACTCAGGCTGTTGGGCAATGAACGGGATATTCTCCGAAAGCAGATGATTACTGACGCCCACAACGTTCTGCATGGCCGAAAGGCGGGTGGACTGTACGTTGACCGTTTCGCTCATGGTGAAATTGCTCACCGCGCCGGTTTGCAGATAATTGGGCTGCACGTTCACTGTGCCAAAGGACACCTCGCTGTTGAAAGCCCCCGCAGCAAGGAGTTCCTTGCGAATCTGGACGGTCCACCCATTCAATTGAGCGAGAGCTGCTGAAGTTGTGGATTGCGTACTGGAAACCGTTGCAGTCCATTGAAATTCGTTGGAGTTAACTGCTACTTCGGCGGAGCCAGTAATCGTGATCTGATGGGGCGCTTGATTCCGTCCACGGACTCCCGACGCTACTGAAAGAGAACCGATGATGAATGCCACGGAAAGAAGAATCAAACCGATCAACTGCTCATGTGGCCGAATTGAGTGGTTCTTCCGGGCCACAGGCGCTGGGCCCCCGTTCTCGTTCCTGATGTCGGCTTCCGGTGCGTCGCTCACGGTTGAAGCCTATCCCCATGACTAACCCGCTCGTCTGCCAAAGCGATGACTTCAATTAGGGGAGGCGGCTGCGGAGCTGGATGACGTTCCCGTCAGGATCCAGAACATCATGACGAGTAAGGCCCTCGAGGGTGAATGTCCGGTCTGTTACCACTCCCCCCGTCGTTCGCACCTGGTCCAGTGCACCGTCAAGCGAGGCCACGTTGAAAACCGGCTTCAACGCCGTATCTTCACGCGGCGAGGGAGGAACGCTGATCTCAATCTTCTTTGCAATCCCCTCTGGAATCGAGTGCACGAGGACCTCTTCCCCGTCGCCGATGAGGCGAATATCGCCCGTTGCTTCTGGCTTGGACCTGAATCCAAGGACTTTCTCGTAGAAAGCGGCGCAACGAGCGACATCGACCGAAAAGACGACTAAGGAACCCATGTGAGAACTATAACTTCGACGCATCAGGTGACCACGAGTGCTGATCACTTCGCTTGAATGCCTCCTTCTAGAATTCGAAATCGAGTGGATCAATGACTTGCCGAGCATGCAAGACGTTTCCGTCCTATCGAACACCGAATCGGAAGCGTACGGCCTTCAAATAGTGCTGTCGTATTCCCACTGAACTGGTAGTTCGTTAACTAGTACGCAGTGGTGTCAGCAACATGAATTATGAGCCGTTCGCGGCGACTCAACAAGAAATGAATATCCCCTAAATTCCAGTCCAGGGAGACCGTTGGGTTCTCGAATTGTCGGAACAGAGTGGCGAAAACAATTCGAGTATGCGGCATTACCACTCGGCATGACTACTTGGGATTGAAATCAGAGGGAGATCGATGAAAAATAGACCTTCGACTCGACCGTCCCGCTCAAGAACGCCGGGTAAGGCCGGGACCTCTATCACCCCTAACTAGTACGATATACTACCTTTTATGCGAACTCCAGCACCATCGCTTTTGCCCCTCCTCCGATCGGGTGTTCAGGGTGGGCTCTTGGCGCTCCTCTACCTCCATCCAGATCAGTCATATTCGCTTGCCGATGCCTCCCGACGCCTCAAAGTTTCGGCGAAAGCTGTGCACGTTGAGGCGAACCGATTGGCTAACGCTGGCTTCATAGAAGAATCTCGACTGGGAAACCTCAGGTTGCTCAAAGCCAATTCGTCATCGATATTNNTCGTGGGCACGTCGGTACGAGGGAGAATCTGGGCCAATACCAAATGATGTGGATGTCGTGGTCATCGGCTCAGTAGATAAGGATGACTTATACGAGATGAGTCGATCAGCAAGCGCAGTCCTCGGCCGCGAGGTCAACGCCATACGCTTGAGTCGCTCGGCGTGGGACAACTCAACCGACGCGTTCATCACGAACCTCCGAAGCGGTGCTCTAGTTGGCCTACTTGAATCAACTGTGACAAATTCCGCAAAAGTAAGTAAGTCGTGAGTCCATGGAACCAGGGCAGGGATCTGGTCCAGTCACTTATCGATTCGGAACACGTCGAGAAAGTGCGATTCAATGAGGGTTACGCATCTGAACTACTGCAGCAAGCTCGCCGACATTTAATCTCTGCGGCGTCGACAGCAGAGATAGACCCGATTGGCGCATACGTATTGGTATACGACGCCGCGCGAAAAGCTATGACAGCCATCCTCGCCATTCAGAACCTAAGGTCCACATCTCGCGGGGGTCACATTGCTCTGGTCGACGTAGCCAAAGCACAATTGGATCCTCCAATGGGGAAGTTGATCAGCAGCTTCGATCGCATGCGTTCTCAACGCAACGTCTTGGAATACAGGTCATATGAGATGCCCGAAATCACAAAGGATGACGTGATGTCCGACAGTGAGAGAGCAAATGAAATCATTGAAATGGTGGACAAACTTCTTGGACAGATGCCCGTCTTCTAATCAACTTCGCTATCCATTAATGGAAGTTCGATTGAATAAGAACTCAGTGACAG
>DKEO01000067.1:0-19678 GCA_002452255.1 Ferrimicrobium sp. UBA6820
AGGACCACAACCTGGCGCTCTAACCAACTGAGCTACGCCCACCAAGACTTCTAAGTATTGCACAAGGTTTGGTGGTGATCTCGTCGCCGACCGCGCGGTTAGTACCATTGTTGCGAGCCCCTGTAGCTCAACTGGATAGAGCAGACGGTTTCTACCCGTCAGGCTGCGGGTTCGACTCCTGCCGGGGGCGCCAGTGGCCGAACGTTGGGGTGCTCGTGCACGGCGCAATTTTCAACGTCGAACCTGTGCTTTTTCATCTCAATTTCATCAGTTGCCGTTGGATTTGTTCGACCCGAAGGGCTAGGTTTCCATTCAAAGTTTAAGGGGATGGGGAACCGTGGCACTGATCGTTGAACCTGCCAACCGAGCGCAGGAAAAGGGTCTCAAGACCGGCGCGCTCGGTTTGATATCAAGTACCGTCATCGGCATCGCTTCGACCGCGCCGGCGTACAGCCTGGCGGCGACACTCGGCTTCGTGGTCGTGGCAATTGGTGTGCAAGCACCCATCGTGACGATCCTGGCGTTCGTGCCAATGTTCTTCGTCTCGCTCGCATTCCAGCAGATGAACAAGGCTGATCCGGACTGCGGCGCGTCCTTCACCTGGGGCACGCGTGCGTTCACGCCCCGCGTGGGCTGGATGGGTGGCTGGGGAGTGCTCATGGCGGACATCATCGTCATGGCGAGCCTCGCGCAGATCGCCGGTCAGTACGTCTTTGACTTGTTCAACGCGAAGGGCATCGGTGGCGACGCTTCCAGTCCATGGGTGTTGCTCGTCGGTATCGCGTGGATCGTCTTTATGACGTGGATTTGTTACGTCGGTATTGAAGTGTCCGCCAACTTCCAAAAGGCGCTCTTGGGTATCGAACTCACGATGTTGACGGTGCTGTCGGTCTGGGCTCTGGTCAGGGTCGGCAACGGTACTGCTCCGGTTGGCCACATCACACCCGCACTCAGCTGGTTCAATCCATTTAAGGTAAAGCACTTCAATGACTTCGTCGTTGGTCTGGCGGACATGCTCTTCATCTATTGGGGATGGGACACCGCGCTCAACCTCAACGAGGAGACCGAGGACGCCGAAACTGTGCCGGGCAAGGCTGGTGTCATCTCGACGTTCGTGCTGCTCGGTATCTACGCGCTCGTGATCCTCGCGGTGCAGTCCTTCGCTGGGATTGGTACCTCGGGGATAGGCCTCGGAAACTCCGCTCACACCAATGACGTCCTCTCGATCCTTGGTCCGGCGATCTTCGGGACTTCGACGTTCGCGTCTGTCCTTACGCACTTGTTGTTGCTGATGGTGCTGTCGTCGGCCGCCGCGTCGACCCAGACGACGATTCTTCCGACTGCTCGTACGGTGCTCTCAATGGCGGTGCACAAAGCGATTCCTTCGGTCTTCGCGAAGATGCACAAGCGGTTTCTCACGCCGACGGTGGCCACTGTTGCATTTGGATTCGTGTCGATAGTGCTCTACATCATCATGAACTTCCTGTCGGCCGGTCACGTAATTTCCGACTCGGTCGACGCGCTGGGTGTGATGATCGCCTTCTACTACGGGCTCACCGGGTTCGCGTGCTTCTGGTACTACCGCCACAACTTGACCTCGAGTGTGAAGAACTTCTTCGTCCAGGGCGTCATGCCCCTGGTGGGCGGCCTCATCTTGTACTTCATCCTCGGTTGGTCGTTCTGGTACTACTGGAATCCTGACAACAGCACCACGCACTTAGACGTTTTCGGACGCCAGATTGGTGGCACGTTCACCCTGGACGTTGGAGGATTGCTCCTAGGTATCATCCTGATGTTCACCACGCAGGCCTTCATGCCGGCCTTCTTCCGTGGTGAAGTATTAAATCGCAACACGCCAACCCTCGTGACCGAGCCGCACGGTGGTACTCATGTCTAAGCGAACCAGTTTGAGAAGGCTTCGCGTTCCTGTAAGCATTTCCGACCAAGGAGTTGGTACTCAATGACCGACGTTCGCTCTGCTCCACTCATCGTCGTCGGCGTCGACGGCTCGTCACTGGCCGAGACCGCTCTCGAGTACGCCATCGAAGAGGCGCGTCTTCGCAAGGCTCACCTGCACGTGACGTATGCCTACCCGGTCCTCGCGTCCGGACTGACGGGGTCCACCGGCAACGACTACTACCATCAGGTGGAAGAGTCGGCGAAGACGTTCTTGCAGGAGGTCGTCGCGAAAGCACCGTCGACCGAGGGTCTTAACATCGAATGGTTGGCCGTCCCGGGCAACCCATCCGAAGTACTCATCGAAGCGAGTCGCGAGGCCACGTTGTTGGTCGTTGGCTCAAGGGGTGTTGGAGGATTCATGGGACTCTTGATGGGTTCGACCTCAACCCAGTGTGTCCACTACTCGCACTGTCCCGTGCTGGTGGTGCGCGAAGAGCACTGAGGGTTCGTCGACCTAGTTTCACTCACGTCGCAGATGGCTTCGCCGCTCGTTCGGCGTGACCTTATTTCGTCCGTCGACGAAGGGTGGCCGCGCCCACGCCGAGTCCGCCGAGAATGAAGCCGACCAGAATTGCGAACTGGCCCGCGTAGTACGTCGTTNNGGCCCGCGTAGTACGACGTTGATTGGGAATTCGAGATTGCGTGGATCGCCGCGGTCATTGGTAGGACGTCGGCGACGAGCCGCAGGGCGACGGGCAGTTGGCCTACCGGCACGAAGAGACCACACAGCAACAATTGGGGCAGGATGAACGCGGGCATGAACTGTACGGCTTGAAACTCCGTGTGCGCGACAGCGCTGAGCGCGAGTCCGAAGGTAGTGCCGAGCAATCCCGCGCACAGGGCCACGAGACTGATTCGCCACGGCACACCCTGGTGGACGAGGCCGTACCAAGAGTACGAAAGCGTGGCGACGAGAATGCTCTGGAGAATGGCGAGCAGGGCGAATGCGAGGGCGTAGCCCGTGATGAATTCCCCTTTGGTGAGAGGCAGCGTGAAGAGGCGTTCGAGGGTGCCAACCGTGCGTTCGCGCAACGTGATTACCGACGTGACCAGGAACATCACGATGAGGGGAAACACGCCCAATAATGGGGGCCCAATGGTTTGAAAGGCGCCCGGGCGCCCGGACAGCGTCCACGCCAAGAGGCCCGTAAGGGCCGAGGGCACGAGCAATAGCAGGCCAATCGTGCGCGGATCGTGGCGCAATTGCTGGAGGATTCGTTGCGTCGTGAACAAGATCCGTCGGAGATTCACGATTGGCTCTCAATGAGTCGCTCGAAGGCTTCGTCGTACGAGGACGACTTCGCAGCGGCGAGAAGTTTCGCGGGTGAGTCGTCAAAGAGGAGCCGACCGTCGCGCAGCAAGAGCAGGCGCGCGCAGTGCGCCGCTTCATCCATGACGTGACTTGATACCAGTACCGTCGTGCCCGACTTGGCCAGTTCGTCGAAGGTTCGCCAGAGGTCGCGTCGAAGGATCGGGTCGAGTCCGACCGTGGGTTCGTCGAGCACGAGTATCGGTGGCGATCCGAGCAGAGCGGTGGCGAGTGAAACGCGCGTACGCTCGCCACCCGACAGTGACGAGACCACGCGACCGGCCAAGGTCGTTAGTGACACCACGCTAAGAACCCGTCCCACTTCAGAGCGGGGTACGTGCAGGATGCCGGCGAAGTAACGCAGGTTTTCTTCGACGGTGAGATCGAGGTACACCGAAGAGCTCTGCGCCACGTAGCCGAGTGCGCCACGCAATGATGCCGAGCCCGCCGGTCGCTCCAGTAGCTGCAGTGTGCCGCCGCTCAACATTTGCACGCCGAGCAAAGAGCGCATGAGCGTACTCTTTCCACTGCCACTCGGTCCCAGCAATCCGATCAGCTCACCGGCACCGGCGCGAAATGAAAGCTCGTGAAGGATCTCGTTGCCCTGGCGGATGACGCGAAGGTCCTTCACGTCGATCGTCGTTACAGGTGTCCGCACTCGCGAAGCCTACAGAAGAGGGTGTTCGTGATGAGTTGGCACCATCGGGTATCCTTCGTCGTCGACGCCTTATGCCTTTAAAGGTGTCGACCGAAGAATCGAAGCCACTCTCAGCCCTCTCGAGTCGGCAGCGCGACTTCTAACGGAGAGGCCTTCCACGCTGGCAGATGGTTTGTCAAGTCTGTGTTGCTGAAGGAAATTGAGACGTCCGCCCGTTCGCCTCGCCCATCTGTTGCTCGAGTCGCAGTCCGGGTCGCTTCAAGCATTGTTCAGCCAGAACCGAAGGATCGAGATAAAATCAAGTAATCCGAGTGGATTTATCAGAAATCATTCTCACAACCTAAGTTGGTCGACTATGGCGGACAAATTTCAGGGAAGAATAGGCAGGACCTTTGCGGAGTCACAAAGTTGGTGGCCACCCCTGAAGAGCGCTCCCGACAACGCACCCAACGTCGTCGTGGTCCTCCTGGACGACGTGGGCTACGCCCAATTCGGTGCGTACGGTTCGGACATCGCCACGCCGACCTTTGATCGTTTGGCCTCGCGTGGACTGCGCTACGCGAACTATCACACGACGGCGCTGTGCTCGCCGACCCGGGCGTGCCTGNNACTCGAACGGTATGGCTCGTGTCGTGGAACTCGCGTCTGGCTTTCCTGGCTACAACGCGACGATTCCCAAAGAGAACGGATTCCTTTCTGAGATCCTGCGAGAGGCTGGTTACGCCACGTTCGCCGTGGGCAAGTGGCACGTGACGCCCGCGACCGAGATGTCAGCGGGTAGTCCGCGTGACAAGTGGCCACTCGGTCGAGGATTCGACCGTTATTACGGTTTCATGGGCGGCGAGACCGATCAGTACCACCCCGAACTTGTGCGAGACAATTCTCCGATAGACCCCCCTCGATCACCCGAAGAGGGCTACCACCTGACCGAGGATCTCGCCGAAAACGCCATTCGTTTCATCTCAGATCTTCGAGGGACGTCGCCTTCGACGCCGTTCTTGTTGTGGTTTGCCCCAGGGGCGTGCCACGCCCCGCATCAAGCACCCGACTCGTTCATCGAACAGTACCGGGGCCGGTTCGATCAGGGTTGGGACCAATGGCGCGCCGACGTCTTCGATCGCCAACTTGCCTCGGGCCTCTTGAAACCCGGAACCGAGCTTTCCGAACGTCCGTCGTGGGTGCCTGAATGGTCAACGCTGAGCGCCGATGAGCAACGACTCGCGGCGCGTTTGATGGAGGTCTTCGCGGGATTCCTTACTCACACCGACGCCCAAGTTTCCCGCGTCCTTGACTTCATCGACCAGCTGGACGAGACCGACAACACGATCGTCGTGGTGATGAGCGACAACGGCGCGTCGGCCGAAGGAGGCGTGAAGGGTTCGTTCAACGAACAGTACTTCTTCAATTTCATACCCGAAAGTCTCGAGGAGAACCTGGCCAGAATCGATGACCTGGGCACGCCACGGGCCAACAACCACTACCCGTGGGGGTGGGCGTGGGCAGGCAACACGCCGCTCAAGCGCTTCAAGCGTGACACGCACGAAGGTGGGGTCGCCGACCCTCTGATCATTCACTGGCCTAATCGCATCGGCACGCAGGGAGCCACCCGTCATCAGTACGTGCACGCCATCGACATCCTGCCCACGCTGCTCGACGTGATCGGCATCGAACCGCCCCAGAGCATCAAGGGCGTCGAACAGTCGCCCATAGAAGGCACGAGCTTTGCGTCGACCCTCGAGGATCCTCACGCCGGCGAAACGCACCCGACGCAGTATTACGAGATGCTCGGTTCGCGCGCCCTCTATCACGATGGCTGGAAGGCGGTGGTATTCCACACTCCACGGCTCATTGCCTACGACGGCTCTGACACCACCAGGCCGTTCGACGAGGACGTCTGGGAGCTGTACCACGTCGCCGAGGATTTCTCGGAAGTCCATGACCTCGCTTCAGCGAGGCCTGAGAAACTGGAGGAGCTGAAGACCCTTTGGTGGAGCGAGGCGGAGAAGTTCCAAGTCCTCCCGCTCAATAATCAACCAGGCTTCTTCGGTGATCCGCGCTACGTACGCGATCGCCAGGAGTTCCTCGGTCACGTGGGTCCGATTCCCGAGGCGCTCGCACCCAATCTCAAAAATCGTTCCTTCGTCATTACCGCAGAAATCTTCCCCGGGACCAAGACGATCACGAACAGCGTGATCGTGGCTCACGGTGGTCACGCGGGTGGGTACGCCGTCTTCATCGATGACGATCGGTTGCACTTCACCTATAACTACGTGGCCACTGACATCACGACGGTCGTCGCCGAAGTTCGTTTGCCCGATGAACCAGTCGTCGTCAAGGTCTCGTTCACTCGAACGGGTCCAGGAGGCGACGTCGAATTATCGTACGGCGACGTTCCCGTTGGTCGAGGATCAATCGCGCGAACGACACCTCTCACCTACGGCACCCCGGGTTTCGCCGTGGGCTTTCAGCCGGCGGGCCCTATCGACGGTCGCCTTCACGGCCGAGCAGAATTCGCTCCCGAGTTGCTGGGCCGAGTCATCGTCGAAGGCACGGGGAAAAACCCGGTTCGCGACCTGCTTTTGAATTCACGCGTCGATCTGGCCACCCAGTGACCATCACGACTGCTCAGGTGCTCGCGCATCGACACGATGCACTCTTCGATCGAAGCCACGGCGGTCGGGAAGGCGGGATTCGAACCCGCGGCCTCCTGGTCCCAAACCAGGCGCGCTAACCAAGCTGCGCTACTTCCCGTCGTTACATCGTTACACATATCGCCTCGTGTCACTATTGACTCAGCCGCGTTCGTAGGCTGCGGCCGGGTCGTGAGAGGGGGACTATGGCGTACGAATGGATTACTGACGCACTGGACGAGACGTGGACGGCGATTGATCGTCTGCTGCGAGATCAGCCCGCGTCGGCCTACGAAGCACCCACCCCATGTCCAGGGTGGAGCGTGCGCGACGTGCTGAGCCACCTGCTCGGATTCGAACTGATGCTGCACGGCACACCGGTTCCGTCCTTTGAAGGACCATGGCCGAGTCACGTGCACAACCCGATCGGCGAGATCAATGAGGCCTTCGTCCAATCCCATCGCCACGAACCGGGTATTCATGTACTCGATGAGTTTCGCGACGCCGCACGGCGGTCACTCGCCGCTCTTCGCACGTTGAGCGAAGAGGAGTGGGACAAGATCGGCTGGAGCCCCGAGGGTGATCGCCCGTATCACCGATTCCAGGAAACGCGGGTGCTCGACAGTTGGATCCACTTACAGGACATCCGCGACGCGTTGCTGCAGCCCGAAGACGACCACGGGCCCGGCGAGGAGATAGTCGTCAATCGATTTGAGTCCGCGTTGCCCTACGTCGTCGCTAAGAAGATGCGCAGCCCGGACGGTACCTCCTTGCAGGTGAACCTGATCGGTCGCCAGGCTCGGACCATCTTCCTGGAGGTCCGTGAAGGTCGCGCGAGTGCTCTGACCTCACTGTCGGGTTCCGCAACGCTCGAGGTCACGACTCCTGTGGCACTCTTTTGGCGTCGGTGCGCGGGCCGGATCAGTGCCGAGGCATTCCTAAGCGCCTCGGCGACTGACATTCGAGGGGATCGGGACCTGGCTGAATCATTCGCCGAGCACGTGAGGATCATGATTTAGGTGTCGCGCAACTACCGGTAGGCTGAATCTCCTTATGCGCGCCACACCGACAGTCCTTGAAAACAACCGAATCAAGCTCGTCGTCGAGGTAGACGAAGCCGAGATGGCCGAAGCCCTCGACGAGACTGCGGCGACGATGGCCAAGCAGGTCAGCATCAAGGGATTCCGCAAGGGCAAGGTCCCCAAGAACGTTCTGATCGCCCACCTCGGTGGGCTCGAGGCGCTTCGTTCCGAAGCCATCCGTGAGTCGATGCCCGACTTTTACGCCCGGGCCGTCGCCGATACGTTGAGTGATCCGATTGGACAGCCCGACATCAACATCGTGGCTGGTGAGAGCGAGGGACCGCTCACCTTCGAGGCCGAAGTGGAGATTCGTCCCGAGATCCAGATCGAGGGCCAGGGCGACCTGCGCGTGACGATTCCTTCGCCCAATGTGCTCGATAGTGAAGTGGACGCCCAGATCGACCGTTTCCGCGAAACCGACGCGACCTTGCGCGACGTTGAGCGTCCAATCCAAACGGGTGACCTCGTCACCATGGACCTGCACGTTCAACAGATCGCCACCGACGTCGAGCCGCTCGAGATGAGTGACTACATGTACACCGTCGGCTCGGGCACCATCACCGGTGGCGTCGACGAGTTGATCCTCGGACTGAAGGCCGGCGAGGAACTTAAGTTGAACGGCAGTCTCGGTGAAGGGGTCGTCGCGACGTACACCATGCAGCTCAAGCAGGTCAAAGAGCGGGTGCTACCCGAACTCACCGACGAGTGGGTGGAAGAGAACACGGAGTGGAAGGACGTCGAGGAGATGCGCGAAGCGATCCTCACTCAGATGCGTCGCCGAAAGATCGTTGAAGCGCAACTGTCCCAGCGTGACGCCATGTTGTTGGCGCTCGGTGACCTCGTAAGTGTTGACCTCGTACCCGACGTGCTCGTCGACTCCGAGACCAACGAGAGATTGCACGATCTAGGTCACCGACTCTCCGAACAGAAGATGAATCTCGAGATGTTCTTGCAAGTCACGAACCAGTCGCCCGACCAGTTGCTGGCCACGCTACGTGAGGACGCACTGCGAGCGGTGCGGATCGATCTGGCCATGCGAGCTCTAGTCAAGGCCGAACACCTGGATCCCAGCCAAGAAGAGATTGACGAGGAGCTGGAATCCACCGCGAAGGCAATGAACACCGAGGCGGAAGTGTTGCGAGAGAATCTTCGCAATACCGGCCGTGTCGTGTCCTTTAACGCAGAAGTGGCCAAGATGAAGGCGTCGCGATGGCTGAGTGAAAACGTGACCTTCATCGATCCCGACGGGGTCGAAATAGACCGGGAAATGTTGCGTGAGGATCAGTCTCACGATGACGAGGCCGAGAGCGCGGAAAATGTCGGCGAATCGGAGTCGACGGATCAGTCCGCGGGCGCCGACGCCTAGGCTGGGCCCGTGAACGAACACTTTCGAGCCCAGAACTACCTCGTACCGACGGTCGTCGAGTCGTCGAACCGCGGCGAACGCGCCTACGACCTCTACAGCCGACTGTTGCGCGAGAGGATCATCTTTCTCGGTACGCCCATCGACGATACGATCGCGAACTTGATTTGTGCNNGGCGGCGACATCACCGGGTTGCTGGCCGTCTACGACACTATGAAATACATCAAGCCCGACGTGTCGACGTTTTGCTTCGGACAAGCGGCTTCGGCGGCGGCGGTGTTGCTCGCCGCGGGAACCAAGGGCAAGCGCTTCGCGTTGCCCCACGCGCGCGTGCTCCTTCACCAGCCTTGGGGTGGCGTCGGGGGCCAGGCTTCGGACATTGAGATCCAAGCCCGTGAGATCCTTCGCATGAAGGACATGCTCAATTCCATGCTCGCCTCTGACACTGGTCAAACGGTTGAACGGATCACGAAGGACACGGATCGTGACTACATCATCAGTGCACAAGAAGCCGTGGAATATGGCCTCATTGACGACGTCCTGTCCGCCCGACCCTAGGTACCGTTTTTTGCTCGTCGCGCCTCCTAGGATGGTCCAGCGGAGGTCGTGTCGGAGGTTAGCGGTGTCAAAGTTGGATGAATTAGCCGACCTAGTGCGGTGCAGTTTCTGCTCAAAGGATCAAGAGCACGTGAAGACAATTGTCGCGGGTCCCGATGTCTACATTTGCGACGAGTGCGTCTCGCTGAGCGCTCGGATCATCGCGGAGCAACATCGTGGCTAAATTCGGCGAGAACAACGACCTCATCAAGTGCAGTTTCTGCGCCAAGGGACAAAAGCAGGTGAAGAAACTCATCGCCGGCCCGAGTGTGTACATCTGCGACGAATGCATCGACCTCTGTAACGACATCATTGCTGACGAATTCGGGGATCGTCCGGAGTTCGTCCTCGAGGACCTTCCGACACCGCGTGAAATCTCATCGTTCCTCGACGATTTCGTCATCGGACAAATCGACGCGAAAAAGATCTTGTCGGTGGCGGTCTACAACCACTACAAGCGGATACAGACCGGACCCCTGCACGACGACGACGTCGAGGTCGCCAAGTCCAACGTCTTGCTGCTCGGACCTACCGGTTGCGGCAAGACGTTCCTGGCCCAGACGCTCGCTCGGTTGCTCAACGTTCCTTTCGCCATCGCTGACGCGACCGCGCTCACCGAGGCTGGTTACGTGGGCGAGGACGTCGAGAACATTCTCTTGAAACTTCTGTCGGCGGCCGATTTCGACGTGAAGCGCGCCGAGCGCGGGATCATCTATATCGACGAGATTGACAAGATTGCTCGCAAGGCGGAGAACCCTTCGATCACCCGCGACGTCTCGGGTGAAGGTGTTCAACAAGCCTTGCTGAAGATTCTCGAAGGCACCGTAGCCAGNNGGTCGCAAGCATCCGCACCAGGAGTTCATCACGATCGACACGTCGAACATCTTGTTCATTTGTGGTGGTGCCTTCGCGGGCCTCGAAGAGATCATCGAACGCCGACTCGGAAAGAAGTCGATGGGCTTCAATCAGCCCGTCGAGTCCAAGCGCAAGGGTGACGTCGAATTATTTCGCCACGCCTTGCCCGAGGACCTGGTCAAGTTCGGTCTTATTCCCGAGTTCATCGGTCGGCTTCCCATTGTGGGCGCCGTCCAGCAGCTCGACTTGCACATGTTGATAAGTGTGCTCACCGAACCGAAGAACTCGCTCGTCAAACAGTTCCAACAGGTCCTTGCCATGGACGGTGTCGAGCTGGTGATCGAACCAGAAGCGCTCGAAGCGATCGCCGAACTGGCGCTTGAGCGCCAGACCGGGGCGAGGGGGCTGCGCTCGATTCTCGAAAGCGTGCTCCTCGAGCCGATGTACGACGTGCCGGGGCGTTCTGACGTGCATCGCTGCATCGTCACCGCCGAGAGCGTACGAGAGAAGACCGCGCCTACCTACGAAATGCGAAAGGCGACGCGAACTCGTCGCGCAAGCTAACCCGTGCGCTTTCGGACGTACGTCGAAGCGCTGACCTGGCTGGAAACCCACGTCGACTTCGAACGTCTCGCCCCGAACCGACAGCCCGTACCCACGCTCCAGCCCATTAAGGACACGCTGGCCCTGCTCGCCGATCCCCAGTTCGACTACCCGACTGTTCACGTCACCGGCACCAACGGCAAGGGCACGACGACGACGCTCACCAGTGCCCTCCTCTCGGCGACGGGATTGCGCGTGGGCACCTTCACGAGTCCCGACTTGCACGCCATAAACGAGAGGATCGCGGTCAACGGCGAACCAGTTGACGACGAAAGCCTCATCGCCCTGCTTTCTCGTCTCGCCGACGTCGAATCAGTGAGCGGCGTCGCGCTGACGAGGTTTGAGCTGCTCACGGTCGCGGCACTGTTGCACTTCTCGGACGAGGGCGTGGATGTGGCCGTCATCGAGGTCGGTATGGGTGGCACGTGGGACTCGACCAACGTCATTGACTCTAAGGTTGCCGTACTCACCAACGTCGACTTGGATCACACGGCAGTACTTGGCCCCACCATCAGCGCGATCGCCAACGACAAAGTTGGCATCTTCCGTCGCGCTTCGATAGCGATCGTCGCCACGACCAACGCAATCGTCGTTGAGATCGCCCAACGCAAGGCGAATGAACTCGACACCGAACTCTGGCTGCTCGATGACTCGTTCGTACTCGTACGCAACGAACTCGCACTGGGTGGAAGGGCCATCACGGTGCGCACTCCGTTCGAGCACTACGAGGAAGTGCTCGTGTCCTTGCACGGGATCCACCAAGGTATGAACGCTGCTACCGCGATCGTCGCCGCTGAGGCATTTCTCGGCCGCGCACTTGGCGCCGACGTCGTACATTCGACGTTGCGGGTCGCACGAATGCCCGGTCGCATGGAATTGATTGCCCGAAAGCCCATGATCGTCGTGGATGGTGCACATAATCCCGCAGGCGTTCGTGCCTTATGTGCGACTCTCGACGGGGCTTTCTTCGTCCAGGGCGCGCGGCGCTGCGTCGTGGGAATGCTGACCGGTCGCGACATCGACGACATGGTCACTCCCTTGGTCGAACTGGGTTTCACCGAGTTCCACTGCTGCGCGCCCCAGTCGCCGAGAGCGGTGCCAGCCCATGAAGTGGCCGAAGCCGTACGTCGACACGGAGGCGTTGCCTTCGAGCATCCCAGTGGCACCGCGGCTTTGGCGCACGCGCGTGAACGCTCGACCGACGAGGACCTCATCGTGGTCGCAGGCAGTCTGTATCTCGTCGCCGAGGTTCGAGGCGAGGTCATTCACGTCGCCTCGCGACACCTTTCTTAATACTGTTAGATTTTCACTTCGTGGAACGAACACTGGTCATCGTCAAACCTGACGCCGTTGAGCGGGGTCTCCTCGGCGCGATACTCTCGCGACTTGAGGCCAAGCAGCTTCGCCTGACGGCGAGCGAACTTCGCACGATCGACGTCGCGACCGCGGAGCGTCATTACGCCGAGCACGAGGGAAAACCCTTCTACGCGAACCTCGTAGCGTTCATCACACGTGGACCCTCGCTGGTCTGCGTGGTCGAAGGACCCAAAGAAACCTGGAAAGTGGTCCGAAACCTGATGGGCGCGACCGACCCCAAAGAGGCGGCGCCGGGTACCATTCGCGGCGATATGGCCATAAACATGGCTGAGAACCTCATTCACGGCTCGGATTCACCTGAATCGGCCCAGCGCGAGATCGAGATCTTCTTCCCAGATTTGGCGTAGTTAAGAATTGCGGGTGGTCTTGGCGGTCTTGCCCTAGCCTTGTGGGGGAATAGAGAGCGTACGTTGGGCTTTCGTTAAAGGGTTTTTATGGTAGATAATCGATTCTCGCTGCTCGGTCGTGACATGGCGGTGGACCTGGGCACGGCCAACACGCTGGTCTACGTGCGTGGTCGCGGCATTATCTTGAATGAACCTTCGGTCGTCGCGGTTGACGTGAAGGACGGCAAGCCGCTCGCCGTGGGGGCCGAAGCCAAGAGGATGATCGGCCGTACGCCGAGCAACATCCAAGCGATCCGACCTTTGAAGGACGGCGTCATCGCTGACTTCGAGATCTGCGAGAAGATGCTTCGCTACTTCATCCACCGCGTCCACCAGCGTCGCTTCGCCAAACCTCGCATGATTATCTGCGTACCTTCGGGTATCACCGGGGTAGAACAGCGAGCGGTCATGGAAGCGGCCGAGTTCGCTGGCGCTCGCAAGGCGTACATCATCGAAGAACCCATGGCCGCCGCTATTGGCGCCGGATTGCCCATCCACGAACCGACCGGCAACATGGTCGTGGACATCGGCGGCGGTACGACCGAGGTCGCGGTGATCTCGCTCGGTGGCATCGTCACCAGCCAGTCCATCCGCGTGGGGGGCGACGAATTGGACGAAGCACTCGTTTCGTACGTGAAAAAGGAGTTCCAACTCGCCCTCGGTGAGCGCACCGCGGAGGAGATCAAGATTCAACTCGGTTCGGCGTTCCCGCTGGAACAGGAACTGCGTGCCGAGATACGTGGCCGTGACCTCGTGACCGGACTGCCCAAGACCGTCGTGATCTCCACTGAACAGATACGCCAAGCGATCGAAGAACCTCTTCAGGCGATCATCGACGCGGTCAAGGTCACCTTGGACCGCACGCCCCCCGAACTCTCCTCGGACCTGATGGAACAGGGCGTCGTGCTCACGGGCGGGGGAGCGTTGCTCAACGGACTCGCCGTCCGCCTGGAAGCCGAGTGCAACATGCCCTTCATCGTCGCCGACGACCCGCTCAATTGCGTGGCCCTCGGTAGTGGGATGTGCCTCGAGGAACTCGACACCTTTGCGCGCTTGTTGAAGACCACGCCTACGCGCTAAGCCCTAAGTCATGGCCACCGATCGCTCGCGACGTAGGGCGCTGACCCTCGGCGCAGTCCTCACCGTCGTCGTGGTCGCGCTCTACGCGACCGGGGGTGTCTTTTCGGGGCTTCGAACGGCGGCGAACGCCATTGTTAATCCATTCAACTGGAGTGTCAACGAAGTGGCGCGCCCAATAGGCCACTTCTTCGCCGGTGCGGTGAACTACGGCGACGTCGTGGCCCAGAACCAGAAACTTCGTTATGAGCTGGGCAAGGCCCAACAGCAGGAGAATCAAACGTGGTCATTCGAGCGGCAGCTCGAGCAGGTCACGAAGCAACTCGATGTCCCCTTCGTGGGTTCGTTGCCTACGGTCACCGCCCAAATCACGACGTTGTCACCGACGAACTTCGCCGCGACCGTGGACATCGATAAGGGACGTAATCAGGGTCTGCTCGCGGGGATGCCCGTCGTTGCCAACGGGGGTCTCGTGGGCAGCATCCTGTCGACCACGCCCAACGGCGCCACCGTGCGACTCATTAGCGATACCAGCTCGGTGATCGGCGTCACGTTCGGCAAGGGGACCACGGACGTCCTGGTGAGCGGGCAGGGAGTGAACAACGGGCTCGGCGCCACGTCAGTTCCTCTTTCGTCGTCGGTGGGTCCGGGCACGTTGCTCGCGACCGACGGCCTCGAGGGCGGACTTTTTCCACCAGGATTGCCGGTCGCTCGAGTGTCCAAGATCAGTCTCACGCCGGGGGCCGCCACCTACAACCTCACGCTTCGACCAACGGCTGACCTGCGCCATCTGAGTTACGTCGACGTGCTGCTGTGGGAGCCCTCCACGTGAGAAGGACGTTGTTGCCCGCGACGATCGTCACGCTCTTCGTGGTCGCGATTCAACTCAGCGTTCTGTCGTCACTTCGTTTCGCTGGCACCGTGGTCATGCTCGTGTGGCTGTGGCCCGTGGCGATGGGTCTCGCGGGTTTTACGAGTCTCGCGCTCTACGTCGCGCTACTCGGCGGAGTCCTCGTTGACACGCACGCGACGACTCCTTTCGGGCTCACCGCGATCGTCGGCCTGGTGCTCGCGTACTGCGCGTCGTTGCTCGGACGCGAAGGAGTGGGCGACCTCGATTCGGCCGCGTACTGGGTGACGCCGGTCCTCGCGGCGGTGGCGGGATTCGCCGCTCCCCTCGTCTACACTTTCGGGGGCGTGTTCGCCTTCAACTTCGAGTTGTGGCGTGGCAGCATCGCCGCGATGGTGGTAGTCAACGCGCTGGCGTTTCTCGTACTCGCGCGGCTCGTCACTCGCGTCGCGCGCGGTGTCGCGTCGGTGGGCGAGCGGGCGCGACGATGAAGAACAACTGGCGCGACCGGCCGACCGGAACCTGGTTCTCTCGGTTGTGGCGACCGTGGGAGACGCTCAATCCATTTCGCGGACGTGGACGGGTCATCAACGAACCCAAGTCCGTGGGGATTCGCGACCTCGTGGCGGGCCCCGAGGAGGTGGGAAGCCGACCAGTGTTGCGCTGGCGTTTGATCGGCGGTTTCTTCCTGGTGCTGCTCGTCATCGTTCTGGCGCGTCTGTTCATCCTTCAAATCGTCGACTACAAGAGTTCGGTGGCGGCCGTGAACTACAACTCGCTTCGCGAGACCACGATTCCCGCGACCCGGGGACTGATTCTCGCGCGCGACGGTCAACCGCTCGTCGCCAACGTCACGACCGTTGAGATTCGCCTCTCGCGCGCCGAGGCGGCACTGTATCCGCCGATCAAGGGCGCGCTTGCGTCGCTCACGGGTCTCAGCGTCAAGCAGATCAACGCGGACCTCTCCAACCCCCAGTACGACCCGTATCAGCCGGCACCCATCCTCGCCAACGCCCCCGCCACCGAGGTGGAGTTCATCAAGCTGCACCCCAAGGAGTTCCCCGGGGTGTCGGTGCTCAACGTGGCGACGCGCACCTATCCCAACGGCGGCAACCTGGGCGCCCAGATATTGGGCTACGTCGGTCCCATCACGGGCGCCGAGATCAAGGCCAACCCCAACGCGGGCTACCAGACCGATTCAGTTATTGGTAAGACCGGCATCGAGGCCTACTACGAGCAGTACTTGCGCGGTCACGACGGGACCAGCACGCTCGAGGTGGACGCGTTCGGCAACATCCTGGGCTCGGTCCGGACCACGAACCCGACGGTCGGTGATTCAGTCGTGCTCAACGTCGACACGGGTCTACAAAGCGCGCTCGACGGTTATCTCGCGAACGACATCCTTGCGGTACGAAACTCGATCGATCCGACCACCAAGAAACACCCGCCGGCCCCCAACGGCGCGGCGGTCGTAATGAACGTCAACACCGGCGCGGTGCTCGCGATGTCGAGTTATCCGTCGTTCGACCTCGAGTCGTTCGTGAACGGCCTTTCTGACGCCACGTTCCGACAACTCCTCGCCGAAGGAGCGTTCAACAACTACGCCATCCAGGGTCTCTACACCCCGGGCAGCACGTTCAAACTCATCACGGCGACGGCTGCCCTGCAAACCGGCGTGTTCCCCGCCTACAAATACGTGGACGACACCGGCACCTTCAAGGTGCCCGGATGTCTGCAGGGCGGTCACGGTTGCGTGTTCCACGACGACGACAATCAAGGCGCGGGCCTGGTAGACCTCCCGCTCGCCCTCACGGTGTCCTCGGACTACTACTTCTACAACCTTGGCTACTTGTTCTGGGCGAACCAGACGAGGTACGGCCAGACGCCTATCCAGAACGTCGCGCACGAATACGGACTCGACCAGTACACCAACGTCGACCTGCCCAATGAGACCGAGGGTCGAGTGGATTCGCCGGCGGTGCGAAAGGTCTTGCACGCCGAATCGCCACTGAACTTTCCCAACGTCGCCTGGTACACCGGTGACAACATCGAGATGGCCTTCGGTCAGGGTACGACCGCCGTGACACCCATCGAGATGGCCAACGCCTACGCCACCTTCGCCAACGGCGGCACTCGCTACGAGCCCGAAGTGGCCGCGGCCATCATCAACGCCCACAACAAGGTGGTGGTGCGCTACCAGCCGCGGGTGCTCGGTCACGTGAACCTGCCCGCGAGTATCCGCGACCCGATCCTCCAGGGTCTCGAAGGTGTGGTCGAGAACCCTCGCGGCACCGCGAGCGGGACGTTCGCGCGTACCGTCAACTTCTCGCTCGCGAGTTATCCGATCGCGGGCAAGACCGGTACCGCGAGCAATGCTCCGGGCCTGGAGCCAAATTCATGGTTCGTGGGTTTTGGACCCGCGACGCACCCCCAGTACGTGGTCGTGTGCGTCGTCGCCGAGGGTGGCTACGGTGCCGACGCCGCCGCCCCGGTGGTGGCCGAGACCTTCAACTACCTCGTGGCGCATCCGGTGGGCCCCGTGGTCTTAAAGGCCCAGCTCAGCCTGCCCTCGGCGAAAACGACCACGACCACGAGCGCGAAAGCGCCAGGCTAAAGCGAAAGGCGAGTAGCCTTAGTGCCGTTGGGCGTAGTTGTGCAAAAGGCACGGTGCGCGATGAGAACGTAGCAAGGGCGCGGTCCCTACCCCGTCCCTGCAGGCATTGAGGACACAGTGGTACACGACAGTGAAGTGACCCTACTTATCTGGTTGGTGGTTCTTCTCGTCGTGTCCCCGTTCGCCCCTTCTTCGTACCCGACCGGCGCGCCGCCACTCATCCGCGCCATTACCCACACCCACGGTGGCTCGACCCGACCCACCTTCCAGAACTCAAGGAGTACCCGTCGTGAGCGACGAAACCAACCCAGCAAATCAGTCAGTCTCATCCTCTAGTCCACGTATTGGCGATACCCGTCCGGCACCCCAGATTGGCGACACTCGACCGGGAACCGCAACCCCGCACGTGCCCAGTGGTCAGCCCGGCGGCGCCAATCGTCGACGTCGGGGCGGCCGCGGTCGCGGCGGCCAGGGGGGCCAGGGTGGTCAGGGCGGCCCACCGCGTAGTCAAAACCAGACCCGCAACGCCGACGCGCCCGTAGAGGCGTCCGCGCCCGAGGCGAGCACGTCAGAGAACGGAGCGGGTCGCGCGAAGGGCCGTCGACGTCGGGGAAGCGAACGGCGCACCCGCGCTCAAGGTCGCTACCTCATGTGCGTGCACACCACCAAAGAGGCCACGCACATCGCCACCCTCGAAGGCCGTTCAATGGTCGAGTACACGGTGGCCAAGGCCGCCGACGAGACCAACCAAATCGACGGCAACATCTACGTGGGTCGAATCCAGAACGTGCTGCCGGGCATGGAACTCGCGTTCGTGGACATCGGTATCCCCAAGAACGCCGTGCTGTATCGCGGCGATATCTCCTTCGATGACGAAGACGTCGAGGGACCGACCCACAGCGGCCGGCGAATCGAAGAAATGATTCGCGCCGGTCAGACCGTGGTCTGCCAGGTCACCAAGAACGCCATCGGCGCCAAGGGCGCTCGACTCACCCAGGAGGTCTCGATTCCGGGGCGCTTCGCGGTGCTCGTGCCCAACTCCTCGACCATCGGCATCTCCAAGCGTCTGCCCGACGGTGAACGTCGCCGACTTCGCAAGATCATCGACGACGTCAAACCCGAACGTCACGGGATAATCATTCGCACCGCCGCCGAGGGCGTCACCGCCGAAGACCTCGCGCGCGACGTGACCTCGCTCGCTGAGAAGTGGGCCGCCATCGAGGCCGAAGTCGCCAAGTCCAATCAGCCGCGTCTGGTGTACCGGGACCTGGACCTCGCCGTACGCGTGCTGCGCGAGGAACTCAACGAGGACTACCGCGGGGTCATCATCGACGACCTGGAGCTCTTTGAAAAGGTGCGCGAGTACGTGCTCGCGGTCAATCCCGAACTCGCGGACCGTATCGAGTACTACGACCGGGCCAGCGAGGAACTTCCTTTGTTCGAGCGCTACTTCGTGCACGAACAGCTGCACCGGGCCCTGGACCGCAAGGTATTCCTGCCTTCGGGTGGTTCGCTCATCATCGAGCGCACCGAGGCCTTGACGGTGATCGACGTGAACACCGGCAAGAACGTCGGTACGACCAACCTCGAAGAGACCGTCTTTCGCAATAATCTCGAGGCNNGTGATCGACTTCATCGACATGGAGGCCAAGACCAACCGCGAGGCCGTCGCCTCGGCCCTGCGCCAGGCCCTCTCGCGTGACAAGACCCGTACCCAGGTCTTTGACATCTCAGAACTGGGACTCGTGGAGATGACGCGAAAGCGCGTCAACGAGGGCCTTTTGGAGTCGGTGTCCTCGGTGTGCGCGGTCTGTGACGGACGCGGTTTCGTGGTCGCGACGGGACTGTGACCAGCCCGAGTTTTGCTAGTATGGAAACCTTATGTACGCCGTCATCCGAGTAGGAACATCCCAAGAGCGAGTCACCGAGGGTCAGGTGGTGCGCGTAGACCTGCGGCCCGAAGCAGTGGGTGATTCCATAGCTTTTGAGCCGGTTCTGCTGGTCGATGGCGACAACGTCGTGGCCGGTCCCGCCCTTAAGGGCGCCAGTGTCAGCGCGACGATCATCGGAGACGAAAAGGGCCCCAAGATTCGCGCCCTCACCTACAAGCCCAAGTCGATCCAGCGCAAGCGTTGGGGACACCGCCAAAAGTACTCAACGGTCGAGATCACCAAGATCTCGCCCAAATAGGCCCAAGGAGCTGCGATGTCAAAGACCAAAGGTGGCGGTTCGACCCGGAACGGTCGCGACTCCAACGCCCAACGCCTGGGCGTAAAGACATTCGACGGCACTGCTGTAAAGACTGGGAGCATCATCA
>DKEO01000007.1:0-7348 GCA_002452255.1 Ferrimicrobium sp. UBA6820
GCGACGCCCTCGCGCCCCGCCCAGCCAATGCTCTCGAGTTGCTCGTCGGTGAGCGGCTCGGTGACGATCTCGTAGTCGAAGACCGGCACGACGTACTTGCGCGCCTTTCGCACGAGTGAGGGAAAGACGTTGGTGGCGAGCGCCACCTTGGCCGCGGTCACCGCGCCGTAGGGGACGTGCACGCGCACCGCGTCGTCGACGTCTTCGAGCCAGTCGACCTTGGAGTTCTCAAAGATCGTGACGCCGAGTGACAGGCACGCCTTCTCGAGGCCCCAGACGAGCCGTGCCGGATCGACGAGTGCGGTACCGTCGGCGTCGAACAGCGCGCCGTGGTAGAGGGGGGAGTGGATNNCGAGCCTCTTCGGCCATGTTCTCGAACTGCCAGGGCGCGAGGGCGACGCGCAGTTCGCCGGTGCGCTCCCAGTCGCACTCGATGTTGTAGCGACGAATGGTGGACTCGATCTCGTCGAGGTTCTCACGACTAAGCCGTTCAATCACGGGCATCTCGGCGGGGAAACGACGCAGACCGTTGACGAAGCCGTGCGTGAGCGACGCCGAGCAGAAACCGCCGTTGCGCCCCGAGGCGCCCGCGCCGGTCTCGTACTGCTCGACGACCACCACGACGCGATCGGGGTCGCGTTCCTTGGCGAGCAGTGCCGTCCAGAGTCCGGTGTAGCCCGCCCCGATCACGCAGAGATCCGCACCGACGTCGCCAATCAAGGCCGCGTGCGGCGCGGGTTCTAGGGGGTCAGCGTCGAGCCACCAGAGCTCAGGTTGCAGCTCGGCGAGGTGTCGTAAGACGAAGGAATCCTTCTTCTCCATGCTGTGTCCAGTCGGTGACTGGAATCACCCTCTCTTGGCAAAGCACTTTCGTGGCGTCACGCGCACGAACGTCGGTTCTCATGCCGACCTTTCTCGCCCAATTCTACCGGGAGACACCTCCCGGGGCACGGCACAGTTCGGTGAACGCAACAGCGTGCGCGGGACGAAGTGCCCTAGATGGTGGTCGACTCGACCAACCAAACTGGGAGTGGCTCGAGTTTCGGGGCCACGTGATTCGAGAGGTGCCTCATGGAATTCGTCAACGAAACCATCATCGCCAAGCGACTGGCGTCGCTCGCGGGCGTCGAACCGCGCGTCGCGGTGTCGGGGAACTTCGCCACGCCACACGAACTGTTGCGCGTGCTCGTCGCGACGCTCGATCGGTGTCGCTTGTTCGTGCTCAATCCTCAGGCCGGGTGGCCAATTCGCGAAGGCCTGGTCACCGAGACGCCCTTCGTGGGGCCGGGCGTGCGAAACGATCCCACGATGGACTACCTACCCATGCGTCTCTCGCTCGTGCCGAGGTTGTTCGCCCTGAACCGACCTCCCGAGGCGGTCTTGATCCAGACGTCCGCGCCCAAGGGGGGCAAGGTGTCACTGGGAATCGAGGTGAACATCATGCCGGCCGCCATTGAAGAGGTGCGTCGGCGCGGGGGCCTGGTCATTGCCCAGGTGAACCCCCAGATGCCCTACACCCGGGGCGACGGTGAGTTGGACCTTGGCATGATCGATCTCGCCATCGAGGTCGACGCGGCGTTGCCGAGCCCGGTTGAGCGCGAGACCGACGACGTGGCGCTCGGGATTGGCGAGAACGTCGCGACGCTCGCGCGAGACGGCAGTACGTTGCAGATGGGCATTGGCGCGCTTCCCGACGCGGCGCTCTCGCACATGCGAGGTCGGCGCGACCTGGGTATCTGGTCCGAGATGATCAGCGACGGCGTGCTGGACCTCGAGCGCATCGGCGCTCTCGACCGCTCTCGACCGATCGTCTCGACGTTCTTGTTCGGGTCGTCTGAGCTCTACCAGTGGGCTCACGACAACCCTCGACTCGTGATGCGACGCACCGAGACGGTGAACGATCCCGCGCGCATCGCCGAGCATCCGTTGATGCTCGCGATCAACACGGCCATTCAGATCGACCTGTACGCCCAGGCCAACGCCAGTTACGTGCGGGGCACCATTTACTCGGGTTACGGGGGACAACCCGACTTCGTGGGTGGTGCGCTGCACTCCGCGCAGGGTCAGTCAGTGCTGGCCTTGCACTCGTGGCACGAGAAGACCTCCACGTCAAGCATCCTGCCGATGTTGCAGGTGCCCGCCACGTCGTTCCAGCATTCGGTCGTGGTCACCGAGAACGGCATCGCGCCGCTCTTCGGGCGCAGCCAGCACGCCCAGGCCCGTCTCTTGATCGAGAACACCGCGCACCCCGAAGCTCGTGAATCGCTCGTCGACGCGGCCAAGTACCTCGGTCTGTGGCGCGAGAAGAGCTGAACGGAATCCAACAGGTGCTCGCGGCTTGCATACTTGACCCCGCTCGACGGAACGGCTAACCTTCATTACTATTCCTATTTGGTTACTAGAAATAGTAGAGAAAGCGAGACGTAATGAAGTGGAATGTACGTAAATGGCCCCAAGTGATGGCTTTTGGAGCCGTAGGGGTCACGATAGCGGCGTCCGTCGCGCTTCCGGCGAGTGCGGCGAGCACGACCAACGTCAATGTGGTCGGCTACTCGGTCGTCGGACCGGCACTGAAGGCCGAAGAGGCCGCCTTCCAGACCACCTCGGCGGGCCAGGGCGTGAAGTTCACGAATTCCATTGGCGCCTCGGACACCGAGACGACCAACGTCGTCAACGGCTTGCCGTCGGACATCGTGAACCTCTCGTACTACTCGAATATGGCCACCCTGGTGCAGACGAATCACCTGCCCGCAGCCTGGGCGAGCCAGGAGAATTCAGTCGCGGGTGTGAACCCACGACTGACGGGTGCCAAGGCAGTGACCACGTACAACACGCCCGGCATGGTCACCGATTCGACGGTCGTCTTCATCGTGCGCGCGGGTAACCCGCTCGGCATCACGAACTGGAGTCAGCTGACGGGCAGCGGCGTCCAGATCGTCACGCCGAACCCCGCTACTTCGGGTAGTGCGAAGTGGAACCTGCTCGGTGCCTACGCCGCGTGGATCGCGACCAAGCATACGCCCGACCAGGCCCAGAACTTCCTCAAGTCGATCCTCGAGCACACCGTCGCCCAGCCCGTCAGTGGTTCGGCGGCCTTGTCGACGTTCCTCGCGGGCACGGGCAATGTGTTGCTCGACTACGAGGACGACGCCATCGCCGCGGTGAAGGCGGGGGACAAGATCCAAGTCGTGGTTCCCCCACAGACAATGTTGATCGAGAACCCCCTGGCTCTCACCTACACCGGACTACAGAACCCGGCCGCCGTGGCGTTCTACAAGTTCCTTTTCTCGGTCCAAGGTCAGACCATCTTCGCGTCACTCGGTTATCGCTCGGTGCTCAAGTCCGTGTGGGCCGACACCAACACGAACTTCCCTGAGTTCCAAACGAAGACCAAGTTAGAGACGGTCGTGAGTCTCAGTGGTTACGGTTGGCCGGCGATGGATCCCGAGTTCTTCGGCTCGACCGTGACGTTCCCGAAGAATGACCCAACGCATCCTTCGGCGGGCATCGTGACCTACCTGGAGCAATTTGCCGGTCAAGACTCTTAATTCGTCCGAGCTCTCGAGCGACCGGCCGTCACCCACGTGGCGGCCGGTTCGCCGCGTGCGCGCGCACGAGGACCCGCGTACGTACTTGGCCAAGGGAGTGGCGCTCGGCTACGTGAGTCTCTTGGTGCTTATCCCCATGGCGGCGCTGCTCAACAATGCCTTCAGCCACGGACTAGGCGCATTCTGGAGTGCCGCCACGAGCACCGAGTCGCTCGACGCCATGAAACTGACCGTCACCTGCTCACTCTTCGCCGCGGCTTTCAATGCCGTCGCGGGGACCGCGACCGCCTACGTCCTCGTTCGCGATCGTTTCCCCGGGCGCGGCGTGCTCAACGCGATCATCGATCTGCCGTTCGCGCTGCCCACGGTCGTGGCGGGCGTGACGTTCTACACCCTGTACGGTCCGCATTCGCCCTTTCACGTCAATATCACCGGTACCTGGGTGGGTATCACCGTCGCGATCATGTTCGTGACGCTGCCCTTCTCGGTGCGCGCGGTCCAGCCAGTCCTCGAGTCACTCACCGTCGACGCCGAGGACGCCGCCGCGACCCTGGGGGCGTCGTCGGCGCGAGTCTTTCGAACCGTGACCTTGCCCGCGATTCTCCCGTCGCTCTTGACGGGTACCGGTCTCGCCTTCGCGAGGGCCTTGGGCGAGTACGGCTCGGTGGTCTTCATCTCGAACAACTTGCCCTACCGCTCGGAGGTGTCGAGTTCGTACGTCTACTCCCTGGTGTCCCAGGGTAACGACCCCGGTGCGGCAGCGGTGGCGCTGTTCCTTCTCGTCGGTGCCCTGGCGGTGTTGATCGCCAGTAACGTCGTCGCGCGACGACTCGCGTTGAGGCGAGGATGAGACGCTCCTCACTCGTCCTGCGGATCCTCGTGATCGGTTACGTGGGCGCACTGCTCGCACTGCCGCTGGGCTTCGTCTTCCAACAGGCGTTCAGCCACGGCTGGGCCCAGCTGTGGGCGGCCTTGCACGATCACGCCATGGACCTCGCGATCATCTTGACGGCGAAGGTCGCGATCCTGGCGGTGCCACTCAACGTGCTGTTCGGCGTGGGCGCGTCGCTGTGGATCGTTCGCCACCCTTCGAAGGTGAGTCGGGTGCTCGACGTCGTGATCGACGTGCCGCTCGCCCTGTCGCCGATCATCGTCGGACTGGTGCTCGAACTGGCGTACGCCCAGAACGGTTGGTTTGGTTCGGCCTTCGCCGCGATGGGACTGCGGGTGATGTTCTCCTATCCCGCGATCGTGCTGGCGTCGGTGTTCGTGTCGTTGCCGCTGGTCTCGCGTCAGGTGATTCCACTCTTGCGCGAGATCGGTGACCACCAGGAACAGACGGCCGCGACCCTGGGAGCCAGGCCGACGAGGATCTTCATTACCATCACGTTGCGTTCGATCGCTTGGGCGGCGGCCTACGGGGTCACGCTCACCCTGGCGCGCGTGATCGGCGAGTACGGCGCGGTCTTGATCGTCTCGGGCAACATCGCGTTGATCACCCAGACCCTCACCCTCAACATCGGGGCCAACTTCGAGAGTTTCAACAGCTACCAGGGATTCGTGGGAGCGCTGCTGCTCGCCCTCGTGTCAGTCCTGGTCCTCACCGTCATTGGCGTCTCGCGCCATCGACTCGAAAGGAAACGTCATGGCAGTTTCGTATAGCGGGGTCACCAAGTCCTTTCGGGGTCGACTCGTCCTCGACGGCATAAGTGACGTGGTGAACGAGGGAGAGCTGACNNCGGGCAAGTCCACGCTGCTCAAGATCATCGCGGGGCTCACCCCACTCGACAGTGGGCGGGTGTCGCTCGCGGGCAAAGACGTCACCAACACGCCCGCGCGTGACCGGCACATCGGTTTCTGCTTCCAGGACTACGCGCCGTTTCGTCATCTCTCGTTGCGCGAGAACATTGCCTACGGCCTGAAAGTCCAACACGTGGCGCGGGCGCAACGTCGCGAGCAGGTCGACGAACTACTTCGCCTGGTGCGTCTCGAGGACTACGCCGACCAGTACCCGCACCAATTGTCGGGCGGCCAACGCCAGCGCATGGCCCTCGCACGAGCCCTGGCGATCAAGCCCGACGTGCTGTTACTCGACGAACCGTTCGCGGCCCTCGACGCGCAGGTACGCGCCGAACTGCGCCGTTGGGTCCGCTCGCTACAGCAAGAACTCGGTATCACCACGATTCTGGTCACGCACGACCAGGTGGAGGCCATGGAGATCGCCGACCGTCTCGTGATCTTGAACGAGGGTCGCATCGAGCAGGCGGGGCGGCCCCCGTTCGTCTACGACCACCCCGCGACCGAATTCGTCGCGTCCTTCCTCGGACCGATCAAGTCACTGGGCGGCATCTCGTACCGGCCCCACGAACTCGAGCTCGTCGGCGTCAGCGACGCGGCGGAAACCCTCGAGGTTCGCGAAGTGGTGCGCCTGGGCTTTGAGGTGCGGGTGATCCTGACCAACGCCGAGGGCTCGACGACCTGGGTGCAATTAACCCACGATCAGGTAAAACAGATCAACCCTCGAGTGGGTCAGCAATTCGGCGTGCGCGTGCGTTCGACGATCGCCACCCCGGCAGCGACGGGCGCAGAGCCCGCGACACCGCGCGAGACGTCGCACCACGAGGGCTCGCACTAGCTCTTCGTGAGCACCGGGCGAAGAGCCTCGAGCGTCGAGGGATTGTCGATCGTCGACGGCACGGGAAGGTCGACACCGTCGGCGATGGCGCGCATGGACTTGCGCAGCACCTTACCCGAACGGGTTTTGGGCAACGCACCGATCACGTCGACCTGGCGTAGACAGACGACGGCGCCGAGCTGATCGCGAACGAGTTGGACGAGTTCGCCACTCACCACTTCGTGATCGCGTTCGACGCCCGCCTTCAGCACCACTAGTCCTCGCGGCACCTGACCCTTGAGGTCGTCGGCGACACCGATGACCGCGCACTCGGCGACGTCGGGGTGTGACGCGAGGATCTCCTCGACTTCGCCCGTCGAGAGTCGGTGGCCGGCCACGTTGATGACGTCGTCGACCCGGCCCATGACGAAGAGGTAACCGTCGTCGTCGAAGTGACCGCCGTCGCCAGTCAGATAGAAGCCGGGCGACTGACGCAAGTAGGTGTCAAAGAACTTGTCGTCGTCGCCCCACACGCGCGACATGCAACCTGGCGGCAGGGGAGTTCGAATCATGATGAGGCCTTCACGACCGTGAGGCACCTCGACGCCGCTTTCGTCGAAGATTCGCACGTCAAAACCTGGCACGGGCACCGTCGGTGAGCCGGCCTTGGCCACCATCGGTTCGAGACCCATCAGATTCGAGGCAATGGGCCAGCCCGTCTCGGTCTGCCACCAGTGATCGATCACCGGCACCTCGAGCAGTTCGCTCGCCCAGGTGTAGGTCTCAGGATCGAGCCGCTCACCCGCCAAGAAGAGGTAGCGCAACTTCGACAGGTCGTACTTGGCGAACAGTGAACCCTCGGGATCCTCGCGCTTGATAGCGCGAAAGCCGGTGGGGGCGGTGAAGAACGTCTTCACGCCGTATTCGTCGAGCACGCGCCAATACGCGCCCGCGTCGGGCGTGCCGACGGGTTTGCCTTCGTAGAGCACCGTGGTGCAACCCGCGAGCAACGGGGCGTAGACGATGTAACTGTGGCCCACGACCCATCCGACGTCCGACGCCGCCCAGAACACCTCGCCCGGGTTCGTGTCGTAGATATTGGTCATGCTCCAGTGCAGGGCCACGGCGTGGCCTCCGTTATCGCGCACGACGCCCTTCGGACGACCCGTCGTGCCCGAGGTGTAGA
>DKEO01000073.1:0-3911 GCA_002452255.1 Ferrimicrobium sp. UBA6820
GTTCGTTCGGGCACGTCGAAATCCCTGTTCGGGGGCTTTTTCGAATTTTCTTGGAAAATGCCGCTTTTGAGCCAAAAGTCTACGATGAACCCATGGATTACTTGAATCGAGAGCATTTGTCGACATTGGCGGCACACGAGCGGCGTCGCTACCACGACCAGCACCCACGGTCGTTCGAACTGCACGCCCACGCCGAACATCTTTTCGCCCGCGTGCCCATGACGTGGATGAATAAGTGGCCGGGCGGATTTCCGCTGGGTTTTTCGAGCGCGCACGGCGCAGTCGTCCATGATCTGGACGGTCACGACCTGGTGGACTTCGCGCTCGGCGACACCGGCGCCTTCGCGGGCCATTCCCCGAACGCGCTGGTGCGCGCCCTAGACAAGCGCGTCGGGTTCGACGGCGGCGTGACGACCATGATGCCCAACGAGGACGCCGAGTGGGTCGCCGCGGAGCTGTCGCGCCGCTTCGGGCTCGCCCAGTGGTCGTTCAGTCTTTCGGCGACCGACGCGAACCGCTGGCTGTTGCGTTTGGTGCGCCTCGCCACGGGTCGGCCCAAGGTCCTGGTGTTCTCCTACTCCTACCACGGTTCGGTCGATGAGACCTTCGTGGTGCTCGACGAACACGGTCGCTGCGTGAGTCGCCCCGGCAACGTCGCGCCCGCCGTGGACCCGAGCACCACCACGAGGGTGGTGGAATTCAACGACCTCGAAGGCTTGCGGCGCGAACTGGCCCACGGCGACGTCGCGGCGGTCTTGAGCGAACCGGCGCTCACCAATATCGGCATCGTGTTGCCGGAACCCGGTTTTCTCGAGGGCGTGCGCGAAGTGTGCGACGCGACCGGGACGCTGCTCATCCTCGACGAGACGCACACGTTTTCTGCGGGTCCGGGCGGGGCGACGCGGCGATGGCACCTCGCCCCCGACGCGATCACCATTGGTAAATCGTTGGGCGGCGGTGTGCCCTGCGGGGCCTACGGACTGAGCGAGGACCTGGCGCGCCGCGTGACCGAAGCGCTCGGCACCGGCGCGGACATCGTCGACGTGGGTGGCGTCGGTGGCACCCTGGCGGGAAACGCCCTGAGCCTCGCCGCGATGCGTGCGGTGCTCGATGAGGTGCTGACCGACGAGTCCTTTGGGCCAATGGAGGAACTCGCGACGGTCTTCACCCACGACGTGCGCAACGCAATTGTCGCCCACGACCTGCCGTGGTCGGTGAGCCAGTTAGGCGCCCGCTGTGAATACCGATTCGCCAGTCCCGCACCCACCACGGGTGGCGCCTCGATGCGAAGCGCTGACGCGCTCCTCGAGGAGTACCTGCACCTCTGTTGCGCGAATCGAGGCGTCCTGCTCACGCCCTTTCACAACATGGCGCTGATGTCGCCCGCGACGACGCTGTCCCAGGTGCAACGTCACGGCGCGGTGTTCAACGAGGCACTCGACGCACTCGTTCGCTGAGAGTCCGTTCGAGGGTGGTCCTAGGATGGCTCCGTGTCTAACTTCGTCGATTCGGCCCAATTGCACGCCAAAGGGGGCGACGGAGGGGCGGGTTGCGTGAGTTTTCGACGCGAGGCCCACGTGGCCAAGGGTGGACCCGACGGTGGCGACGGCGGCAAGGGCGGGGACGTCTGGCTCGTCGCGGACAACAATCAGGCGTCGCTGCTCGGCTTTCGTGACCACCCGTTTCGACGCGCCACCGACGGTCAACACGGCACCTCCAAGCGCCAGCACGGCTCGCGCGGCAAGGACACGATCGTGAAGGTGCCCCAGGGCACGATGGTCTACACCCAGGCCGGCGAGATGTTGGTGGACCTGAAGGGCCCCGGTGACCGGTGGCTCGCTGCCGAAGGCGGTCTCGGCGGCCAGGGTAACGCGCGCTTCCTCTCGAATCATCGGCGGGCTCCGGCCTTCGCCGAACAGGGCGAGGTGGGCGAGGAACACTGGTTCAACCTGGAACTGAAGCTCGAAGCCGACGTGGCACTCATCGGGTTTCCCAACGTCGGTAAGTCGACGCTCATCGCGCGAGTCTCGGCCGCTCGGCCCAAGATCGCCGACTACCCNNTTCACCACCCTCGTACCGAACCTGGGTGTGGTGCGCGTGGGCGAGCGAAGCGCTCGTCGCGAGGACGCCACCGAGTTCGTCATGGCCGACATCCCGGGACTTATCGAAGGAGCTGGCGCGGGTCGGGGTCTCGGTCACGAATTCCTGCGCCACGTCGAGCGCGCCCGTGTGCTGTGCGTCCTGCTCGACCTTTCCGACCTGGCGCCCTGCTCACCCGAAGAACAGTTGTCGGTGCTCTTGGGCGAACTCGGCGACTACCAGGCCGATCTGCTCGAACGTCCGCGCGTGGTCGTGGGCTCCAAGGACGACGTCGCCGCGTACGAGATGCCCGACGTGCTGACGATCTCCTCGCTGACGGGCGTGGGCATCGACGAGTTGGTCGCGCGTCTAGCGGGACTCGTGCTCGAGGCCCGCGCCGAAGAGGCCAAGAAGCTCGAGTACGAGGTCGTCGTGCACAAACCCCTACCCGACGAGATAAAGGTCACGCGCCAGTCGCCGAACTCGTGGTTCGTCGAGGGTCGTCCGGCGCTGCGCGCGGTTCGGTTCCAGGACCTCACCGACGACGAGGCGCTCGCCGAGATCGTGCGGCGTCTGCGCGCGTTGGGCGTGGACCGGTTGTTGACGCGCGCGGGGGTGCTCGACGGGGACGTGGTGACGATTGGTCCGCTCTCCTTTGAGTGGTGGCGCGACGAGGTCGGTGCGGGTCTGGACCGCGGCGATCACCACCGGGCTACTCGGCGCGAGCGACTGGCCCGTCACGGACGACTCGACCTGGGCGACGGCGATGAGTAAGAGCGTCGTCGTCAAGCTCGGCACCTCCTCGGTGACCGACGCCACGGGCGGGGTCGACTACGACGTCCTGGTGAACATCGCCGCGGACGTCGTCCAGTTGCGCCAGCAGGGTTGGCGCGTGGTCGTGGTGACTTCGGGCGCGATCACGGCGGGCTGGGCCGAAGTGGGCGGCGGCAAGCAGCGACCGAGCGACGCAGCGACGCTGCAAGCCGTCTCCGCGGTCGGCCAGCCGCTGTTGATGCACGCGTGGCGCAACGCCTTTGGCGAAGTGAGCACGGCCGTGGGCCAGGTGCTGCTCGCGCCCCTGGACTTCAGTCACCGCGGCCAGTACTTGCACGCGCGAGGCACGCTCGAATCGCTCCAGTCCCTGGGCGTGGTGCCGATCGTGAACGAGAACGACGCCGTCGCCGACGAGGAGATTCGCTTCGGGGACAACGACCGGCTCGCCGCGCTCGTGGCGAACCTGGTGGGCGCGACGCACCTGGTACTACTCACCGACACCGACGGACTGCTCACCGCCGACCCGCGATTCGATCCTTCGGCGACGCTCATCGAAGAGGTCAACGCCATCGACGCCGACCTCGTGGGGGTGGCGGGCTCGTCGGGGACCGACGTGGGCAGCGGCGGCATGGCCTCGAAACTGGCCGCGGCGCGCATGGCAACCTGGTCGGGGATCACGACGGTGATCGCCTCGGCGAGGTCGCGCACCGCGCTGCAGAAGGCCCTCAGCCCCAAGACCGGTTTTGGTACGACGTTTCACCCGCGCGCCGAGCGTCTGTCGGCTCGCAAGTCCTGGATCGCCTTCGCGGTCGCGAGTCGTGGGACCTTGCGGATAAACCAGGGCGCGCTCGAGGCGCTGGAGAACGACGGACGCAGTTTGTTGCGCGTGGGCGTCGAGTCGTTCGAGGGGGACTTCGCCGAGGGTGACGCGGTCGACGTGCGGGGCCCCGAGGACCAGATCATCGCGAAAGGACTCGTTCGCACGAGTGCGGAGGGTTTTGGCGAGGGCGAGGACGTGGTCGTGCACCGTGACGACCTGGTCTTGCTCCGCAGGGCCT
>DKEO01000009.1:0-9630 GCA_002452255.1 Ferrimicrobium sp. UBA6820
GAAACAACGCCGGCGGTCGAACAGGCGAGAGCGGCGGGCAAGCCCGAACACGTCCACGTCGTCGGCCCGGAAGCACCAGTGGCGGTGAGCGAATCACTGTAGGACTGGCCAACCACGCCACCAGGCAGCGTCGTGTTATTGATGAGCAGTGAAGCGACACCTCCGCTACCGCCGCCGCCNNGCCGCCACCACCGCCGCCACCAGTCGAGGCGGCGCTGAAGGGGACTTGGGTTGATCCAATGGCGTAGCTGCTTTGGGACCCGTCGGTCGCACTCAAGGTCGCGGTTTCAACCGCCGTATCGCTGACCGTGAACGTGGCGATATTGGAAGAACCTGTATTCACCGGCGACGTACCGACGGCGGCGCTTCCCGTTCCACTCAGGGCCACCGACTGACCAGTGACCGGATTACCGTACTGATCCTCGAGGGTCACGGTCACGGTCGTCGTGCCCGGGTTCGTCACCGAAGTCGGACTCGCCACCACGGTCGAAGTAGAAGAGGATACCGGACCAGCGACAAACGGGACGTTAATTGTCGCGGACTTGGAACCATAGGAACCAGAGGCTTGCCTCGTGACGAGAATCTGACACGTGACCGCCTGCGTTGACGTGACGACGCCCGACGAGGAGACCGCACAACTCGAAGGATTGCTCGGCGCGAGTCCGTAAACAAACACGGGTGCGCCAGTGCCACTGCCTCCGCTCGCACTCACCTGCGAACTGGTGCCCGCCACAGGATTCGTAGGCAACGCACTTACGACGAGCGACGCTTGCGGCAAGAGACCGAAGTACACCGTCGTGCCCGAAGAAGCAACTATCGCTACCGACTGCGCCATCGCGCTATAGGTGACGTTCTCAACGGTCGCGTCCGTGACGTAGAACGTCGCGGTACCAAGCGAATCGCTCAGCAGCGAGTTCGTGCCACTCAGTGGATTGGTGCCGGTATGGACGCTGGAAGAACCGAGGTTCGTCAAGGTGACGGTGGCACCGGAGATGGCGTTGTTGTACGAGTCTTCAAGGTTCACGGTCACTATGGCAAAACTTGCACCGTCCGCGGGCTCGGTCCCGTCAGTCACCACGATTGAAGAGGTACTAGCGTCCACTGGACCCGGAGTAAATGGCACGTTGAGCGTCGAGGAGTTGACCGGCCCGTAGGTGCTGTTGCCTGCCATGGTCGCGATGACGGGACATACGACCGCTTTGGTAGTCGTCAGTTCTCCGGTGGTGGAATTGAGCTGGCAACTCGTCGGCGCACCTGAAGCCAACTGGTAGGTGATCGCGAGACCAGTGCTGCCCCCACTGGCGCTGATCACGACGTACTGACCTACCGTCTGACTGGTCGGATTCGCACTCTCGTTGAGCGTGCCTTGCGATAGGTACCCGAACGACGCTTCCGATGATGAGGAGCCCGCGATTGGCGTCGAATTGACCAGTGCGCCGTAGGTCACCGTCTGGATCGTGGTGTCGGTGACGTAGAAGGTCGCCACACCACTCGAGTTCGAGTTCGCGCTGCTTGGTCCGCTAGGAGGAGAGCCGGCAACCGTTCCCACCGACGAAGAACCAATGTTGGTCAACGACACCGACTGATTCGGGATTACGTTGCCGTACTGGTCCTTGAGCGTGACCGTGACCGTGGCGTAACTCGTACCATTAGGCGGTTGGTTCGGGTTCGTTACTACAACTGACGACGTGGTGGCACTCACCGGTCCTGGACCAAACGTCACGTTGAGAGGAGAAGAAACCGTCACCGGGGCGTACTGGGCGTTGCCTGCCATGGTGGCAGTCACGGCGCACGTGACGGCCAAGTTGGACGTCAAGACCCCGGCGTTGATCGCGCAACTCGCCGGATCGCCGCTCACCAACGAGTAGGTCACCGCGCCGTTGTCACTGCCACCGCTGGCGTTGAGCGTCACGGGCTGGCCCGCAACGGGGCTCGCCGGGTTGGCACCTACGCCGAGCGGACTTTGGGCGAGCAATGAGAACACCGCCGTGGTCGTCCCCGACGAACCGCTGATGGACGCCGATTGGGCGAGCGCGGTATAGGTCACCGATTCCGCGGTGGTATCGGTGACGTAGAAAGTCGCCACGCCGCTGGAGTTCGAAGTCGCGGAATTTGTCCCGCTGAGTGGACCCGTGGCCGTGTACACCGTCGACGAACCTTTGGTGCCGAGAGACACGCTGACGCCAGATAGCGGGTCCGAGAGGGCATCCTTCAAAGTCACGGTGACGGTCGCGTAACTCGTACCATTCGCGGGTTGTGCTCCGTTGGCTACCGCGATCGTTGACGTGCTCGAAGACACGACTCCCTGACCGACCGTGAGTTGGTAGGCCTGATAGTTCACCAAGCCGAAGGTATCGGTGGCCTTGATGGTGAAGGTGCAAGTACCTTGACTAGAGGGAGTGCCGGAGAGGACGTTGCCCGAGAGCGTCAAGCTAAAGGTCGTCAGACATGTCTGTCCGGTCGTGGCGGGCTGGGAGAGCGTCCCCGCCGCACCGGCAACGACTGCGTAGGTGTAGGACCCGTTGCCCCCGCTCGCCGTGAAGGTTTGCGAATACGAGGAGCCGACCGCGCCATTGGGCAGGTCGTACAACGTCGAATACTTTCCTTCGTACGGATTGGTGGCCGTTCCGTTATTAGGGGCGATTTGGGGCGTGTTCGAAAGCTCAGTCAGACTGTTGTTACCTTGTTCGGTCAACCACACTTCATTACCCGTTGACGCGAGGAAACGAGGTCCCGCACCGTTGGGAAGTGTAATGACAGTCTCGTTCGTGGTCAGGTTCACGTTGCCCGCGATAATCGCGCTTAGAGGAATCTGCACCATGTCAGAAGTGCCGCTGCCCGCTCCAGTGCCAGCGACCCACACGTCGGTGCCGTCACTAATGACGCCTTGTGAGACGACGGGTATGACGAAGGGCGATCCAGAAATCTGATTGCCGGTCGCGGCGTCGAGTACCCACATCTCGGACGTCGTTCCGGCCGACGTGTCACTGGTGATGTAGACGTAGCGGCCGTCGCTGAATATTCCGTACGCGCCGGGAAACGTTGAGGCAGGAAACTTCGAGGCGTTCACGACCGCCCCCGTGGCTTCATTGATCTCGGCGATCGATCCCGTTCCATTGGCCCCTTCGGCGACCCACACGTGCGTTCCGTCACAAGAGACCTGGTTGGCGGCGACCGTGCCCAAGTTGATCGACTGACTTGCGGTCGTGCTCCCCACCGGTATCTCGTACAAGTAGTTGGCAAATGTCGAGGACTGCTGAGCGGTCCACACGTCATTGCCGTCACCACAGATGCCGTAATACTGTTGACCCGTGGACGAACTGACGTAAGTGACGGCTCCGGGCGTGTCCGTAGACCCCGAGATCGCCACTTTTTCCACGCTGTGCGATCCACCCTGGAAGAGGTTTATCCAAAGGTAGTTCCCGTCAATCGCGATACCCGTTGGATTTCCCGTCAGGGTGATGGTCTGGACGAGTGCACTCGTCTGAAGATTGAACGCCTCAACCGTGTTGCCGGTAAGTCCGGCCACCCAGACGACGTTACCGTCCGAGGCAATACCAATGGGGTCACCGGGTGCGTTCACCGTGGCACGAAGACCGGGGTTGCTCACCGTACCGGGCCACGAGAATTGCGGGATCACCGGGTACTGGGGAATGATGACGACGCTCGAAGAAGGGCTGACCGCGGTGGTGTCGACCGAGGTAGTAAGAGAGAACTGCGTGTTGGTAAGCGTCTGCGCCGAGGGATTGGTAAAGCCGTAGAGAGCGAAGACGCCAGCGGTCGCGCCAGCGAGTTGGCACCCGCTACCTACCAACGTCACGGTCACCGTCGACGCATTCACGGCCAGGGTGGGTGCACACGTTCCCGAGAAGCCCGCGACAGTTGCAATCGTCGGCGACGACGGAACGGTGATCGCGCTTGGAAAAGTCACGGTAATGGTCGAGTGCAGAGCTGAGGAGATAGTTCCGGTCGGAGTAAATCCCACGAGATAGTCGGAGTAGACACCCGCCGCCGTCGTCGTGGGCGTGAAACTGACCGCGGTGACGCTCGATGCACCAGCCACGTCACCGAAACCGATCACCGAAACCAATGAAGCCAGCACCGCCACGCCCAGCGCGCTCGCAATCGTGCTTCGTAGAGTCCTTTGGACACTTCCTCTTGCCATTGTTCTACCTTTTATCTGGAGTATGAGCCAACGTAATTTCACTGCTTCGCTTGTGACATTTCCAAAAGGAACGCCGAGTGGCCACTCTGACCCTAATGAACCCGAGCCTCACGACAAACAAATTATCCAGTTCTCACCAAGAAACAATGAAGTGAGGGATACATGTACAGTCGCGCCGCCGACTTGGCGGGGCGTCAAATTGAGCCAAGGATTCAGCGTAGTTGAAGGACCGACGTATACACTGCATTTCTCGCGTGCCCAGTCGATGCTCGGGTGCCCACCCGCTGGTCACGTCGCCCTACGCCGGCTAGTCCGTGGTGTCGATGATAGCGACGGAACAATTCGCACCGTGGGCAACCGAATTGGGCACGCTGCCCAAGACACGTCGCGCGCCCTTCATTCCACGATTACCCACAACGATGAGGTCCGCCTTGACTTTGTCCGCAACCGCGATGATGACGTCGGCGGGATCGCCGACCGCGTGGTGCAGAACTGGATCGACACCATTTTTCTTCGCAATGAAGGACAGGACCTGCAACAGGGCCTCCGCTTCGCCATCGGGGTTCATGTTCTTGAACTCGGCGGGCAGCGAAGCCTCGTGACGAGGCTTGGGATCAACTGCCGTCACAATATGGAGCGTGCCTTTCGAGAGTTGGGCCAGCTGGCTGGCCGCATCGATTGCGCGTCGGGCCGTCGATGAATCATCTGCACCCACTACCACTACGTCGAACAGTCCCATGGTCTCCCCTAGATCCTCGAGGCTTCATCGGCCACTCTCGCCGCACGTCACGGACGATTTCTGGAAGGTTACCCCAGAGGTCCTATCGAAGGCTCAAATAATCCTGAAGAAGAACGGTACGTCCGCTACCAAGTTTGAATTGGACACCCGCGCCACTTCGCACTAGCTGATGCGAAGCGGAAACAATAACTAGGGTGATTTCGTGACAGAGACGAGCGCTCGTGACTGAAGAGGGGCTCGGCATCGCATCAGCCCACGACGTGTCCGNNACCCACCTGAAAGCGCTTCGTAGTGCCTTGCGGGTCGATACCTCTCTTGTAAGTCCCGTAGCGGGAGCCATCACTGCCCTTCCCGTACTCGCCGTGTTTGTGGCTGGTTTGCTCGTAGGGACGGACAGCGGTGCCATCGCCATGGCCGTCGGGGCGAACCTCATAGCCATTGCTTCACTCGTGGGTGCCCCTCGACTCTCGTTGCGAATCGCCCTTCTTGACGCGATCCTTCTCGGACTGTCGGTACTCGTGGGGACCCTCACCGGTTCGATCACGTGGCTCCACCTGCTCTTGCTGGTCCCCTGGTGCTTTGGGGCTGGAATGGTCGAGGTCTTTGGTCAGACGTCAGCGACGGTGGGATCGCAAGCAGTTATTGCTTACGTCGTACTCGGACGCTTCACCGGGAGCTTTCTCTTCGCCGTCCACTTCAGTCTTCTGGTGACGCTCGGTGCGTTGGTCGAGATCCTCGCCCTGCTCTTGTTGCGACTTCCCTCGAGTCTGCGTTATCAACGAACGCGACTCGCCACCTCGGTCGAGGCGGTCGCGCGACTCGCGCTACTAGATCCCACCAGCTCGGCGACCTCGGCCCTGACGTCGCTGGACGATACGGAGCAGGTGCTCGACGAGCCCGCGCTCTTTGGTCGTACTGACGTTCGCGAACTACGAGCGGTATTCGACCAAGTACGGCGCATTCGCTTGGAGATCACGACGCTCTCGGGTTTACGATTGCGTTTGAGGGTCCAGAACGATCAGGACGACGAGCTTCGGGTGGCCGCCGCGTTGGGACCGCTCTCAGTCGCCCTCGACGAAATGGCGAAGTGTCTGCGCCGCCCGTCACCGTCCACCTGGCGAGTCAGCGTCGAGGAATTCGACGAGAAGATTGGGGCGCTCGATCGTGACCTCGTGAACCCATCGGAGGTCCAGGTCCTGGCGTCCCAGTGCGCCCAACATCTGCGGGCCATCGCCGGCCAGTTGCGCGCGATGGGAAAACTCGTGGACTCGTCCGGACAAGAGTTGGGAAGACGAGTCTGGCGCCCTACATTGCCGGAATTCGTTGGCCCCGACCTGTCTCGCCTGCGAAGCGACGCCCTCACCCTGCGCGACAACGTGACGACCAGCTCGCCCGCGTTTCGCCACGCCGTGCGACTGGCCGTCGCGGTGCCCGTGGCGGCCATCGTTGGATCGGCCTTCGGCTTGCCACGCAGTTTCTGGCTCACGTTCGCCGTGTTAGTGATCTTGAAGCCTGACTACAGTTCGCTGCTCGATCGGGGATTCGGTCGAATGCTGGGCACCATCATCGGCGCGACCTTCGCCGCCCTGCTCGTGGGCGGTCTTCATCCCGATCTCACGGTCACCGTCATCCTGGTCGCGTTCTCGGCGTGGGTCGCCTACTCGACCTGGTACGCGAGTTTCGCCATATCCTTCGGATTCATCACCGCCCTCGTGCTGGTGCTCATGAGCATCAGCACGTCGGACTCGCTCGCCACGGCCCTCGACCGACTCATCGATTTCTCACTCGGCAGCGTTATTGCGCTCGTGGCCTATCTCGTTTGGCCCACGTCACTGCACACCAGCGTCAGTGACGCAATGGCGAATCTCTACCACGCTCTCGAACGGTACCTGATGGCGGTCTTTGACGTCGTCGAGCGCAAGCACCTCGACCCCGAGCGGGTCATTGTTCGTTCTCGAGCGACGCGCGTAGCGTGGATGCGCGCGGAGAGCGCCATTGGTCGTGCGGTGGCTGAACCAACGTTCGCTCGCACGGATCCGGTTGACGGTCGCAGCCAGTTAGCGACGTCCATGCGAATACTGCGCGCCCTGCACGCCATACGCATCGAAGCAGAACGCGGTCTCACCATCGATCCTTCACGCGAACTTGACGACCTCATCGAGGGCCTTGCGAGCGCTCTACGCACCCTGTACGACAACAACGACGAGGAGGTGCGAAATTCGAGGACGGGTCTTCGTTCGCTCTACCGGGTCGCGGTGAATTCCCTGAAGGATCCCCGGGGCAGCGAACCACTCGTAATCCACCTCGACGAACTCGTCAATGCCATCAATACCGCGACTGAACTCGCGGCAGTGTCGAACGACTAACGCTCGTGTTCGCGAAGTAGCCGGCCTCTCTTAGGACTTCAGTACGCTCAGCAGCTCGGCTACGTCAACCGTGGCGCAGCCAATGGACTGGTCTGACGCGCCAAAAGGCATGTAGAGAACACCGCGGTGCACGAGTGACCCGCACGAGTAGAGCACGTTGGGCACGTAGCCGTCTCGCTCCTCGTTCGATGGCGACAAGAGGGGATTGGCGAGGGTCCCGAGCACGAGGGAGGGATCTTCCAGGTCCAACAACATCGCGCCGATGCCGTAGGTGCGCATAGGACCGACACCGTGGGTCAGGACCAACCAGCCCTCGTCGAGCTCAATCGGTGAACCGCAGTTACCCACTTGGAGCATCTCCCAGGTTTGCCGGGGGCTCTTGAAGAGGGTCGCGTCGTCCCAATTGTGCAGGTTGTCCGAGAACGTCAGGGCATTGTGCTCACGGTCGTAACGAGAGAGTGCCGCAAAGCGGCCGTGTATCTTTCGCGGAAAGAAGGCGAGCCCTTTGTTCTGTGCGGCCAGGCCGGTCAACGGCGAGGAATTGAACGTCACGAAGTCGTCGGTTTCTAAGAGTTGCTGGCTTACGAAAACGCCGTCGTAGGCCGTGTAGGAAGCGATGTAGCGAGAGCAACTCTGGTCTTTGAGTTCAACAAAGCGAGCGTCCTCCATGCCCTGGCTCTCGCGCAGCGTGGCTGGCCACAGTACCCGTTGACAGATTTCGGTCTCGGCACCGAAAGACGCTGAATAGAAATTATCGGTGAACGACCGCAACAACGCCACCGTTTCGGTGACGTTGATTCGTATGTCGCTCTCGGCGCTCACTCGGTCGAGTGCAAGGTCCAATTCATCTCTCGAGAATTTCATGGGAAGAAAGTCCAGCACCGTTGAAGCGGTCTCGCCCTCGAGCCCGAGGTCACGCAGACTTCCGTGAAAGACATCACGATCGAGTAAAGCAGGTCTTGTCTCGGCGAGCACTGGAAACGGTTTCGGCGACTCCACGTGGATCCTCTGATCCGCGCCGATCTCACCAACGCGGAACTCGAGCGTCGACTTGTGACCTTCGCCAATCGCCCGCATGCTCATGATGACTCGAAGGCCATCGGGGGCCACGCCAGATTGGTCGGGATGTTTGACGAAACTGGGATTGCAGATCGCTGCGCCCTCGATTGAGTATTCGTGAGTAAAGGCCGCGCCCAAGAGTTGACGACGCTTGTCCGAGATGTCCTGGCCGACTATGCCAATGACCCTTTGCGCGTGATCGTCAAAGAGGGCAGCCAAATCGTCATGGCGACCCGAAAATCTTTCGACGATATCGGCCATCACGCAGTCGACGTCCTGCTCGCTCAACGCCAACACCTCTTGGACCGTGTTCGACGTACGCGACTCACTACCGCCGATGAGCTCTTGGCCCGGGACGAAGAGTCGNNGCACGTATGTGCACATCGGTCCGTTGGGCGATTCCTATTTCCGTCATTTCACGAGCTCCCGTTGGCGCGCCGTCTGAAAGGTGGCGAATGACGCCAACGTCGATGCGCTACCACTGCTTAGGTTAGGTCCTCGATGCGAGAGCCCGTCGTACGCTGCTCTGGTCCCAAGGTCCCACTTCACCGAACCGAGGTTGTACTTTCCGAGGTACCACTGGACCGCCGGTTCAAATGGGGGGCCACCCGGCGTCAGTGACATCGATCCCGTGCGACGAAGTCGCGATGTCAGACTGACCCTCGTGAAGCCTTGGCGTCGTCTCGGGNNCTATCGCCGTACGCGAATTCGAATTGATCGCGAAGTCGACCCAACGATTCGCGGACGCTCCCGTAAAAATCACTTTCCGCGTCGATATCGTTCAACTTGATTCTTTGGCTGGCCGACGCGAACAATTCGGAGAAAGACTGCTCGAAGTCTTCGTACTCTCGGCGAACCCCAATGTTGTTCGCCGTCTCGCTCTTCGAGGTCCGGTGCTCAGGTTGGTCACCGACATCGATTCTGTTCGCCAGACTCATCGAGAGGCCAGAGTCGAAGGCGAGCCGGGCTGTTCATCAAGCGGGCCAATAACTTTGGCGTCCACCAAATTCGTGGGCAGAAGTGGAATCAGGCGCGTCACGTAGGGTCTCGGAGTCGCCGATTCGACCATGGTCTCGGGCAGCAAGGGCGACAATTTTCCGAAAAGACTCATCAGACCTCGCTTCGCTCAACCTTGGCTTTCTGCCAGGGGGAGGATGCGCAGTCCGGACGTCCTGGTGGCCATTGTAACACCGGTTCACAAAGTCGCAGCGGAAACCTTTGTTAATCGAAGAGTTGCCAGTTTCGACGAAGGTCCTCCGACGAAACATGTTGCGCTTGCGCCACGCGGAAATCCACTGCGA
>DKEO01000014.1:0-11656 GCA_002452255.1 Ferrimicrobium sp. UBA6820
CAACTACTTGCAAGGCACGCAAGTGGTAAGACGAAGTATTTGGACTATTCGGGTTGGTTTCGCGTTTGAATCTCAGTCAAATCGCCAAGCGCATCGCGTTTCTTCACTCTGCTCGGTAGCAGTGGCTACTGAGCTATTCCTAATCAGGATCCTTTAGCTCGTGATCGAGGCGGTCGTTATTGATGGCAGTAAGGTGGAGACGATTTGCGATCGTTGCCACTTCCATGTGGGAGCTTGCGATCTCTCGTACTAGATCGAACGCCTCGTTGTCCGTCAGGCTTGAGGTGTAATTGTTGAGGTCGCAAAAGACCACGGTGCAGAGCCACGCGATTCGTTTATTGCCGTCGACGAGTGCATGGTTCTTAGTCAGAGAATGGAGTAGCGCAGCAGCTTTGAGATCAATTGTCCGATAGGCGTCTTCGCCAAATGCACTTGACCGGGGTCGGTTCACAGCCGAGTCGAGTAGACCGACGTCACGAACAGGACCGATTCCGAGGACTCGAATCATTCCCATGACATCTTCGATGTCGAGATATTCGAAAGCGCTCACTCGGAGCCGAGCCGCTCCAAGACGTCGCCCCATCGATTAATCATGCGTGCCGTTGACGCCGCCACACGATCAACGTGAAGAGATCGCTCGTAGCGCTCGAGGACTGCACGTCGAACGACCTCCTGGCGTGAAATCCCTTCGATTTTGCCTAAAGCGTCAAGAGCTTCTTCAAAGATTTCGTCAGTTCGTACGGTGAAAGCCATGCGCAAATGATACCACAGTGGTATCACTCTGAGATGGGGTCATGTACATATTTTGAAGCCTCGAGCTGCGTCGATTTCGCGAGAGATCTTGGTACCGCCGAGAAACCACGTCACCACGCAGGTCCGACTCTCGTCGTGGCGATAGCTACTCTGCTGGCGTTTGGCCCTCAAGAAGTTTCGTAAGAGCAACCGTCTCGGACTCGGTAAGGCCCCCGTCGACCGCAACATACTTCTCTGGCTTCACCACGATGACGACGCGAACATCCGCGTCAAACACTGGGAAGTCAAGTCCGTAGCGATGTTGGAGTTCGCGGTAGAACGCGGCGTCCTGGTCGGGGCCCATCGACTCGACTCGACCTCTCACTTCGAGCGTGCGATACGGGTTTGCGGGGTCTTGGACGTGAAAGGCGACTCGACCCTCGGCCAACAGGTTGCGGTACTTTTGCCGTGCACTCGTGTGCGTGAAGCGAACTCGCGAACCGTCCCAGGCGAACCACATGGCACTACTCTGCGGACTGCCGTCAGGGCGAACGGTGGCGAGGTGGGCGAAGAGTGGACGCTCGAGGAGATCCTGGTGACTCGTGGGAAGCACTGCGGTCATGACGAACCTTTCATGGTAGGCAAAGTGAAGAACGTTGAGATCCGCGCAGTTTATGACCGGAAAAGGCGCGACCCTACGGGGCGGTCCTCGCTGCCTGAGAACTCGCACTCTGAAAAGAAGCGTCGATTGCTCACCGTGCGTTGGCCAGCGCTGCTGGCGTCGTTGCTGCCACGGTCGTGAGAGACGGTACAAGACGCCGCCAGGTTCTCGTTCTGGTGCGAACAACTACTTGCCTGATTGGCAGGTGGTGGAGATCAGCGAACCATGGGACAAGTGGGTGCTCTCACCTGGCGAACGAGTGAATCAGCATGCACCCAATAATGCATTTTACCACATAATGTGGTAGAATACATTTCGTGTACCTTGTCGAGCAGTCGGACTTCGTACCGTGGTGACAGAAATTGGTCAGAGGGAATCTAGCGGTCGCCGGCGACGGGCAGGCGTTGATCGACGAACGTGAAAGACATGGGCGAAGGCGGGGACCCAGCATCACATCGGGTGGTCGCGTCCACACTCGGGCTTCGAGCGCTCGGGACGCCGCCACCAGACGTAACGCCCTACGTGGATGGCCCCCCAATAATTCGGGCGCTTTATGGATTCGTCGACAGGGGGCACGGACCACTAGGGGCAGTGTTATTGCTCGGCGGCGACAAGTCCGCACGATGAATTGACTGGTGGCCGCCACGCAGCAAGGGAGATTGCCACCAATCGATGAATCAGTAGTAGAGACCAACAACGACAAAACTGAGAATCATGGACAGATGAGGACGAATGACGAAGAAGAAAGAGATCCCAGTCGACGAGCGCCATGTCGAGGCGAGTGACCGAACCTCCGGCGACTATTTGGATGTGACTGAAATTGGTCGCAAGTTAAGAGAACAGATTTTGGAAGACCCGGTGGGTCGCCGATCGTACGTGAAGGCGCTCGCTGAGATTGAGACGCCTCAAGCGAGTCTGGCCCGAGTGAGAAAACTCAGGTCGCTGGCACAGTCGACTGTCGCAGAATCAATGGGCATGGATCAGAGTGAAGTGTCTCGACTCGAACGGCGGTCGGACCTGTTACTTTCTACACTTCGCAAATTCGTTCATGCGACGGGGGGCGAGCTCCATTTGATTGCCACGTTTCCTGGAGGAGACGTCGAACTTCTTATCGGTGATGAGATGTCTGACGAGGGTTCCGAAGAGGACACCGTTGGTACTTGAAGATGGCGAGAAAGGCACTTGTTGGGAGCGAAATTGAGTTCGTCTCGTGGCTCGGTTGACGAACTGGTCGAGTGCGCCCTACGACGTTCGAGCACGTTGACGACGGATTGCGCGGGGTTCTCGGGTTGTGGGGCGTGATCGATCAGTGACGGTCGTCTTCCAATGAGAAGATGGAGTGCTCAACGGTCCTCACCCCGGTCGTTGACGTCACGAGGTTTCGCCGTGGTGGGGCACGTTCGCGCCACCGATCCAGTCCGATATCGCAACGTAATACCTGGTCACACGGCCAGCGCNNGCGATCTCACTGAGCTCGCCAATCGCTTCGTGCTACTTCGCTACTAGGTTGTGTAGAGGGAGTTGAAAAGGGCCAAAAGGTCAGACACACCGAACGCAGTGTTTGATTCGCAATCTCCTGAAAGAAGGGACGACGGTGCACGTTTCTCGAACGTCCTATCCTCTCGCCCCTCGATGGCGAGCGATGCGGTGCGCCCGTGCTTGATTTCGGGTACGTTCGACGCCACTCGTGGCTGGTTCTCGCCGCGTGTATGGTCCTCGCTGGATCTCTCGCGACGGTGTGGGGAGCCACGACCGTCGCCCGCCGCAGCGCCCAGACCTCGCGTGAGCAGTTTATGGATTCATCCCAACAAATCGCGACGTCACTGAAACTGTCTATTGCGAACGAACAGAATTTTGCGGTGAACGTGGGTGCCTTCTTCATCGACAATCCTGGTGCGACGCAGGCGGCGTTTCGCAAGTGGCTCATCATCACGAATTCGTTTTCGAGTTACGCCGAACTCGCGGGAGTCGCCGAGGTCGTTATCGTCACGCCGGCACAACTGCCCGCCTTCGAAGCCGCGCAGAAGGCGAGTCCGGCCGGGACCCTCGGCCCCGGGGGAACGTTTCAGATCGAACCCGCCGGACGCCGCCCCTTCTACTGTTTTTCGCGAGTCGCGCAGTCGCGCACTGGTCCTTCGGTCCTGCCGGCCGGTCTCGACTATTGCCAAACCGTGCTGGGTCCCTACTTCTTGAAGGCCAGGGACACGGGCCAAGGAGCGTACTTGCCCTACGGAGCCGGCAAGAGAGAAGAACTCGCCATTGGCACGCCGATCTACACCACGGGCTTCGTGCCCGAGACCCGAGCCGCTCGTATTGCCGACTTCCTCGGGATGACGGGCACGCAGGTGTACCCGAGCGTCATCCTCGCCACCGCCCTCGCGGATCATCCCAAGACGGCCGTGGCCTTCACCTACCAGCGGGGTTCGTTCAAGGTGACGTTCAAGTCGGGCACCGTCCCGGCGCACGCGCAGTCGACGGTCGACAAGCTCGAGAAGGGCTGGAGTGTCGAGACCTACGCCCGATTGACCGGCGCCAGCGTCTTTGACGCAGCGGACACGCTCGCGTTGCTGCTGACCGGGATCATCCTCAGTCTCTTGCTCGGTGCACTGACCTACGTCCTGGGTACGGGTCGCCGCCGGGCCCTGGTGATGGTCGACGAGCGCACCAACCAGCTCCAGCACCAGGCGTTGCACGATTCGCTCACCGGCCTTCCGAACCGGGCGCTGATCCTCGACCGCATTGATCAGATGTTGTCACGCGCGCGCCGCGAGAACGTCGCCATCGCCGTCTTGTTCCTCGACCTCGACAACTTCAAGGACATCAACGACACCCTCGGGCACGCCGCGGGGGACCAACTACTCGTCAAGGTCGCCGGACGCCTTTCGAACGTGCTGCGCAAATCTGACACGGTGGGTCGTCTCGGCGGTGACGAGTTCGTGATCCTCGCCGAAGGTGCGTCGCTGGCGCCCGGCGCCGAAGCGGTCGCCGGACGAATCCTCGACACGTTGACGCCTCCCTTTGACATCGACGCGAGCGAAGTCCCGTTGAACGTGGCGGCCAGCATCGGCATCGCCGAAGGGCTGCGCGAGACGCCGGGCGACCTCTTGCGCGACGCCGATATTGCTCTCTATCAGGCTAAGAGTGCGGGAAAACATTGCGCGGTGGTGTTTCAACCCTCGATGCAGAAAGCCGTCGATGACCATCGAACGTTGGCGCTGGACCTGACGACCAGCGTCGAGCTCCACCAGTTCTTCCTGCTCTACGAACCAATCATCAACCTGGCGACCGGCGCCTTCACGGGCGTCGAAGCGCTGCTGCGATGGCGCCACCCCACACGAGGCGTCGTGTTGCCCGAGGAGTTCATGCCGTCGCTCGAGTCGAGTGGGTTGGTGGTGGCGGTGGGCCTGTGGGCTTTACGCGACGCGTGTCGCCAGGGTGCCTTGTGGCAGAGCGCGGGTCACCGATTCACGGTGTCGGTCAGCGTCACGCCTCGACAGTTGGCCAGAGACCGGATCATCGACGAGGTTCGCACGGCGCTCACCGAGAGCGGCTTCGATCCCGAGAGTTTGATTCTCGAGATCGGCGAGACCACCTTGATGCACGACGTGGAAGCCACCATCACGCGTCTGGAGTCGTTAAAGAAGCTCGGCGTCAACCTGGCCGTGAACGACTTCGGGACCTGGTATTCATCGCTGGCGTACCTGCAACGCTTTCCCATCGACATCTTGAAGATCGACCGGCGCTTCGTGTCGGGTATTGCCGACACGAAAGAAGCGTCGGCCCTCGTGCACACCTTGGTCCAATTGGGCATCGCCCTCGGCCTGAAAACGGTGGCCGAGGGCGTCGAGAGTCACGAGCAACGTCGTCGCCTCATCGACGAAAGTGTCGACACCGGTCAAGGTTTTCTGTTCGCCCAGCCCCTCAGCGTGGCCGAGGTGGATACGTTCTTGCTCGAGCAGCAGGACCACGCCCCCAAGCCCTGAGCAGGCTCGTGCCAGGAGCGTCGGGGTTTCGGGGTCGAAAGGGCCGCTAGTTCGGCCCGCAACGCTCTTCGAGTCGCGGCGCGTTGGCGAGCGAAGGACTCAGCGGGCCCGCGAAGGTCTGGCCCACGCCAGGTTCCTGACTGCCCAGTGCTGCGAGCGTGGGCGCGAGGACCGCACCTTCGAGCGACATCTGGAGAAAGGGAACGGTCACCGTGACCACCAACTTGAAGGCCGCCGCGTCGACGCCGTCGAACGGCGGCAAATGGTGTGCGCTCTGCAGTTTGAGGAACCATTTGTTGGACTGATGCATCGTGTTATAGAGCTGCACGTCATTTCGAATCGGGTCACAGGTGTCGGCGAGACTGTGCACTACCAAGAGATTCGGTCGACTCGCTTCGTCGGCGTTCGCCTGGTAGGTGTCGAGCGCGCCCGACAGGATCACGACGGCCCGGTAGTCGAGTCCCGTGCGCAGGTCGGCGTAGTTGACCCCCTGGGGATCGAGGCCGTGGTCGTAGGCCAACATGCTGACGGCTTCGGCCCCGTCGGAGTGGCCGGCGAGGGCGATCTCGGATGGGTTGATGAGACCACTGACCACCGGACAACTGGGCGTCGAGGTCGCGGAGTCCTGGAGGACCGATCGCGTGACGAACGTGAGGTCGCCAGGCTCATTGATCACGTCGTCTTCGGTATTGGCGCCCTGGGCCGCGACCTCCGCGGCGTTCTCGTCGGGGAAGATGGGTGCGACGACGACGAAACCGGCGCGGACCCACGCGTCCAAGAGGGCGGCGTAGGTGTCGGGCGTCACGTCGTAGCCGTGGGCGAAGACGATCATCGGGTAGCCGCCGGTCTGGGCGACGGGCGTGGCGCCCGGGGTCTCGGCGGGTCCACCGGACGTGAGCGTGATGGGATAACGAATCTCGGTCACCAGGGTCCGACTCGACGAGAGCACCCGATAGGGGGTCTTCTGGTAGTTGAGGACGCCTCGCGAAGGGTCGACGAACGTGCAACGAGTTATCCCCACCGAGAACAGTGGTGCCGGGGTCGCCTGGCGCGCCGAAAGAACCTGGGCACCCAGTGGCGTGGCGGCCAGGGGTGCGAGCAACACGACGCCGATCATGACGACCACGAGTGCCCTCGCGCGCGCGTACCATCCCGCATCGCGGCGCGAGCCAGTGTGCCAGGTCAAGTTCAAGGTGGGGCGCCAGTTCTCGTGTGGTCGGATCTCGCGTCGCACTTGGCGCGCGAGAACCTCGGTGACCACATGATTCTAGTTTTCTCGGCCGTCGCGCGGCCCGCTGAACCTGTGGGTGTAGAAACGACCCATGCGAGGAAGAGGGGCACCGGTCGCCGTCTGGTCGACGGTGTTGTCAGTGTTCATCCTTCTCACCGGCCCGACTGCGACGTCAGTGGGGGCGTCGGTGCCCACGTCGCCCGTGGCCCGGGTGTGGACCGAACCCGCGGCCGGGTACGCGTTCCTCTACGCTGCCATCGTCACGGCGAAGTACGACCTCGAGCTGTCGATGTACGAACTGTCCGACCCCGTCGTCGTGCGTGACCTCATCGCGCGCGCCAAGGCCGGCGTCGACGTACGCGTGCTCTTGAACGCCGACTATGAGGGTAGGAGCGAGAACGCCTCGGCGTTCGCCGCTCTGCAGTCGGGCGGCGTCCACGTCGCGTGGGCGCCCTCGAATCAGATCTTTCACGCGAAGTACCTCGTGGTCGACCAGCGCACCGCGTACATCGGCACGGGCAACCTCGTGGCCTACGACTACGCCTCGACGCGAGACTTCTGGGTCGCCGACGACGACCCCGTCGACGTGGCGGCCATCGCCACCACGTTCGCGTCGGATTTTCACCACCAGGTGCTGTCGGGTGAAGGACCGGGTGGTCTGGTCTGGAGTCCGGGGTCTGGTCCCGCGCTCGCCAATGTGATCGACTCGGCCCGTTCGACGTTGCTCGTAGAGAACGAGGAGATGGACAACGCGTCGATCGAACGGGCCCTCGAGGCGGCCGCCAAGAGGGGAGTGGACGTCGAGGTCGTCATGACCAAGGATTCGCAGTGGTCGCCCGCGCTGCGCCAACTGGCGAGGGCTGGCGTGCACGCGAGAACCCTTGACTCGTCCCAGGTCTACGTCCACGCGAAAGTCATCTGCGCGGACTGCGGCCCTCGTGGGGGCACGTTGTTCGTCGGCAGTGAGAACTTCTCGACGTCGTCGCTCTTCTACAATCGCGAACTCGGCGTCGTCACCCGTTCGCCTCAGACGGTGGCGGCGGTCGCCCACGTGGTCCGATCAGATTTCGCGAGTGGCTCGGTGGTGGCGCCCTAGGTCCACCAGGTGGCTACCAGTCCGAGACGTGGAGGGCGCACGGACGCGGGATGTCGTAGTTAAAAGATAGATATATAGTTGTAATGACCATTATGGGTTATAAAGACTATTATTACGATTATTAACTGCATAACTACCCATCTTTTTCTCGTATAAAAGTCGCTACTATTGCTTTAAGGAGGCCTCATGGCGAGACAGCACCAGGAACTCGAGGTCGCCCTCGGGGACGGGATTCGCGCCCAGCGAATCGAGCACCGTCTCACCCAGGACGAACTCGCCGTGCGCGCCAACGTCTCACTCGGTGCGCTGAAGAACCTGGAGAACGGTCGCGGTTCGACGACCGGCACCCTGGTGCGGGTCGCGCACGCCCTGGGTCAGGACGAGTGGCTTCGCTCACTCGCGCCGGCCCACACGTTCAATCCGCTCGACCTGGTCGACGCGCGTCGCGCGGACCCGCGCCGAGCGCGCCGCGTCCGCCGACGGTCCACCCCGTGACCTATCGCCAGACCGGGGTCATCGAGGTCTGGGCGTGGGGCGCGCGCGTGGGCGCCGCCGCGGCCGATCCCGACACCGGTCGCTACGTCTTCGCCTACGCACCCGAGTGGGTCGCCTCGGGGATCGAACTCTCCCCGCTGACGATGCCGCTTCGCCTACGTCCCTACGACAACAGCCAGTGGCCCGAGCTCGCACCCGAAGCATTTCACGGTCTGGTGCCGCTGCTCGCCGACAGCTTGCCCGACGCCTTCGGCAACGCGCTCGTGAACGCGTGGATGGCCGAGCACGGCGTGGCACCCGGCCTCATCACGCCGCTCGATCGTCTCGCGTACGCGGCCGACCGCGCGCTGGGTGCCCTCGAATTTCGACCCCCCGCCGTTGACGCGGACCGGAATGTGCCGAGTGCGGTGACCCTGGCCGACCTCGTGCTCGCGGCTCGACTCACGGTGCGCGGTGAACTGGCCCGTCCCCAGAGCGCGCACGCGGCGATTCAACAATTGATCCAGGTGGGTTCGAGTGCGGGGGGCGCACGGGCGAAGGCCGTCGTCGCCTTTCAACCCTCGACCTACCAGGTGGCGTCGGCCTTCGCGCCGCTCGAGGCGGGCTTCGAACAGTGGATCATCAAGCTCGACGGCGTCAGCGACTCGGGCATGGACGGTCACGGTGGCGGTCTCGGCATCAGCGCGCCCTACGGTCGGGTGGAGTACGCGTATAGCCTGATGGCGGGGGCCGCGGGGGTGACGATGACGCGCTGTGAACTGCTCGCCGAAGGGCCTCGCCGCCACTTCATGACGCGCCGCTTCGACCGCGACGAGCACGGCGCTCGTCGTCACGTGCTCTCGCTCGCGGCGCTCGCACACCTGGACCCTCGTCAGGTGGGTGCCCACAGTTACGACCAGTACCTCGGCGCGGTCCGCCAACTCGGCCTGGGTCTCGACGGCCTGACCCAGGCGTATCGTCGCATGGTCTTTAACGTCGTTGCGGTCAACCGCGACGACCACGCGAAGAACTTCGCGTTCCTACGTTCGCCCCTCGGCGACTGGGAGCTGGCGCCCGCCTTTGACGTCACCCACGCGTACCAGCCCACCAGCCAGTGGACGAGTCGCCATAATCTTCGAGTGAACGGCCGCCTCGAGGACATCAGCGTGGACGACCTCTACGTCGTGGGCGATCGCCACGAGGTGCCCGGGTTCAAGCAGGTGGTGCGTGAGGTGTTCGAAGCCGTGCAGCGCTGGCCCGAGTTCGCCCATGAGGCTGGAGTGGACGCGCCGACCCAAGACGCCATCGGGCTCGACCTCGAGCGATTGCGCCCCCGTTGACGCGAGCGAGAAGTTCTCTCAGAACTCCAGGGTGATGCTGACCGGGCAGTGGTCGCTACCCATGTAGTCGGCGTGGATCTCGGCGGCCTTCAAGTGCGGCGCGAGGTCCGCCGAGACGAGGAAGTAGTCAATGCGCCACCCGGCGTTGTTGGCGCGCGAGTTGTTGAAGTTCGACCACCAGGTGTAGAAACCCGAACCCTGGGTGAAGACGCGAAACGAGTCGACGAAACCCGCGTTCAACAGGGCCTCGAAGCCGGCGCGCTCCTCGGTGGTGAAGCCCGCCTTGCCGACGTTGCCCTTGGGGTTGGACAGATCGTCGGTGGTGTGCGCGACGTTGAGGTCCCCGCAGATGGCGACCGGCTTGGTGGCGTTGAGTTCCTTCACGTAGGCGAGGAATGCGGGATCCCACTGCTGGTGACGTAACCCCAGGCGTCCGAGGTCGCCCTTGGCGTTGGGCGTGTAGGCGGTGACGAGAAAGAACTCCTCGAACTCGGCCGTGACGACCCGACCCTCGTCGTTGGGGTTGCCGAAAGGGTCGCTCGCGAACTTGTGTTTGGTGACGAGCTTCTTGGGCAGTCCGGTCGTCACTGACAGTGGCGAGGTCTTCGAGAGGATGGCGGTGCCGGAGTAACCCTTCTTGCTCGCCGAATGCCAGAACTGCTCGTAACCGTCGAGGTTCGCGTCCACTTCGTGTTGCTGGGCCTTGGTCTCCTGGAGACAGAGGATGTCGGGCTGCAGGGTCGTGATGAAGGGATCGAAGAGCCCCTTGCGCTGTACGGCCCGGATTCCGTTGACGTTCCACGACGCGATGAGCATGCGCCATGGTAGCAATCGAGGACCCAACTTTCATCCGATCGCTCTCGGCGGAGCAGCGTGTAACTTGGCTGGCGTGAGCGAGTTCAGTAACGAGAGCGTGGTGGCAATCGAGAACACGCTCAACAACGTGGACCGGGCACTCGAGCGTCTGCGCGGCGGTACCTACCGGACGTGTCAAGCGTGCGGTACCGAGATCGATCAGGCCGAACTGCTGAAGAACCCGTTGCTGGCGAACTGTCCCGCGCACCCCGAACTGAGCTGAACAAAACTGTGTGCCCGGCGAGGAACGCCGGGCGTCGCTTGCTACTTCTTGGTCGCCCAGAAGATCTCAGCGATGTCGTCGATCTCGGCGAGCAGACGGTCCGCCACGACGACGTCGTTGGTCTTCTTCGCTTCGCCGGCCGACTTGGTCGCCATCCAGAACAGGTCGTGCAGGTTCGGGTACGCCTTCAAGTGTTCGACCTTGAAGTAGTCGGTCCACAGGACCCAGAGGTGGTGCTTGACGAGGTCGGCGCGCTCCTCTTTGATGATCGTGGCGCGGACCTTGAAGTCGGGGTCGCTCGAGGCGTTGTACTTCTCCATACAGGCCTTCACGGATTGGGCTTCGAGCTTCGCTTGCGCGGGGTCGTACACGCCACAGGGCAGGTCACAGTGGGCGTGGACGACGAGCGAAGTGCTCGAGGAGTCGAGGGCTGCGTTGATTCGAGAAAGAAGCGTCATGGCTTCGCCTTTCGATTGTCTGGGTCTCGCGAGACCAGTTGTCTCTCACGAGGTTAGCCAGAGCGCTCCACTAGCGTTCACCCGATGACCTTGCTCGCGCGCCTTTTCTTTCGCCGTCTGCTCGTGGAGGGTCCTTCCATGCTGCCGACGTTTCTCCCGGGCGAGACCGTCACGGCCGTGCGACGCTGGCGTCCGGTGCGCGTGGGCGACGTCGTGGTGGTGCGCGACCCGCACGTGCCAGAGCGATGGATTCTCAAGCGTTGCGTGCGAAAAGAGGGACCGTTACTGGATCTTCAAGGCGATAACCCCGACGCGTCCACCGATTCGCGCCATTTCGGGCTCGTGCCCCAAAACGACGTCCGATGGATTGTCCTTCATGAAAGAACCCGTTGAACAGCCATTTCAACGACGAAACGGCTTCGCGAGACGACCTTATTAATAGGAGAAGCGACCGGTATGCTCGCCCCGTGGCTCGTCTTTGCGTTCTCTCGTATCACACCTCGCCCCTGGCCCAACCGGGCACGGGGGACGGTGGCGGCATGAACGTCTACGTCCGCGAGCTCTCCTCCGCCCTGGCCAGGGCGGGCGTGATCTGCGACGTGT
>DKEO01000057.1:0-75252 GCA_002452255.1 Ferrimicrobium sp. UBA6820
GAGCTCGAGAAGCTCGACCGCAACTTGAGCGGTATCGCCAAGCTTGACCGGGTCCCGGACGCCATCTTCGTCATCGACACCAAGAAGGAGCACATCGCGGTGACCGAAGCTCGCAAACTCGGCTTGCCCGTGGTGGCAGTCGTGGACACGAACTGTGACCCTGATGTCATTGACTACGTGATCCCTGGCAACGATGACGCGATTCGTTCGGGTGCACTTCTCTGCCGTCTGATTGCCGACGCAGTGACTGAAGGCCGGTTCATTCGAGCCAACCGTCCGACCATCGTCAAGAACGCGAGCGCGGTCACGCCCGTCGCCGAGAGCACGCCATTTGTGACGTCAGCGCCTGTCACTGACGTACCCGCTGCTGCGACCGCAGGGGTCGCCGAAGTCGCTCCGGTTGCTGAAGCGCCGGTTGCTGAAGCGCCAGTTGTCGAAGCGCCAGTTGTCGAAGCTGCACCCGTCGTTAAAAGCGAGCCTGTCGCCGAGGACACGTCGGTCGAAGAGACCGTGGCCCCTGAGGCGAATGACGCCCCCGCGAGTCACGTTGAGGCGCCCGCAGAGACAACCACTATTTAATTCGTAGTACCGGAATCAATGAGGAGATCAAGGTGAGTTTCACCGCTAAAGACGTACAAACCCTTCGTCAACTGACCGGCGTGGGGATGCTTGATGCCAAGAAGGCACTCGAAGCCACCGACGGCGACATGGACGCGGCCGTGCAGTACCTTCGCGTCCACAACAAGGCCGCCGCGGCCAAGCGCGCCGGACGCGAGGCGGGTGAGGGTGCCGTCGCGGTGGTGCGTAACGCCAACGTGGCCGCCATTGTCGAATTGCGCTGCGAGACCGACTTCGTTGCCAAGTCCGAGGAGTTCGTGAGTTTGGTCGACGAGATCGCGGCCAAGGTGTGCGCGGACGGTACGGACGCCGTAAGTCAGTTCGACGGCCACATCGAAAAACTGCTCACGACCTTGAAGGAGAACATCTCGATCGGACGCGTCTACCGGCTCGAAGCCAAGGACGGCGAGGTCGTCGAGACCTACCTGCACCAACAGAGTGGACGGGGCGTGAACGCCGTCGCAGTAGTAGTGAAGGGTGGCAGCGACGAGGTCGCTCACGAAATCGCCGTGCACATCGCCTTCGCCAAGCCGCTCTATCTCACGCGCGAGGACGTGCCAGCCAGTGAAGTCGACGCGGAGCGAAAGACCGTCGAGGAGATCTCGCGCAACGAGGGCAAGCCCGAAGCTGCGCTACCCAAGGTCATCGAGGGTCGACTGAACGGCTGGTTCAAAGAGCGCGTCCTGGTCGAACAGAGCTTTGTAAAGGACGAGAAGCAGACCATCCAACAGTTCCTGGGTTCGGCGTCGATCGTGTCGTTCGCCCAGGTCGCGATCCACGGCTAGGCGTCACGTGCGTCGGGTGGTCCTCAAACTCTCGGGCGAGGCTCTCGCTTCTGCCGCGAGCGACGAGACCATCGACGCCTCGACCGTCGACTTCCTCGCGCGCGAGATCGCCAGCGCCATGGAGCGCGGCGGACTCGAACTGGCGGTGGTCGTGGGCGGGGGCAACATCTGGCGTGGCGCCACCGGCGCGATGGCGGGGATGAATCGCGCGAATTCGGACCTGATGGGCATGCTCGGCACGGTTATCAACGCGCTCGCCCTTCAAGACGCCATTGAATCGCATGGTCGGGCCACTCGCGTGATGTCGGCGATTGGCATGGATCAGGTCGCCGAGCCCTACATTCGTCGCCGCGCCGTGCGCCACCTCGAAAAAGGCCGCGTCGTCATCTTCGCCGCGGGTATGGGCAATCCCTACTTCACGACCGACACCCCCGCCGCCCAGCGCGCCGCCGAGATCGAGGCGGACATCGTGCTGAAGGGAACCCACGGGGGAGTGGACGGCGTCTACTCCCAGGATCCCCGGATCAACCCCGAGGCGACCAAGTTCGAAGAAATCTCCTTTGACGAAGTGATTGCACGAGATCTGCGGGTGATGGACATGACCGCCATCACGTTCTGCAAGGACAACCACCTGCCGTTACGCGTTTTTGACCTGATGGCCGAGGGAAACCTGGGCGCTGCGCTCGACGGGGTTGCCGTCGGTACGCTGGTGAGGTAATGGACAACGAACTCGTTGAACTGGTCATGGAGGACACGCGCGAGCGCATGGCCCGTGCTCTCGAACACGTCAAGACCGAGTTCGCCTCGGTTCGCACTGGGCGGGCCTCGTCCTCGCTGATCGAGAACTTGACCGTGGACTACTACGGGACCGAGACGGCCCTGCGCGCTCTCGCCAACTTCTCGGTTCCCGAACCGCGCCTCTTGGTCGTGTCGCCCTTCGACAAGGGGGCCATGGCCGCCATCGAAAAGGCCATCACCAACGCCGACCTCGGTCTCACCCCGTCGAATGACGGCAACGTGATCCGACTTGGCTTTCCCGCTCTCACCGAAGAGCGGCGCAAGGCGTTCGTCAAGCTCGTCAAGACCAAGGCCGAGGACGGGAAGGTCGCGCTGCGCGGCGTGCGTCGTCACGCGCGTCAGGAGTTGGAGAACCTCGAAAAGGACAAGAACCTCTCGAGCGACGACATCGAGTATCTGGAGAAGGTCCTCGACAAGATGACCCAAGACGAAGTGGCGCAAGTCGACGCGCTGCTCGCTCAGAAGGAGCAGGAACTTCTTGAAGTCTAAGAAAACCCACGAGTTGGACGAAAGCACGGGTGAGTTCCCGGTCGTCAGTGCGACCGACTCGCGCGTGACCATCACCGGCGCCGAGAAGGCCGTTGACGTGGCTACCGACATACCCAAGATCGACCCCGCGACGCTCCTGCCGCACTGGACGGACGCACCGACCGGGCAGGTTCCCATCGTCGTGGCGCGCGAAGCGGCTGACCGTGACGATCCCTGGGCCCAGATCCCCGCGCCCGCGTGGCGCGAGGGTGAAGCGGACTGGGTGGCGCACGAAGAACAGTTCGACGCTTCGTTCCTCGCGGGTGAGACCAAGGACGTGGACTCGCGTCCCTGGGAGTTCACCTTGCACGACGAGGACGTCGCGAGCGACGAGATTCTCGACGAGGCGCCTCGACCCGAGCCGGTGCGCGCCGAGCGCACGCGCCGCAGTGCGACCCGAGACCCACTCGCGGGCCGCGCGGTGCGCCAGAGCGCCCAGCGCAGCGTCACCCTGGCGACGTTCACGGGTCTCGTACTGGCCGCCGCGGTGGTCGCGGTGTTCGCCGCGGGCACGATTCCCGTGGCGGTCTTGGTGATCGCCGTGCTGGGTTTCGCCGCGGGTGAGGCCTACGCCGGGTTCCGTGAGGTGGGCGCGCACCCCGCGACCATCCTCGGGATCGTCGCGGTGTTCACGTTGGGGGTGGCGGTCTACAACAAGGGGGTCGTCGCCATCGGTGCGGTCACCGTGCTCCTGCTGGTCTTCGGTTTCGTCTGGTACCTGAGTGCCCAGACCAAGATCGACATCCTCGATGGCTTGGGTGCGACGATCTTCGTCTTCGTGTGGGTGGGTGTGCTCGGCTCGTACGCGCTTTTGCTCATCTCGCCCAACACCTTCGCCAACAAGCACGGCCTCACCTACACGCTGGGCGCGGTCATCTTGACCGTCGCCAACGACACCGGAGCATTGTTCGTCGGGCGCTGGCTGGGTCGCCATCCGCTCAACCGCGTCTTGTCACCCAATAAGACCATCGAGGGATCAATTGGTGGGACTCTGCTGACGCTCACCGTGGCGGCGCTGCTGTTGCCCCACATGAGCCCGTGGACCATGAAGCGGGCACTCGCGCTCGGCGTCGCGCTGTGTGTCGTGGTGCCGCTCGGTGACCTGTTCGAGTCCATGGTCAAGCGCACTCTCGGCGTGAAGGACTTGGGCCACCTGTTACCGGGGCACGGCGGCATGCTCGACCGGATCGACGGCCTGTTGTTCGCCCTACCCACGCTCTATTACCTCGCTCACTTCCTCAAACTGAGCTAGCGATGGCACCGACGCGCCCCCGCGTGGCGCTCTTAGGTGCGACGGGATCGATCGGTACCCAGACGCTCGACGTACTCCGTGAAGAACGTGAACGTTTCGACCTGGTCGCGATCGCGGGCGGCCAGCGACTGGCCGAGCTCGCGGTGATCGCGAAGGAGTTCAACGTTCGCGACGTCGGCGTAGTCAGTGCGCGCGATCGCGATGAAGTGCGCGCGCTACTCGGACCCGACGTCGACGTCGTGGTGGGGGCCGAGGGTCTGGCCGAACTCGCCACGCGCGCCGACATCGTCGTGAACGCCGTGGTCGGGTTCGCGGGTCTGCCCGTGACGCTGAGTGCGCTGTCCGCGGGAAAACGCTTGGCGCTCGCCAACAAGGAGTCGCTCATCGCGGCGGCACCGCTGGTGGACAAGGTGCGCCTCACGCCGGGAGCGTCGATTTTGCCGATCGACTCAGAACATTGCGCCATTCATCAGTGCTTGGCGAGTTCGACCCAAGTCGGTCACCCCGACGTTCGAATGATTCACCTCACTGCGTCGGGTGGACCCTTTCGGGGCATGTCCAAGGAGCAGTTGGGTCGCGTCACCAAGCACGACGCCCTGCAGCATCCGACCTGGACGATGGGTCCCAAGATCACCGTCGACTCGTCCACGCTGATGAACAAGGGCCTCGAGGTCTTAGAGGCCTCGGCGCTCTTCGGGATCGAAGTCGAGCGGGTCAACGTCGTCGTGCATCCCCAGTCAATCGTGCACTCGATGGTCGAATACGTCGACGGCGCGGTATTGGCACAGCTCTCGTTGCCCGACATGCGACTGCCCATTGCGTACTGTCTCGGTGCGCCCGTGCGCTTGTCGCACGCGTGGGGACAGATCGACTTCGGCCAGTCATTCTCGCTGGCGTTTGAAGCGCCCGATCGCGAGGCCTTTGGCGCACTCGATCTCGCCTACGAGGCGTCGCGCCTCGGGGGCGGGGCACCGGCCTGGTTGTCGGCCGCCAACGAGATCGCCGTGGAGGCGTTCCTCAACGATCAAATCGAGTGGTCGCGCATCGTGCCTCTGGTCGCCGACGTGTTGGAACAGTACGAAACGGATCCCATCGACACCCTCGAAGCCCTCTTCGAGAATGACGCGACCGCTCGCCGGCTCGCGCACGGTATGGTGCCTCGTTGATGAGATCGACGGCGACCGAGCCTACGACGGACCACGAGAACCGATCGCTCGCTTTGTTTCTGGTGGGCGTGGCCGCGCTGGCGGCCCTGCTCGCGTGGTGGGGCGGATGGGCGCTGCCGGTGGTAATCGGCGCGATCATCGTCATGGTGATGGGCCACGAGTTCGGTCACTTCATCACGGCCAAACGCGCGGGCATGATGGTCACCGATTTCTTCGTCGGCTTCGGACCGGTCATCTGGTCTACGACGCGTGGCGAGACGCGCTACGGGGTTCGCGCACTCCTGCTGGGCGGCTACGTGAAGGTCCCGGGCATGACCTGGGGGGACCCCCTCGCGCCCGACGAAGAGAAGCGCACGTACCGGGCGGCCTCGTATCCGCGCAAGGTGCTGTTCGCCTCGGCGGGTTCGTTGATGCACCTCGTGATGGCTCTGCTGCTCGCGTGGGTGTCGTTCACGTTCATCGGTACCTATTCCTCGAGCGCGGTGGGCGTGGCGGGGTTCACCTCGTGGGAGGGTCACGCGAGGAACGCCGCGCAAATCGCGGGTCTGCGCGTCGGGGACCGTATCGAAGACGTCAACGGCCATCGCGTCACCAGTGAGACCGAATTGATCGGTCTCGTGCACCACCGCGCGGGCGAGACCACGTCGCTGACGGTGCTACGTAACGGCAAAGTGCTCGTGCTGCACGCCACGCCGGTGCTGGGCGGTTCGATCAAGGTTCGCGGCGAGTCGCTCACCAAGAACGACGCGTACATCGGCGTGCAGCTCGAAGAGCTGACCGTGCGCACGTCCTGGTACGGGGCGGTGCCCGCGGCGGTGCGCCAGATCGGCAACACGATCACCGCGGCCGTGCACGCCATGGTGCACGTATTCTCACCCGGCGAGTTCTCGAGTCTCTTCCATCAGGTGGCGTCACCGGCCGCCGCGAACAACACCAAGAATCAGTTGAACCGGCCCGAATCGATCGTGGGCGTGGTGCGCATCGCGGTCCAGGGCGCGCAGTCGGGTGCGACGACGCTGCTCGAGATCTTGATGATCGTCAACATCTTCGTCGGCGTGCTCAACATGCTGCCCATGCTGCCCTTGGACGGCGGCTACGTCGCGGTCGCCACCTACGAGCGACTGCGCAGCCGAAGGGGCCGGGGCACGAGCTACCACGCCAACCTCAACTACCTGACGCCGTTCATCTACATGTTCATGAGCGTGCTGCTCGTGCTGTTCGCGAGCACGCTCTACTTGGACATCGTGCACCCCATCGCGAACCCCTTCCAGTAACGGCGATTGACGAGGCCGCTCGACGCGGCAGAATGGGTACGTGGACGTCACCGCCAGTTCCCTGAGCCCCCGTCGGCGCACGCGCCAGATCGCGGTGGGCAGCGTCAAAGTGGGCGGTGACGCGCCGATCTCGGTCCAGTCAATGACCACCACCAAGACCGCCGACGTCGAGGGGACGCTCCAGCAGATCTACGCCCTCGCCGCCAACGGTGCGGACATCGTGCGCTGCACCTGTAACGATCAGGCCGCCGCCGAGGGTCTCGCCCAAATCGTGCCGCGCTCACCGGTGCCGATCGTCGCGGACATCCACTTCCACGTCGAGATGGCCCTCGCCGCACTCGAGGCGGGGGTGAACGGTCTTCGCCTCAACCCGGGCAACCTGCGCAAGCCCGAGGAGATCAAGCTGGTCGCTGCCGAGGCGAAGGACCGGGGCGTGCCGATTCGCATCGGCGTCAACGCGGGCAGCCTGCACCCCGACATCTACGAGAGGTTCGGTGGCGCGACGCCCGAGGCGCTGGTCGAGTCCGCGCGCGTGGAGCTCGCGTACTTCCAAGAGGTGGACTTTCACGACGTCAAGATCTCGGTGAAGGCCAGCTCGGTCGCTACCATGATCGCCGCGTACCGACTCGCGTCAGCGACCTTCGAGCACCCGTTGCACCTCGGGGTGACCGAGGCGGGTCCGCTGCCGGGGGGACTCTTGAAGGGAACGGCCGGTATCGCGACGCTGCTCGCCGAAGGCATCGGCGACACGTTGCGCTATTCGCTGACGGCCGACCCGGTCGAAGAAGCCCGCGCCGGTCGCCAACTCCTCGAGGCGCTGGGTCTGCGCGAGCGCAAGGGGCTCGACCTCATTGCCTGTCCGAGTTGTGGCCGCGCTGAGGTGGACGTCATCAAGATCGCCAACGAGGCCCAAGCGGCGCTGGCCGAACTCAATCTGCCGATCCAGGTCGCGGTGATGGGCTGCGTGGTCAATGGACCGGGCGAAGCGCGTCACGCGGACCTGGGAATCGCCGCGGGCAAGAAGCGAGGTCACCTCTTCATCCAAGGTCAGATAGTGCGCGTCGTGCCCGAGGACGAGATGGTGGCCGCGCTCGTCGACGAAGCGAAGAAGATCGCCGCCGAAGGCGTCGAGGCGCGCCTTCGCGCCAAAGACGCCGGCGCCGAAGCCGAAGCGGCGGCGGACCGCGCCTTGTTGCTCGACGACAAGGGTCTCGACGCGAATCACGCGAGCGAACGCATCGAGAAGATCCGTCACCGCGCCGAGCACTAGTTCACCGCTTGGCTAGGCTGGCGCCACAGCAAAGGAGCACCGTGGCGTCAAAAAGCGTCCTCACCCCACAGTCCGAGGACTTCCCGCGTTGGTACCAGGACGTGGTCGCCAAGGCCGAGATGGCCGACAACGGACCTGTTCGCGGCACGATGGTCATTCGCCCCTACGGGTACGCGATCTGGGAACGCATCCAACGTGAGATCGACGACCGGATCAAGCTCGCCGGGGCGCAGAACGCCTATTTCCCGTTGTTCATACCCGAGAGCTACCTCTCGCGAGAGGCTGAGCACGTCGAGGGCTTCAGCCCCGAACTGGCCGTCGTCACCCACGCGGGCGGCGAGGAACTCGCCGAACCCATCGTCGTTCGTCCCACTTCCGAGACGGTTATCGGTGAGTTCATGGCCAAGTGGATCCAGAGCTACCGCGACTTGCCGTTGCTGCTCAACCAGTGGGCGAACGTCGTGCGCTGGGAACTGCGCCCGCGACTGTTCCTTCGTTCGTCGGAGTTCTTGTGGCAGGAAGGACACACGGCGCACGCCAGTTTCGAAGACGCGCAGGCCTACGCGAACAAGATCCACCTCGAGGTCTACAACGATTTCTTGAACGAGGTGTTGGCGGTGCCGACGTTCCTCGGCATCAAGCCACCGCGCGAGCGTTTCGCGGGTGCGATCAACACCCTCACCTGTGAGGGCATGATGCGTGACGGCAAGGCGTTGCAGCTGGCGACCAGTCACGAACTCGGCCAGAACTTCGCGCGGGCCTTTGAGATCTACTACCAAAGCGAAGAAGGTCAGGCGGAACTCTGCTACACGACGTCATGGGGTTCGTCGACGCGACTCGTGGGCGGACTCATCATGGCCCACGGCGACGACCAGGGTCTGCTCGTGCCGCCGCGCCTGGCGCCCACCCAGGTCGTGGTGATCGCGGTGCGCGACGAGCCCGAGGTGAACGAGGCGTGCGAGCGACTCCAGACGCAACTCATCGCCCAGGGCGTACGTTCGACCCTCGACCGGAGTCGCGGCTCCTTTGGTCGACGCGTCACCGACTGGGAGATCAAGGGCGTGCCACTGCGCGTCGAGGTCGGTCCACGCGACCTCAACGAGGGCGTGGTCTCGGTCACGCGACGCGATAACGGCGAGAAACTCACGTGGCCCCTCGCGGGCGTCGCCCAAGAGGCGACGAAGTTACTCGCGACGATCCAGCGCGACCTGTACGCCCGCGCACTCGAGTGGCGCGACGTGAACACCCTGGACGTCCCTTCGGTCGTCGAGGCGATCGACGTCGCCCAGACCGGCTTCGCCAAGCTCTCCTGGGACCTGGTGGGGGCCAACGAGGAGGCCCAGATGAACAACGAGGCGGTGACGGTGCGCTGTCTGCAGCGCGCGGACGGTTCGATCCCCGAGAGCGAGCTCGAGAACGACCTGTTGTGCATCGTGGCCAAGTCGTACTAGTTTCTGGCCAGGTTTTGACAAAAACACGGGCCTCGGGGGGCCCTTGGGCGGTCGCGCCCGTTGTCAAAGTGCCTTAAAACTGCTACAATTTCTTGCGACAGTCCGCAAAGGACGTTTGGACTCGTTTAAGCGCGGGCCTCGGGCCCGCGCTTTCTCATTGTCCGGCGTCTTAGGACACCGAGAGGAGCGTGATGGCCATGGATTTCGAGACACCGCTCCGCTCGCTCTTATCTCCTCTCGGTCTCGACCTCTACGACGTCGAGTTCGAACGCGGGAACCTCAACGTGGTCGTGACCAAGGCCGGCGGGGTCGACCTCGAGTCGCTGACCAAGGCCAACCGGACGATCTCTGAGTGGCTCGACGCGAACGACCCGATCCCGGGTCGTTTCACCCTGGACGTGTCCAGCCCAGGTCTCGAGCGCCGCCTTCGCACCCCCGGACATTTCGCGTCGGCGCTGGGCGAGGTCGTGACCTTGCGCGAACTTCGCCAGGGCGAGCCCACGCGCCGCCTCGAGGGCACGGTCCTCGCCGCTGACGCGATGTCGGTCACTTTGCGCGACCACGAACACGGCGACGTCACCGTCCAACTTGATTCCATCGAACGCGCCCGCACGGTCTTCGCGTGGGGTAGCGAGGCCAAGCCGACCCCCTCACGGGGTAAGGCCAACTCGACGTCGGGCAGGAAAGGCTAACCATGGCTAATTTCGAATTCCTTGAGGCGCTGGGACAGATCGCTCGCGACCAGAACATCGACGAAGGCGAGTTGCTCATCGCGCTCGCCAACGCGTTGCTCGCCGCCTACAAGCGCCGTCCCGACTCCGCGGAAGACGCCGAGGTCGAGATCAACCCCGAGACCGGCGAGATCAAGGTGTGGGGACTCGAACTCGACCTCGAGGGCAACGTCACGCGCGAGTGGGACGCGACGCCCGAGGACTTNNCAGATGTACGAGGAGTTCGCGAACCGCGAAGGTGACATCGTCTCGGGCACGGTTCAGCAGAACGACAACCGCTACACGTTGCTCGACCTCGGACGCGTCGAGGCGTTGCTGCCCCAAGCTGAGCAGATCGCCTTCGAGCGCTACGAGCACGGCGCGCGGATCAAGGTCTACATCGTCGAGGTGCGCAAGACCAACAAGGGTCCCCAGATCGTCGTGAGTCGCACGCACCCGGCGCTCGTCGCCAAGCTCTTCGAGATCGAGGTCCCCGAGATCGCCAACGGGATCGTCGAGATCAAGGCCCTGGCGCGCGAACCCGGTCACCGCAGCAAGATCGCCGTCGCGTCCAACGATCAGATGGTCGACCCGGTCGGCGCGTGCGTGGGTGCGCGCGGTAGTCGCGTGCGCAATATCACCAACGAACTGCGCAGCGAGCGCATCGACGTGGTTCCCTACAGCGACGACCCCATCGCCTTCATCCAGGCGGCCCTGCAGCCCGCGCGCGTACGCGAGGTGCAGCTGAACGAGGAAGAGGGCATCGCCACGGTCATCGTGCACGACCAGCAGCTCTCGCTCGCCATTGGCAAGGAAGGCCAGAACGCTCGACTCGCGGCACGCCTCACGGGGTGGCGCATCGACATTCGTTCCGAGAACGAGGGTGAAGAGCAAGAAGTCGTTGAAGAGGTCTGGACCGAGGGCGACGTGGTGGTCGACGAGAAGGTCGTGATCGTCGAGGTGAAGGACCACAGCGACGTCGTCGTCGAGGACGTCGTGGTGAGCGACGCCGAGGGTGGCTCCGAAGAGGTCGTCGCCGTCGAAGAGATCGACGAGTCGCCGGTGGCGGAGGAAGAGGCATAGCGCCGCTTCGCACGTGCGTCGTCTGTCGAATCCGGCGCGACGACCACGAGTTGGTCCGCGCCGGACGAGACGTCAACGGTCGGTGGTACCTCGGTCGAGGTGTCGGCAGAGGAGTGTGGTGGTGTGCGAACACCGAGTGTGGTGAGGATCTGCAGAGCAGTCAGTTGGCCCGGTCGCTGCGAACAGCGGTGAGCGAAGGCGACGCGGTTGCTCTACGAGAAGTATGGAAGTCCGGTCAAGGGCCGAAGTTGTAAAAGAACGAAGTTGTGAAAGAATACGTAACTGTGTTCGCTTGAAGTGCGAGCACTTGAATTAAGGGAACGTTTTGGCGCAAAAGAAGATCCGGGTGCACGAGCTCTCCAAAGAGCTCGGTATGACGAGCAAAGAGTTACTGGCGCTCGCCCAAAAACTGGGCATCGGTGCCTCGAGCCCTTCGGCCTCGATCGAAGACGCCCAGGCGGACCGCATCCGTCGGCGCGCCGACGCCGACGGCCTGCGTCGCCAAGTCCAGCCCGAGGAGGCCACCAAGGCCGCCAAGACGGTGAAGGCGGTCAAGGCAACCGCCGCGAGCCACACGCCCGCGCCCGCACCCGCGCCGCCCGCGCCCGCGCCGATCGAGGCCTCCAGTCCGCCCCGAGCGTCGCGCGTCATTGTCCCGCCCGCCGCAAGTGCGACGCCGCCCTCGAGCGAAGCGGCAGTGGTCGCCGAGCCCACGCCCGAGGCGCCCAAGGTGGTGCGCAGTCGCGCGGCCGTTCCGAAACCTACGCCCACGCGTGCGGCATCGCCCGATGGTCCCACCACGATCCGCCCGACCCAGCGCGGTGCGGGCGGCGACGGTGAAGGCGGCGCCTCGACGCGTCCGCCCCTCAGTTCCTCTGGTCGTCCGATCCCACCGCCTCCCGGTCGACCTCTTAGTTCCTCGGGTCGCCCGATCCCTCCGCCGCCGGGGGCGCGTCGACCAATGTCGCCCGGTGGACCGAGTCGAGCACCGGGGGCGACCGGTTCTCGTCCCATGAGCGCCCGTCCTTCTTCGGGTCCGCCGCGAAGCGGCGCCCCCTCGAGGCCCGGAGGCGCGTCCACGGGATTCGGCGGTCCACGCACGGGTGCACCCACCACGGGTGCGCCGTCCGGTCCCGGTCGCGGTGCTCCCTCAGGTCGCGGTACCGGTGGTCCGAGAGGATCGCAGCGAAAGACCACGCGTCGTCGTCGTCGCAACGTCGAAGAGCTCGAGCCGACCCAGATGACCACCTGGCAGCCCAGCAGCGCGCCGGTGCCCGAGGGCGAGATCATCATCGAGCGAGGTTCGACCGCCAAAGACGTGGGGCCCAAGCTCAATCGCAGTGCCGCGGACATCATCCGCTTCCTCTTCCTCCAGGGCGAGATCGTCACCGCGGTCCAGGGCCTCAGTGACGACATGATCGAGCTCTACGCCGCCGAGGTGGGTGCGGCCGTGCGTCTGGTCGATCCCGGCGAACAACAAGAGGCCGCGCTCCTGGCCAAGTTCTTTGACGAGGACGACCAGGACGACGAGATCCCGGCCGAACCCCGTCCGCCGATCGTGACCGTCATGGGCCACGTCGACCACGGCAAGACGCTGTTGCTCGACAAGATCCGAAAGACCAACGTGGTCGCGGGCGAAGCCGGTGGCATCACCCAACACATCGGCGCCTACCGCGTGATGTGGAAGGGAAGGGCCATCGCCTTTCTCGACACGCCCGGTCACGAGGCCTTCACGGCGATGCGCGCACGTGGCGCGAACGTCACCGACATCGTGATCCTCGTCGTCGCTGCTGACGACGGGGTCATGCCCCAGACGGTCGAGGCGATCAACCACGCCAAGGCCGCCGGTGTCCCGTTGATCGTCGCCGTGAACAAGATGGACAAGGCCGACGCCAATCCCGACCGCATCCTCCAACAGATCAGCGACTACGGACTCGTGCCCGAGAAGTGGGGCGGCGACACGATCGTCGTCGAGATCTCTGCTCTGCAGGGCACGGGCATCGACGAATTGCTCGAGCAGGTCCTCCTGCTCGCCGACATCGCCGAACTGACCGCTCGTCCGACGGGACGCGCGGTGGGCACGGTGCTCGAGGCGAACCTCGAAGTGGGCCGCGGCCCCGTCGCGACGGTCATGATCCAAAAGGGTCTGCTAGAGGTCGGCGACCCCGTCGTGGCTGGCGCCGCGTTCGGCAAGGTGAAGGCGCTGATCGACGACCAGGGCCAGCAAATCAAGAGCGCCGGTCCCTCGACGCCCGTGCAGATCCTCGGCTTCAGCGAGCCACCCTTCGCGGGCGACGAGATGCGCGTCGCCCACGACCTCGCGCACGCGAGGTCCCTCGCCGAGGCGCGAGCACATCGGGCCCGGCTCATTGGTCACCAGCCCGTCGCGTCGGCCAGCGGCGCTCGCCTCGAGGACCTCTTCGAGCAGATCCAACGCGGCGAGACCGCCACGCTCAACGTTGTTCTGAAGGCCGACGTGCAGGGTTCGCTCGAGGCCTGCACCGAATCGCTGCGCAAACTCGAGCGCGACGACGTCAAACTCGTCATCGTGCATCGCGGCGTAGGTGGCATCACCGAGAACGACGTGCAATTGGCCAAGGCCTCGAACGCCACGATCATTGGCTTTAACGTGCGTCCGGATAAGCGCAGTCGTGAACTGGCCGAGGCCGAGGGCGTCGAGGTACGTACCTACGAGATCATCTACAAATTGATCGAGGAGATCGAGGCCGCGATGCTCGGACTGTTGTCGCCGGTCTTCGAAGAGATCGTCACCGGCGAGGCCGAGGTGCGCGAGATCTTCCGGGTGCCCAAGATCGGCGCGATCGCGGGTTGTTTCGTGCGCGATGGCGTCATCACTCGCGGCTCGAAGGTCCGCTTCCTTCGCGAGGGGACCATCATCTGGAAGGGCTCGATCACGTCGCTTCGTCGATTCAAGGACGACGCGCGTGAGGTGCAGGCTGGCTTCGAGTGCGGTATCGGGCTTTCCGACTACCAGGACTTGAAGGAAGGCGACGTCATCGAGACCTTCGAAGAGCGCGAGATTCCCCGAACGGCCTAGGTCATGGCCCACTCGACCGGCGGTCGCCATCCGTACCCTCGCAGCGCGAGGGTGAACCAGATCCTTCGCGAGGTCATCTCGGACGAGTTGCTGCGCATCTCGGACGTCGACGAGCGGCTCGGCCTGCTGACGGTCACGGGCGTGGAGACGACGCCGGACATGCGCCAGGCCATGGTCTACCTCGATTCGTTGAGCGATGATTCACGAGTCGCGCTCGAAGAGCGCCGCGCCCAGATTCAAGGAGCGGTGAACGCGCAGACCCGTCTCAAGCGCACGCCCAAGCTGTCGTTCATGGCGGACCCGGCCGTCGCGAGCGGGACCGCCGTCGAGGAAATTCTGCGTCGGCAGCGACATGACGACGAGTAACGGACTGCTCCTGATCGACAAGCCCCAGGGCATCACCAGTCACGACGTCGTGGCTCGAGTGCGCCTGGAACTCGGCGAGCGCCGCGTCGGACACGCGGGCACGCTCGACCCGATGGCGACCGGACTGCTCGTGCTGGCGGTAGGTCCTTCGACGCGCTTGCTGCGTTTCGCCCAATCCGAGACCAAGCGCTACAGCGGGACGGTCACCTTGGGAATCGCCACCGATTCGCTCGACGCCGACGGACAGGTACTCGAAGAACGCGCCGTGCCGACACTCGATGAGTCCGAGGTGCGCGAGGCCGCGAACGCGATGATCGGAGCCCAACGCCAGACGCCACCCATGGTCTCGGCGCTGAAGGTCGGCGGACGTCGGCTGCACGCGCTCGCGCGCGAGGGTCTTGAGGTCGAACGTGCGCCACGCGATATCACCGTCAGCGAGTTCAGCCTTCGCGCCACCGGCGTTGCCGAGGTCTGGGAGTTCGACGTCACTTGCTCGGTGGGCACCTACGTGCGTGTGCTCTTGAGTGACCTCGCCGCCCGCCTGGGTACGATTGGCCACCTTTCCTCGCTGCGCCGTCTCGCGAGCGGTGAACACGACGTCAAGGACGCCTTGACGTTGTTGGCGTTCAAACAGGCGCTCGCACAGGGCGACGAGGTGCTCAAGAGTCCTCGCCTCTTCGTGACGGGCCTCGAACACGCGTCGCTCAGTGCCGACCAGGAGAGGCGCGTGCGAATGGGCCAGCACCTCGAACTCGAGGGCGTCTTCCGGGGCGATGAGATTGCGGCGATCGCCGAAGACGCCAGACTGATCGGCGTCCTGCGTCGGCGAGGTGAGAAGTGGAAACCAGAGGTCGTGCTCACGACCGACGCCGCGTCCGGGTCGCGCTAGGTTGTCGCCGATGCATATCCTGCGCGACGGTGACCCTCCGGTGACCCACTCGAGTGCCGTGGCAATCGGCGTCTTTGACGGACTGCACGTCGGTCACCAGAAGATCATCGCGCGACTCGGTGAGATCGCGCGACGCCACCGGGCCCGCGCGACCGTCGTCACGTTTGATCCGCACCCCGCGACGGTGCTCGCGCCCGAACGTGCGCCGTTGCTCATTGGCTCACTCGACCAGCGGCTCGAGGGTCTGGAACGTCTGGGCGTCGAACAGGTGCGCATCGTGAGCTTTGACGAAGTCTTGGCCCGTGAGAGCGCCACGTCCTTCGTCGAGCGCGTATTGGTCAAGGAGCTCCAGACCCGTCACGTCGTCGTCGGCGAAGACTTCCACTTTGGTCACAATCGTGAGGGCAACGTCGCGCTCTTAGAGCAACTGGGCGAACAACATCGCTTCGAGGTCCATCCGGCACCGATTTTTGGCGACGGCGTTCGCTGGAGTTCGACGTCGGTGCGCGAATCGCTCCAGTCGGGAGACCTCACGCTGGCGAACAAGATTCTCGGGCGTCCTTTCACCCTGCGCGCCACGGTGGTGCACGGTGACGCGCGGGGCCGAGAACTCGGTTTTCCCACGGCGAACCTGAAGTTCTCGAGCGCTCACCTGATGCCGGGCATTGGCATCTACGCGGGCGCCGCGAGGGCCGAGGGCGAGTGGTGGGCGGGTGCGGTCTCGGTGGGCACGCGCCCCCAGTTCTACGACGACGGCTCAGTGCTCGTCGAGGTGCACTTGGCAGGATTTGGCGGCGATCTCTATGATTCGGTGCTCGACGTGGCGTTCTTAGAGCACCTACGAGGCGAGATGGTCTACGAGGACCTGGGCGAACTGGTCAAGCAGATCGAGCGCGACGTCGAGCAGACCATTGCAATCTTCGGGGAATTTACGCCCTCCGCGAACGTGCTGCTAGGATAGGTCTTCGGTCAGCGACGCTGATCATGTGGGTCGTCAAGTGGGCGGCTCGCGCCAAGACCCCCGACTCATAAGGCACGTACGTTATGGCTGAGAAGCAGCAGATCATCAAGGACTTTCAGGCCCACGCCACGGACACGGGTTCGCCCGAGGTCCAAATCGCGATCCTGACGGACCGGATCACGCATCTCACCGAGCACCTCAAGACCCACAAGGGTGATCATCACACCCGACGTGGACTCATGAAGCTCATCGGCCAACGTCGCCGTCTGCTCGATTACGTGCAGCGCGGCAACGTCGAGCGCTATCGAGCATTGATCGGTCGACTCGGCATTCGTCGCTAGCCGATATGCGCGTCGAGCCTCGACGCGCACAACATATCCGAGGCCTCGGAGGCCAGTGGAGAACAGTCGCTCACGCGAAGGTTGCCCACTGGGATCCGGGCGGAGTGTTGCTACACACAAGGAGATTCCATGACTGACGCAATCCGCGTAAGTAGCCCGATAACGGGCACCGACAAGACTTTGAGTTTCGAAGCAGGTCACCTCGCACAACTCGCCGACGGGGCGGTCCTCGCTCGCATCGGTGACACGATGTTATTGGCGACCGTCGCCGCGTCGCGAGGCGTGCGCGAAGGCACCGACTTCTTCCCGCTCACGGTCGACATTGAAGAGCGCGCGTACGCCGCGGGAAAGATTCCCGGGGCGTTCTTTCGTCGCGAAGGTAAGTTGTCGGACCAGGCGATCCTGATCTGTCGACTTATCGACCGACCGCTGCGTCCTTCTTTTCCCAAGGGCTTTCGCAACGAGGTCCAGGTCGTCGGCACCATCTTCAGCGCCGACCAGGAGAACCCCCACGACATCCTCGCCATCAACGCCGCGTCCGCGGCCCTGATGATCTCGGGGATACCCTTTGACGGCCCCATCGGCGCGGTGCGCATGGCGTACACCACCGACGGGGAGTGGGTGGCGCACCCCACCTTCCAAGAGGGCGACGCCGCGACGTTCGAACTCGTGGTCGCGGGACGGGCCCTGAGCGACTCGGTCGAATCCGACGTCGCCATCATGATGGTCGAAGCCGGAGGTACCGAGGGCTCGTTCGTCAAGTACGCCGACGGAGCCCCCAAGGTGAGTGAGGAAGTCCTCGCCGCCGGTCTCGAGGCATCCAAGCTCTGGATCCGCGAGGCGATCAACCTGCAGCGCGAACTGGTCAGGGACTTCATCGCGGCGCGCGGACCGATCAAGACGCTCGACTTCGTCGCCCAGCTCGACTACCACGACGACGTCTACGCGCGCGTCGAGGCCGTTGGTCTGGACGCGCTGACCGCGGCGAACAAGCTCACGACCAAGGCCGCGCGCAACGACGCGCTCGACGCCGCGACCGCTTCGATCATCGAGCAGTTGTCGGGTGAATTCGAAGGTCGCACGAGTGAGATCAAGCCAGCCGTGAGGTCCCTGACCAAGAAGCTCGTGCGCCGGCGCATCGTCGACGACGGTGTACGTATCGACGGACGCGCGATCACCGATCTGCGTCCGCTCTCGGCTGAACTCGACCTCTTTCCCATGACCCACGGGTCGGCGCTGTTCCAGCGCGGCGAGACTCAGGTCGTGAACGTCACCACCCTGGGCATGCCGCGCATGAAGCAGCAGATTGACTCGATCACGCCCGACGAGTTCCGTCGCTACATGCACCACTACAACTTCCCGCCCTACTCAACGGGTGAGACCGGTCGCGTGGGCGCACCCAAGCGCCGCGAGGTCGGCCACGGCATGTTGGCCGAGCGCGCGCTCGTGCCGGTGCTACCCAGCGAAGAGGAGTTCGCCTACACGCTGCGCGTCGTTTCTGACGTCATGCAGTCCAACGGCTCGACGTCGATGGCCTCGGTCTGCGGGTCAACGCTCTCGCTGATGGCGGCGGGCGTGCCGATCAAGGCGCCGGTCGCGGGAATCGCGATGGGCCTCGTCTACGACGAGGGTACCTACGTCACCCTGACCGACATCCTCGGCGCCGAGGATGCCTTCGGCGACATGGACTTCAAGGTCGCCGGTACCGCGGACGCGGTGACCGCGCTGCAACTTGACACCAAGATCGACGGGCTACCCGCCGACGTGCTGGCCAAGGCCCTGCACCAGGCCAAGGAAGCACGTCTGACGATCTTGAAGCTCATCACCGACACGATTCCCGAGCCGCGCAGCCACGTCGCTGACGTCGCGCCCAAGATCGTCTCGATGGAGATCCCGATCGACAAGATCGGCGAAGTCATCGGGCCCAAGGGCAAGGTCATCAACACCCTTCAACAAGAGACTGGCGCGGACATCGCGGTGGACGACGACGGGGTCGTCGGGACCGTGACCATCGGGGCCAAGGACGGACGCGCGGTCGAGGAAGCTCGCCGTCGTATTGCCCTGATCCTCGATCCCCCCACGCCCGAGGTCGGCGCGACCTATCCGGGCCGCGTGGTGAACATCGCCAAGTTCGGCGCGTTCATCAGCATCATGCCGGGTCGCGACGGGTTGTTGCACATCTCCAAGATGTCGCCGCTCAACGGTGGCAAGCGCATCGGACAGGTCGAAGACGTCGTCGAACTCGGCCAGGCCCTCGAAGTGAAGGTCGACGACATCGACCCCCAGGGCAAGGTGTCGCTCTCACTCGCGGGTGAGTACGCGGGCATGAGCGACGACGACGCGCCCCGATCACGTCCGGAGCGAGGCGAGCGTCCTGAGCGCTCCGGCTCGAGCGACCGACCACCGCGTGACCGGCCGGAACGCTCCGAGCGTCCCAGCCGCGACCGAGAGGTCGCCTCGCACGCGAAGCCGAATTCATCGTTCGAGGCTTCCTTCGAGGCCGAGCTCGCCGACGAGATCGGTGACCTCGGACCTGGCGGTCCGTCATTTTCCGACGGCGACGGCGCCGGACGTCGTAGTCCCCGCCCGCGACGCCGCTAGTCAACACCGCCGTGCCGCTCAGTCGAAGTGACTGGGTGGCACGGCTTCGTGTTTCCTACGTAGCGTAAGAAGATGCAGATCACGCCACCGCGCACGATGACCCAATGGTGGCGACGCCTGTCCCGGTCGGATCGTTGGGCGCTGGCCTTGATCGTCGGCGTGCCGCTGGTCGTCTTCACGGTGCCCGCGTTGTTGGGCTATCCCGCGATCGCCCAGGACAATCTGATCCAGAACTTCCCGTTGCGCGTGCTCGTGGGTCAGCAGATCGACAGTGGGCACCTGCCCTTGTTCAATCGGCTCGCCGACTCGGGCACGCCGTTGCTCGGGGGCATGAACGCGGGAGCGTTCTTTCCTCTGACCTGGCTGTTCGCGGTGTTGCCCGCCCTGCTCTCGTGGGTGCTCAACCTGATCGCGGTGTACGTCGCCGCAGCGCTGGGCGTCTTCGTCCTGTTGCGTTGGCACAAGCTCGGCTCGCTCGCGAGTTGCACCGCGGCGCTCGTCTACGCGTGGAGCGGCGCCATGATCGGCCAGATGGTGCACCTGGGCGTCGTCCAGGGTTACGCCCTGCTTCCCTGGGCGTTGCTCGCGATGCTCACGTTGGCTGACGCCCTTCGGCGAACGACTGAGGCGACGTGGAGGGTGCGTGTACGGGCACTAGCCCCGAGTGTGCTCGGCCTCACGGTGCTGTGGGGACTCGCTGACCTGACCGGTGAACCACGCGCGATTGCCGAGATGCAGTTGGTGGTGCTCATCGTGGTGCCCGTGGTGCTACTGGTGCGTACGGTCTGGCAACCGGTCAACTGGCGTGACCGGTTCGTCTACGTGGCGGGCGTCGCGCTCGCGGTGTTCTGGGGCGCGATCATCGGCCTCGGTCAGTTGCTGCCGGGCTTGTCCTTCATCGACCAGTCCCAGCGCACCGACCTCACCTACCAGTGGTTCGGGGCCGGCTCGCTGTACGTGAAGTGGACCAGCCTGCTGTTCGTGCCCGACCTCTTCGGTGGCAATGGCTTGTTGCACCAACCGAGTTACTTCGTCAACTACAACCTGCCCGAGGTGACCGGTTACGTGGGCGTACTCGCGCTCGTCGCGTTCTTCGCCTTCCTCACCCGAGCGACGAAGGGCGGCTGGCGTGGCGAGGATCGAGAGTGGACGCTCTACGTTGCCTTGATCGTCGTCGGTCTCTTGGCCACGTGGGGGAGTTACACGCCCCTCGGGCACCTTTTTCGGGCGATTCCGCTCTTTGGTAGTACGCGCTTGCAGAGTCGCAGTGTCATCCTGGTCGACCTCGGGCTCGTCGTGTTCCTGGGTTGGTTCATCCAGAAACTTGTGGACAGGGACTTCGCCGGCGCGGGTCTGAGCGCGCGACGCAAGTGGGTGACCCTCGCGCCCGCGATGGCGACCGCGCTGCTTTCCTTCTTCATGTTGTTCTTCGGCAACGACATCGTCCAGTGGATGACGAGTACGACGACGCCGGTGCGTCTGGCCAGTTACGAGCGGCCGACTTTGCTGATCCACCTGGTACTCGCGCTGGCGCTGCTCGCGGCCTTGACCTGGGGCGTGGGCCGTCGGAGCTTCGTGCGTGTGCTTTGCGTACTCGTCGCGCTCGACGTGCTCGCCTTCGCACTCTTTTGCAGTGAAGGGTTCCTGCCCGGTCGCGTGAACGTCGAACCTTCGCGCGCCTACGCGTTGTCGGTGATCGATCCGGTGGGTCGCAACGCGCTCGTCGACCCGTCGGGCGTGAGTCACTACACCTTCGAGAATCTCGGCGCGGCGAATCTGAACGTCTTCACCAAGCTGCCGAGCGTGCAAGGCTACGGATCATTGATCGACGAACTCTACGGCAACGTCACCCAGACGCACCCGCTGTTCGGTCTAGACGGCTGTCAATTGGCCCGTGGCGTGTACCACCAGCTGCAACTGTCCACGGTCATCGTGCCGATGGACAAGTTGACCACCCGGGTAGGGCCCCACCTGGTCCAGCCACCCCAGTGCGTGAAACCCCAGCCGGCGGACTCGATCGTGCGCTACTTCGGTGAGCTGTTGCCGGTGCGTTCGATCACCGTCCTGGGCTTGGCGGGTGAACTCGCCTCCACCAATCCCATGACGGCGCAACTCTTGGACGCGAAGGGCAAGCCCGAGGGCGCAACGATCACGATGCCCGAGAGTACGAGCGTGACCTTCGACTTCTCGAGCCAGCACGAAGACGCGGCGGGCGTGCGCGTCTCCTCGATCAGCGGGGTCCTCACCGAGTCGGTCGCACTGAAAGAGGACGTCAAGCCAGAAGTCACCTACGACCTCAACACGCAGTTCCAGCAAGCCCTTTCGTCGCCGGCGTGGCGCAACGTGGGCACGGTTGGATCGCTCGCGTACTTTCGAGCGACGTCGGTGCGAGCGAGTGCGTGGTTGGGCACGCACGCGGCGACTTCGCGGATCAAGAAGATTGTGGACGCGACGTGGGGCGATTCGTGGATCACCGTCGCCGCCACGCACCCGACCGTGTTGAAGCGTTCCATGGAATGGATCCCGGGCTGGCACGCCACCGCGGTGAATCTTTCTTCGGGGCACGTGGTGACGTTGCACGTCGTGCGTTCGGGACTTATCCAACAGGTCATCGTCCCCCCGGGTACCTGGCGAGTCCACTTCCACTATCACGCGCCCTACATCGACATCGGTCTCACTGGTTCGGTGGGGGGCACATTGTTGTTGCTCGTCGCTTGGGGCTACGTGCGCGGTTGGGTGCCGCGCAGGCGAAAGAGTAGGGTGAACGGATGAAACGCTTGGTCATCGTCGGCGGCGCTGGCCGCATGGGTCAGGCCCTGGCGGCGGGACTAGGCGCTCAGGCGGATTTCAAGGTCGTCACACTCATCGACGTGCGCGAACCCGCAGACCTGTATGGTGCCACCTACGCGAAGTCACTCAGCGACAACGACGGTCTCGGCGTCGACGTCGTGGTGGACTTCTCGACGCCCGAGAGCGTGGTGGCGTCCGCGCACTGGTGCGCGGAGCACAAGGTGGGACTCGTCATCGGCACGACGGGTCTTGGCGCCGAGCAGCGCAGTGCCGTCGACGAAGCGAGCACCAAGACCGGCGTGGTGATGGCTTCGAACTTCGCCCTCGGTGCGGTGCTCTCCGAGCGCTTCGCCGCGATGGCGGCACCCTACTTCGAGCGGGTGGAGATCATCGAGTTACACCACGATAAGAAAGTGGACGCTCCGTCGGGGACGTCGCTCGCCGCGGCACGCGCCATCAGTGACGCACGAAAGAAGGCGGGACTCGCCGCGTTGGTGGATCCCACGACCCGTGCGACCGCGGCGGGCTCGCGCGGCGCGGAAGTGGGCGAGGGGATCAAGGTGCACTCGGTACGCCTACCCGGTCTCGTCGCGCACCAGGAGATCCTCTTTGGCGGACCCGGCGAAGGGCTCACCATCCGACACGATTCATTCGACCGTACGAGCTTCATCCAGGGCGTGGCGATCGCCGTGCGCGCGGTCGACGCGAAGCCGAAGTTGACCATCGGCATTGATTCGTTCATTCCCTTCTGATTGATCCGCCCTAGGGGGAAAACAAGCGCAGATCGGTAGTAACTTCGTTCTATGGGTTCGACGCGATTTGGCACGGTATTGACGGCCATGGTGACGCCCTTCTCGCCCGACGGCGCCATCGACTTCGACGTGGCGAGCGCGCTGGCGAAGTTCCTCGTCGAACAAGGCTCCGACGGACTGGTGATCGCGGGATCGACGGGCGAAGGTTCCGCGCTGAGCGACGACGAGAAGTTGGACCTCTTCTCCTGCGTCGCCCACGCGGTCACGGTACCGGTGCTGGCCGGTTCGACTGACGCCAATACCGCCAAATCGGTGGCGCTGACCAAACGCGTGAAGGCGACTGGAGCCGCCGGGGTGCTGCTCACGACGCCGAACTATTCGCGCCCGAGCCAGCGCGGAATCGCCGCACATTTCGCCGCGATCGCTCAGTGCACGGCGCTGCCGGTCATGCTCTACGACATTCCTTCTCGCACTGGGCGCAAGGTGGCCAGTGACACGACAATCGATCTGGTTCGCAAGAATCCCAACATCGTCGCCTTGAAGGACGCGTCGGGCGACCTCGTGAGTGCCGCGCACACCAAAGCCGTGCTCGGCGAGGACCTCGATCTCTACAGCGGCGACGACAGCTTGCTCCTGCCGTTCCTCTCGATTGGCGCGGTGGGTATTGTCTCGGTCGCGGCGCACTGGGCCAGCCCAGAGTTCTCGGGTCTCGTGCGCGCCGTCGAAAAGGGTGACTGGCTCAAGGCCCAGGCCTACAACGAGCGTCTGGCCCCTAGTTGCGTCTTCGAGAGCACCGAGACGTACCCCAACCCGATGCCCACCAAGGCCGCCATGCGCTCGCTCGGCTTCGCCGTGGGCCAGTGCCGATTACCGCTCGGTGACGCTGACGAGACCCTCGACCTCGCCGCGGCGGACGTGGTGACGTCACTTCGGGCCCAACGTGGCTAAAGACAACATTCGTGTCACGTTCCTGGGCGGTCTGGGCGAGATTGGTCGAAACTGTCTCGCGCTCGAGCAAGACGGTCGCATCGTCGTGGTGGACGCGGGTCTCATGTTCCCCGAGCCGACGATGTACGGCGTCGACATCATCCTGCCGGACTTTCGCTGGTTGATCGAACGTCGCGACCGTGTCGACGGCATCGTGCTCACCCACGGGCACGAGGACCACACCGGCGCGCTGCGCTATCTCGTCAAGGACGTCAACGTCCCGATCTACGGCTCCGCGCTGACCCTCGGCTTCGCCCGACATCGTCTCACTGAGGCCAAGGTCGCCAAGGACCTCGAGTTCATCGAAGTCCACGACCACGAAAGGCGAAAGATCGGACCCTTCGAAGTCGAGTTCATCCCCGTCACCCACTCGGTGCCGAGCGCACACGCGCTGGCGTTTCACACCAAGGTCGGCATCGTGGTGCATTCGGGCGACTTCAAACTCGATCTCACGCCCATCGACAATCGACGCACCGACGTGTCGCGACTCGCCGCCATTGGTGACGAGGGTGTGGCGTTGTTGCTCTGTGATTCGACGAACGCCGAAGAACCAGGTTTCACGGCCTCGGAGCGTTCCGTGGGTGGTGCGCTGCGCCGGCTCTTCCTCGAGCGGCCCGAGCGGCGAATGGTGGTGGCGTGCTTCGCCAGTCACATCCATCGCGTCCAGCAGATCATCAACGTGGCGCTCGAACAGAAGCGCAAGATCGTCCTCATGGGTCGCTCGATGGAAGCGAACGTGAAACTCGCGCGAAAGCTCAACTTGTTGCACGTGAACACCGCGGACCTGGTGGACGTCGAGAACATCGACCGCTTCAGTCCGGGTGAGATCTGCGTCATCTGCACCGGTAGCCAGGGTGAACCGCTCGCCGCACTGTCCAAGCTCTCGCGCGGCGACGCACGCTTCATGAAGGTGGGACCCGACGACACGGTGATCCTCAGTTCGCACCCGATACCCGGCAACGAATGGTCGGTCGGACGTGTCATCGATGATCTTCATCGCGCGGGCACCGAGGTCATCCATTCGGGCAATGAGCCGGTGCACGCCTCGGGCCACGCTCGCCAGGGCGAGCTACGCACGTTCCATCAATTGGTGCGCCCCCGTAACTTCGTTCCGGTGCACGGGGAGTATCGACACATGGTCCATCACGCCGACCTGGCACTCACCATGGGACTCAAGAACAATCACGTGTTGATCTGCGAGGACGGCGACCAGGTCGAGGTGAGCGCCACGGGCATCCGTCGATCGGGTCAGGTTCCCGCGGGCTTCCACTACATCGACGGCAGTGCGGGCGACCTGGACGAGCGTCCACTCGAGGAGCGTCGAATGCTCGCCGAGTACGGTCTGTTGCTCATCTCGGGCGGCATCGACAAGGATCGCGGGATCATCGTGGACGCCATCAAGGTCACCACACGCGGCTGGTTCGAGGGAGAGCACGACCAGACCCTGCTCGAGTTGGTGACGAGCAGCGTGCGAGAATCGCTCGACGTCGCCTTGCGAGATGGCGAGCGCGATCCGGTGGCGCTCAACAAGGTCGCCCAGCGCACGGCGGGTCGCTTGCTCGGACAGAAGTACCGTCGCCAGCCCGTGTTGTTGGCCGCGCTCGCGGTGTTCTAGAGGTCCTTCTCGGGCTCACCGTGTTCGGCGTTGTGGCGCCCGGCTCGCCAGAACGCCTTGTGACTCTGTTGCTCTTGGGCCATCCCTCGATCACTCAAGGCAACGCCGAGCGCGCGCACGACGTGGAACTCGCCGAACAGGTAGGCGTGACCCAGGCCCGCGGGCATCTCGAAGGCGGCGAGACCTCCGAGCAATCCCGCGGGATCGTCGTAGGCGCGACCGTTTCGTTCGACGAAGATGCCCGTGACGCCGAGGCCCTCGTCAAAGGGCGCGGTGAGCGCGTCGTTGATGTCGTCCACCTCGACGATGAAGATGGCCCGACCCGGGGTTTCGATGCTCTGGGCCATGCGGTAGAACGAGGCGAGGCCGCTGGTGTCGCCGACGAAGAGGTACCAGTCAGCGAGTGGGTCGAGGTTGATCTTGCCGCGCGGACCAATGAGGTCGACCTGGTCACCGGGTGTGGCCTCGCGCGCCCAATGGGCGCCGGCTCCTTCGTGGCTGGTGACGACCCAGAGCGTCACGAGACCTTGTGCTTCGTCGACCCATCGCACGCTGTAGCGGCGTCGAACGTACTTGCCCTTGGCGTCGACGAGGCGCACCATGACGTCATTGCCCGGCGCACCCGCGAGAGCTGGATCGCCGCGCAAGACCACTTCGCGCAGCGAGGCGCCAAGGGGCGACGAAGTGACGACCTCGAACAGCCGCGCCTGGGCGTTCAGGCGCTTCGCGAGTTCGATTGACGTGGCGTCGGGCGCGCTGAGCACTGGACCAGACTAAGCGATTGGCACGTCTAACGAACAAAGGTTCGGTAAGTTGGATGGTAAATGAGTCCTGCACCGCACCAAAAGAAATCGACCACCAAGTCCGCGTCTCGCTCGCCGGCGAGAAAGAACGCGCCCGCCGCAGCGCCCAGCCTGTGGCGTCGCCACGAGCGTGACCTGTGGATCGTGCTGCTCGTGGTCGCGGGTCTGTTCTGTCTGCTCGCCGACGCGCGGGCCCTGGGCCCGGTGGGTCACGTGGTACTCGACGCGTTCAAGTTGGTCCTAGGCGTGGGCCGGCTGGTGCTGCCCGTCCTCTTCATAGGTTCGGCGGTGGCGCTGCTGTGGAACAAGATCGAAGCCGACCGCAACCGGTTCCTCTGGGGGATCGCCCTCACGCTGGTGAGCGTGTGCGGTATTGGCCACCTCGCCGGAGGACGTCCGGGCCTGCACGCGGGGGTGAAGCTGCTCGGCCACGCGGGCGGGTGGCTCGGGGTCCTGGTCGGTGGTGGGCTCTATAAGACCATTGGCTTGGGCGGCGCGATCGTCGTGCTGGTCGCCCTATTAATAGTCGCGATGATGGTGACCACGGGTTTCGGACTTCGCACTCTGGCGGGGGCGACCGCGAGGTTCCTTCGAACACTGGCCCACGTGTTCGCGCGTTGGTGGACCGCACGGCCCAAGGCGAAGGTCCAGCCCCAGGATGACACTGCGCCACCGTCGCGCGAAGAACGCCCACCCGACGCCGAACCGCCGCTCGGACTTGACTCGCAGTCGAGCGCGCCCGCCGCGTTGGATTCTGAGTACTACGAGGACGAGTACGACGACGCCGAACAAGGATCGTCGCACTACGAGGGTGACTTCGTCGAACCGGTGCTCGCACCGAGCCCCGAACTGGCCCCCATCGCGCGACCAGCTTCGTTGGCGAGCGAATGGGTCCTGCCCCCCCTCAATCTGCTGCAGCGAACCAAGGAGCAACGACAAGACCGCGCGGCCATCGAGGCGTCGGGTGGCGAACTCGTCGAAGCGCTCGGCGCCCACGGGGTGGAGACGACACTCGTGGGCTACACGGTGGGACCCACCGTCACGCGTTACGAACTCGAACTGGGTCCCGGCGTCAAGGTGTCGAGACTGACGTCGCTCAACCGCGATATCGCCTACGCGATGGCGACGCCTGACGTACGCATCCTCGCGCCCATACCGGGACGATCGGCCATCGGCGTCGAGGTGCCCAACCGGCACCGGACCCTGGTCGCCCTGGGGGACCTGCTCTCGTCCGAAGAAGCGCTCGCCGCCGGGCACCCGCTCGACGTACCGATTGGGCGCGACATCGCCGGACGCACGGTGGTGTTCAACCTCGGCGAAATGCCGCACGTACTGATCTCGGGTGCGACCGGGGCGGGTAAGAGCTCGTGCATCAATTCGCTCATCACGTCGCTGGTGATGCGCACCACGCCCGATCAGTTGCGCCTCTTGCTGGTCGACCCCAAGCGAGTCGAGATGGGACAGTACAACGACTTGCCGCACCTACTCGCACCCGTGGTCGTCGATCCGAAGAAGGCGGCGAACATCTTGGGCTGGGCCGTCAAGGAGATGGAACGCCGTTACGACCTTCTCGCCCAGAGCGGCGCGCGCGACATCACGAGTTACCAGCAGATGATCGCGCGTGGCGAGATAGAGCACGCGCCGAGCACGCACGAGCTGGTGGCGAGCGCGATCGAGCGTTCGACCGGTCTCGAGTCCGAACTCGACGAGTTCGCCGGTCCCGAGCAGTTGCCCTACATCGTCATCGTCGTTGACGAGTTGAACGACCTGATGATGGTCGCCGCGCGCGACGTCGAGGAATCAGTGGTGCGCATCGCCCAGATGGCTCGTGCGGTGGGCATCCACCTGGTCCTCGCCACGCAGCGCCCGAGCGTAGACGTGATCACCGGCGTCATCAAGGCGAACATCCCGAGTCGAATGGCCTTCGCGGTCTCGTCGCTCGCCGATAGCCGGGTCATCTTGGACCAGGCGGGCGCGGAGCGACTCATCGGCAAGGGCGACATGCTGCTCGTCACGGCTTCGAGCAACATCGCGCGTCGTTTGCAGTCGCCCTGGGTCTCGGAGGAAGAGGTGCGCCGCGTGGTCGAGTTCTGGCGAGCCCAGGGTGGCCGCCAGGAGACCGTGGTGGCACTGGACGTGCCCGTGCACCACGCAGGTTCGGCGCACGTCGGCGACGACGACGACGAGGTCCTACGCCAGGCGCGCGACCTGGTGATCAAGTACCAATCGGGTTCGACGTCGATGCTCCAGCGAAAGCTGCGAATCGGCTTCGCGAGGGCAGGGCGTATAATGGACCAACTCGAAGAGGAAGGCGTGGTCGCTGCTGGCGATGGTTCAAAGGCTCGTAAGGTGTTAAAGACGCCAGAAGAGTACGGCCAGCAGTCTTCTCTCTAATCGGTGTCGACGCCTACTTCTTTCCCTAGTCCCGTCTCACGTGGTCTTCTGGCTCGTCTGGTCGCCTTGGTGCTGGGTGGTGTCGTCGCCGCGGCCTTGATCATCGGGATCCAGTTGCCCTTATTGCATCCGCTGGCCCGCAGCCACGTGAACGCGTTGAACGTGATTTCGAGCGGCACTGGCGAACCCATCGCGTGGCCGAGCGTGGGTAGCGCGGCCCTGGTCATCCCGTCACTCGGGGTCGAGCGCAGTTGGCACAACAGCGTGCAACCCATTGCGAGTCTCACGAAACTGATGACCGCCTACGTCGTGTTGAAGCGGTTGCCCTTGGCGCAGGGCGAGACCGGCCCGTGCATCACGATCACGCCCGACGACGTCGTGGCGTACGAACAACTGAAGGTGTCCGACCAGTCGAGCGTGGCGGTGACGAGCGGCGAGTCGCTGTGTGAGAACGACTTGTTGAACGGCCTCTTGGTGCATTCGGCGAGCAACTACGCGGTACTGCTCGCCAACATGGTCGCCGGCAACGTCACGGACTTCGTCGCGCTGATGAACGCGGCGGCTCGAAACCTGGGAATGCGCGGGACGAGCTACGCCGACGTCTCGGGCTTCAGCGACGAGTCCGTGTCGACGGCACTTGATCAGGGGAGGCTCGCGGCGCTCTTGATGAAGTCGCCGCTGGTGCGCGGCATCGTCGACCAGACGAGTGTGGTCCTGCCGTTCGCGGGCACGGTGTACTCCTTCACGCCCGACGTCGGGATCGACAACGTCATCGGCGTCAAATCGGGACGCACGGCTGCCGCGGGCGGTTGCGACGTGATGGCCATGACCTTTCTCAATGGCTCCACCACGGACGTGGCCTACGCCGTCGTACTGGGTCAGCGGGGCGGGAACCTGCTGGGACCCGCGGGTGAGGCGGCGCTCGCCCTCGAACAGTCGGCGACCACGCAAGACCACTCGACCCTCGCCGCGGGCACCGTGGTCGGAAGCATTGGCTGGGGGGCGCACCGGGCCCACATCGTCCTGGCTCGCTCGGCCCGTTTTTCGTGGTGGGCGGCGAAGGGGGCGTTGAGTGCCCAAGTCCACGTGCGACGTTTCTCGAGCGGCATCGATAAGGGCCAAGTCGTGGGTTACGTGAGCGTGGGCGCACACCAGCAACGGCGCTTGGCCCTGGTTGCCAGCGCCGCGGTAGCCCCGCCGTCGCTGTGGCAACGCCTACGCTGAATTCGTGCGATGTCGCGTTCCCGCCAGTTCGGCCAACCTCGGCCCCGGATTCGACGTGCTCGCCGTGGCGCTGCAGCTCTACGTCGAGGTGAGTCTCGAACCCGCTGATCATTTCGCTATTTCGAGCGAGGGATTCGGCGCGGGACAGTTCGACGATGAGCGTCATCTGGCCGCGCTGGTCGCCAAATCGGTGCTCGGCCATGAGAACTTCGCGTTGCACGTGAACTCGAACGTTCCCTTGTCGCGAGGTCTCGGTTCGTCGGCCGCGCTCGCTCTCGCCGCGGCCGCGGCCGCGGGAGCCACTGACCCGCTCGCCCTGGCGAGCGACGTTGACGGCCACGCGGAGAACGCCGCCGCTTCGCTGCTCGGCGGACTCGTCGCGGCGAGCGTGCGCGACGGTGGCGTCGTGGCGCGGTCACTTGCCCTCGACCCGGCTTGGCGATTCGTCGTCGTGATCCCCGAGGTGGAACTCAAGACCACCGACGCGCGCCACGTGTTGCCCAGCACGGTGCCCTTCGCCGACGCGGTGTTCAACTTGAGCTCGCTCGGGCTGTTGATCGCGGGTCTCGCGCGCCACGATGACTTCGTCGCGTCCTCGATGGACGACGCACTGCATCAGAACTACCGCATGGACCTCGTGAAGTTCGCCCGTCCGCTTCTGGCGGCCCTGCGAGAAGCGGGCGCGCTGGGCTCGTGTTGGTCTGGCGCCGGTTCGACGATGCTCGGTCTGTGCCTCGCCGACAGCGCCGAAGGGGTCGCGCACGCCGCACGCGAGTTCCTCGAGGACCACTCTGAACCGGGCAGCGTCCTCGTCCTCGAAGCGGACCGCACCGGCCTGGTCACTCTTTGAAGCACGCGACGACCGGCGCCTCGCGAGACACGGCCGTGGGCGCGGGGCTCGTGCTCTTCGCCGCGCTGTTCATTCCGTGGTCGGCGGCCCTCGTGCAACCGGCCTTTGGCCTGATTGGACCCGCGGCGTCGAGTTCGTGGCGATTCTTGTTGGGTGCCGTGATGTTGTTAGTGATCGCTCGCCCGAACGTGCGTCGCTTCACGCGCCATCAGTGGATCGGGGCGTTCGCCTTCGGCACGGCGGTCGCCTTCATGAACGTGTCGTTCTACGAAGCGATCGCGCGCATCCCACTCGGCAGCGCCGTCGTGATCGAGTTTCTCGGCCCGTTACTGGTCGCCGCACTGGGAAAACGCACGTGGCAACACTTCGGATTCGTGTTGCTCGCCGCGCTTGGCGTCGTCGCTCTCTCGCACCCGGGGGGTGGGCTCGAGGTGACGGGCGTGCTGTTCGCGCTGGGGGCGGGTGCCGGGTGGGCGACGTACCTCTTCGCCGCCCAGCGCGTCGGCGGTTCGACCAACGGACTCGAGGGACTCGCGGCCGGCGTCACCATTTCGGCCCTCTGGTCGTTACCGTTCACCTTGTCGAGCACGCGAGTCGTACTGGCGCATCCTTACGTGATGGGCCGGCTGGCCCTCGTGGCGCTCATGGCCCTCGTGCTCGGTTTCGGCGCCGAGATGTCGGCCCTGCGACGCCTCAAGCCTTCGATCGTGGGGGTGCTGGTGGCCTTTGACCCGGTGCTCGCGTTCTTCGTGGGTTGGCTCTTGCTCTCCCAGCGCGTGAGTGGTTGGGACTACGTGGGCGTGGCGTGCGTGGTGCTGGCGAGCATCGGCGTCACCCGCGATTCCTCCCGGGAGGTTCTAGAAGTCGCTCGGTAGGCTGGGGGGGTGACGGCACCGAAAACCTTCTCCATTCGCACCTTTGGTTGCCAGATGAACGAGCACGACTCCGAAAGACTGGCGGGCCTCTTGGTCGCCGACGGTCTCGTGCCCGCCACGAACGATCAAGAGGCCGACGTGGTGGTGTTCAACACCTGCACAATTCGAGAGAACGCGGATCTCAAGCTCTACAGCGCCCTCGGGCACCTCAAGGCGCTCAAGGAGCAACGACCGGACATGCAGATCGCGGTGGGCGGCTGCATGGCCCAGAAGGACCGCGGCGCGATCCAGCAGCGGGCCTCGTGGGTCGACGTCGTCTTTGGCACCCACAACCTCGCCTCCGCGCCGGCGTTGCTGCGTCGCGCGCGTCGCGAAGGTCCGATCACCGAGGTACTGGACGCACCCGATCCGCAGGCCAACCTCGACATGGCGCCGGCCCTCTACGCCGTGCGCGAGAGCGCCTACGCCGCGTGGATCACCATCCAGACGGGCTGTGACAACACCTGCAGCTACTGCATCGTGCCGTCGGTGCGCGGACGTGAGATCAGTCGACCGATCACGGACCTGATCGAAGAGGCGACCATGCTGGCGTCGTCGGGCGTCGTCGAACTCACCGTCCTGGGTCAGAACGTCAATTCTTACGGCCGCGACATCACCCGGCGAGGACCGTTGTTCGCCGAACTCCTGCGGGCCCTCGGCGAGGTGGCGGGCATCGAGCGGATCAGGTTCACCAGTCCGCACCCCAAGGACCTGCGTCCCGAAACGATCGCCGCGATGGCCGAGACCCCCACGGTCTGTCCGCAGCTGCACTTGCCCCTCCAGCACGGTTCGAACCGGGTGCTCGCGGCGATGCGTCGCGGCTACACGCTCGAGCGTTACCTCGAGCGACTAGCGCTGGCGCGCGAGGCGATTCCCGACCTCGCGGTCACGACCGATCTGATCGTGGGTTTTCCCGGCGAGACCGACGCCGAGTTCGATGAACTGCTGGCCGCAGTGAGCGTCGCCCAGTTCGACTCGGCCTACACTTTCATCTTCTCCGCGCGCGAAGGCACCCGCGCCGCCTTGATGACCGATCAGTTCATCGCCGACGACGTGATCAAGGAACGTTTCGAACGTCTGAAACAAGTGCTCGACCGCAGTGCGTTGCTCAAACACGAGGCCCGCGTTGGCCGACTCGAAGAGGTCCTCGTCGAAGGTCCTTCACGGCGCAATGCGGCGATGCTCTCGGGACGCACTCGCCAGGGCAAGCTCGTCCACTTCGCGTGTCAAGACGACGTGCGCGTGGGCTCGCTGGTGCGCGTGCGCGTGAACCACGGGGCCCCGTATCATCTGCTCGGCGAGATCGAGGACATCGTGCGTGCTCCGCGCCACAAGGTACGAATACCGCTTCGAAGCTCGTGATGAACCACGGCGGCCCGGCGGTCGCGCTCGTCGGCACGACCGCGTCGGGCAAGTCGGCGCTCGCGCACGAACTGTGTCTGGAGCAGCGCGACGTGTCGATATTGTGCGTCGACGCAATGACCGTCTATCGCGGCATGGATATCGGCACCGCCAAACCCACACCCGCCCAACGCGACCAAGTCCGCTACGAGCTGTTAGACCTCGTCGAACCGAGCGAGGAGTTCACGCTCTACGAGTTCCAGCAGGCGGCGCGTGCGAGCGCGCGGGACGTCTGGCAGCTCGGCGAGGCCGTGCTCTACGTGGGGGGCACCGGTCTCTATGGTCGCGCGGTACTCGACAACTTCGAGATTCCCCGTCAGTACCCTGAGGTGCGCGCGGTCCTCGAACAGCGAACCGACGATCCGGCGACGTTGTACGAGGAGTTGCGCCAGCTCGACCCGGTGGCGGCCCAGCGCATGGAACCCACCAACGAGCGTCGGATCGTGCGCGCGCTCGAGGTGACCCTCGGAAGTGGTCGACCGTTCTCCTCGTACGGTCCCGGACTTCGCACCTACGGACCGGTGCGCGTGATCCAGGTCGGGCTTCGCGTCGACTTCGCGGTACTGGACGAACGTATCGAGAAACGATTTCGCCAGTGGATGGACGAGGGTCTGCTCGAAGAGGTGCGCTCGCTCGCGAATGGTCCGCGAGGTCTCAGCCGTACCGCGCGCCAAGCCGTGGGCTATCGGGAGTTGCTTCGTCACGTCGAACAGGGCGCGGACCTCGACGAGTGCGTGCGTGACGCGATCACCCAGAGCAAACGACTCGCTCGCCGTCAGCGATCGTGGTTCTCGCGCGATCCGCGCATCGAATGGTTCGACGACGTCCCCCTCGCCGCGAAACGGTTGGTCGAAGTTCTGAACTCACCCGACGGGTTCGTGCGAGACTAGGTAGCAGTGACACTTCGATCCCTTCAAAAATGGCACGGCGCCGGCAATGACTTCCTCGTCGACGTCCTCGAGCCCGGCGAGAGCACGTGGTGGAACGCCCAGCGCGCCCAGCGCGTGTGCCACCGGGCCCTGGGCGTGGGTGCGGACGGTCTTCTGGTCGCCGTGCTCGATGAACCGGTCACCATGATTCTCTACAACGCCGACGGTGGCGTCGCCGAGATGTCGGGCAACGGGATCCGCTGTCTCGCGGCGGCCGTGCGTCGAACGACCAAGGCCGACTGGGACGAATTGGAAGTCGCTACCGACGCCGGGGTGCGCGTGGTCAGCCTCGCGATGAACGGGGACGATGGCTACGGCAGCGTGGCGATGGGCGAGGTGACCTTCGAAGCGACGGTGCCGGGTTCACTCGGCGTCGCCAACGTCGGCAACCCGCACGTCGTGGTGCGCGACGACCCGTCCTGGGACCAGGAGGCCTGCGAACGAGTGGCGGCGCCACTCGCCCAAAGCGTCGGCGGAGCGAACGTCGAGTTCGTCACCGTGCTCGACCAGAGCCGGGCGCGCATTCGCGTGATCGAGCGCGGCGTGGGCTGGACGCTCGCCTGCGGCACGGGATCGGTCGCGACCGCCGCGGTGTTGCACCGCGAGGGCCTGGTGGGGGTCGAGGTCACCATCGAGAATCCGGGCGGCGATCTGATGGTGCGTCTCGACGAGGACGGCGCCCGGCTCGCGGGACCAGTCCAGTTCGTCGCGAACGTGGAGTGGCTCGAAGCGTGACGTATATTCCCTCCACGCTCATTGAACGTACGTTTCGCGAGAAGATCGTGCTCGTCGGCGTGCAGTTCCCGGGCGTTACCACCGAATCCCTCGAGCGACAGTTGGACGAGCTGGCGCTCCTGGTTGACACCGCCGGCGCCGACGTGGTGGCGCGCGTCGTGCAGCGTCGTGACGCACCCGATCCCGCCACGTTCCTCGGTTCGGGCAAGGTCGACGAGTTGCGCGAGATCTGTCTGGCGGTTGACTCGGACACGGTGGTCTTCGAACACAACCTCTCGCCGGCTCAGCAGCGCAACTTGGAGAAGATCCTCGGACGCACCGCGATCGACCGAACCGCGGTCATTTTGGACATCTTCGCCCAGAACGCTCGCACGCCCGAAGGCAAGGCCCAGGTCGAGCTCGCGCTACTGCAGTACCGGCTGCCCCGACTTCGCCGCGCCAGTGGTTCGCTCTCCCAGCAGGCTGGCGGTATCGGCACGAGGGGACCGGGCGAGACCCAGCTCGAGGTGGACCGACGCCGACTCGTGCACCGGATCCACCACATCCGAAACGAGCTGAAGGATATCGACCGCACGCGAGGGGTCCAGCGTCAAGGTCGCGACCGGGGACGCCACCGCGAGGTGACGTTGGTCGGTTACACCAACGCCGGCAAGTCTTCGATGCTCAACGCCCTCACTGACGCCGACGTCGTGGCCGAGAACCGCCTGTTCGTGACCCTCGACCCTCGAACCCGTCAGCGCCAACTGCCCGGCGGTGAGACCGTGCTGTTCACCGACACGGTGGGCTTCATCTCGAACCTGCCGCACGAACTCGTCGAGGCCTTCATGAGCACGCTCAAGTCCGTCCAACTCGCCGACCTCCTGGTGCACGTGGTCGACGGTGCGAGCGACGACGCTGAACAACAGATCAGCGCGGTGCGCGACGTCCTGCGTGAGATCGGGGCCGACCAGGTGCCCGAGCTGCTCGTCTTTAACAAGGCCGACGTGGAGGGTTCGCGCGCTCGCGAACTCGCCTCGTCGCACCAGGGCAGTGTCTGGGTCTCGGCACTCACCGGCGAGAACCTGGACGAACTGATCGTCACCATCGGAGAGCGATTGCGAACCCACGACCGGGTCGTCACCTTGAGCCTGCCCCTGGATCGAGGCGACCTGATCGCGGCGGCGCATCGCGAGGGCGAGGTGATCGACACCTCGATCACCGACGAGGGCGTGGTCGTGCACGTTGTGCTCGACCCGGTGGGCGTGGCACGCTTCGAACAGTGGCGGGTACCCGCGTGAGCTTCGTCCCACCGCCGTATCCCTACGACCGCCTCGAGGGTTTGAAGAAGCTCGCTGAGCGCCACGACGGGGGACCGGTCGACTGCTCGATTGGCACGCCCGTCGACGCGCCACCGGACTTCGTCATCGCCGAACTGGCCAAGGGGATCGGCGCTCGGGGCTACCCCGCGTCAATAGGTTCGCCCGACTACCGCGAGGCGGGCGCCGCGTGGCTCGAGCGACGCTTCGCGGTGACGGTGGGGATCGATCAGTTGGCGGCGTGCGTGGGGACCAAGGAGTTCGTCGCCTCGCTCGCCCAGTACCTGCACCTTCGCTCGCCCGAACGCGACACGGTCCTCTATCCCGGGGTGAGCTATCCCACGTACGCCATGAGTGCCGCGCTCGCGGGTCTTCGCGCGGTCCCGGTCGCGATGAAGAACGGAGAGCTCGACCTCACGTCGATCAGTCCCGAGGACGCCGAGCGCGCTCTCGTCTTGTGGTCGAACTCGCCGTCCAATCCGACCGGGGGTCTTGACGACCTCGAAGCCGTGGCGACTTGGGGCCGTACCCACGACGTGTTGGTGGCGAGCGACGAGTGTTACGCCGAGTTCACCTGGACCGGCCGGGCTCGCTCGATCCTCGAGTTTGGAATCGACGGCGTCCTCGCCGTTCATTCGGTCTCGAAGCGATCGAACCTGGCCGGGGTCCGCGCCGGTTTCTACGTAGGTGACCCCGAGGTCGTGGCGTTCTTGCGTCTCGTGCGCCAGCACGCCGGACTCATGGTGCCCGGCCCGGTCCAGTCCGCGGTCGCCCTCGCCTACGGTGACGACGCACACGTCGAGACTCAGCGCGCGCGGTACCGGTCGCGGCTCGAACTGCTCGCCGAGGCGCTCGGGGCCAACGGCGTGGACGCGCCCCTGCCCGACGGAGGCTTCTATCTCTGGTGCTCGATGCCCGGCGCGGACGGCTGGCGCCTCGCCGAGATGCTCGCGGACGTGGCGGGTCTCATCGTGAGTCCCGGAGAGCTCTACGGTGACGCGGGTGCGCCGTTCGTGCGCATCGCCGTCGTTCAGCCCGACGAGCGTCTGGCGCTCGTGGCCTCACGACTCTCAGCGCTCGGCTGAGTCTCGGTACGATTGTTCAATGGGCGATCTCGAAGAACGAATAAACGCGTGGCACGAACAGATCGCGACCATGACGCCTGGGAATCTCGAGGCCCGACGCGACGTGGAGTTGGTGATCGCCAAGCTCGACGACGGTCAGTTGCGCGTCGCCGAGGTGGCCCCGAGCGGTGAAGTCATCGTTCACGAATGGGTCAAGAAGGCGATCATGTTGCTGTTTCGACTCCATGGTCTCGAGAAGAGCGAAGCGGGACCATTCGAATACCTCGACAAACTCGAACTCAAGTACGACTACGAACGCCGCGGCGTTCGCGTGGTGCCGGGAGCGTCGGCGCGGCGCGGCAGTTTTCTCAGCCCCGGGGTTATTCTCATGCCCAGCTTCGTCAACATCGGCGCCTGGGTCGGTCCGGGCACGATGGTCGACACCTGGGCGACGGTGGGCAGCTGCGCCCAGATTGGCGCCAACGTGCACCTGGCGGGCGGCGTCGGTATCGGCGGGGTCCTCGAGCCGGCGAACGCCGTGCCCGTCGTGATCGAGGACGGGGCTTTCATCGGGAGTCGCTGCATGATCGTTGACGGCGCGCGCGTCGGCAAGGGATCGGTCCTCGGCGCGGGGACCATACTGAATCCTTCGATTCCGGTGATCGACGCCGCCACGGGCGAGGAGGTCTCGCGCGGTCACGTACCCGACTACTGCGTCGCCGTCACGGCGAATCGACGTCGCGAGTACCCCGGCGGCGAGTTCTTCCTCCCGTGCGTCTTGATCATCAAGCGAATGGAGCAGGGTGAGACCCACGACAAGGTGGCGTTGAACTCACTGCTGCGTGAGCACGGCGTGGCGACGTGAGTCGGCTCGACGATGCCCTCGAGATCGTACGCATCGACTCGGTCAGTCGCAACGAAGCCGCCCTCGCCAACGTCGTCGAGCAACGACTTCGTGCCAACCCTTCGCTCGAGGTGGAGCGGATCGGCGACAACGTCGTCGCTCGTACGACGGGTCATCACGCCACGCGACTAATGGTCGCCGGCCACCTCGACACCGTGCCCGGTGACGCCCGGGCCGCGGTCATCGTCGACGACGAACTTCGCGGGGTGGGTGCGTGCGACATGAAGGGTTCGATCGCGGTCATGCTCGAGCTCGCAAGCGAACCTCTCGCTCGTTCCGTCGAGGTCACGTGGTTGTTCTACGCTCGCGAGGAGATCGCGCGAAGCGAGTCGGGACTCTTAGAAATAGCCGACCTGCGTCCAGAATTCTTACAGGCCGACGTCGCGATTCTCTGCGAACCGACGGGTGGGCTGGTTGAAGCCGGTTGTCAGGGCACGCTGCGCGTCGGGGTGGAACTGCACGGTGCGCGCGCCCATACTGCGCGTCCCTATACGGGAATCAACGCCATCCACCGGCTGGCGTCGTTGGTGGCCCACGTAGCGCGCTACGAACCGCGCTCGGTGGACCTGGATCACGTGACCTACGTAGAACAACTGCAGACGGTGAGCATCGAAGGAGGCGTCGCGCCCAACGTGGTACCCGACCTCGCCCGCTGCGTGCTTAACTACCGGGTCGCGCCCGACCGGACCGAGAACGAAGCGCTCGCCTGGATCGTCCACTACCTGGGCGATTTCGTGGAACCGGGCGACAGCGTCGAAGTCATCGATTGGGCGCCTTCGGCTGCACCGGAACTCTCGAACCCGCGACTCGCCCAGCTGGTATCGCTCACCAATGCAATGCCCCGGGGCAAACTCGGTTGGACCGACGTCGCGACGTTCGCCCAGTTGGGAGTACCGGCCGCAAATTTTGGGGCGGGCGATCCGCTGCTGGCGCACCGCAGTGACGAATTCGTGACGCGTTACGAACTCGACGAGTTTGCGAACGTCCTTCGCACCTGGCTCGAATAACCAGTCCGAGACCCTCGAGGAATAAATCGATTCGCTGGGATTCAGTAGTTGCGCAAGACCGAGATGACACGCCCGAAGATCGTGACGTCGCCCGCGTCAAATTCCATGGGTTCCATGCGACTGTTCTCGGGCTTCAAGACGATACGAACACCTTGGGGAAAGAAACGCTTGACCGTGGCCTCGTCGTCGTTGATACCCGCCACGACGATCTCACCGGTGTTTGCGGTCGACTGACGCTGGACCACGAGGAAGTCGCCTGGAAGAATGCCCGCGTCGATCATCGAGTCACCGCGTACTTGTACGACGAAACTCTCGCCGCGCCCGCAGAACTGCTCAGGGATCGACATCAACTCGTGGGCGACTTCACTCGCTAAGACCCCAGTACCCGCCGCGACGTCGCCGACGAACGGGATGTAGCGAATGTGCTGGTCGGGCGCTGGGTTCTCCACGTCGAGCCGGACCGTGAGCGTGCGGGGCTGTTGCGGATTCTTCTCGATGTAGCCGGCGTTCTTCAGGACCTCGATGTGGTTCGCCACCGTGGCCGGTGACTTGAGACCGACGTGGTCGCCGATCTCTCGTATCGTCGGCGGGAAGTTCCTCTCGCGCTGGCAGGTGACAATGAATTAGAGAATCTGGCGGCGCATCGGTGTGAGCACTTCGGCCATGGTTTCCTCCGTTAACGAACAGTTGTTCGTATAATACGACATCGAACGTCATGAATCAAACACCTGTTCGTTTTGTGACCCACTCCAGGGCTCGAAGTGCTTCAAACACTGACTTTTCGGTGACTTCTTCCGTCCAGGCTGGTCAGGACTGATCGACAAAATTGAAGGTGCCGAGGGGGGCCTGACCGGGGTGAAGAGCGGCGGTTTCACCGGTCCGAGCGTCCAGGTCGGGTCGACGGTTTTCGCTCGATCAGGTCGGCGCCCGCCCACCCCTTCGAAGAGGACCGAACGCTGACCCAGGCCGACCGTTGTCTCTTTCTGAAAGGAGACGACGTGACGGACAATGAGAGTGGCGAACAAAGAGGCGAATGTTGGCGCGACTTCGCCGACGTGCTGGACGCGGGGGTCGCGCGGATTTTGCTTCATGGCCCTCCGGGAACTGGTAAGACCTTCGCGGCGCTGCACTTTGGTGTCTCGCGCGTCGCCGAACGGCTCGTGTGCACCGAGGATCTGACCACCGGTGAGATCACCGGCACCTGGATGCCCGCGGGCGAGGGCAGGTGGGAGTGGCGAGAAGGCCCGGCGATACGCGCCTGGCGAGAACAAGGCGGACTGGGCGGACGTTTGGTCGTCGACGAGGTGGACCGCGCCTCGGGCGATGCCCTTAGTACTTTGCTCGCGGTGACCGACTCGGTTGAGTCCGCGCGATGGCGAAACCCCCAGAGCGGCGAATGGGTGCGCCCGGGTCCCCAGTTCAGTGTGGTGATGACTTCGAACATCGAGGACCTCGAGGATGTTCCTCCCGCCCTGCGGGACCGGTTTCCTGTGTCCATTCGCGTGGACCAGCCCCATCCCTCGGCACTCGAGAGTTTGAGCCCCGATCTTCGTTCGCCCGCGCTCGCGGGCTCGTTGGGGGACCCCGCACGGCGGGTGTCGCTTCGGAGTTTTCACGCCTTCGACCAACTGCGCCGCCACCTCGGCGTCGAACGAGCCGCGCGACTGGTCTTTGGCGCCACGCGAGCGCCGGACGTACTGGATGCCCTGGCGATCGGTGGCCTTCGTTGAGCGGCACCGCAGTCTTTCCCGAGTTGGTCACTGGACGCGAGGACGGCTTTGACGCCGGGCCATGGCAAGTCGAGTCCGGATCGACGAGTCGCGGCGGCGCGAGCTGCGATCTCACTCGTCGAGTACTCGAAGTGCCCCTGGGCGTCGACGCGACGTCAAGGGTGGTGCGAGCTCACGAACTCATGCACGTGCGGGTGAGTCCCTACCGCTCGTTCGTGGAACATCGTGACGTCTCGTCGCGCGCCCTCGAGTGCGCCGAGGAGTTTCGGGTCAACGTCTTGCTCGACCGCTTGGGTTTCGCGGTGACCTTGCTGCGCGACGGTAGCGAGAAGTCGGGGGGTCGCGCGATTGCCGAGAAGGCCGACTGGCCCGAGGCGGTGCGATTCCTCCTGGCCGTGGTGGGCACGGGGGCCGAACGTGACTATCTCGCTGGTGTGCGCGCTGCACAGCCCACGTGGATGTCGGGGCTTCGCGCGATGTCGAAACGCGCTCGCAAACTCGTCGACAGCATGCACGTCGACGAGTTGGGCGAAACGGCCCTCGACGACGAAGACGTCCCGCGCGGCTACGCCAACGTCACCGTCGTGCTCGCGCGGATGCTCGATCGGGCGGCCGGTTCCCAGGTGCCCGCGGACCCGGACTCGCTACGACTCTTTCGTCGGTCGCTCGAGGTCGGCGGTCGGCGTGCGCCATCGGGCGTGTTTGCCTCCCTGATGCTCGACCAGAGTGGACTCGCCATTCGAGTGGATCCGAATTCTCAGTGGCGCCGAGATCGGCCGTCAACCAGTGGGGTGACGATGCGTTATCCCAGTCGGCTTCTCACGGACGACCTGCAGCGGGCGTATGGCGCGAAGCGACGGAGTCGCGGGGGCGTGGTGGTGATCGACCAGTCAGGTTCGATGGACATCGACCCCGACCAGTTGTCGGCGTTGTTGCTACGTGCTCCCGGTGCGCTCGTCGTGGGCTATAGCCACCGACCCGGTGACGTGATGGCCACTCCCAATGCGTGGGTGCTGGTCCATAACGGCGTGCTCGCGCGTCGCTACCCCTCGGGAAACGTCGGCAACGGCGTTGACGGGCCGGTCCTCGCCTGGGCGGTCGCGAGAGCCCGCCCCGGCGAACCCGTGGTGTGGGTGACCGACGGTCAGGTGACCGACTCCAACGACCACCCCAGCGAGGTCCTGACCCTCGAGTGCGCCACGCTGGTGCGCCGTCATCGGATCCGCCTGGTTCGCGAACTCAGCGGGGCCGCCGGCGCCCTGGCCTGTTACAGGCCCCCCGTACACTCTGATTTCGGCAGGGTAGGGCGCAAGTTGCTGGAGAAATAGGGTGCGGTAGAGGCCAAATTCCTTCAACTTTCACTTGCGCCGAACACCTGTTCGCTTTAGAATTACGAACAGGTGTTCGGTAGAGTCAGGAGTCGGCCATGGCGGCAGTAGAAGTGATTGAAGTACCCGAGTTCGAGGAACTCGATCAGGGCCGTTATCTCCACCTCGTCTCGGTGGGCACGACGCCCCGGGTCCTTCGTACCGGGCGGACACTCGCCCAGCGTCGTGCGGCACGTCTGCGTATGATCCAACGCCGTCGACGCACCGCGATCGCGCTCTTGCTCGTGATTGGACTCGTGATCCTGGCTTGGCCCGGCCACGCTTTTGGTAGCACCACGAACACCGGATTGTCGACCGACCTGGCGAACAGTTCGGTGCTCGCGCCCGGCATGCTCTACGTGGTCCAGCCAGGTGACTCCATCTCGTCGATCGCCGCGAAAGTGAATCCAGTCGAGCCCGCACTCGCTCGTCGTGCGCTCGTGCGCGAACTCGGCTCAAGCTACGTGGTGCCCGGCGAACACGTCCTTATTCCTTAGAATTTCAAGGAAATAGGTGTATCGTGAGTTCCGTGCGCTGTCCCTTCTGTGCTGCAGATGATGACCGCGTTGTCGATTCACGACTCGCGGAAGACGGAGTAGCGATACGCCGACGCCGTGAATGCGCTGCATGCAATCAGCGCTACACCACCTTCGAGAGGATCGAAGAGGCTCCGCTGTTCGTCGTGAAGCGTTCGGGCGACCGCGAACCGTTCAACCGGACCAAGATTCTGCTCGGCGTGAGGGCGGCCTGCAAAAACCGACCAGTGGACGAGGAAATCATGGAGTCCCTGGTTACGACGGTCGACGAATCGATGCGCCTGCTCAATCGTGACGTGACGAGTGAAGAAATCGGCATGGCTACCCTGGAGGGCTTGATCGACGTCGACGACGTGGCGTACGTACGTTTCGCCTCGGTCTACAAGGGTTTCGAGGATACCGAGGACTTTGCGCGTGAGATCGGCATGCTGGTGAAGACCACCGCCCCCAAGCTGAGGGGTTAGCCGTGCGAATTCTGAGGGTCGAGGCCCGTTCGGCAATGGCGATCTACGCTCACCCCGACGACGCGGACGTCGCCGCGGGCGGCCTGCTCGCCCAATGGGCGAGTGAGGGCTGCGTGGTGCACCTCGTCGTGGTCTGCGACGGATCTAAGGGTAGTCACGTTCCCCAGGTCGACGCGCGATCGTTGCGAGAGGTACGTCGTGCGGAACTACAGCAAGCGGCCGATTTCCTCGGGGCCAGCAGTGTCACGTGCCTCGAGCACGTCGACGGCTCGGTGACCAATGACGAAGACCTGCGCGCCACACTCGTCGAACTGATCCGTCGGCACCGACCCGAGGTGGTGGTGGGTCCCGATCCGACGGCCACGTTCTTTGGCGGGGTTTACGTCAACCATCGTGATCACCGTGAGACGGGTTGGGCCCTGCTCGACGCCGTCGCGCCGGCCGCGGCGATGCCCCTCTACTTTCCCGAAAAGGGCGAAGCGCACCAGGTTCGCCAACTTCTGTTGAGCGGCACCCACGAACCCGACGTCGTCGTTGACGTGTCACGGACCATCGACACCAAGGTGAAGGCGGTTCTGGCGCACTCGTCGCAGGTGGGTGGCGACCCTGAAGGCATCCGCGACGTCGTCTACGGTCGTGCCGAGCAGGCCGGCCATCCGGTGGGTATCGCCTTTGGCGAATCGTTTCGCAGTGTCGAACTCGCCTTCTGAGAACCCCACGGTCGACGAGGCCCCGGTGCTGCACGTGGACCTGGACGCGTTCTTCGCGTCGGTCGAGATACTCGACGACCCGAGCCTGGAGGGCAAGCCGGTGTGCGTGGGTGGCGCGGGAGCACGAGGGGTCATCGCCAGCGCGAGTTACGAGGCCCGACGCTACGGCGTGCACAGTGCCATGCCGAGCGTGATCGCCCTTCGGATGTGCCCGGACCTGATCATCTTGCCGGGGCGATTCGAGCGCTACGAGGTCTACTCGCGTCGCTTCCACGACATCATCAACGACCTCACACCGGACTACGAGCCGCTCGGTCTGGACGAGGCTTTTTGTGATTTGCGCAGTCTGCGTCGCCTCTCGGTCGCACCCCTTGAGGCGGCGGCGGGGCTGCGCGGTCGCATCGGCGACGAACTGGGATTGCTGTCGGGGGTGGGTCTGGGCCGCAACAAGCTCTTCGCCAAGCTAGCGTCCAAGCGTTCCAAACCACGTGTGGTGAACGGCGGGCTCGTCGAGGGCCCGGGGGTCGTGTGGGTGAGTCGTGACCTCGAGTCGGCCTGGCTCGAGGAGCTGCCGGTTCGCGCCCTGTGGGGGGTGGGTCCCGCGACCGCGGCGAAACTCGAGAAGCTCGGACTTCGCTACGTTCGCGATCTGGCCCTGGTGGACGAATCGACGTTGGCCCATCACGTGGGTCCCGCGATGGCGGCGTCGTTGAGCGCGTACGCGAAAGGTGAGGACTTTCGCGAGGTCGTCGCGCAACGAGAGGTGAAGTCCGTCGGTCACGATCAGACCTTCGCCCGCTCCCTCGAAGGCGTCGACGCGGTGCTCGAAGCGATGAAGGTCCACGCCGCCGTCGTTGCGCGGGCGCTGCGAGGTCAGTCGCGAGTCGCTCGTACGTTCACCGTGATCGTGCGATTCGACGATCGCACGAGTGTGTCACGCTCCCAGACCCTGGCCTTCGGACTCGACGACGAGGTGGGTATCGCGGCGATCGCGGGGGCTCTGGTCCAGTCAATGGAACTGCATAATTCGGTGCGACTGCTCGCGCTGCACGCGTCGTCGTTCCTCGAGCGCAGTCGCAACGCGATGCAACTTACTTTCGCTATCGACACGGCGACGCCAGACACCCGGACCCGCGCTGTTGAAGTGGGTCGCGAGCGTCAGGTGGGTCACGAGGCCCTGCGTGACGCGGTCGACGAGATCCGTCGACGCTTCGGGCGCACCTCGGTGGGCACGGCGAGCGAGCTGCGAGAGGACGGCGTGACGATTGTCACCCAACGTGGCAGTCACGCCTTCGGGCCCGAGCAGACTCCTTAGCTGACCACTGAAACCAGGGTGCCGATCGGGGTGTAGGGCCATACGGTCTTGGCCGAGGCGAAGGGCATCTCGACGCAGCCGAGGCTCTGCTGCCAACCGTAGGAGTAGCGGATGAATCCGTGCAGCGCGTCGCCCCCGTTGAAGTAGGAGATCCAGGGGATCCCGGGGTCCGAGTAGTGCGAGCCGTCGGGATTGGTGCCACTCATGGTCTGGCTCGTGTAACGCAGGTACACCGGAAAGGTGCCCAGTGCCGTGGGCGAGACCGATATGCCGGTGTTGACGAGGGTGTGGAACGTGGATACGCCCGCGACGTAGAGAGTGAGCGTCTCAGGTTGGGTCTCGCTGACGCTCACGTAGTTGTAGGACTGGGCGTCGACTTGTCCCGCTTCGGCGGCGTTGACGAGGTCGTTCCAGGTGGTCGGATCCGCGACGCCCGTCGTGGGCAGGTTGTTCGCGTTCTGGAACGCCATCAGCGCGCCGGTCACCAGCACGTTGTCCACGCCCACGCGCCACTGCGAGCTCAGCGTCGAGGGCAGTTGGGGATAGGACCACGTGAAGGTGCCCGGTTCCTGGACGCCGGGGTCCGCGTTCTGAACGCTTGGGGTGAACGAGAGCGGCAGGTAGTTGGTCTCGGCGAGCAACTGCTCTTCCCAGGTGACGTTGGTCGCGATGTTGGTGCTGAGCGGGCGAAGCGTGTCGAAGTGGCACGTCGAGGCGCACGACATCGTCGAGGGCGTCTCGATGACGTACTTCACCTGGGGCTTCAGTTTCGAGGTCGCGACCGCCTGGACGGCGCGTGGCCCGATCTGCTGCCACTCGGTCGTAAGGGCGGGTCGAACCACGAGACGAGGCAGGCGCGAGGCGTTCACCACCGCGTTGAAGTGCAGACGGACGATGGGCATCGTCGCGGTGAGCGTCGGTGGGACTTCACTCGAGACGCGGATCGCCGAGGTTGCCGACGCCTCAACGGTAGGTACCACGCAGAGCGCGAGCACGCTGGCGAACAGTATTCCCAGCCGTTTCGAGTGTTCGCGCATGGTCTTAGAGTAATCGCGCACCGGGGGGTCCTCGTAGTGTCTACGCTAGGAGAGAGAGGAGAAGTCACATGAGCACCATGAAGACGGTCGGTATCGTGATTCTGGTCATCGCGTTGGTCATCGTGTGCTTCTCGCTCATTGGCTTCGTGTTCTCGCTCGTGCGCATCCTCATCGAGGCCGCGATCATCGTGGGCGTTGGTTATATCGCGTACCTGTTCATTCGCCGCGGTAACCGGGGTAAGACCAACACCTAGGCCCGAGTAGGCTGGGCAGTTCTGGCGGCGTGGCCGAGTGGTTAGGCAGGGGCCTGCAAAGCCCCGTACTCCGGTTCGAATCCGGACGCCGCCTCCAATTGCGCTTCCCGGCCGAGCGCGTCGGGCGTGACAAGCGTCCTAGATTGGTGTTGGTTCCTCAAAGTCCCGCCCCAGCAGGAGGCGGGTGTCGTGGGCCCGGTGCCCAGATCGAAAGGCGTAGTTTTTGCTCACCTCGTTGCTCCGCGCCTACCTTCGCCCTTATCGTCGCCCCACCGTCATCCTGGTGGTCTTGCTGGTGGCCCAGACCGTGGGCAACCTGTACCTGCCCAACTTGAACGCGGACATCATCAACAATGGCGTCATCACCGGCAAGCTGCACTACATCTTGTCGACCGGCCTGGTGATGATCGCGATAACGGTCCTCGTCGGCGTCTTCGCCGTGGTCGCGGTCTACTACGCCTCGCGCATCGGCATGGGGGCGGGCGCGGATATCCGAGAAGCCGTCTTTACGAAAGTGCAGTCGTTCTCGGCGAGGGACATGAACCACTTCGGGACAGCGTCACTCATCACCCGCAACACCAACGACATCCAGCAGATTCAGTTGTTCCTGCAGATGGCCCTCACGATGATGGTCATCGCACCGATCATGTGCGTGGGTGGCATCATCCTCGCCATCCACGAGGGCGCGCAACTCTCGACCCTCCTGCTGGTCGCGGTGCCGGTGATGGCAGTGTTCATCGGGATCGTCATGGTCAAGGTGATCCCCCAGTTCCGTTCCATGCAACGCAAGATCGACCGGATCAACGAGGTGCTGCGCGAGCAGATCACCGGCGTTCGCGTCATTCGGGCCTTCGTGCGCAACGACGCGGAGGCCGAGCGCTTCTCGGTGGCCAACGCCGACCTGACGAACACGGCGCTGCGGGTCAACCGGGTCTTCGCCCTGATGTTGCCGACCATGATGATGATCTTGAATCTCTCGTCGGTCGCGGTGCTGTGGTTCGGTGGTCGACTCGTGAGCGAGGGATCGATGCCGATTGGCAACCTGACGGCGTTCCTCACCTATATTCTGCAAATACTGCTCTCGGTGATGATGGCGGTGATGGTGGCGATTCTGTTGCCGCGCGCCGCGGCGAGCGCGGAACGAGTCCAAGAAGTCTTGCTCACCGTGCCGGTGGTGAGCGATCCACCCACGCCCGTGCGTCCCGCCGCGGCGACGGGCGTGGTGTCCTTTGACGGCGTGTCCTTCGAGTATCCCGGCAGCGAGCGGGCCGTGGTTGAGGAACTCACGTTCACGTTCGAACCCGGTCAGACGAGCGCAATCATCGGCGGCACGGGAAGTGGCAAGACGACGCTGTTGAACCTGATTCCGCGGTTCTTTGACGCGACNNCAACGGCGTCGACGTGCGCGAACAGGCCCAGGAATCGCTCTGGGCCTCGCTAGGTATCGTGCCCCAAGCGGCCTACCTCTTCAGCGGGACAGTGGCGAGCAACCTGCGCTTCGGGCGGCCTGCGGCGACTGACGAAGAGCTCTGGCACGCCCTCGAGATCGCCCAGGCGAAGGATTTCGTCGCCGCGATGCCGGGCGCCCTAGAGGCGGCGATCGACCAAGGGGGAACCAACGTCTCGGGCGGTCAACGCCAACGTCTCTCGATCGCGCGAGCGTTGGTGAAGAAGCCGAGCGTCTATCTCTTCGATGACTGTTTCTCGGCGCTGGATGCGGCGACCGACGCACGCCTGCGCGTCGCTTTGAAGGAAGGCACCAGCGACGCGTCGGTGGTGATCGTCGCCCAGCGGGTGAGCACGATCATGCAAGCCGAGCGCATCATCGTGCTCGACGGCGGGAAAGTCGTGGGTTCGGGCACGCACCGCGAACTGGTGAAGAATTGCGCGCCCTATCGCGAGATCGTCGTTTCACAATTGGGTGAGGGGGCGGCGACGTGAGCATGGGCATGGGCGCGATGCGCGGGGGCACGCAGGCGCCCCAACGCAGCAAGGACGTGCGCGGTACGACGCGTCGGCTGCTCGGGCGCCTTCGGCCCGAGCGTTTCAAACTCGTGCTGGCCCTCGTGCTCGGTGCCACGTCGGTGGGCTTCATGGTCTCGGGTCCCCAGATCCTGGGCAGCGCCACCAACGTGTTGTTCAACGGCATCGTGGGCAAACGTCTGGCCCCGGGCACGACCAAGGCGCAGGCCATCCATCTCTTGCGCCTGCACGGCGAGAATCAGATCGCGACAATGATCAGCGGCATGAAGCTCACCCCGGGGGTGGGCGTGAACATCGGCGAACTCGGCCGCGTGCTCGGACTGTGCGCGATCGTGTACTTCGCGGGAGCGGCCTTTAACTACTTGCAGGGCTTCACCATGGCCGGATTGACCCAGCGCGTGATGTCGGGCCTACGGCGCGACGTCGAAGCGAAATTGAGTCGGCTCCCGTTGCGTTACTTCGACAGTCACTCCCACGGCGACGTGCTGAGCCGGGTCACCAACGACATCGACAACTTGACCACGACGATCCAGCAAGGTCTCAGCCAATTGATCACGTCCATACTCACCATCGTGGGGGTCATGGGCATGATGTTCTGGATCTCCCCGCTGCTCGCGTTGGTCTGTGTCGTGACGATTCCGCTCGCGCTCGTGGTCACGTACCTGATCGCCAAGCGCTCCCAGGTCCAGTTCGGACGCCAGTGGAAGCGCACCGGGACCCTCAACGGCTTGGTCGAGGAGACCCACACCGGCCACGAACTCGTGCAGGTCTTTGGTCGCAGCGAGGCGACGATCACCGAGTTCCACGACCAGAACGCCAAACTCTACGAGGCGAGCTTTCGCGCGCAGTTCCTCTCGGGGATCATCCAACCTTCGATGCAGTTCATCTCGAACATCAACTACGTCGTAATCGCGGTGCTGGGCGGTTACCGCGTCGCCTCCGGCCTGCTGTCGCTCGGTGCGGTGACCGCGTTCATCCAGTATTCGCGTCAGTTCACGATGCCCATCACCCAGATCGCCTCCCAGATGAACATGCTCCAGTCGGGCGTCGCCTCGGCCGAGCGCGTCTTCGAGTTCCTCGACGCCGACGAGGAGACGCCCGACGAACAGCGCGATTCACCTCGGGCCGTGGCGGCGCGCGCGACCGGTCACGTCACTTTGGAGCACGTGCACTTTCGCTACGAACCAGACGAGCCGCTCATCGAGGACTTCAGCCTCGACGTGAAGTCCGGCCAGACCGTCGCGATCGTCGGTCCGACGGGTGCGGGAAAGACGACGTTGGTGAACCTGCTGGTCCGCTTCTACGAGATCGGGTCGGGCCATATCCTGCTCGGAGGCGTTGATTACGCGGACCTCACGCGCGACGAGGTGCGCCGCGCGTACGCCATGGTCCTCCAGGACACGTGGATGTTCGCGGGTTCGATCAGTGACAACATCCGCTACGGTCGCCCCGAGGCGACCGACGAGGAAGTGATCGAGGCCGCCAGGGCCGCCCACGTGGACGGCTTCGTGCGCACGCTGCCCGACGGCTACGCGACCCGGCTGGACCAGGACGCGTCGAACCTCTCGTCGGGCCAAAAGCAACTCCTCACCATCGCGCGCGCATTTCTCGCCAACGAGAACGTGCTGATCCTCGACGAGGCGACGAGTAACGTCGACACTCGCACCGAAGTCCTAATCCAAGAGGCGATGGCCCGGTTGCGCGAGAACCGTACGAGCTTCGTCATCGCGCACCGGCTCTCAACGATTCACGACGCTGACGTGATCATCGTGATGGATAAGGGGCGAATCGTCGAACAAGGTAATCACGAGGCGTTGATGACGTCGCGTGGTCTCTACTTCGACCTCTATAACAGTCAGTTCGCCGGCATCGCGACGTAGGCCGCTTCGATTTCGTTCTCGCTCGGTTATCGCTCGATCATGGACGACGTCTCGTGACCTAGGCCCGAAGGACGAAAGCGGCTCGGTTAGAATTGTTCAGAACAACGTCACAGAAAGTAGACACGTCATGGCCGGATCAGAACACTCCCTCGTGAAGTCCAAGGCGGTCAACGCGTCCGAGATCGCCTCGTGGCTCATCGACATGGATGGCGTGCTCGTTCGCGAGGAGCATCCGATCGACGGGGCGAATCGGTTCTTGGACCTGCTGCGAAAGAACGACACGCCCTTTCTGGTATTGACGAACAACTCGATGTTCACTCGTCGCGACCTCAGCGCCCGTCTCAAGCACAGCGGACTCAACGTGCCCGAGGATCATATCTGGACCTCCGCGCTCGCGACGGCCGGATTCCTCGCCGCCCAGCGGCCGAAGGGTTCGGCCTACGTGATCGGCGAGGTCGGGCTGACGACGGCGCTGCACGAGGTGGGTTACACCCTGACCGAGAACAACCCCGACTACGTCGTGGTGGGCGAGACGCGAAACTACAGTTTCGAGAGCATCACCAAGGCGGTGCGCCTGGTGAGTACCGGCTCTCGATTCATTGCGACCAATCCCGATCCGACGGGTCCGAGCATCGACGGTCCGCTGCCCGCGACCGGCGCGGTCACCGCGTTGATCAGCCGGGCCACCGGCAAGACGCCGTATTTCATCGGGAAACCGAATCCGCTCATGATCCGCTCGGCGATGCGCGAACTCAGTGCCCACTCCGAGACGACCGCCATGGTGGGTGACCGCATGGACACCGACGTCGTCGCCGGACTCGAGGCGGGCCTGCACACGATCCTCGTGCTTTCGGGGGTCTCCGACGCCGACGCCGCGCACCGTTATCCCTACAAGCCCTCGCGCGTCGTGGGTTCGGTCGCCGAACTCGCCGACGAGATCGATAGGGGCGTCGTCGAAGTGGCTTAGCGGTAGTGGCGACGTCGGAGATTGGACTTGGTCAGGGCCACCGGAATCCACCCCGCGTCGTCGAAATTGAGGTTCGTGCCCGGTGCGACGATGGCGTCGATTCGTTCGAGGATCGCTTCGTCGAGGACGATCGCCGCCGCGCCGAGTTGGGACTCCAGGTGTTCCATCGTCCGAGGACCGATGATCGCGGCGCTGATCGCGGGGTGTTCGAGAACGAACGCGAGCGCTAACTCGATCAACGTGAGGCCGGCGTCGTGAGCCACCGTCTCGAGTTCACCGACGACCTCGAGCTTCTTCTGATTCCCGGGCAGTGAAAGGTCGTAGCGGGCGGGTAGGCGCGCGGAGCGTCGACTGGTGTTCTGCTTGCCGGCACCGAACGCTCCCGAGAGCCATCCACCCGCGAGCGGACTCCACGAGATCACACCCATGCCGTAGGTGAGACACGTCGGCAGGACGTCGCGCTCAATACCTCGTACGAGTAGCGAGTAGGGAGGTTGCTCGGTGCGAAAGCGTTCGCGACCGCGTTTCTCGGCGACCCACTGCGCTTCGACTATCTGCTCGGCGGGGAAGGTGGAACTGCCGAAGGCCCGGATCTTGCCCTGGTGCAGTAGATCGCTGAGCGCGCCGAGGGTCTCGTCGATGTCCACGCCCTCGTCGGGTCGATGGATCTGGTAGAGGTCGAGGTAGTCGGTGCCCAGTCGACGCAGACTGTTCTCGCACTCAGCGATGATCCATCGACGCGAGTTGCCCTGGGCGTTCGGATCCTCACCCATCTGAGCGTGCACCTTGGTGGCGAGCACGACACTCGCGCGATCCTTACCGGCGAGGGCTTTACCGACGATGACTTCGGACTCGCCCTGGGAGTAGACGTCGGCGGTGTCGATGAAGTTGATGCCCGCGTCCANNCCGAACATCATGGCGCCCAGGCACAGGGGACTGACCTTGATACCGGTGCGGCCGAGGTTGTGTAGTTTCATGAGCCCACCCTACGGCGAGCCCGGCGCGTCGCGTCGCGATTAAGGCGCGACGGTGACGAGGGTACCGACGGGCGTGTGGGGCCAGACGATCGCGGCGTGCGCGTAGGTCATCTCCACGCAACCGAGGCTCTGGGGGTAGCCGTAACCGCCGCGGATGAAGCCGTGCAAGGCGTCACCGCCGTTGAAGTACGACACCCAGGGGATCCCGGTGTCGTGGTACGGCTTGCCGTCGGGTTCTTTGCCCGACATGGTCGTGGTGGTGTAGCGCACGTAGACGGGGTAGGTGCCGTTAGCGGTGGGCGCGACGCTGATGCCCGTGTTCACCGCGGTGCTGAAGAAGAGGTAGTCGTCGATGTAGAGGCTCAGGGATTCAGGCTGGGTCTGGGAGACGTACACGTAGGTGTAGGGATTGGGGTCGGCCTGGTTCTTGCGCGCGGCCGTGACGATGGCGTGCCACGTGGTGGTGTCCATCTGGCCCGTCGTGGGAAGTCCGTGGACGCCTTGGAAGCGCATGAGTGCGCCCTTCAGCACGACGTTGTCGGTACCGACGCTCCAAAGACTGCGCAACGCGCGCGGAAGGACCGAGTAACGCCAGACGAACGAGCCCTTTTGGATCAGCGTCGGATTCGCGAGCGTGGTCGTCGTCTTCAGGGTGGTCGTCGTCGAGGGTGGTGGATCGACGATGGTCGTCGGCGTCGTCGACGAGCCAATGGTCGTGGTCGTGGTCGAGAGCGTGGTCGTGGTGGTCGTGGTCGTCGCGCTCGAAGTGGCGGGGACGAAGGCCACGGGTAAGTAGCGAAGTTCCGCGAGGATCTGGTCCTCGAGTCGGACGGTGAAGGGAACCGGTCGCGCGGGTTGCACTACGCTCGCGCTGGCGAAGGGGATTACCAGCAGTGGTCCGACGAGGCTCGCCCCGAGTAGCGCAGCGAGTTGCAGTCGTTTTCTCGTAGTGCGCATTCATCAATAATACTCGCCGGTCTTTGGCCTTCGGCCCTGTGGGGACCCTTGCGAGATGTCAATTTGATGACGGCGTCGTCACGACGTCGTCAGGTCCTCGGGGTCGACTTCCGAGCGAAGATGGTGAAGGGGGATACACCATCTTCGCTCGCGACCGGGAAGTCTGAATTGGGGAGGTCCCAGGGGGTTCCCGTTCAATTCGCTTCAGCCATGTCGGAGTTAGCCGTGCGGCCCTCGTGCACCTTCCACGAGGGCTTCTTCACGGCGTAAAAGATGAGCGGCGGTGCGACCAGAATGATGATCACCGCGCCCATGACGTAGGGGTACGTGAAGGATGCGATGTTCGCGAGTCCCGAAGGGAGCACGAAACCGAGACAGAAAGCGGCCAGCGAGGCGCCAATGCCAATCGAGGCGACAACGCGCAACGCCGGCACGCGATAGGTCCGCTTAACGTCGGACTTGTCCTTTTGCAACAGAATCGCCGAAGAGAAGTTCATCAAGTACATGACCAGAGAGAGAGCGGCGACCGTGTCCACCAGCGTGAAGAAAGTGGCGCTCGAGTAATGCGCGAGTACGATTATCTCCGTTGACACGGTCACGTTAAAAGCCTGGGGATTAGCATTGCCTCTCGCACGCCGGCATTGTCGCGCCGCTGCAGTGGCGAGGGCTGCACGTCCGTCGCGATCACGAGCAGTAGTTCCTTGCTCTGACCGGCGTTCCAGGTCATGACCGGGGCGAACATGCCTACGGCGACCATGGCCGCCAGGATCTGCCTCTGCGGGCCTATCGAAAGGTGGCGTGTGACAGGTTTTGTCCGCCAGGTCCATCATTAGGCCGCCGGGGGGATGGGCTTTTCGGGATCCTCTTCGGCGAGAACAGGCGATTCGGCCTTGGCGAAAGCGTCGCTCATAGCCGTGGTTGAGCCAAAGGACGGGGACGAGTCGTAGACCTCTACCTCGAGGGTGGCGTTCGTCGAACTACGCGCGAGCAGGGCTAAGCGCGAGCGGGGCGCGTCACTTTCGCTCGAGAGATCGGGCATGGCGTAGCGGTCCCACGCTCGTTGGACTGACTGGTCATCGCCATCGGGGTCAGGTGGCCTGACGCCGGAAATTGGTGTTCTACTCACGGTACTGCTCCTTGGTAGTGGGAAATCACCAAGGTTCTGGAGTGATGATGCTGACCATAGTCTCAAAAAGTCAAGAAAGCAAACCAATAATGTGATTCTTATGTTCGATGATCGGTTGACACGGTTCGATCTCGCCTGGGATACCTTGGTTGGCGCAAGGTGTCGCACGGGGATGTAAAGGTGGTGGCGTGGCCAAGAAGTACCTTCGCGTACCCGAACTCATTGTGGGCTTTGACACCGAAACCACGGGACTCGACGTCGCGAGTGAACGCGCTATTTCGTACGGATTCTGCGCCTACCGATACGGCACTCCGGAGTGGAGTGAGCAGTTCTACGTGATCCCCGATCGACCGATCGCGCCTGCGGCTGAGCGAGTGCACGGGCTCAGTGTCGAGCGCATCGAGGAGAAACGAGCGACGCACACGGTCCTCAGCGTCCAGAGTGGACTCGTGCGCGCCGTCGAGATCCTGCGCCGCTATCAGCAACAAGGCGCTTCGATCGTGGGAGCGAACGTCGTGCGTTTCGATCTCGAGATGTTGCGTCGTAGTTATGAATCGGTGTTTGGTAAGTCCTTGAGCGACGAAAGCTTTGACCTTTCACTCCTCTCGATAATCGACGTCGTCGAACACGACCTCGTGATCGAACCGAGTCGTGAAGAGCGTCCGCGTCGTGGACTCTCGTATCTCTGCAAGTACTACGGCGTCGCGTCGGGCGGTCATGACGCCCTTGGCGACGCGCGCGCCAGCGTGGAGGTCTTCATCGAGCAAGTGATCCGCAACAACGCTGGCCAGATGCCCCTGGACCTGGCGTTCTCGCCGCGCGTGAAAAGTCCCGGTATTGAGCTCCTCAAACCGTAGAGTTACCGCCGAATCGTGAAAGTACGGGGTGGTAGAGTTGTTCCCTTAGGGGCCGTTGGCGCAGTCTGGTAGCGCACTTGCATGACACGCAAGGGGTCACAGGTTCAAGTCCTGTACGGCCCACCGATTTTTTTCCTTGTATTGCAAGTTTCTCAGGACCTGTTCTCTCAAGGACTCCTTTGGCGACACGATGCGCCATCGTTCGTGTTTCTGGTCGTCACCTTGGCGATGTCGCTCGCCGGTTGCAAACGAGATGGGTCACGCCACTTGGAGTGGTCACCGATTCGATGTCGAAGTTATCCTCAAGACCCTCGAGTCCTTCCCATAGTCGCTCGCCGCGCCCGAGAATGATAGGAACGATCGCGACGTGGAGATAGTCAATGAGGTTGGCTGCGAGGAACTGACGGATGGTGTTTGGACCTCCGCCGATGCGGACGTCTAAGTCACCGGCCGCCTCTTTGGCCCTCGCCAACGCGTCGTGCACGCTCGCGTCGATGAAGTGGAAGGTCGTGCCACCTTCCATTTCGAAGGAAGGACGAGGGTGGTGAGTGAGGACGAATACTGGAGTGTGATACGGCGGGACATCCCCCCACCACCCCTTCCAACTCAAATCTTTCCACGGCCCGCGCTGGGGGCCGAACATGTTACGGCCCATGATGTCCGCTCCAACGCCAGGAATCCATTGGCCCGCGAATCCATCATCGGCGTTGGTGACGCCTCCGGTCATTCCTTGGAGTAGGCGAAATGATCGAGTGGCCTCGAACCACGCCAGAAGTCGCTCGCCGGCGTGGCCGAAAGGCGCGTCAATGGCTTGCCCCTCGCCCGACGCGTACCCATCAAGAGAGACTGACAAACCGTGGACACGGACAGAAGGCATTCGTAACTCCCAACTCGGTACCGATGAAACGAACGTGGGGCTTCGACAAGATTACCTATGACCGCAGACGTTGACCAGGCTTTGATCGCTCTCGTGACTTGGTCCAGATCACTGGGCCAATTCCCGAGGCCAGGTCAAGGCCTCCGGCTGTGTCGGCGACGGCGGTCGAATTCGAGGGAGCCTTCAAGCGCCCAGTGCCCATTTTCGGTATGCTCCGCTCGAAGCGATTCCACGCTCTCGATGTCGCCGGGTTGCAACCTGCGAATGTGCGATGAGACGTGGCAAGACAAGAAGGGGGAGGGACGATGCGGAGCAGGTTGTTCGTGGCTTCAGTTTTGGTCGGAATTCTTTTCACTGGTACGCAGGCATCATTGGCGGGCGCTTCGGCGTCACCGGCCGCGCAGTTATCCAAGTTCAAGGCTCTCGATGGACCCTTTAGTCAAGCTGACAACAAGTGGACCAACGCGCTGTCGGCTCTGAGTAATTCGGCAACAGTTTCCCAGATCTCCAAGCCGTCGCTGGCGTTCGTTCCAGCGCTCAAAACCTTCGACTCGGGTTTGCAGAAGGCTGGTTTTACTGGAAAAATCGCGACTGAAATCGCTGACGTCGAAAAGTTGAATGGTCAATTGGTGACGTTGCTCAGTTCCATTAAGAGTGTGAAATCATTCCAGTCCGCCTTCAGCTCACTGTTCGGAAAGTACTTGCCCGTACAGGCTGCACTCGCGAAGGACTTCGGAATCGCTACGGCCGACGTGGTCATCTAACCGAGAGCGAAGTCCCTCAGTCGTGGGTTATAGCGCGTCGCCGCTCGCCATCTTCGGTGGTGCCGTGCTCGCCTGTGAAGGCATCGTCACGAAGTGTCTGCACGCCAACGTCCCTGCTCCCCTTGATGCGATCGCTGTGTCGGGTGGCGCCGATGAGTTGGTCGTGGATTTTCGAACGCAGTGTACATGGCCACGACTTTTCGGAGTTTGAGGATGGACTATCGCGAGGCCCGCGGTGGCACCGAAACACCGGAATTCATGGTGCTCATGTGTGAATTCTGCGGATGCCATGTTAATTACCGGGCACAGCGCGAGCCGTGGCCACGTCGTTATTGGCCTCTTAACCCCCGTGGTTCGGGCGTGGTCAATGAAAATACGCGTGCGAACGGAACCCTCACGTCGCTGTGAGGGATTTCCGGTTAGTTACAGGATTATTTCACAGCAGAACGCCCTTTTTTCGGCATATTTACTGCTGCTAGAGTTTCGCCAAAGTCAGATTGGCTTGTATTCGCCAAGAGTTTTCCGTCACGTCACGAAGGTTTCGCGAAGGTGGACTCTGCGGTGAGAAGTAAGGGAATTTAATCAAGGAAGGACGTTGCTTATGAAGCTTCGTTGGAATAAGACCGTGGCGATAGCCTCCATTGGGGCGCTCGCTATGACGGCAGTGCCACTCGTGGCTGGAAGTGCAACGGGTGGGGCGGCCGCTAAGCCTACCTACGTAATTGGTGTGCAGGGCCCTTTCACGGGTGCTGACGCTGACTACGGTGACTACGACTACGCCGGTGTGGAATTCGCGGTTAGTCAGGCGAACGCAACTGGGAAACTTCCCTTTACGTTGCAGGTCGAGAAGTTCGACGACCAGGGTTCGTCAACTGTCGCACCTGGAGCTGCGCAAAAGGCAGTCGGTACCAAGAACCTTGTGGCCATTGTCGGTCCCGCCTTCTCTGGCGCCTCACAGGTTTCCTACCAGTACTACCACGCGGCGAACATCGCTGAGGTGAGTCCATCGGCTACGGCCGTTGCTCTCGCCACTGGCACGAACAGCAGCTTCCTTCGTACGGTCGCTGACGACTCGGTCCAGGGTTTGGCTGACGCGCAATACCTGGTGAAGACCAAGGGCATCAAGAACCTCACCGTCATCGGTGACGAGTCGTTCTACGGTGCTGGCCTTGCCAAGGCTGTCGCGACTGACGCCAAGACTCTCGGGGCAAAGGTGACGACGAAGTCCATCGCGAACATCAACGAAGGTGGTGGCGGTAACGCTGGTGCGTACAGCACACTGGCGACGTCACTGGCTCAGTCCGCTCCTAAGGGCATCTTCTACGGTGGCTACGCTCCGGAGTTCGGCCTGTTGATCGGCGACCTCGCGAGTGACGGTTACACGACGGCCAAGCACGTCCTGATGTCGGGTGACGGCTCGAACGACCCGGCGTTGCTCACGAGCACCTCACCGAAGAAGGCTGCCAACGGCGCGTTCCTCAGTGAGTCGGCGACGGGTAAGGTGAGCTACTTCACCGGCGCGATGGCGACTGCGTTCACCAAGTTGACCGGCGTGAAGGCCTCAGTGGCGATCTACGCCGCCCAGTCCTACGACGCGGCCGATGCGATCATTCGGGCCCTTGGTGCGGCTGCGCCGTCTTCCTCGATTGCGACGCTGCGCTCGGAGACGGTAACGGGCTTGCACGCAGTGTCCTTCACTGGTGTCACGGGTCCGATTGCCTTCCAGACCGATGGCAACCTGAAGATTGACAAGGGATCTGTTCAGATTTCTGAAGTGAAGAAGGGCAAGATTGTCTTGATTACGAGCGTTGGCTGATAGCCTTCCGCGAGTAATTGGGTGACTGAGACAAGGATCGCTACATCATCATGGGATTTGCCCACTTCTGGTTGTCGGGGTTTGATCAGATACGTGCCGGTTTCTGGGCCTACTTTGCGGTGGGTCTCGAGAACGGCTCGTTATATGCGATGATCGCAGTCGGCTACACGCTCGTCTACGGCGTGCTCGGACTCATCAACTTCGCCCACGGCGAGGTCTTCATGTGCGGCGGGTTCGCCGCGGTGTTCTTGACTCACGGAATCCTGGGCGACCGGGTCGCCAATGGTTGGGAGTCAGTGTTCCTCATTCTCGCGGGCATCGCTATTGCGGGGTCGGTGAGTGCCTTGGTGGCTACCGGCGTGGAACAAGTTGCCTACCGACCGTTGCGGCGAAGAAACGCCCCCAAACTCGCGTACCTGATCAGCGCCATCGGTGCGTCGTATTTCTTACAGACCCTCGCCGGCAAGGAATTCGGTTACGGCCAGAACGTCTTTCCGGCGCAGGTCTTTCCCGCGGGTCAGACCATGTTCTTCATCGGCAAGACGCCGATCCACACGATCCAGGTGGTCTGCCTGGTCGTCGGCACGGCGATGTTCGTCGCCGCCGACCGCATCGTGCGTTCCACACGACTGGGCCGCGGCATCCGCGCCGTCGCCCAGGACTCCGAGACCTCGGCGCTCATGGGCGTCAACATCGACCGGACGATCACGCTGACGTTCATCATTGGCGGCTCGCTCGCGGGAGCCGCTGGCTTTCTTTACGCCCTGCAAAACGGGATCGTCCAGAGTTCGGGCACCGAGCTCGGCATCTACGCTTTCACCGCGGCGGTCTTGGGTGGCATCGGCAATCTTCGCGGCGCGGCACTGGGAGGTCTGCTCATCGGACTCTTCGGCAGTTTTTCGGTACCGTTCGCGTTCGAGGGCAATATCTCCTGGACTGAGATCTACACCTTCATAATTCTGGTGCTCGTCTTGATCGTGCGCCCCACGGGCATCCTTGGCGAGAAGTCAGGCAGGACGGCATGAACCTACTCTCACGATCCTCACTGAAGCGGCTCTTGGCCGCGCTGCTCTTGGCCGGCGTCGTGACCTTGATGACCGGTGCGCCGGGTGGCTACGGTGTGCCCGCCTATACGGGACTTCACGGTTCGTTCTTAGAGCGTGTCTCCTACTTCGGCCTCTTTCGTACTCAACGCTGGTTCCTCTTCTTGACCCTGGGCATCATCGCCTGGTTGGTTTCCACCTCCTATCAACGCCACTCGCTGACAATCCGCCGGCGCCTGGAGCCCGTGATGGCGATCCCGACCCAGGTGATGCAGCGACGGACGAATCGTTGGGTGCTGATCGGTCTCGTCGTCATCGTGACGATCTTCATCCCCAAGGTCGTTCACCAGCAGTTCTGGATGTACCTCATCGTCGAACAGATCGGCGTATGGATCCTGCTGGCCCTGGGCCTTAACGTCGTGGTGGGCTTCGCGGGGCTCCTCGACCTCGGTTTCGCCGCCTTCTACGCCATCGGCGCGTACGCGACGGCCTGGTTCACGGGCGTGCTGCCGACGCCGGCGCCCTTCAACCATCCGATTCCCACACTCTGGTGCATACCCATCGGCGTGGGCCTCGCCATGGTTTTCGGCATCATCCTCGGCATACCGACCTTGCGGCTGCGCGGTGACTACCTCGCCATCGTCACCCTGGGCTTCGCGCTGATCATCGACGACTTCGTAGGGACCCAGAGTGGGCTGACGGGAGGTGGTGAAGGTTCGCTCACGGTGCCCAAGTTCGCGGTGCATGTCGGTCCGGTCCATTACACCTGGGGGATAAGTCCGACGCCCTATTATTACCTCTGCTTCCTCTTCGTCGTAATCTTCCTCATCGCCTTCACGGCACTTGAATATTCGCGAGTGGGCAGAGCCTGGGTCGCGATTCGCGAGGACGAGGTCGCGGCCGAGTCCATCGGTATCAACCCCCTCAAGTACAAGGTCATGGCCTTCGCGGTGGGAGCGGCGAGCGGCGGTTTCGGCGGCGTGCTGACCGCGGGACTGATCGGCAACATCAATCCGACGCTCTTCCAGTACCAGGTGTCGGTGAACGTGCTGATCCTCGTGATCTTTGGAGGGATGGGTTCGATCTGGGGTGTCGCCATTGGCGCCATCATCGTGCAGTTCGTTACCAGCTATCTCGACAATTACCAGCCCTGGGGTTATCAGCTCAACGACCTGTATATGTACATCGGCGCGTTGTTGATCATTATGATGATCTTCCGTCCCGCCGGCATCTTGCCTTCGCGTCGACGACAACGCGAAATACAGAGCTTCGAGGTTGACCACGAGGGCCACCTCGACGAAGTCCTCACTGGAGACGAGCCGTGAGCGAAGATCTCTTGATCGACGTGCAACAAGTGACGCTGCGATTCGGGGGCGTGGTCTCGCTGCGCGACGTGTCGCTGGCGATGCGTCGCGGTGAGATTCTCGCGGTGATTGGTCCCAACGGTGCGGGAAAGACGTCGCTGTTCAACTCGATCACCGGGGTGTACCAGCCCCAGGAGGGCAGCATCACCTTCGCGTCGAGCAAGGCACCGCCGCTCAGCGTGATCGGCAAGAAGACCCACCGGATCGCCCAGGCTGGCGTTTCGCGGACTTTCCAAGCGTCTCGTCTGTTCAGCGCACTCACCGTCTTTGAGAACGTGAAGATCGGCGCCGAGGACCACCGCGGCATCGGCGTCGCGGGCGCGCTCGTCAAGGGCCCACGCACGCGCCGGGGAGAACACGCCTCGGACCAAGTGGCCGCCTCGATGCTGCGCTTCGTCGGGTTGCTCAGCGAGTCCAATACCGTCGCCTCCCAACTCTCCTACGGCGCGCGGCGCCGCCTGGAGATCGCCCGAGCGCTCGCGACCGATCCAGAAGTGATCCTGCTCGACGAACCGGCGGCCGGCACGAACCCCTCGGAGAAGTTGGAACTGACGACGCTCATCCGCCGGGTCCGCGACGAGCGTGACGTCAGCGTGCTGTTGATCGAACACGACATGAAACTCGTGATGGCTCTGGCCGAACGGATCTACGTACTCAACTTCGGTTCGATGATCGCCGAAGGTACTCCCGAGGAGATACGGGCGAATCCCGCGGTCATCGACGCCTACCTCGGTAGTTCGACCGAGGAGACGAGCGCCTGATGCTGAAGGTCACCGACGCTGTCGTACGTTACGGGGTCATCGAGGCTCTTCACGGCATCTCCTTTAATATCGAGCAAGGCGAGATCGTGACCTTGCTGGGAGCCAATGGGGCGGGCAAATCGACGACGCTGCGAATGGTATCGGGGTTGCACGCGCCCTCGAGTGGCACGATCGTCTATGAGGGTCGCGACGTGACCAACGTGAAGGCGCACGAGTTCTCGTCTTTCGGGGTTAGCCACGTGCCCGAAGGTCGTCGGATCTTTGGACGTATGACGGTCGAGGAGAACCTCGAAATGGGGGGCTTTCGACGCCATGGATCGCTCGCGGCGGACATCGACGAGGTCTACGAGATGTTTCCCATTCTAAAGGAACGCCGCAAGCAACCGGGCGCGAACCTTTCGGGCGGCGAACAGCAGATGCTCGCCATTGGACGCGCCTTGATGTCCAAGCCCCGCTTACTCCTACTCGATGAACCTTCCATGGGACTCGCTCCCAAGATCATCCAGCAGATCTTCAACATCATCAGTCAGATCCGCGACCAGGGCACGACCGTCTTCGTTGTCGAACAGAACGCGCAGCAGGCGCTTCGCCTCGCTGATCGTGGTTACGTGATGGAGAACGGCCGCATCGTCTTCGGCGACACCGCCGCCAATCTCCTGGTTGACCCGCGCGTTCGCGCGGTCTACCTAGGTGAGTCCGTCGAGAACTGAAACGCTTCCAAGACTCGCGCGTCTCGAGCCGGTGCGCTGTGGAAGTCCGAAATAATTGTCGCGAGGACTATCCCGAGCCGATCGAGTTACCACTGCGCAGCGCGCCAGGAACCACTACGCAGTGCGAAGAACACTCTCGACGGCGGCCGCCACGGTGGTGACGACGTTTGGGTTAAAGACCGTCGGCACGATGTAATCAGGTGAGAGTTCGTCATCCTTGACCATGGCCGCGATGGCCCGACCCGCGGCAATCTCGACTTCTTCGGTGACCCGGCGTGCACCGACGTCCAGCAGTCCACGGAAAATGCCGGGAAAGGCGAGGACGTTGTTTATCTGGTTCGGCTCGTCGCTGCGCCCGGACGCCACAATCGCCGCGTAGCGACGAGCGAGCGAAAGCTCAATCTCGGGATCAGGATTGGAGAGGGCGAAGACGATGGCGTCCTTCGCCATGAGTTTCAGGTGTTCTTCGGTGACGAGGTTCGAGCCCGAGACACCGATCAGGACGTCGGCGCCCGCTATTGCGTCCGCCACCGTTCCGGAGCGCTTCTCAGCGTTGGTATTGGCGGCCAACCATTGGCGCGCGCCGTCGAGACGAGTGTCACTGGGTGACAGGATCCCGTTACGGTTCACCCCGACGATGTCGCCGACCCCTTCGGCGAGGAGGAGTTTGCTGATCGCCATTCCGGCGGCGCCCACGCCGAGTACGACGACGCGAATGTCCGCCAGGCGCTTGGACACCACTCGCAGGGCGTTCAGTAGCGCGGCGTAGACCACCGTTGACGTGCCGTGCTGATCATCGTGAAAGACCGGAATGTCCAAGAGATCACGCAGTCGCGACTCGATTTCGAAGCAACGGGGCGCCGAGATGTCCTCTAGGTTGATACCGCCATAGACCGGGGCAATGCACTCGACGATGCGCACAATCTCATCGACGTCTTGGGTGGCCAGGCACACGGGCCAGGCATCGATGCCTCCGAAACGTTTGAATAACAGCGCCTTACCTTCCATCACCGGCAACGCGGCCTCTGGTCCGATGTTGCCCAGACCGAGCACCGCCGAACCGTCGGTCACGACGGCGACACTATTTCGCTTGATGGTGAGGTTCCTCGCCAACGACGGATCCTTGGCAATTGCCGTCGAGATGCGTGCGACGCCCGGCGTGTAGGCCATGGAAAGGTCGTCACGCGTCTTCAGTGACACCTTCGGCTCAACCGAGATGACACCCCCGAGGTGAAGTAGAAAGGTTCGGTCGCTGATGGCCTGGACGCTCGCGCCTTCGATTCCGTCGACAGCGGCCTTCAGGAGTTCCGCGTGTCCGTCGTCGACGGCGTTGCACGTGATGTCGACGATCATGTGTTTCGCGTTGGGCTCGACGACATCCAGGGCCGTCACCGCACCTCCGGCATCACTCACTGCAGACGCTACCGTTCCAATGAGCGAGGGGTTTGTGACGGCGACCCGCATCGTCACCGAATAAGAGGCACTTGGACTGGCCTTGGTCATGACTTCTCCTCGTCGACGTCTCGATCGTGCGGGTGACGCAACCATGCGAAACGAAGACGTTTCGTCGTGACGACCGACACGCTCGCAATGTAACAGATGACTGCTGAGGCACCTACGAGAGTTAATAGGGTCAGAGGTCTATTTGTCAGACTCGCTTCTTGAGAAATGAAGGCTGTTCTGAGGGGCCCGGACGGGTTCCTGTGCTAGAGATTCTCGGCGAGCTTGGCCAGTGCGGCGATCGTTCCCTTGGACACGGTCTTGGACTCCACGCTGGCGCCGAAGTACGTCGTGGGGTTCTTCACGCCCGTGATGCCCTGACCGGTGATGCCGTCCTCGCTCAGGCTGAAGTAGAAGGCTTGCACGCCCAGGCCGCTGTAACTGCTGAACTTGAAGTGGGCGAGTGCGCTGGTCTTGGCGAGTGATTCCTGCATCTCGGCCGCGGTAAGCGGCTTGGAGATCGTCTCGTACGTGAGCGTGACGGACTTCAACAGCGTGGCCATGCTGGTCTCAGCCCCGTAGGTGCAGGACGTATCGATTCCCGAGACGCCGAAGTTCTCCTTCGTGGGCTTGACGTTGAAAGTGGAGCCTACGCCTGCCGGAACCTTGTAGCCAATGATCGAAGAGATGGCCGCCGCGCTCACCTTGCTGCAGATTGACGACGTCCTCGCGCTTTGCGCGTCGTGAAGTCCTGGGACGGAGGTCGTGGCCGATGATGACGCCTGGGCGAGCGACGGCACCAACAGCGCACACGAAGACACCAGACCGACCAGCATGGCCCTGGTCCCGACGAAGCGAGTGATCCTGCGGGTGCCGTGCGTGCGAGCGGTCAATTTCATGGCGCGTTCTCCTTTGGTTGGTGGCTCGAGCCACGTGACCTGAACGCTACTTGGTCAATCGGGACAATTCCTGACTTGTCAGTACGATGTCTGGGCACCCCGTTCGCAAGACGGGCACCCTTCTTGGCCTGACCCGGGCGACGTGGCGATTCGTGTGATCTGAGCTTCCGCCAGTAAAGTCCAGCCATGAGGAGATTTCCGGTCGCGGTCGCCTTGGCGGCGCTCGCCGTGGGGTCAGGATTCGTCACCAGACCGGTCAGCGCGGCGCCCACGGGCAAGGTCGTCGTGTCGCACGCGACGGTAACGGCCGCACCCGCCAACGGGGAGTCGGCCGTGATGCTCTCCATCACCAACAATTCGAAGGGGCCCATCTCACTCACTTCAGTGTCGTCGCCGGTGTCGGGCATGTCGATGATGTACTTCGACCAGAACATGCGTCAGGGCGACCACGCGATGGCGTGGTTGACGAATATCTTGGTTCAACCCGGCCACGTCCAGAAGTTGGCGCTCAGGTACCAGGGTGCCATGCTCAGCGAACTGCATTCGGCGTTGGTGAAGGGTTCCACCGTTCGTCTCGTCGTCAAGTGGAGTGATTTCCAGAGCGCGCGATCCCTGACCATTGAGGCCCGAGTGGTCGCGGCGCCCAAAGGCTTACATTTTCACACGTCCGCGATGAACATGCAGATGTAGGTCTCGCATTGTCTCAGCGCTGGACGCCGTCCACGCGCTGAAGAATACCGCGCGGGTTGTCGTCACGCAGCGTTGCGGGCAAGAGTTCAGCGGGCACTGCCTGATAGGTTACGGGCCGAAGCCACCGGTCGATGGCGCCCGCTCCCACCGAGGTCGCCGCCGAGTTGGTCGTAGAGGGCCATGGTCCGCCGTGTTGCATCGACCAACTCACCCCGACGCCCATCGGATATTGATTAGCGGGCACGCGTCCCGCCTTATCTTTCGCGAGTTCGAACAGCCACGTCGCGTCGTCGTCATTCGCTGCGCTGAAGACGCTGAAGGTTAGGGCGGGTTGCAGGCCATCGAGCGCCACGCGCAGGTCGTGCGCGTCGCGGTAGCGCACAATGAGTGCTAGTGGTCCAAAGCACTCGACGTGCAGCGTCGCCGCGTGGGAACCATTGAAGACCTCGGTGTCGACGTCGAAGAGTTGGGCCATCACGTGTGTGTCGTCAACTGGGGGACCTCCCACGAGTTGGATGACGCCCTCGACGTCGCTCCCGACGACCTGGTGAATGATGACATCATCCTCCAGGGGGGCTTCTCTTACACGAGTGAGGCCTTCACCGAGGTCGTGCGGCGCGTAAACGCGCGCGAACTGCGCCCTTCCTTCTTGATCACGCACCGTTACGGACTCGAGTAGGCCTCCGACGCGATCAAGGCTCTGCGCTCGAGCGCCCCGGGCGAACCTCGCGGCAAGGTGATCATCACCGTCGCCTCGTACTAACTCGAGCGCTTGTCCCGCGACGAATGGTCTACGGCTTCGTGGATCGTCCGAGGACTTCGGCCGAGTCGCCGCTCGCGATCTTGGCGGCGTAGGCGACCGGAATGGCGGTGAGCAACAGCACTCCGACGACCACGGCGTTCACCTCGGGCAATTGCTGGCCACGCAGGATCGCGCCGAAGATCCATAGGGGAAGGGTGTTCTGGGCGCCGGCCGTGAAGGTGGTCACGATCACCTCATCGAAGCTCAGCGCGAAGGCGAGCAGAGTCCCGGCGATGATCGCGGTCGACAGCATCGGCAAGGTCACGAGTCGAAAGGTCTGGACCGGGCGTGCGCCTAGATCAGAAGACGCCTCAAGTAGTGAGGTGGAGGTGCGGCGTAGTCGCGCGACGACGTTGTTGAAGACCACGACCATGCAGAATGTGGCGTGTCCGACAATGATCGTGTAGATCGACAGCTCGATGTGTGAGATGTTGAAGGCGGACTGAAGCGCGAGACCAGTCACGATTCCCGGCAGGGCGATGGGTAGCACGAGCATCAGCGACACCGTGTCGCGACCGAAGAATCGGAACCGGTGGATGCCAAAGGCGACGAGAGTCCCGAGGACGAGGGCGATGATGGTCGCGGCGAGGCCCGCCTTGATGCTCAGCCATAGAGCGCTTCGAACGGCGGGGTCGTGAAAGGCCACGCTGAACCAGTGGGTGGTCCAGTGGCGGATCGGCAAAGACTGGACATTGGACTTATCGAAGGCGAAGACGACGATCACCGCCAGCGGCCCTAGGAGGAAGAGCACCACCAGCATGGCGAAGGAGGCGAAGACGCCACGGACGAATCGCGAGAACCTCATAGTGCCTCGAAGGCCCCCGCGAGGCGCGCGAGCAGCAGGTAGACGGCCATGATGGCGATCGAGACGAAGGCGAGGGCGGCGGCGAAGGGCAGGTCCCCGCCGTTGATCGCGCTGTCGTAAATCGCGTTACCGATGAAGTTCGAACTCGAACCACCAATCAACAAAGGCGTGATGAAGTCGCCGAGGGTCAGCGAGAACGTGAAGATCGAACCCGCCACCACGCCGGGCAGGATCATCGGCATCAGGACCCGGCGAAAGGTGAACCAACTGCCCGCGCCCAGGTCCGCCGAAGCTTCCAGCAACGAGTCGGGAACCCGCTCGAAGGCGCCGTAGATGGGAACGATCATGAACGGCAGCCAGAGGTAGGAGAAGACGATCCACATCGCCACGTTCGTGTACGCGAGGTTGGTGACGGGCAGTCCCAGGTGCGACTCGAAGCTAGGCAGCACGCCGTGGTTCGAGAGGATGTTGATCCACGCGTAGACCCGAGCGAGGTAGCTCGCCCACAGGGGCAGGAGAACCAGGGCGAGGAACACCTGGCGAGTACGACGCGACGCGATCTTCGCGATGAAAAAGGCGAAGGGCAAGGCGATGACGGCGTCCGTGAGGGTGACCGCAATCGCCATCAGTAGGGTTCGCACGATGATCGTGTGGTACACGGATTGGGTGAAGATCTGGGAGAAGTTCGACCAGGTCCACTGGTAGATGATGTTGCCGGTGAGCGAATTCGTGCTGAAGAATGCGGTGACCAGCAGAGCGACGAGTGACGCCAGGTAGATCACGAGGAACCACAGCAGAGGTGGCGAAAGGATGAGGGCGCCACGTAACCAGGGGCGGCGCCACAGCGCCGCCCCCAGTCGTTGGCGGGTCCCTTCGCGAACGCTCACGTGGGTCTAGCCAGTGATCTGCGTCCAGGCCTGCTGCCACTGCGTGAAGGCCACACAATCGTTCTGCCCGTTATCACACGTCGACAGCGGCGTCTTCCAGAACTTGATCGTCGAGAAGTACGACTCGGGCTCGTTCGCGTGATACGCGGCGCAACCGCCCGCCTGCAATTTGTTCATGAGTGGGCACGCCAAGGTGTTGGCCGGCGTCTCGCCGTAGGAGATGGCGTCTTCGGCCTGGATCTTGGGCGTGGACATGTAGGCCATCCACTTGTAGGCGCAGTTCGGGTGTGGCGCGTTGGCGGCGAGCATCCAGGTGTCAGCCCAACCGGTCGCCCCTTGCTTGGGGATGGTGTCGGCGACGGGAGCCTTGGCCGCCTGGAGCGTCGAGGTCTGGTAGGGCCACGCCGCGCCCACGACTGCTTCGCCGTTCTGGAACAAGGAGATCTCCTGGCTGGCGAGGTCCCAGTACTTCTTGACGAGCGGGTGCTCGGTCTTCAAGAGGTTGACCGAGGCGTTGAACTGGGTCTGGGTCAATTCGTACGGGTCGGTGATACCGAGACTCGGCTTGGCCGTCTCGAGGTAGAGCGCCGCGTCGGCGATCTGGATCGGGTTGTCAGGAATGGTGATCCGACCCTTGTACGCAGAGTTGTACAGCACCGACCACGAGGCGGGCGGCGTCTTAAAAGTCTTGGTCGAGTAGAGCAGGACGTTCGGACCGAACTCGAAGCTCACGCCGTAGTGGTAACCGTTGATCGTGTTGAACGACGGCGACTTCAAGAAGGGTTGGAATTCGCTCCACGACGGGATGAGTTTGATGTTGATCGGCTTGACGTCACCGCCGTAGATGAGACGCAGGTCGGCGTCGCCCGAGGCCGACACGAGGTCCCATTGGTGTCCACCACCATTGGCCATGAGCGACACCATCTCACTCGATGAGCCGGCGTACTTCACGTTCACCTGACAGCCCGTCGTCGATTCGAACGGCTTCACCCACTGGGGCTGGGTGTAGCCCTCCCAGGCGATGATGTTGAGTGCGCCTTCGCCCTTACCTATCGAGCTTGGTGTTTTCATGCTCTGGGTGGGCGGAGTGCCCAACGCCGCGCCAGCCGAGCCGCCGAGAGCGATCGGCATGACGAAAACGCTGAGTAGCAGCGTTGTCGCTCCTGCGCTGAACCACTTCAGCCATCTGGTCTTAGTCATGTTGCTCCTTTGTCAAAGGTCCGGACTGATTCTCAGTATCGGACGGTCCTGCTAGGGGGAAAGCGTCGGCGAGGTCCCAGGAAAGTGTGACCTCACTGTCGGCTGGTAAGTCGTCGCCCGCGTTGCGTGCGCCCGCCGAACGGTTCTGTCGCACCGCGGTCATGGTGCTTCCGTCACTCAGTTCGACGGTGAAGCGGGTGATCATGCCGAGATAGGCGACGTCCACGATTCGCCCCTTCGCGCCGAGGCGGCCGTTGGGCAGCGCACCGCTGGTCAACTCGATCTTCTCCGGACGTAACACGGCTCGACCGTTCTTCGTCGCTACCACGTTGGAAGTGCCGACGAAAGAGGCGACGAATTCGGTGGCGGGCTGTTCGTAGACCTCGGTGGGATGACCCACTTGTTCGATGCGCCCGTCGCGAAACACCGCGAGGCGATCGCTCATCGTCAGTGCTTCTTCCTGGTCGTGGGTGACAAACACGGTGGTCACACCGGCATGGTCATGGATGCGGCGCAGATCGGCGCGCAGTTCCTTGCGCACCTTGGCGTCCAGGGCGCCGAAGGGCTCGTCCAGCAACAGCACTNNTAGTGGCTCATCGAGCAAGAGGACTTCGGGCTCGTTGACAATCGCGCGCGCGAGGGCGACGCGTTGGCGTTGGCCGCCCGAGAGTTGAGCGGGCTTGCGCTTGGCGAACTCGCTCATTCGAACCATCGTGAGCACGGTGTCGACCCGAGTGGCGCGTTCGGCCCGCGGCACCTTACTTACCCGTAGCCCGTAGCCGACGTTGTCCTCGACGCTGAAGTGGGGAAACAGGGCGTAATCCTGGAACACCGTGTTGACGTTTCGCTGGTAGGGCGGGCGACCAGTGACGTCCTGACCGTTAAGGGCGATGCTGCCGCCGTCGGGTACCTCGAATCCGGCGATGAGGCGCAACAGTGTGGTCTTGCCCGAACCCGAAGGTCCGAGCATCGTGAAGAACTCGCCACGATGCACGTCGAGGTCGACGTCGTTGACCGCGACGTGCGACGCGAAACGTTTGGTGACGCCGCGCAGTGAGACGCCGTGATCGGACGTTGCGGCGACGTCGCGGGCGGGTGCGTCGTCGATCATGTCGTTTCGGGGGCTCTACGTCGAGGTCGAGTCAGTTCGGGCGCGGCGTCATGCTTGACATAGCTCTCGTTGTTCGCCGGAGCGAACACTCGCACCAAGTCGTGACGCATGTTTTCGTGCACTCAGCACCCCCCGTGCTGGTGCCATCATAGGAGAAGAGTTTGGTCGGCGACTGGAGAATGTCGCGGTAGTACCGTACGTGTATCGCGGGCGCGAGTGCACGATTTTGTCGAGTCATCTGATGACATGCGTGTGACGGCAATCCGTGCATCATACGGACACGTCCTTCGTCGAGTCCTTCGTCGTTTCGAAGCCTCGCGGCGCTTCCGCTAAGGTGCGAGAGCACCTCTCGGTGCGCCACGCCCTCGAGTGTCCTCGCGTGGAGAAGGGTTCATCATGAAAATAGGCATTATTGGTGCGGGCAATATCGGTGGAACGCTGACCCGCCGCTTCAGCCAACTCGGTCACCACGTCGCGGTCGCCAACTCGCGCGGGCCCGAGACGTTACGCGAGCTCGCTCTGGAGACGGGTGCGACCGCGGTGAGCGTCGAGCAGGCCGCGCTGGACGCCGACGTCGTCGTGGTCACGATCCCGGAGAACAAGGTACCGAATCTGCCGGTTGGTTTTCTCGACGGGGCCGCCAAGGACGTCGTGGTGATCGACACCGGTAACTACTACCCCCAGCAGCGCGACGGCCGAATAGCCGAGATTGAGGACGGCATGACCGAGAGTCGTTGGGTCGCCAACCAGATTGGTTTTCCCGTGGTCAAGGCGTTCAACGGTATCCAGGCGCTGCACCTGCTCTCGCACGGCAAGCCCGAAGGAGCGCCGCATCGTATCGCGCTGCCGGTCGCGGGCGACGACGGGCGCGCCAAGCGCGTCGTCATGGACCTGGTGAACCAACTCGGTTTTGACCCGGTCGATGCGGGAGGGCTCGACGATTCGTGGCGTCAAGAGCCCGGTAGCCCCGTCTACGGGCGTGACTTTGACGCCGACGGCGTTCGTTTGGCGCTCACCGAAGCAGTGCACGTGCGTAGCCCCGAGTGGCGCGCGTAAGTCGACATCGATAGGCCCGAAAACCAGAGGAATCGGACGAGCGCGTACCTGCTCACCGTCGACCGCTTCACACCACTAACCAAGGAGATTCCATGATTCTTGACCTCTTCAACCTCGAAGGCAAGGTCGCCGTTCTCACCGGCGCTGGACGCGGCATTGGCGCCGCGAGCGCACTCGCGCTCGCCGAGTGCGGAGCAAATGTCGTCATCGCCTCACGCACGCAGTCTGACCTCGACGAGGTCGCGGCCAAGGTCGCGCGCACCGGTCAACGAGCAGTCACCGTCGCGGGTGACCTCGCGGACCTGGACGTGTTGCGTTCGCTCGTGATACGCGCGCGCGAGGAGTTTGGACGCTTGGACGTGGTGGTGAACAACCTCGGCGGTGCGATTCCTCTGCCGTTTTTGGACACGAGCCCCGAGTATCTCGAAGAGGCGTTTCACTTCAACGTGACCACGGCGCACGCGCTCAATCTCGCCGCGGTGCCACTGATGCTCGAGAACGGCGGCGGTTCGATCGTGAATATCTCTTCGGTGATGGGCCGAGTCGCGGGGCGTGGTTACAGTGCCTACGGCGCGACCAAGGCGGCGCTCTCGCACTACACCCGATTGGTTTCGAAGGACCTCGCGCCTCGCATTCGCGTGAACGCCATCGCCGCCGGTTCGACCGCGACGTCGGCGCTGGAGATCGTGACGTCGACGCCTGAACTCAAGTCGATGATGGAGGACCTCACGCCGCTGCACCGTATTGCCGATCCCGAGGAGATCGCCGCCGGGGTGCTGTACCTGGCCTCGCCGGCCGGGGCGTTCCTCACCGGCAAGGTGCTCGAAATCGACGGGGGAACTGACATCCCCAGCCTCGATTTCGGGCTCGCGGATCTGTAGGGCGAGCGGCCGTGATTCTTAGAATCGCGAACTAACATCTCACTGACGTCACGATTTCACACGATGGAGAGGTCAATGGCCCTTCGACGCACCCTGTATCGCTACTACGAGCACCGTTTGGAAAGTTCGCTTCCCGCGGATCGGCTGCCCCAGCACGTCGGGGTCATCCTCGACGGACATCGTCGTTTCGCTCGCGAGGCGACCGACGGTGAGTACCGGGCTAGTTACGAAGCGGGAATGGCCAAGCTCGAAGAACTGATCGGGTGGTGTGCGGACCTGAAGATCGGAGCGGTGACCGCCTGGGTGCTGTCGACCGAGAACTTGCGCCGACCCGCGGCCGAATTGGATCCGTACTTCGAGGTGCTCACCGAGCTGTTCAATCGGATGCCGAAACTTGCCGAGCGACTCCACTTCACGCTCACGGTTAGTGGCAGTCTGGACTTGTTGCCCCCGACGCTGGTCCTCGCGGCCAAGCAGGCCGTCGAACAGGTCGCCCAGTTGGGCAAGGCACCGATGAGCATCAATATCGCCCTTTGTTACGGGGGACGTCAAGAAGTGGTGGACGCGTGCCGCTCGCTGGTGACCGATTTGCTCGCCGAGGGTGTGGCGCCCGAGAACCTGGCTGAATCAATCGACGCGAAGGGTCTCGCGGGCAACCTCTACGCGGCCGACCTGCCCGACACCGATCTCGTCATTCGCACGAGTGGTGAATCGCGACTTTCGGGTTTTCTTCTGTGGCAGTCAGCGTTCGCCGAGTTCGCCTTCGTCGACCCGTATTGGCCAGCCTTTCGCAAGGTCGACCTTTTGCGTGCGCTACGTGACTTCACGCGTCGCGACCGACGCTTTGGGGCCTAGTTGTTAGTTTTGTGACGTTCGGCCCTAGCGCGCCGGCGCGATGATATCTACTCTGAGAATTAGGAGCGCTGTCGTTGGCGCACACTGAGCCGCGGCTGCTCCGAAGGAGGCTGCATGATGGTTTCCAAGAGTCAACTGCAGGAACTTGACGTTCCCTTTTTGAACAATCTGAACTGGCCCGCGTGGCCGCGTTTTGACGACATGTTTCGTGACGTCGAGTGGCGTCGGCCTTTCAAGATTGAAGAATGCCACGAGGACAACGTCATGGTGATTCGTGCCGAACTGCCCGGAGTGGACCCCGAAAAGGAAGTTCAGGTCGAAGTGGTCGATGACCAACTGGTGATTACGGCACAGAAGTCCGAGTCACACGAGAAGAGTGCGCGTCACGTGCACCACAGCGAATTCCGTTACGGATCAATGACCAGAAGCGTTTCGATGCCCAAGGGTGTCGACGAGTCAATGATTTCGGCGACCTACAAGGACGGTGTTCTTGAAGTCCGGGTTGCGATGCCTGCAGCATCCGTAATGGAAGAAGGCCACCGGGTGCCGATTAAGAGGGTGTAGTCGGCACACGGTGAAAGTCGGTCCGAGGCACGCCGATACGACGGTGTGGGTTGCGCGAAGTGGCGTAGCCCGCACCGTTTCGCGTGACTTCTGGGCGCCTCTTGACCCTGAGCCCTGGCTCTGGTGGAGTGGACGGGTGCACGAGACCGACGAGGATATTGCCCAGTTACAGCGGCTTTTGGACGAGAGCGACGAACGAGCAGGTAGTCACCTGCGTGAAGTGATTGCGGCCGAGCGCCGTCTGAGCGCGCGCGCCACGTGTGATCGCTTGGTGGGCATGCGCCTGTTGGCCTTGGCAACGGTGAGTGGTGACGGGCGTCCATTCGTGGGACCTGTCGACGGCATCTTCTTTCGAGGTGCGTTCCATTGCAGTTCCTCACCCGATTCGTTGCGGGTGCGCCACATCCGCGCGCGGCCCTTTGTGAGTGCGACCCACCTACCCAGCGAGGAGTTCGCGGTCACCGTGCACGGCGTCGCCGAGATTCTCGACATCACCGCGCCAGAGCACGCTCAACTTCGCGAGACCATTCTGAACATCTATACGCCAACGTACGGAGAAGACTGGTACCAATTCCTCGAGGCGAATGTCGTGATGCGCATCCACGCGCGTCGGATGTTCACGTTTCACCTCGAATCGATATAGATACTGACTACTTGTCGCGCACGGCTCGCTTCGTCTCCTTGACCTGTTGGCGTATCTCGTCGCGCAATTCCTGTTTCACTTTGCGTACCTCACGTCGTAAGTGTTGGCTCTGGGCGCGAATCTCTTGAGCACCTCGCCGGGCCGCTTCTTTGGCCTCGGACCCGTCGGTGCGTCGGTGCGCGTCGCCGGCGTGCGTGGACACGTCGGCCTTCACTTGGAGCCACGCGGCCTTGGCCTCCTTCAGGGCTCGGATCACCTGTTTGCGGGCTTCGTTGGAGGTGTCGGCGGCGATACGTAGCTGGTCACGTGAGTCGGTACCTTGGACGGTCATTGCAAAGGACCACAGACCCGTGTCGATCAAGCGTCCGGCACGCTCGACCTCGGCGAGCACAAGTCGCTCGAATTCATCGGGCGTCACGTCAGTCGAGGCGTACTTCACGACGGCTCGGTAGTAGGTCCGCCAAAGTCCCAACAGGGCGTCGGCGGCGATCTGGGGTTCCGGGTCCTCGGGATCCATTCCGGCGCGTTCGGCCATGACGCGTGCGGCCACCTGGGCGAGCCTCTCGGTCAGGTCGAACTGCCTCGCGCGTAGTGACGGTGTGACGTTCACCATGTGGGTGAAACTTCGTACCATCGCCACGTCGGTTTGCTTGTTCCCCTTCAAGGACAACACGAGATCGCGCGCTTGGGTACTGATGATCTCCTTCATCGCCTCGACGGGCGAACTGCGGGTCGCGCCCGCGCCGAGTTCTCGTTCGATGGTCTCGGTGAGTTCCTCCTCCCAGTCAAGGACCAGGGCTTCCTTGGTGGGGAAGTAGTTGTAGACCGTCTTCTCGGAGACGCCGGCGCCCGCCGCCACCTCGGTAACGGTGACGNNGTAGATGGTCTTTTCCGAGACGCCGCAGGCTGCGGCGACCTCGGTGATCTTCACGTTGTCAAAGCCCCGCTGGATGAACATCATGGTCGCCGTGCCAGAGATCATCGCTCTCGTGTGCCGCTTCTTTCGTTCGCGAAGTCCTTCATCGGTCGACGGCGACGTCACCTGCTCGCGAAGCGGGTCGCGGAATACCGTGTAATCCGGTCGCGGCACGTCGGGGTCCATGGTGCCT
>DKEO01000025.1:0-650 GCA_002452255.1 Ferrimicrobium sp. UBA6820
GTCGCCCCCGCGACCGCGCACCTCATTGCGAGATACGCCGCGGGCTTGGCCGACGACCTGCTCACCGCGACGCTGCTCGCTTCGCGCGCGCCGGTGCTGCTGTGTCCGGCGATGCACACCGAGATGTGGGAACAGCCATCGGTCCAGGAGAATCTCGCGACGTTGCGCCGCCGAGGCGTGTTGGTGCTCGAGCCCGACGTCGGCGCTCTCGCCGGCGGGGACGTGGGGCCGGGTCGCATGCGCGAGCCCCAGGAGATCGCCGATCTGGTCAAACGACTGGCGCACGGCTTCGAAGGACCGCTGACGGGACGACGCATCCTGATCACCGCGGGCGGTACGCGCGAAGCGATCGACCCGGTGCGCGTGATTTCGAACCGTTCCTCGGGCCGACAGGGTTACGCGCTGGCTGAGGTCGCGCGCCGTCTCGGCGCGACGGTCACCTTGGTGTCGACGGTGAACCTGGCGCTGGCTCTAGACGTCGTGCGCGACGTCGACGTCGTCAAGGTCGAGAGCGCGAGCGAGATGCACGACGAGGTCCTCTCGCGCTTGTCCGACGTCGACGTAGTGATCATGGCCGCCGCGGTCGCTGACTTCACTCTTAGAGCCTCCAAGGAGAAACTGAAGAAAGTGCAGGGTCCTCCGGAACTGCG
>DKEO01000025.1:829-28970 GCA_002452255.1 Ferrimicrobium sp. UBA6820
GATCAGATCTCCGACGGCGTGCTCGACGCGATTCTTACCCAGGACCCGACGGCCCGGGTCGCGTGCGAGACGCTGCTGACGACGGGACTGTGCGTCATCGCGGGCGAAGTCACTACGAGCGCATCGGTCGACGTGACGGCGGTCGCACGAAAGACCATCCTCGACATTGGTTACGACGACGGCGCGAAGGGTTTTGACGGCAAGAACTGTGCGGTACTGGTCTCCTTCGACAAGCAGAGCGTGGACATCGCCAGCGGCGTCGACGTGGCCTTCGAGCATCGGTCGGGTTCGGTGGAGGACGAGTTGAACGCGCTGGGCGCGGGTGACCAGGGAATGATGTTCGGCTNNCCCGACGGCAAGACCCAGGTGACGATTGCCTACGAGGGCGACCGGCCGGTTGCCGTGGACACCGTGCTCATCTCGACCCAGCACGAAGACGGTTACGACTCGCAGACCACGATCAAGAACGACCTGATCGAACACGTGATCAGACCCATGCTGCCGACGAACCTGGATACGAGTTCCATGCGCGTCTACGCCAATCCGTCGGGAAAGTTCGTGCTGGGTGGGCCCCACGCGGACGCCGGGCTCACGGGCCGCAAGATCATCGTCGACACCTACGGGGGCATGGCCCGTCATGGCGGTGGCGCCTTCTCGGGTAAGGACCCCTCCAAGGTCGATCGTTCCGCCGCGTACGCCGCACGCTGGGTCGCCAAACACGTGGTGGCCTCGGGAGCGGCGGAGCGGTGCGAGGTACAAGTCGCCTACGCGATTGGCGTCGCGCGTCCCGTCTCGGTTCTGGTCAACACCTTCGGCACCGAGCGTGTCGACCGGGCCACCATTGCCAAGGCCGTCGACGCGATATTCGACTTGCGGCCCGCCGCGATCATCCGCGACCTGGACCTGCGCCGACCCATCTATCAACGCACGGCCGCGTACGGTCACTTCGGGCGAAGCGATCAGGGCTTCACCTGGGAACAGACACCCCGCCTGGACGATCTGCGCCGAGAACTGTCGCTGTAAGTGACCGCCGTGCGCGCGGTTCGCGTGATCACCGAGGTCGGCGCCGTCGACCGACCGTTTGACTACTCCGTCAGTGCAGCGAGCACCCAGGTCGGTCTGGGCGACCGGGTTCGAGTCGATTTCAATCATCGTTCGGTGCGAGCCTGGGTCGTCGCCGACGTCGAACCCCGTGACGAACTCAAAGCGATAACCAAGTGGCTCGGGTACGGTCCACCGCCCTCGATGCTCGAACTGCTGGCCTGGGCGAGTGAGCGTTGGTACAGCCCCTTGTCGCGCTTCTTGATCTCGACGTCGCCCAAGCGACTCGTGACGACGTTGCCCGTGGCCCCCGACGCGCCGACACTCGACTCGCGCGTGCGCGAGGGCGCGGGCGATTTCGCTGCTGGCGTCTGGCACGTCGCGCCCACGACCGACCCGCTGGCAATGATCCTGGGCGCCTACGAAGAGACCCGCGAGCGTCCGGGTTCACTACTCGTGCTCGTGCCGACCGAGTCCTGGGCGACGCGATTGCGAGGTCGCCTCGAGCAGCGCGGACTGCCGGTCGCGTCGGGCGAGCACGAGTGGGACCGGATGCGAGCGGGCTGGCCCGTCGTCGTGGGCTCGCGCGGCGTGGCTCTTGCGCCGGTGCCCCGAGTCGCGGGGGCGGTCGTGGTGGACGCCGACGACGAGGCGTTCGAGTCCGAGGCCGCCCCGACCTGGGACGCCTTCAGTCTTTTGCGAGAACGCTGTCGACGTGACTGCGCGCCTTGGTGGGCGACCTCGATGGTACCGTCACCCACCCTCGTAAAGGATGCGCTCGTCCAGACCCTCGATGACGTGGTCGCGGGTTGGCCACGCGTGCGCGTCGTCGACCGGCGCCACAGCGACCCTCGCGACGGCGTCTTGTCGCGCGACGCTCTGGACGCGGCCCACCGTGCACTCGGCGGTGACGATCCCGTGGCGGTCGCGGTGGTGTTACAGCGTCTGGGTACCGGCAAGCTCTTCGCGTGTCAAAAGTGTGGCGAACTCGCACGCTGTGACGAGTGCGCCGGAGCTGAGGAGGAAGTGGGCGAGATGTTGGCGTGCCGGGACCGACACGAACTGCGGGCCAATTACTGTCGGTCCTGTGGTGCGACGAATCTGAAGCGGGTACGCGTGGGCGTGACGACCCTCGCTCGCGACGTGGCGGCGCAACTGTCCCAACCGGTGTCCGAGATAACCGCCGCCAGTGACCTCAATTCGCCGCTGTCGCGAGTGGTGGTGGGCACCGAGGCGATCTGGCAGCGGGTACGGCACTGCGGGGTCGTGATCTTCGTTGACTTCGACCAGTATCTTCTCGCACCTCGAGAGTCCGCGCGTCGAGGTGCGCTGACCGCGGTGGGCAAGGCCGGACGTCTCGTGGGGGCGCGGCGCGATGGTCACGGCGAGGTGGTGATCCAGACGAGACGCGGTAACGACCCCGTGGTGCGCGCGCTCGAGAGCGGCGACGTCAGCGCGATCGTGCGCGAGGACGACGCGACCGCGGCGTTGTTGGGAATGCCGCCCTACGGCGCACTGGCGCACGTGTCGGGTCCTGGTGCGACTTCTTTCGTGGCCCAACTGCAGGCGCCAGTGACGGTGCACGCGACTTCGGACGGTTTCGAGGTGCGCGCCGCCGCGCTGGAGGATCTCACGTCGGCGTTGCGTGGCGTGTCAAGACCCACCGAGAAAGTGCGCGTCGCGGTTCGCTAGGGCACCGTCGAGGACGATTCGCCTCGAAGGATGACCAGTGATGGACGGGGTCCTTTTGTCGTGGGTCGGCCAACTCGATTGGATGGGCCACGTCGGGCGAACGAGGGGTTAATCCGCGCGGCGCGATCCGCGCGAGATGTACCAGTGGGGAGATTCCTCCAACGAGGGCCGGACCAAAAGCGGCGGGCGGTATCGTGGTGGGGTTNNCCTCAACGAGGTCACCACCGAGGTTGACAATATCGACGGGCGCGTCGCCCAGCTCGCCGAAACGATGATCGCGACCATGTACGAGGCTCCCGGCGTGGGCCTCGCGGCCAACCAGGTCGGAGTTCAAAAACGGCTCTTCGTCTACGACAAGGGTGACGGCCCCATCGTGGTGGTGAACCCTTCGATCGTCGAGTCCGACGGCGAGTGGACCTACCTCGAAGGTTGTCTGTCGGTGCCGGGACTGAGTTGGGAGATCACGCGAGCGAACGCTGTGCACCTCGTGGGCTTCGACCTGGACGGCAACGAGATAAGCGTGGAAGCGGACGAATTCGAAGGAAGGATCTTCCAGCACGAGATGGACCATTTGAACGGCGTGTTGCTGATAGAGCGTCTCGACGCGGATCAGCGCAAGGAAGCGAAGAAGATCCTGCGCGCGCGCAACGTCGCTCTCGCCGGTAACGATCCCGACGGACTCAACCTGCTACTCGAGAGTTAGATGCGCCTGGCGTTCCTCGGTACGCCGAGTGCCGCGGTGCCCTCACTCGAGGCCCTGGTCTACGCCGGCCACGAGGTGGCTCTGGTGGTCACTCGACCCGACCGCAAACGAGGCCGTGGCTCGGAACTGTCGCCCAGTCCGGTCAAGCAGGCCGCGCTTGGTCTCGGGCTACCCGTGAGTCATTCCCTCAAGGGCCTTGAAGGTCTGGGCGTCGAGCGGGGGATCGTCGTCGCGTACGGTGCAATCATCCCCGCCGCGGTGCTCGCCGTCACGCCGATGCTCAACGTTCATTTCTCGCTCCTACCGCGTTGGCGCGGTGCCGCCCCGGTGCAGCGCGCGATCCTCGCAGGTGACGAGCAGACCGGCGTCTGTGTCATGACGCTCGAGGAGACTCTCGACACGGGTCCCGTGCACTCGCGCGCCGTCACGAGTGTCGACGACAAGACCGCGGATCAGTTGACGGGTGAACTCGCGATTCTGGGCGCGAACGTACTCGTCGAGGTTCTGGGGTCTCGCGATCTGCTCGAGCATCCCGTGGCCCAGGTGGGCGAGGCGACGTACGCGCACAAGCTCACCAGTGAGACGTTTCATCTACAAGCGTCGATGCCGGTTGCGCTGCTCGCGCGCACGGTACGGCTGGGACGAGCCTTCTTTTTCCTGGGGGACCGACGGATCCGGGTGCTGGCGGGTCACGAAACCGTGTCGCGCGCCCGCGCGGGCAGTGTCACCTACGAGGGCGGTGAGGTACTCGTGCACACCGTTGACGGTTCGTACGCACTCGAACAGGTGCAAGTCGAGGGCTCGCGGGCCATGAGCGCGAACGCGTGGTGGCTAGGCGCGCGCCTGGACCCGACGACGCTCACGTGGTCGTGAAGATGAGGCCTACGCCCTAGGCTGATTTTGTGACAATGATTGATCCAGGACCACCCGGCGCCCTTCGCCTTGCTCCCTCGATCCTCGCGGCGGACTTTGGTGAACTCGCCGCGCGCGTGCACGAGATCGACGCCGAGACCGATTGGCTCCACGTGGACGTGATGGACGGACACTTCGTGCCCAACGTGTCGATCGGTCCTCCGGTCGTGCGTTCGCTGCGCCCCTACAGCACTCGTTTCTTTGACTGTCATCTGATGATGACCGAACCCGGTCGCTACCTCGAGGCATTCAAGAAGGCCGGAGCAGACGGGTGCACCGTCCACGTGGAGGTGGGCGGCACCAAGACGCTCATCGAAGACGCTCGGGCCCTGGGTCTTCGCGTCGGACTGGCGGCCAATCCCGATACGCCCTTTCAACAGGTCGCACCGTTCCTCGGCGACATCGACTTGTTGCTGCTGATGACCGTATTCCCAGGTTTCGGCGGCCAAACCTTCATGGGTGACGTGATGTCCAAGGTCGTGAGCGCGCGCCGCGAGGTGGACCAGCAACGGCTCGCGTTGGACATCGAGGTCGACGGCGGCATCGACGTGAGTACGGCCCCCGTCGCGGTGGAGGCCGGGGCGAACGTGCTGGTCGCCGGCTCGGCGATCTTCGGCGCGTCCGCGCCCCTCGAAGCGGCCCACTCGCTTCGTGAGGCCGCGCGACGCTGAATCATGGCACTGCAACCCCACGACTACATGCTGTTGGCGATTGAAGCCGGCGAGAAGGCGCGGCTGCACGCGCCACCGAACCCGTGGGTGGGGGCGCTCGTCGTGAACGATCACGGTGTCGTGGTGGGCGAAGGCCACACCCACGCTCCCGGTGAGTCCCACGCCGAGATCGAAGCGCTGCGTCGAGCGGGCGATCTGGCGCGTGGTGCAACCTTGGTGGTGACCCTCGAGCCCTGCTGTCACGTGGGTCGGACCGGACCATGCGTTGAAGCCATCGTGGCGGCGGGTGTCGCACGCGTGGTGATCGGCACGCTCGATCCCGATTCGCGGGTCTCGGGCCGGGGCGCGGAACTATTGAAGGCCTCGGGGGTGCAGGTCGAAGTGGGCATCGAAGAAGCATTGGTGCAACGACAGCTCGCCGCGTACCTGTGGCACCGACGTACGGGTCGGCCGTACGTGGTCCTGAAGATTGCCTCCACTCTCGACGGGGTCGTCGCGATGTCGGATGGTTCGAGTCAGTGGATCACCGGTGAACCGGCGCGACGTGACGCACACGTACTTCGCGCGCAGAGCCAGGCCATCCTCGTGGGTGCGGGCACGGTGCGCGCCGACGATCCGGTGCTCACCGCGCGACTCGATGACATCATCATCGAGCCACTACGCGTCGTGCTGGGCACGGTCTCCGCTGACGCGCGGGTGCGACCATGTCTTGAGCGAAGCGGCGAATTGGGACTCGTGCTGGACGAATTGGGCGAGCACGACGTCCTTCAACTGCTGGTCGAAGGGGGTCCGACGACCGCGAGTGAGTTCCTCGAACAGGGCTTGGTCAACCACGTGGTCTGGTACCAGGCGCCGGCCTTCGCGGGCGCCTCGGGGACCTTGGGTGCACTGAAGGCCCTTTCGACACCCACCATTGGCGCGCTTCGGCGGGGACGGGTGGTGGACGTCACGAGAATCGGCGAAGATATACGGGTGGACGTGGAGGTCTGATGGCGCTGTCAACGATAGAAGAAGCGATCACGCAACTGAAGAGCGGTGGCATGGTCGTGGTCGTCGACGACGAGGATCGCGAGAACGANNGCCGAGGACGTCACGCCCGAGAGCATGGCGTTCTTCCTCGAGCACACTTCGGGGGTGTTCTGCGTGCCGCTCGAATCCCAGCGGGCCGACGAGCTCGATTTACCGCTCATGGTCGTGGCGAACACCGAAGCCCAGCGCACCGCGTTCACCGTCACCGTGGACTACCGACACGGGACCTCGACCGGAATTTCGGCCAGCGATCGAGCGGCGACCGTGCGGGCCCTGATTGACCCCGCGACCAGACCCAACGACCTCAATCGACCCGGGCACATCTTCCCGCTGCGCTATCGAGCGGGGGGTGTCCTCAAGCGCGCTGGTCACACTGAGGCGACCGTGGACCTGTGTCGCCTGGCGGGCAAGTATCCCTCGGGCGTGCTGTGCGAAGTGGTGACCGCCGACAAGACCGGTATGGCTCGACTGCCCGAGCTCGAAGAGTTTGCCCGGCGACACGCGCTGCCCATCATCACCATCGCGGACCTGATCCGTTACCGACGCCACCACGAGAAGCTCGTCAAGCGCATCGCCGAAGCCTCACTACCCACCGAGTTCGGCCAGTTCCAGGCGTTCGTCTACGAGAGCGTCCTCGACGGTGAACAACACATGGCGCTGGTCTACGGGGATATAACTAACGCGCGCAACGTGCTCGTGCGAGTGCACTCGGAGTGTCTGACCGGTGACGCCCTCGGATCGCTGCGATGCGACTGCGGGCCTCAATTGCACACGGCGTTGGCGAAGATCGCCGCTGAAGGTACCGGTGTCGTCGTGTACCTGCGTGGTCACGAAGGGCGAGGCATCGGACTCGGTCACAAGATTCGCGCCTACGCCCTTCAAGAAGATGGACACGACACCGTCGACGCGAACCTTGAACTCGGGTTACCTGTCGACTCGCGCGAGTACGGCATCGGTGCGCAGATTCTGGTCGACCTGGGAGTGACGACCATGCGACTGATGACCAACAATCCCTCCAAATACGGCGGCCTCGAAGGATTTGGGCTCAACATCGTCGAACGCGTGGCGCTCGAGAGCCGTCCCACTGAGTTCAACATTGAGTACCTGCGCACCAAACGCGAACGGATGGGTCACCTGCTCGGAGGCCTCGATGACGACGTCGAGTGAGACGGAGTTCGATCCCGCCGTCGGCGAGACCTTGCGCGCGAGGGTCGGTCAGTACCTCGAAGGCGCTCACGACGGTCGGGGTCTGCGAGTAGGCATAGCGTGTTCGCGCTTCAACGGCGGGATCACGGCGCGACTTCTGTTCGGGGCTCTGGACGCACTCGATGAGGCGGGCGTCGACCGGCGTGACATCGCGCTGGCTTGGGCACCCGGCGCCTTTGAACTACCCCTGCTCGCACGAGCGTTCGCGAGTGGAGTGCGACCGGTCGACGCGGTGATCACGCTCGGTGCGGTAATTCGAGGAGACACGGGACACTACGAAGTGGTCGCGGGCGAGTGCGCCCGTGGCGTGCAAGACGTACAGCTCAGCCTTGGTGTGCCCGTGGCTTTTGGTGTGCTCACTACCAATACGGTCGAACAAGCACTCGATCGCTCGCGCTCCGACGAGTCCAACAAGGGTCGCGAGGCGGCCCAGACCGCGCTCGAGATGGTCTCGGTGCTCCGTCAAGGTCCGTTGTCGCGTACGACATGATCGAAGGAGTCATCGCGGCCTTTAACGATGCTCGCGGCGACGGCGTCTTTCGTGACAATCGAGGCGAAGCGCTCTATTTTCATTGTGTCAACATTCGAGACGGGTCACGCACCATTGAGGTCGGCGTTCGCGCTCAAGCCACCAGAGCGGTCGGCCATCTGGGTTTCGACGAAGTGGTCGACGTCGTGGCGCACGGTACCGGGCGGGCACGCGCCAGCGCTCTTTAGAGGACACGCGTCCGAGGGGTACCTCGAACTAGTTGGGACGCACCGGCGGTTTGCCGAGATTGATCAGCGCCGAACTACGTGCGGCCGCCGCCTGGGCGATGGCCAGTGCGTAGGCGGCCCGCGCAGTGCTGCGTTCGGCGCCGGTCGTCGCTGAAGCGCGCGCGGCGAGAAAGGCAGCCTGCGCTGCGTTGACCGCTTTTTGGAACGTCTGGGCGATAGCCATGCGGGCGACGACGTAGGCGGCGAGCGCCTGGCGATAGGCCTTCCACGGACCCACGGTGGTCGTGGTGGTGATCGAAATCGAAGTGGTCGTGGCCGTGGTCTTCGTGGTGGTGTTATGGGAGCGTCCGAGTCCGGCCCCCGAGGCGGCCGAGGCACTCAGCATCAGAGCCGCGCACACGCTGAGAGAGGCGATCGCACGAGGAAATGACTTCTTCATGGGGACCTCCTTTCGAACTAACGCTTCCAGCGTATCGAGCAAAGTTGTGAAACGGCTGTGGGCATTACCAGGGTTACCTGTGAAGACTCTTTCGCGATCACGAGCGTCTCGGCGAAAGGTACGCTCACTTCATGGCGGCAGAACGATGACCAAGGTACTCGTGGTCGACGACGAACCGGGAGTTCGCGATTTGTTGTGCGACGCCTTGAGGATCGCCGGTTATGAGACCGACACCGCCGCGAACGGCATTGAGGCCTTTGAGTCGTTGCATCGGCATCGGGCCGATCTGTGCATCGTGGACGTCAACATGCCGACCATGAACGGGTTCGAGTTCTTGGAGAAACTTCGTGAGCACGACACCCAGACACCGGTTCTGCTGCTCTCGGCGCGCGATTCAAACGATGACGTGGCCCAGGGACTGCGCTACGGGGCTGACGACTACGTGCGAAAGCCCTTCAGCCTCGAGGAGTTGCTCCTGCGGGTGAAGGCCATCTTGCGCCGCGCCATGCCTGACGGTGACGAGGAGCTCAGTTACGAGTGCGGGCGGCTCTCGATGAACGTTGATCGACACGAGGTCTTCCTCGACGCCGTACCGGTTGAGCTTTCGGCGACCGAGTTCCGGCTGCTCGAGGTGCTGATGGAGCGCAAGAACAGACTGGTAACGCGCGAACAATTATTGCGCGAGGTGTGGAACATCGATTTCGACTCCGAGACGTCAGTGCTCGACACGTACGTGTCGTACTTGCGTAGAAAGGTCCACCGCGACGACTTCGCGCCCGTCACCACGGTGCGCGGCGTCGGATTCAAACTGGTCGACGAAAGCACGAAGTAGTGAAGCTGGCTACGCGCCTGACGATCCTGCTCATCGTCATCACCACGGTCGTGGCCCTGAGCGTCGGATGGTACGCCGTCAACTCCAGCACGCACTCGGCGTACGACAACTTGAACCAAACCGTGAATGCCGTGGTGCAGAGCGGCCTCGGCACCCCGGACGAAGCGCTCAGCGACGCGATCAACGTTGACCAGAAGAACAATTACGACCTGACGTTGGACGTGGTCTACCCCGACGGGACCGTGACCCAGCTCATCAGCGCCAACACGCCGCTGAGCCTCACGCCCACCCTCGCCGACGTGCGAGGCTCGTTGTCCTCGGTCGTGAGTGTGCCCGACTTGCCAGGATTTCGGGTGCGATCACTCGACATCGGCGGGGGCGACTACCTCCTCGTCGCGGCCTCGACCCAGAGCATCAGTCGATCGAGTCAGCAATTGATCCTTCGCGTCGCCCTGGCGGCACTGCTCGCGGCGCTCGCCATGGTGGTGGTCGCTCGAATCTTCATGCGTCGCGATCTGGTGACGATGGAAGGACTCATCGGTTTCGCTTCTGACGTCGCCGAGGGACAGACCTACGAGACCGTCCCTCCCAACCGGGGGAGTCGCGACGTTCGAGAACTGCAGCGCGCCCTCGCCACGATGGTGCGCACGCTGCAAGAGAAGATCGAGGTGGAGTCGCGTCACGCCGAGTCCATGCAGATGTTCATCGGTGATGCCTCTCACGAACTTCGCACACCGCTCACGGTGATCAAGGGCTATAGCGAACTCATCTCGAACCCCGACGTTTCACCCGAGCAGTTGGCGCGGGCCATCGAGCGCATGCGCAGGGAGATCGTGCGCATGGAAGCCCTCGTGAGTGATCTCTTGCTGCTCGCCGAGATCCGCGAATTACCACCCAAGAGTGACGAAACAGTGCACCTCAGCGAGGTCGTCGGCGCCAGCGTGGGTGAATTTCGTGACGACCACCCTTCGCGCACCGTGGTCGAAGAGATCGAACCGGGTATTCAACTGAACGCCCGCCGTGACCTGATCGAGCGAATGATGAACAATGCCCTAGGCAACATCGCGCGTCACACGCCGCACGGCGTCCCGGTTCGCGTGTCCCTGGGCCACGTCGGTGAAGTCGTGCAGCTGCGCGTGGAGGACGGGGGACCGGGACTGCCGGTGTACGGACAACGCGCCGAGAGGTTCCGACGATTCGACCCTTCGCGCAGCCGCGAGTCGGGGGGCTCTGGACTGGGCATGAGCATCATGGCTGACCTGAGCGGCGCGATGAATGGGGAGATGCGTACGTCGCAGAGTTCACTCGGCGGATTGTGTCTCACCTTCACGTTCCGCGTCACCGTCTGACGTCGTACCCTTCGGGGGCGAGGCCGCACGTACGAACACCTGCTGGACTTCGGCGAGGGCGCTGCGGTAAAGATCGACGTGCTCGCCCAGGCGGTTCCCACCGGCGTTGATCATCGCGCTGATCGTGTCGATCACCAGTTGGGCTCCGGCCAGGTCGGGCGGCGTCTCGGCTAAGTGCACGGCGGCGACCTGGAGCAACACGAAGATGTGATTGCCCAGGACCGTCTCGACCGGCGTCTCGCGAAAATACTTGATCTCTTCTGAGTCCTTCAGATCCTCTGGCTCGTCCATTGCACCAAATTATCTGGTCGTCGATTAGCCCGCGGATGAACTTGACGAGGGTGCTGGCCCGAAGCCAGCGCCCGTCGGTGGCGCACCCGCGCCGCCGGGTCCGTCAAAGCCGTTGGGCGACTTCAAAGGTGTCGTTGAACCGGTGGGCGGATGGAACGCTCCGCCTCCGGGGAAACCACCGTTCGGACCACCGCCGATGGAGCCCGACGACGCCATTGAGTGAAATGACAGCACCGCCGCGAGCACGAGCGCGCCGAGGAGTACCCAAGGCACGATACGCCCGATTCGGATCAGTAACCAAGCGCCGAGCAGTGCGATGAGACCCAGGGCGGGCAGGTAGAAGCGGATCACGTGCACCGTCGCGCCACCACCCGGCCCGGCTCCTGGGGCGCCGCCCGGGCCGATGCCGTGTCCTGCGCCCCCCTGGTTGACGGTCCAGGTGTAGGTGAGATACAAGAACCACAAGCCGAGCCAACCCACCGCGAGCACGAGCGCGACCATCGCGTCGCGTCGCGCGACGACGCGACGCTGTTCGTCAACCGGTGTACTCGAGCGCGACCGGACGAGTCGGATCACGATGAGCACGCACGCGACGCCGGCGAGGACCCAAAACGGCATGGAGGTGGTGAGCTGTTTGGGCATGGCCTTCAAGTTCGGCCAGAGGGCCGAGAGCGAAAAGGTGATCTCTCCGGGCGAATAGCCAGTGGAGGTCGCCCGGCCGTAGGCCCACTGGTCGAAGGCGAGGACGCCCAGAGCGAACAGGACGACTGAGCCCACCCAGACGCCGATCGTGCGCCACGGCAGTTGCACCGATTTGGCGAAGGCGAGGACGCCGGCGAGTGCGACGAGTAGCTCGATGACGTTGGTGTAGCGGATGAAGACGGCTCCTTCGAGAGCGAGCAAACCCAAGAGTCCCGTCACGAGGCGGCGTCGAGCTGAGGCGTCCTCGCTCAACATGGCCCACAGGAGTGCGCCGAAACCTGCGGCGATCAGCGATGCGTCGGTGAAGCTCGGCATGGTGGCACGCCACGCGAAGGTCACCGCGGCGCCCGAAAAGCAGTAGAGCCATACCGCGTAGGTACCGGCCCATTTGCCGAGCCACGCCTTGGCTCCGGCAAAGAGCCCGACGCACGCGAGGGCACCGTAGACAAGGGGCGTCACCCGTAACCAACCAAGCACGTAGAACAACACCGCGAAGAAGGGGTAGCCGGGGTTCTTCTCGCTGATCCACTTGCCCGAGGCGAGGTGGTGCCACTGGAGAATGCCCTGGCCGCCGCTCGCCGCGAGTTGACGGTTCAGCGCCTCGTACTGCGCATTCGTGAGCAGGATGTGACCGTGGCTGAGCGCCACGATCGAGGCTCGGTAGGCGTAGTCGTCTGGTTCGAGCAGGGCGGTGGCTTTGGTGAGCACGAGTATCGCGAAAACGATGAAGCCCCCGAGGGCGACGAGCGCCGCCGCACTCGGGTGCCACCGGGTCCGAGCGGTAGGTGCGGTCTCGTCGTCAAGGCTGAGGGTCGCGGTCATGGTCGACAAAGATACGGACAGTACATAAGAGTTCTTGTCATTTGGTTGTAAGGATGCCCTAAAAAGCCCGACAGGGCTACTTGGGACCTTCTGCTAACGTGGTGGGGCAGTTCACAGCAAGTGAGGTTGGCATCGCCAACGTCCACCTGGCCACTCGTGTGCGCCGGGTTCCCAGGAGTTTTGCGCCCCGCTTGCCGTGGCGACGCCATCGAGGCGTCGCGTAGAGCAAGGAGAGAGTTATCGCAACAGTGCCTGGAGACCACCGTGTCAATGACCGCATTCGCGTTGACACCGTCCGCCTGATCGACAACGAGGGAACGCAAAGAGGCGTCGTACCGACTCGAGAAGCCCTGGCGCTGGCGCGAAGTCTCGACCTGGATTTGGTGGAGATTGCCCCTACCGCCCAACCCCCAGTTTGTCGGATTATGGATTACGGAAAGTTCAAGTTCGACGAGGCCCAAAAGGCGAAGGAATCGCGTCGCAAGACTCAAAACGTTGGTGTCAAGGAAATGAAGTACCGACCCAAGATTGGTCCGGGTGACTTTGATACCAAGACGCGCCTCGTGGAGAAGTTCCTGAACGAGGGTCACAAGGTGAAGATCACGATCATGTTTCGCGGACGAGAATCTGCCCACCCCGAGTTGGGAAAGAAGATTCTGGACCGGCTTGTGGAACGACTGACGGACGTGGCGAAAGTGGAGTCGGCGGCAAAGTTAGACGGTCGCAACATGATCATGGTGCTAGGCCCAGAAAAGAAGGCGAAGGCCAAGGTCGAAAGCGCGAAGGAAGCGCCGCAACAAGAGGTCGTGCCGAGCAATTCGGCGGATGTAACGATGGAAGTATCGATAGAGGAGAATTGACATGCCAAAGATGAAGACCGATAGTGGCGCCAAGAAGCGCATCAAGATCACTGGTACCGGCAAACTGCGCCGCCGCAAGGCTTTCCGTGGGCACTTGATGGAGAAGAAGTCGTCGGTGCGCGCGCGCCGTCTTGGTCGAGAGACCGACATTGCGCCGGGCCAGGAGAAGAACGTCAAGAAGTTGATGGGTCTGTAGAGAACGAGTTAGGAAAGAGGAACTGAAATGGCACGTGTCAAGAGGGCGGTCAACGCCAAGAAGCACCACAAGGCGATTCTCGAAGAAGCCAAGGGTTACTACGGCGATCGCAGCCGGACGTTTCGCGCCGCGAACCAGGCCGTCCAACATTCGGGCGTGTACGCCTTTCGCGACCGTCGCGCGCGTAAGGGCGAGATGCGTCGACTTTGGATCCAGCGCATCAACGCTGGCACCCGCGCGCACGGACTCAGCTACAGCCGGTTCATCGCGGGCCTCAATGCCGCGGGCATCGAGGTCGATCGTCGCATGTTGGCCGACCTGGCCGTGAACGATGGCGCCGCGTTCGCCGCGATCGTCGCCCAGGCGAGCGACGCACTGACGAAGTAGGTCGTTCTGATCGAGGCGTTGGGGCCGTCACATCAGCGGGTGCGTCGGCTGCGACGCCTCGTCAACAAGCGCTCGCTTCGTTGGAGCGAGGGTGTGTGCGTGCTCGAGGGTCCCGACCTCATCGAGGCGGCCTTTGCGTCGAACGCGGAGTTCGAAGGTCTTTACGTCGACGTCGCCGAACAGTCCAGTGAGGTCGTCGCCCGGGTCCTGCGAACGGCGCAGACTCGGGGCGTACGCGTCTTCGCTCTGGCGACTGGCGTCCTCGAGAAGATCGCCGACGCACAGACGCCCCAACCTTTGCTGGCCACTGTTCGTCTGCCGCTCACGGAGCTGACAGAAGTGGCGGTGGCGGGCTTGGTGTTGGTGCTGCACGACGTCCGTGATCCGGGTAACGCGGGCACGATCATCCGTTCCGCCGACGCCGCCGGAGCCACCGCGGTCATCTTCACCGGTCAATCAGTTGACCCGTTCAATCCCAAGACCCTTCGCGCGAGTGCGGGTTCGGTGTTCCACCTGCCCTCGTGCGTGAGTACCCTCGAGGAGGCGCTCGCGTACTTTTCGAAAGCCGGAGCGCGGACGCTGGCGACGGTGGTGNNCTCGACGCTGGCGACGGTGGTGCGCGGCGGCCTCAGCCACCGCACTCAGGATTTCTCGGCGCCGACGGTAGTGGTCATTGGCAATGAGGCCTCGGGATTGGACGCCGCGAGCGTGGCTCTGTGCGACGGTCGCCTGAGCATACCCATGGCGGGGCGCAGTGAGTCGCTGAACGCGGGAATCGCGGCGTCGCTGATCGCCTTCGAGGCTTACTACCAGAAACAAGACGCCATATCATCTTCACCACCTCGTAGCCTTGAAGGGTCATGACTACTTCACCCCTTAAGGATCTGGACCAACAGGTCCAGGCACTCCTGGCGACCATTGGCGCCTTGGCCGACGTCGAAGCCCTGCGCGAAGCCGAACCGACGATCACCGGCAAGCGCTCGATCCTCTCGACCTTGCAGAAGTCGCTCGGTTCGCTCGATCCAGAAGCACGCCGTGGCGCCGGTGCCGAGTTGCAAGAGGCCCGACGCCTCGTTGAAGCGGCGCTCGACTCGCGCCGCGACGAGTTGGCCCTCGTCGCGCGAAGTCAGGCACTCGCGAGTGACCGGATCGAACTGGGCGACGTCGTCGTTGAGAACGTGCGCTGGCCCGTGGACGCGGGTCATCCCAGTCTGGTCGCGACTACCCAGCGCCGGCTTGAGGACGTTTTCGTGGCCATGGGCTTTCGCGTTTCTGAAGGCCCCGAGGTCGAGAGTGACTGGTATAACTTCGAGGCACTCAACATCCCGCCCGCCCATCCGGCCCGCGGTCTTTGGGATACGTTCTACGTCGATCTCGGAGATCCTGAGACGGTGGTGCTCCGCACGCACACGTCGCCGACGCAAGTCCACCTTATGGAGAGCGCGGTCCGGTCGAATGCGCTGCCCATCCACGCCGTCATGCCCGGACGTTGCTTTCGCCGCGACGCACCCGACGCTCGTCACCTGGCGACGTTTCATCAGATCGAAGGTTTGGTCGTTGACCGTGGCATTACGTTCGCGGACCTAGCGGGTGTCATTGAGACTTTTACCCGGGCGTTCTTCGGCCCCGACATCTCGTCGCGGCTTCGTCCGGGCTTCTTTCCCTTCACCGAGCCCTCGGCGGAATTCGAGATCACCTGCACGATCTGTCACGGCGAGGGATGTCGCACGTGCTCCCAGACGGGTTGGATCGAACTTGGTGGCTGTGGCATGTTGGATCCCGCCGTCCTGGACGCAGTGGGTATTGACCCTGAGGAGTGGAGCGGGTTCGCCTTCGGGTTTGGTATCGATCGTTGCGCCCAGATGCGTCACCAGATTGCCGACATGCGCGCGCTCATCGAGAACGATGTTCGTTTCTTAAGGCAGTTCTCGTGAAGATCCCCCTGTCGTGGTTACGCGAATTCGTCGACTTACCCGAAAGTGTCGAAGAATTGACGACGCTGCTCGATGACCTCGGCCTCGTCGTCGAGGGCGTGCAACGAATTGGCGAGGGCCTCGACGACGTCGTCGTAGCACGCGTCGATGAGATTCGCGCCATCGAGGGAGCCGACCGGGTGCGTTTGGTCGTGGTGGACGCGGGTCACGGCCCGCTGGAGATCGTGTGCGGGGCGACGAACTTCGCGCTTGGTAATTACGTGCCCCTCGCACCCATCGGGGCCGAACTGCCGGGTGGCTTCGTGATCACCGAGAGAAAGATGCGTGGTGCCACCTCGCACGGCATGCTGTGCTCGGCGCGGGAGTTACGTCTGAGCGACGACCACGAGGGCCTCTTGATTCTCGACGACCTCACGACACCGCGCGTGGGCGAAGGTCTGCTCCAGGCATTGGGTATCGTGCCCGACGTCGTCTTTGACATCACGGTCGAGGGCAACCGTCCCGACGCCTGGTGCGTCGAGGGGGTCGCGCGCGACCTGGCGACGCGTTTGCAGCGACCCTTGGTGTCGCCACCCTTGGCCGAGCCCAACGGTAGCGTCCAGAGTGCCACGGTCGCCGTCGCCGCCATCGACGCACCCGATCTCTGTGGNNGCTGGGATGCGTCCTATCTCGAACGTCGTGGACGCCTCGAACCTCGTGATGCTCGAACTCGGACAACCCACGCACCCCTATGACGCCTCGCGCGTCGCGGGATGCACGTTGCGCGTGCGTGCCGCTCGTCCCGACGAGACGCTCGTGACGCTCGACGGGGTCGAGCGAGCGTTGGCCCGACCGGGGCGAGGCCTCGGCGACACCGGGGTGGACTGCGTCATCGTCGACGGCAACGACACCGTCATTGGGTTGGCGGGCATGATGGGCGGGTCGTCCAGTGAGATCAGTGAAACTACGACCGAGGTGCTCCTCGAGGCGGCGTTCTTTGATCCGATGACCATTGCGCGTAGTTCGAAACGCCACCGTCTTCGCAGTGAGGCCTCGGCGAGGTTCGAGCGGGGTGTCGATCCCCACTTGGCCCTCCGGGCCGTCGCGCGTTTCGTGTACGTGCTTCGTGAGAGCGTTCCTGCGCTCGAGTGGCTCGCTGAGCCCCTCGACGTTCGCGGCGCGATGCCCGAGCCCGTGACGGTCGAGCTGCGAGAGGGCGACGTGGCGCGACTCTTGGGTGTCGCACTCGAGACCGACGAAGTGACCCGTCTACTAGAAGGACTCGGTTTCCAAGTGGAGCCGGCGGGTTCGACACTGCGGGTGACGGCACCGAGCGCGCGCCTGGACGTTCGCCCGGGCCTCGCCGGTCGCGCCGACGTGATCGAGGAGATCGCCCGGCTCCACGGCTATCGCCTGCTACCACGTCACGTGCCGTCCTGGCCTACGCCGGGTGGTCTGGACGAACGCCAGGAATTGCGACGCCGGCTGCGCGACGTCGTCGTGGATCTCGGCGCTCTCGAGGCGTGGACCCCCACGCTGATCAGTGATCGCGAGTTCGACGCCGCCCAGCCAGGGGTCGAACGGGTTCGCATCACCAATCCGCTCGCCGAGGACGAGTCGGTCCTTCGCGCCACGATGGTGACCGGGCTGGTCCAAGCGTGGGCCAAGAACGTCGAGCGGAACGAGGGTGACGTCATGCTCTGCGAACTCGGCGCGGTGTTCTCGCACCCGAGCACGAGCGAGCCCCGGCTCACTAAGGGGGGCGTCGGTGGCGACGTGGAGCTTGCGTTGCCCCGAGAGAATGAGCGCCTGACCGTGCTGCTGGGACGAAGTGAGGACAGCGCCGTCACGGCGGTAGCCCTGTGGGCGACGGTGGCGGTGAGACTTGGACTCGACGACGTCGTGGTACGCACCGATCCGACGCCCACGACGTTCATGCACCCCACACGAGCGGCGCTCCTGGTCGACCGAGCGAGTTCAGCGGTGCTCGGTCGCGTGGGAGAGATCGACGCGCAATTCCTTCACACGCTCGTACCCGGTGTCGGTACTCGGCGCGCGGGTGTGCTCGACCTCGACCTGGACGTACTGAACGATTGGTCGCTCGCGACTCGACGTAGTGACTTCGCGTCGGTCCCCAGTCGCTTTCCGAGTGCGCTGTTCGACCTCGCCTTCGTGACGCCCGAAGGCCTGCACGCCCAGGACCTCGCCTTTGTCTTGCGCGCCAGCGACGCATTGATCGAAGACGTGCGACTCTTTGACGTCTACCACGACGACGGACTACCCGCTGGCACACGCAGTCTCGCGTACGCGGTGCGGGTGAGTTCGCTCGAGCGCACCCTGAGCGAGTCCGAGGTGGGAGAGATTCGAGAGAATCTCATCGCCACGGCTGCAACCCTCGGGGCCACGCTTCGCTAATCCAACTTTCTCTGCGTCGCGCGCGTTAGTTTGGCCCGGTGATCGAATTCGTGCCGTTGGGCGATCGGGGTCGTCGTTTCACGAGTCAGGTCATCGTGCGATTGAGCGACGCGAATCCGACGGGAGCCCTTCGCCTGGACGGCGTGGCTCGTTTCCTTCAGGACGTCGCGACCGAGGACTGGGAAGATACGGGAATCGTCTCTGATTACGTATGGGTCGTGCGCCGCGCCGTGGTGCGCCGCGCGCGTGGGCAATGGCCCCAGATGAACCAGCGACTCGAGCTCACGACGTGGTGTTCGGGTGTGGGAGCCGCGTGGGCCGAACGGCGAACGGATATCACGTCACTCGGTGAGGTCGTGCTCGAGGCGGCGGTCCTCTGGGTGCCGGTCGACGTGACCGGTCATCCGGTGCGGATTCAGCCTCAGTTCCTCGACGTGTACGGCGAGTCGGTCCAGGGGCGCAGGGTCTCGGGTCGGGTGGCGCTACGCACGCCGCCGCCGGACGCGTCGAGCACGCCCTGGCCGCTACGCCGGGCCGATCTGGACGTGGTCGGGCACGTGAACAACGCGGCGGTCTGGCAGGCTGTGAGTGAGGTCGTCGACGTGCCGGTGCGCGAGGTTGAGGTGATCCACCACGGGCCGGTCGAGAGCGGTCACGAGGTCCGACTCGTGCACGCCCCGGGCGAGATGTGGCTACTCGTTGACGATCAAGTTCGAGTCGCCGCCCAGTACGTCCTCTGAGGAGACGGTCGAGCGGGGGATGCTCGTGGCGAAGATCGAGCCGACGATGACGAGGGGAAAGCCAATGGCGATGCCCACGGTGAGCGGTTCGCCGAGTCCCACGATGCCGAGCACGACAGCGATGGCGGTGTTGACGTAGGTGACGACGACCGACCTGGTCGAGCCGATCTCCTTGACGAGTTCGAAGAAGGTGAGAAACGCACCCGCGGTGCACACGATCGACAGCACCGCGACGCAACTCAAAGTCTCGCTCGAGAAGTGCGCGGGCCAGTGCAGCACCGACCACGGTATCCAACAGATCGCGACGAAGGAAGTCGCGCCCGCCACGACGACCGGACCGGGCACGTGCGTCAGTCTCGTGGCGAGGATGATCGGTCCGATCGAGTAGCCCACGCCGACGATCATCATGATGCCAATCCAGGTGATCGAACCACCTTTGAGGTCGAGCCCGACGAGTAGCGCGACGCCGATCGCCCCGACCAACAAGCCCGCGTATCGTCGCGCGCTGATGTACTCGTCGGTGCGCCGGATCTTCTGGGCGACGACCGACAAGAGTGGCACGGCGCAAATCAGCAGACTGGTCAGTGAGCTCGTGATGTGCTTCTCGGCGGTCGCCATGAGAAACCAAGGGATGCCGAACTCGACGACGCCAAACACCGCGATCCACGGCAGGTTCTTGATCAGCACGTGCACTTGCCCTCGCCAGCACACCAGCGGCAGGAGCAACAAGGCCGCGGGTCCGGTGCGTCCGAGCACCAAGACGCCAGGATCGAGGTGGCGTACCGCCACACGTATCAAGAGGTACGGGATGCCCCAGATGACCGACATCGCTGAAAACAAGAGCCAACCCCGTCGCGTCATCCACCCAGACTAACCCGGCGCGAGATAATTTGCAGTTTTATGCCCTCATATGCATAAAATGGCAGTATGCGAGTGGGCGTCCTTGGAGCGACCGGTTACGCCGGCCTGGAGGTGTTGCGTCTCGCCGCGTCCCACGAGGACCTGGAGATCGTAGTGGCGACGGGCGACTCGAACGCCGGCAAGACGGTGGCCGAGCACGCCCCCGCGCTGGCGAGCGTGTACCCCAACCTCTCCTTTGCCTCGACCGACGCCGTGTTCGAGCACGAACTCGAGGTCGTGTTTCTCGCGTTGCCCCACGGCGCGAGCCAGCAGTACGTACCAACGCTGCTCGAACGCGGTGTGCAGGTGGTCGACCTGGGTGCGGACTTTCGACTGAAGGATCCGGCGGACTACGCCCAGTGGTACCACCACGACCACGCCGCGCCCTCGTTGCTCTCGCGTTCGGTTTACGGTCTCGTCGAGCGTCACCGCGACGAACTGCCCGGGGCGAGTCTTATCGCGGTACCGGGTTGCTATCCCACCGCGAGTGCGCTCGCCCTCGGACCGTTCCTCGATGCTCGCGTGGTCAGTGACGAAGGCATCATCGTGAACGCGTTGAGCGGGGTATCGGGAGCCGGCCGCGCACCGAGTGATCGGCTGCACTTCTCGCGTCTAGCGGGCAACGCCGAGGCGTACGGGCTTCTCGATCACCGTCACACCATCGAGATCCAACAAGAGATAGGCGCCCAGCTCCTGTTCACGCCGCACCTTGTCCCCACGAGTCGCGGCGAACTGGTGAGCGCCTACGCGCGCGTCACCGACGCCTCACTCGACACCGCGGGTGCACTGGCGCTCCTGCGCGCACGCTACGCGAACGACCCCTTTGTCGTCGTCGTTGACGAACCACCGACGATGAAGGATCCCCTAGGCAGCAATCTGTGCTTCGTGAGCGCACGCGTCGACGCACGTACGGGGTGGCTCATCGCCATGAGTTCCCTGGACAATCTCATAAAGGGTGCCGCGGGTCAAGCCATCCAGGCCTGGAACGTGGCGACGGGGCGCGACGAGACGACTGGTCTACCGCGCAGCGGGGTCACGCCGTGAAGCGCCTCGTGGTAAAGATCGGCGGCCACGCCATGGACTCCTTGGCCCCGAACGCGCCGTTGCTCGCCCAACTGGCCCAGGACGTCGCGCACCTGGTGAGCGGGGGTTCCGAAGTCGCGCTCGTGCACGGCGGCGGTCCCCAGATCGAAGACCTTCTCGAGACCGCCCAAGTGGAAAGCCGTTTCCACGAGGGCCTACGGATCACCGACACCGTGACCATGACGTACGTGGCGATGGCCCTGAGCCACGTCAACCTTCTGGTCACGGCGGCTCTGAACCACGCCGGGGTGCCTAGCGTGGGACTCTCGGGGGCTGACGGTTCGCTGTTCGTCTCGACGTCACTCGGCGAACCCTGGCAGCGCGCCGGGGCGACGCCCGTCGTTCGCACCGAGGTCGTGACCTCGCTCTGGGCCAACGGCTTCAGTCCGGTGATCTGTTCACTGGCGGTGGACGAGTCGGGCGAACTCGTGAACTGCAATGCCGACACCGCGGCGGGTGCGCTGGCCGGGGCTCTCCAAGCCGAGGCGCTGATCCTGCTCTCTGACGTGGACCAGGTGCGCGACGACCCGGAAGATCCTTCTTCGGCCCTCGCGCACATGAACGCCTTTCAGGTCAGGTCGCTGCTGGCCTCGGGTGCGGCACGTGACGGCATGGTGCCCAAACTTCGCGCGGCGCTTGACGCGCTTGATGCCGGGGCCCAACGCGTGCTCCTGGCGAATGGCACGCGACACCACGCCCTGCGCGACACGATCAACGGTGCCATTCCCGCGACGGAGATACTGGCGTGACCCGCCACTTCATCACCATCGAAGACCTGACCCGTGAGGATCTCGCGACGATCTATGACGGTGCGGTCTCACCGTTCGATGACGAGACCTTGAAGGGACAGGGCGTGGCACTCGTCTTCGAACGACCGAGCCTTCGTACCCGAGCCTCGAGTTCGTGCGCGGTCCATGAACTCGGAGGGTACGTCACGTTCTTCAGTGACGAGGAGATAGGGCTGGACTCGCGAGAATCCGCGGAGGACGTGGCCCGCACGCTCGCCCAGATGTACGCCATCAGTGCGCTTCGGGTACGAGACCATCGAGTCTTCGAGAGGATGCGCGCGGCGACCAATGACGCGATGTCGCTCGTGAACCTGCTGAGCGACACCGCCCACCCGACCCAGGCGGTGGCGGACGTGCTCACGATCGCCGAGCATTTTGCCGGTGGTGACGTTGACCAGATGCGCGGGCTCGAGGTCGCCTACGTGGGAGACGCCACCAACGTGACCCGCTCGCTCGCGGTCGCGTTGTTGGGCCTGGGAACGAACGTCACGGTGGCCGCGCCGCCCGCGTACCAGCTCGCCCGTGGTGGCGCGGAGGATCCGTTCGCAGTCGAAGGGGGTTCGCTCACGCTCACCGATTCCCCCGATGAGGCGGTGCGCCACGCTGACGTTATCTACACCGACGCGTGGGTCTCGATGGGCCTTGAGGCCGAGACCGAACGGCGTCGCCGGGATTTCACACCCTTTCAGGTGAACGACGCTCTCTTGAAGAAAGCCAAGCCGAGCGCCGTGGTGCTGCACTGTCTCCCGGCCCACCGGGGCGACGAGATCACCAACGAGGTGATCGACGGCGAAAACTCTCTCGTTTGGCGTCAAGTGTTTCATCGTCGTTCAGCGATGCTGGGCGTCTTACGTTGGATCAAGAAGGAAGACCATGACTAAAACGCAGCGTCAACATCGGATCAACGAACTGCTCGAGCGCGAGGTCATCTCGACGGCGGCCCAGATCGTGGGGCGGCTCAACGCCGAGGGCATCGCGGCCACCCAGGCTACGGTCACTCGCGACCTCCAAGAACTCGGCACGGTGAAGATCCGAGACGAACACGGCACGCGAAGGATCGTCGTGGGCGGCGCCAGCCTCTCGAGCCCAGCGCCATTGGATCACCTGCGTCGAATGATGGGCGAGTGGGTGGTGTCGGTCGAGAGTTCGGCCAGTCTCGTGGTGGTGCGAACGCCACCAGGATGCGCGCACGTCGTCGCGTCAGCGCTCGATCGCAGCGCGCTCGAAGGTGTGCTCGGCAGCGTCGCCGGCGATGACACGATCTTGGTGATCGCGAGCGAGAAGCGCGGTGGAGAGGATTTGGCNNCGCGGTGGAGAGGAATTGGCTCGTGAATTCCGGGCCCTCGCGGGTATCGATGAAGTGACGTCGACGTCAATGAAAGGAAACAGTCATGGCTAAGCGTGTGGTGCTCGCCTACAGCGGCGGTCTCGATACCTCGGTGGCGGTGCGCTGGATGATCGAAGAGTGGGGGGTCGAAGTCGTCTGCGTACTCGTGAACGTCGGCCAAGACGCCGACAGTTCCGAGAGTTTTGAGGACATCCAGACCCGAGCCATGGCGGCGGGGGCGCTCGAGTGCGTGGTGGTGGACGCGCGCCAGGAAATGGCCGAAGAGTTTTGCGCGAGCGCAATCTACGCGAACGCCCTCTACGAGGGGAAGTACCCCCTGGTCTCGGCACTCTCGCGCCCGGTGATCGTTCGACACCTCGTTGATCAGGCTCGCAAATTCGACGCCACGGCCGTCGCCCACGGATGCACNNGAAGTTGCGCTGCGCGAAGGCGCGTCGGCCGTCAGCCACGGATGCACCGGCAAGGGAAACGACCAGGTTCGATTCGAAGTCGGCACGCACGCGTTGGCCCCGGACCTCGAGGTCCTGGCACCCGCGCGCAACTGGGGCATGTCCCGGGCGGATTCGGTTGACTACGCCGAGAAGTGGGACATCCCGATTCGCGCCTCGAAGGAGAAGATCTACTCGATCGACGAGAATCTGTGGGGTCGGGCAATCGAATGTGGCGCCATGGAAGACCCCTGGGCCGCGCCACCCGACGAGCCCTACACCTTGACCAAGATCACCAACGAGCAACCCGTTGAGTTGGTGTTGAGTTTCAAGGCAGGACTGCCGGTTGCCATCGACGACGAACCCCTCGGGCTCGCCGACCTCATCAAGCGCCTAAATGACCGTTGTGGCGCCACCGGCTTTGGCCGCATCGACATGGTGGAGAACCGGCGAGTGGGCATCAAGAGTCGCGAGGTGTACGAGTGCCCGGCGGCACTCGCCATCATTACTGCTCACTCGGACCTCGAAGACCTGGTGCTCGAGCGCGACCTCCACCACGAGAAGGCGCGCCTCGAGACGAGGTGGGCCGAGCTCATCTACGACGGCATGTGGTTCTCGCCGCTCAAGGAAGCCCTGGACTCGTTCATGTTCGACACGCAGCGTCACGTCAGTGGTGACGTCCGGCTCAGTCTGGCTGCGCCTGGTCTGCTTCGCGTGACCGGTCGACGCAGTCCCCACGCGCTCTACGACCACGGACTGGCCACCTACGACGCAGCGGACACGTTTCGACACAGCGACTCCGAAGGGTACGTGAAAATCTACGGACTGGGCGTGAAGACTTGGGCGGCACGCCAAGGCGCTAAGAACGCTACGCCGCCGCGGCCATGACGCTCTGGAGCGGACGGTTCACGTCCTCCATGGATTCGACACTCTGGGATTTGTCGGAGAGTTATTCCTTTGATCACGTGCTGTATCACCACGACATCATGGGGACGATGGCCCACGTGCGCGGCCTCGAGGCGGCGGACCTGATCACGAGTGACGAATTATTGGCCCTGCTCGGGGCCCTCGAGGAGATCGAGTCGGAATTCGACCGGGGCGTCTTCGTGCGCTCGGGCAGCGATGAGGATATCCACTTGGCAATCGAACGTCGAGCGACCGAGTTGCTCGGCGACGTCGGCGCCAAGATTCATACGGCTCGCAGTCGCAACGACCAGATAGCGACCACGATGCGGCTCTTTACTCGCGACGCACTCGGTGAAGTCTCGGGTCTTGTTTTGGCGCTGGTCGACGAACTGGTGAACTTGGGCGCGGCTCATGAAGACGCTTCACTGCCCGGCTACACGCACCTGCAGCGTGCCCAACCGGTGTTGCTCAGCCATCACCTGAACGCCCACGCGTGGGCGCTGCTACGCGACGTTGATCGTCTTCTCGACGCGCGACGCCGCCTTGACGTGTCGCCCCTGGGCGCGGGAGCGTTGGCGGGCACGTCACTGGCCATCGATCCCGCCGTGCCCGCGGCATTGCTGGGTTTCGGTGACACCTTCGCCAACTCCATGGACGCCGTCAGTGACCGCGATTTCGTGGCCGAGACGCTGTTTGACGTGGCCCTGCTCGGCGTGCACCTGTCGCGGATGGGTGAGGAGCTGGTCTTGTGGACCAGCGCGGAGTTCGATTTCGCTACCCTCGGCGATGCGTTCACGACCGGGTCATCGATGTTGCCACAGAAGAAGAACAGCGACGTCGCCGAATTGGTGCGGGCCAAGACCGGTCGATTCGTCGGGAACCTTACGAGCCTTCTGGTGACCTTGAAGGGTCTGCCACTGTCGTATAACCGTGACCTTCAAGAGGACAAGGAGCCACTCTTCGACTCGATTCGCCAGGTGCGCCTCGCATTGCGGGCCCTTACGGGTGCGTACGCGTCACTAGAGTTTCACGTTGACGTCGCGGCGGCCGCCGCCGCGGATGCCAACCTGGTAGCGATCGACATCGCCGAGCGGCTGGTCGAGGAGGGCGTGCCTTTTCGACAGGCTCACGAACGGGTGGGACGGCTGGTGGGTGAGGCGGCGACCAAGGGCCTGCCCCTCGTCGAGCTCGTTCGAGCCGACAAGGATCTGGCTCGTTTCGTGCCGCTCTTCGATTCCGGCTGGTCACTCGTGCAACGCTCGTCACCGGGCGCTTCGGGCCCGCTCGCGAGCGCGGCGCAGCGCGAGCGATTGGCCAAAGCCGTGGCAGGCTTGCGCGAGCGATTGGTTGAACCAGGTACTCCCTCGCAGTAACCGGGTCGTGTCACGGGCTCAACCTACGCTGAAAGCACATGGTCGACCGGCTCCTCACTCCTTCCAAGATCACCGCGTGGCTCGAGTGCGCACACTTCTTGTCCTTGCGAAACCAGGTCGACGCGGGCTCGCTCTCCGTGCCGGCAGCGGCCCGCGGATCTCTCGCGGACTTGTTGGTGGAAAAAGGTACGACCCACGAGCACGACTGCCTCGCGGATCTGGAGAACCAGGGCAAGTCGGTCTACCGGGTTCCCGGCCGCAATCCCGGCGAATCGTTTGACACGTGGGTTCTTCGCGTGGGTAACCCCATGCGAGACGGTCACGACGCGATCTTCCAGATGCCTTTCGTACACCAAGGAATTCGAGGAATCGCGGACTTCCTCGTTCGCGTGAAAGAGCCCGTCGACGGTTACGCGCAGTACGAACCGATTGACGCCAAGCTCACGCGGACCGAAGGCAAGCCCGGTCACGTGCTGCAGCTTTGTTTTTACGCCGACGCCATAAGGGCCCTCTGCGGATCCGCTCCGCGTTTGATGCACCTTTGGCTCGGTACCGGTGTTCAAGAGTCGCTCGTCGTTGAACAGTTCGGTCCCTACTGGCGACGGCTTCGTAGCCAACTCGGCGCCCTACTCGAACGTGACGTTGACTTTGACACCACGCCGGCGCCGTGCGATCACTGCGACTACTGCGAGTTCAAGGACCGGTGCGAGAATGAATGGCGCAGCGCCGACTCCCTGGTCTACGTCGCAAATTTGCGGGCGTCAGAACAAGATGCGCTCGAGCACGCGGGCGTGCGCACCGTGGTCGAGTTGGCGGCACGCACCACACCGGTACCCGAGATCCACGAGGAGAACCTGATCCGTTTGATCCGGCAGGCGAACCTCCAAGTCGATTCACGCCAAAGGCCCGACGAACCCCCCGCGTTCGAACTCGTAGATCCGGGAGAGGACCCGGTCTTCGGTCACGGGTTTCAGTTCCTCCCCGCGCCCGATGAGGGCGACGTCTTCTTTGACTTCGAGGGTCATCCATTCTGGACCCCCCAACACGACCTGTTCTTTCTGAGCGGGCTCTACTTGCGGGCGCCGGATGGCGAGTGGTCCTACGACCAACGCTGGGCCCACACTCTCGAACAGCAAGAGAGAATGGTGAAGGATCTGGTGGAGTTCTTCGCCGAGCGACGACGCGAGTACCCGTTGATGCACGTGTACCACTACAACCACACTGAACGGTCCGCCCTCGAACGATTGACGAGCGGCACCGACAGCGAGGTGCTGTTGACCTCACTCGTTGAGAGCGGCCTCTTCGTTGACCTCTTCGTGGTGGCGAAGAACGCCGTCGTGGTGGGAACGGAGTCGTACGGCCTGAAGTATCTCGAACGGCTGGCAAGTTTTGAGCGGCGCGGCGGCATCGAACAGGGCGCCGGAGCGGTGGTCGAGTACGAGCACTACATGAAGACTGGCGACCCAGCAATCCTCGAGGCGATTGCGGTCTACAACTGTGACGACGTGCGGGCTACGCAGGCGCTGCGCGATTGGCTCATCAGTCAACGGCCCGAGGACCTCGAGTGGCGCGAAGCGGTACTCGAGATCGAGGAGTTCGAGTACGACACCGACGAACTAGTGGCGCGGCTCGAACAGTACGACGACGGCAGTCCCGAGCGTCTCTTGGGCGACTTGTTGAATTACTGGCGTCGCGAGCGTTCGGCGAACGTCACGCCCAAGATCGCCGAAGCCAGCGCTGACTTCGTGACGCTCTATGGCAATCCCGACTTCATCGCGAACGTGCATTTCGAGCACTTCGAGCAGGGTGTCTCACGCGGCGCGGCCGTGACCGACGCCGTGTTCACGTGGCCCGATCAGACGGTGGACCCGGCGTTCGTGAGTCGCAGCAGCGTGATCTTCACGGGTGTTGGCGGCGAGCACGGCTTCGGTTATGTATCCCACATCGACCTCGAGCGTCGCGAGCTGCGACTTCGCTGGCGAGAACGTGAGGACGAGGCGGGCGTGATGCCGGTGGTCTTCACTCTCGACGATTACGTTGGTCCGCGCGAGAAGCCCGGTGTCCTGGTTCACCTGGCCGAGCAGATTCTGACTCTTGATCCAGCGGACCCACCCAGTCGTGTGTCCATGGCGCTGCTCGGGCGCGAACGTCCTAGGTTCCTCAAGGGACACGGGCCCGTGGGTGGCGTCTACGTCGACGATCTCGAAGACATCTTGAGTTGGGTCGGTCACCTGGACGAGAGCTTCGTCGCGCTCCAGGGACCTCCGGGAACGGGCAAGACCTACAGCGGGTCGCACATCATCCACGCACTGGTGCGCTCGGGCAAGCGCGTGGGTATCACCGCGATGAGTCATGCGGCGATTGACAACCTGCTCGGTGCCACGCTCGAGGTGTTCGA
>DKEO01000025.1:29051-29815 GCA_002452255.1 Ferrimicrobium sp. UBA6820
AACCTAATTTTGCTCGGCGATCCATTGCAGTTGGCTCAAGTCGCTCAAGCCGAACATCCCGGTGGCTCGGGGGTCAGCGTCCTCGAGCACGTGCTGGGCGAGCACGCGACGCTACCTAACAGCGATGGCGTCTTCATCGCCGTCACCCGGCGCATGCATCCTGATATCTGTTCTTTCATCTCGAGTCAGATCTACGAAGGACGCCTGACNNTTGAGGTACGCCACACGAAGCGTTCAACGGAATCGAGTGAAGAAGTACGCGTCGTCGCCGAACAAATCGCTTCCATGATTGGCACGCCGTGGACCAACCAGCACGGTATCGAAGCGCCACTCGAGNNATGACTTCATGGTGGTGGCGCCCTATAACGATCAGGTGCAATTATTGCAATCAACGTTCCAGAAGAATCCTGTCCTCGCTGGGGTCCAGGTGGGCACCGTGGACAAGTTCCAAGGTCGCGAGGCCCCGGTGGTGTTCTTTACGATGACAACTTCCTCGGCTGCGGATATGCCGCGGGGCCCCGAGTTCCTCTTTTCACGCAACCGGCTCAACGTGGCGGTGAGTCGAGCGCGTTGCCTCGCGTATCTCGTGTGTACCGAGGACCTGCTCAATTCACGAGCGAAGACCATCGACGAGATGCGCCTCATCGGCACTCTGAGCGCGTTCGTCGAGTACGCGCAGACCTGAGTTGGCGGGGGACTCCGTTTCTCTTGGTCGGGGCTTGGTTTCTGTGAAACGCCAGATTTTGGCTGAAAAGCGCACTTTT
>DKEO01000075.1:0-9535 GCA_002452255.1 Ferrimicrobium sp. UBA6820
CCCGAAAGAGGCCCGCGCCGTGAATGCCCCCTGAGCCGATCGCGCTCTTGGCGTTGTTCACTTCGTAGATGAGCGCCTGGAGGGCGGGGTTCGTCGAGTTCTGGTGCAGGAACGACACGAATCGGTCGACTTGGTACTTCTTCAACAGGTCCAAGTACGTCGCCGCCAGGAGACCAATGGATCCGGCGATCGCCAAGAACGTCATGAACCGCGGCGGCACGCCGGCGACCACCATCATCGCCGCCATGGTGCCCAGCCCGCGTGGCGAGCCNNATCATCGCCGCCACGCACAGCACGATGATCGTCGAGGTACCCAGGTCGGGCTGCTTGATGATGAGGGCCAACGGCACGATCGCCATCACCAGCAGTCGCGACACGTCGTACATGGTGAGACCTTCGGGTCGTCGCGCGCAAAACGTCGCGATCGCGAGGATGATCGCGAGCACGGTGAACTCGCTGGGTTGGATCTGGACGAAGCCCAGGTTGTACCAGCGTTGGGCGCCGAGCGCACTCTGGCCGAGCACGAAAACCCCCGCGAGTCCAAGCAGCGAGCACACGTAGAGCGGCGTGGCGACGATCTCGAGTCGCCGGTAGTCGATCAGTGACACGAGGTACATCGCGATCACGCCGGCGACGAAGAACTCGCCCTGGCGTTCGAGATAGTAGTGACCGTTGTACCCAGCGTTCACCAACGCCTGGCGCGTGGCACTGTAGATCATGCCCACGCCGATCACTCCGAGCGCGGTCATGCCCACGAAGAGGCTGTAGTCCATCCGGTCCGAGCTACGAAGCTTCGAGGTCCAGGCGACCAGCGTGTCGGTCACGAGATCACCTTTAACAGTTCGGCGCCGTCGATCTCGGTCTCGAACCACCAGCTCATCTGTCGTGCCGCCTGGTAGGCCAACATCCCCAAGCCGTTCTGGGTGCGACAGCCCGCCGCTCGGTACATCGTGCGCCAGGCCGACAGCGCGGGGGCGTAGGTGATGTCCACGGCGATGGTCTCGGGCGTGACGCCCTGGATGACCGCGGCCTCATTATTACGTCCCGTCTCGGGAATGGTGTTCACGATCAGGTCCACCGGGCGGTACACCAACATGTGCCCGAACACGTTGGCGTAGCGACCACTCAGGTCCTCGACCTGGTCGCTCGAACGCGCGTGCACGGCGACCGAACTCGCGCCGTCACCGACCAGGGCGTCGACGATGGCGCGCGCCGCGCCCCCCGCGCCCAAGACCACCACGTGCAAATTGTCCACTCTGACCCCAAAGGCCGCGCGCAGCGCGTCGAGAAAACCCGCGCCGTCGGTGTTCGCCCCCTCGATCCTCTGGTCGCGCCAGAGCAACGAATTGACCGCCCCGATACGTGAGGCGGCCTCGTCGAGTTCGACGCAGTAGCTCAGGGCCGCGCGCTTCAGTGGCATCGTCACCGACAACGCGTCGTAGTCTTTGCCCATCCACTTGGCGAGCTTCTTAGCGTCGGCCTCGCGAAGTTCGACGCGCGTCGAGGTGCCCTTCAAGCCCGCGATTGTCAGCCCGGCCTCGTGCAACTGGGGCGAGATCGAGTGCTCGATGGGAGAGCCCACCACCCCGAGGCGCCACTTCACGCGATGCCGTTCTTCGCCGCGAGCGCCTCGGCGGCGAGTTGCTGCTGGAACGTCGTCGAGAACTGCATGGTGCCATTCTTGTTCACCAGCTCGAAGTAGAGCCACGAGCCCGCGGGCGCGTGCAGCATCGCCGACAAGGAGTACTTCGAGACCGTGCAGATGGGCGTCGGGGTGAGCCCCGCGTTTAGGTAGGTGTTGTAGGGCGTCACGGTCGCCAGCATGGCCGGGGTGACCGTGCCGCCGTCCTGATTGAAGTAGTACTCGACCGTCGAGTCCATCTGCAGGGGTCCGCCTCGCGCGAGACGGTTGTAGATCACCCGAGCCACCTTGGGCATGTTCTCGGGGTAATAACCCTCCTTCTCGTCGATCGACGCCGCGATGAGCAGCTGGTAGGCATCCAGGCCGTTCACCGTGGTAGTGGGCTTGAGCCCCACCGACGCCGCGAGCTTGGAGAATGAGGCGGTCATCTGGTCGAGCAGCTCCATGGGCGATTCGTTCGGCGTCAACACGTAGTCTCCGGGTCCGACGAGACCCTCGAGCGAGCCCGGGGAACCAAACGCGCTCTGCTTGGCGAGCACCGACTCGTCGGCGACGAACTGGTCGCCAAAAGAGTTGGACGTGTGCGTGGCGACCTCCTGGGCGATCTCGTGCAGGGTGTAACCCGAAGGGATGCTCACGACGTTGGGCGGGCTCGAGAGGATGGACTTCAATTCCGAGAACGAGGCTCCCTGGGGCATGCCGTAGGTGCCGGGGATGACGGTCGGCGAACCGAAGAGCGTCAAGTCGACGCGAAAGGCGAAGGTCGAACTGATGACGCCCTCGTGCTTCATGTCGCTCGCGATTGTTCCGAGCGAGTCGCCGTAGTGCACGGTGACGAACACCTCGCGGCCCGAGCCGCCCAGCGGATAGGCCTGGAGCACGAACCAGACCACCACTACGAGCACGACGAAGACGCCAAGCGCGATCACTCGGCCTAGGGGCTTAAGGAGCATGAAGGCCATCGAGATAGTTTTGCAGCATGATCACGGCCGCCGCCGAATCGACGTGATCGCGCTGTTCTCGCGCGCGCATACCCGCGGCGGCGAGGGATTTCTGGGCCTCGAGGGTGGTGAGACGCTCGTCCCACTGCAACACCGTCACGTGTCGCAACTTCTCGCCGACCTGGTGATACAGCGCGTCGGCTTCGATCGTGCTGGCGGTCTCGTGGCCCGCGAGCGCGACGGGGCGCCCCACGATCACCAGACCAATGGACTCCTCGTCCACGAAGGCCGCGAGTCGCACGAGCAAGGCGTCGTTGACCATCAACGCGGGCCGGGGAAAGGCCATAGTGCGCTGGGTGTTCGAGACCGCGACCCCGCAGCGCTTCGTGCCCGGATCAAGACCGAGGACTCGCGACATTGCCTAGAGGTCCGCGGCGGCGGCGAGCACGCGATCGATGCCCGAGGCGTCGCGTCCACCCGCGAGCGCGAGCCGAGCCGAGCCCCCACCGCCGCCGCCCACGAGCCCGGCGAGCGACTTGACTGTCGCCTGGGCGTCGAGTGACTCGTCGCTCGCCACGGCAATGGAGACCTTGTCGTCGGCGGCACCCACCAGCACCACGGCGCGTCGTCCGCGACGTTGCACGTCGGCGGCGAGGGTGCGCAGTTGTTCGCCGGGATAGCCGTCGACGCGCGCGACCAACACCGGGGCATCCGAGGAGGCGAGCAAGTGCTCCGCGACCGAGGAGAGTTGATGCTGACGCAGCGCGGCGACTTCCTTCTCCACGTCGCGCTGTCGTTCGAAGAGCCGCTCGAGGGCGGGCACGACGTCGTCGCTCGAGACTTTGAGTAGCGTCGCCACGGCGCCGAGCGCGCGTTCGAGTTCGAGCGTGTGGCGATGGGCGCCCAGTCCACTCACCGCTTCGAGGCGGCGCGTGTTCGAGCCGATCGAGGCTTCGCTCAACACCTGCACCTGGCCGATGTCGCCCAAGCGGTCCACGTGCGTGCCACCACAGAACTCCAGGCTGTGGCGACCCGCGCGCACCACTCGCACGCGGTCACCGTACTTGTCACCAAAGAACGCGATCGCGCCCATCTTTTCGGCGTCCTGCTTAGAGGTCTGGACCGTCTCGACGCCGTCGTTCTCCACCACGTCGGAATTGACCAACGTGAGCAGTTCGCCTAGCTCCTCGGGCGCCACGGGCGATCCGTGGCTGAAGTCGAAGCGCAGTCGTTCGGGCCCCACGTAACTACCTTGTTGGCGCACGTGGTCGCCCAGGACCTGGCGAAGTCCCGCGTGCAAGAGATGCGTCGCGGTGTGATTGCGGCGCGTCGCCTCGCGCCGCACGGGATCGATCGTGGCGATCGCGACCTGGCCCGGCAGTACCTCACCGGTCGCGCGTCCCCGGTGCGCGAACAGCCCCCCGGCGACGTTCTGGGTGTCGGAAACCTCGAATCGACCGGTCTCGGTCACGATGGTGCCGACGTCGCCCACCTGGCCGCCGGACTCGGCGTAAAAGGGCGTCGAGTCGAGGAAGAGCTCGCTGGTGCCGTCCTCGCCCACCAGCAACGCGAGCACCGTCGTCTCGACGCTGTAGCGCGCCACGTCGCGACCCACGAACTCCGTCGTGCCGTAGCGCTCGACCAGGTCGCGGTACTGGGCCTCATCGGCGACGTTGAGGGTCTTGGCGGCGGCGCGCGCGCGCTGGCGCTGCTCGGACATCGCCGCGTCGAAGTCCTCGCGAGCGACGGTGAGACCCGACTCGGCCACGATCTCGTCGGTCAACTCGACCGGGAACCCGTGGGTGTCGTGCAGCTTGAAGGCCACCTCGCCCGGGAACACCGTCGAGCCCGACTCGATGACCTGGTCGCGCGCCTCTTCGAGCAGGGACATGCCCGTGCGCAACGTGCGCGCGAAGCCGGCCTCCTCGCGTTCGAGGACCTCGATGATCAACTCACGGTCCTTGACGAGTACCGGGTACGCCGAGCCCATCTTCTCGATGGTGGCGTCGACGAGCGCGCCACACAACTTGGCCTCCGAACCGCTTCGGCGCGCGGCGAGGATCGCGCGACGGATGATGCGTCGAAGCACGTACCCGCGGCCTTCGTTCGAGGGCAGCACACCGTCCGAGACGAGGAACGTCATCGCGCGACCGTGGTCGGCGATACGACGGATGGCCACGTCGGTGAGTTCGTTCGCGCCGTAGGCCACGTTGATCGAGCGCGCGGCGGTCTCGAGCAGCGGATGGAACAGGTCGGTCGCGAACACCGACTCCACGCCGTTCAGCAGCGCGAGCATGCGGTCAAAGCCCGCGCCGGTGTCGATGTTCTGCTTGGGCAGTTCGGTCAACGAGCCCCCGGGGCCCTTCTCGTACTGCATGAACACCAGGTTCCAGAACTCCACGAAGCGGTCCTCGCCGCCGAACGCCGGGCCCCCGTCCGCACCGAACTCGGCCCCCTTGTCAAAGAAGATCTCCGAACACGGCCCGCAGGGTCCCGTCTCGCCCATGTCCCAGAAGTTGTCCTCGTCGAGGCGCTGGATGCGATCGGGCGCCACGCCGATCATGTCGCGCCAGAGGTCTTCGGCGGCGTCGTCGCTCGTGTGCACCGTCACCCACAGACGATCGGGGTCGATGCCGAAGCCCTCGGTGATGAGCCCCCAGGCGAACTTGATGGCGCCCTCTTTGAAGTAGTCGCCGAAGGAGAAGTTGCCCATCATCTCGAAGAACGTCAGGTGCCGCTGCGTGGTACCGATCTGGTCGATGTCCGCGGCGCGAAAGCACTTCTGGATCGAGACCGCCCGGTTGAAGGCCGGCACCTCCTCGCCCAGGAAATATGGCTTAAAGGGCACCATGCCAGCGACCGTGAACAACAGCGAGGGGTCGTGAGGGATCAGGCTCGCCGAGGGAACGACCGTGTGGCCGTTCTGGGCGAAATAATCAATGAAAATAGAGCGAAGTTGGGCGGCTTCCACGGCCTTTACTCTACCGGGGGGTCAACGACGCCCGGGTCCTCACGTTCGGTCCGATCGCGCCACTGTTCGACCAGCGCTCGTTCGGCGCCGTAGGGCGAAGGGTCGTAGAAGTGCGAACCGAGCAACGTCGCGGGCAGGTAGCTCTGATCCACCCACCCGCCGGGGAAGTCGTGCGGGTAGAGGTAGTCGCGACCGAAGCCCTCGCGCGCCGCGCCCGCGTAGTGCGCGTCACGCAGGTGTTCGGGCACCTCGACGAGACCACCGCGCTGCACGGCGGCCGTCGCTTCACCGAGGGCGCGCGTCGCCGAGTTCGACTTGGGACTGAGCGCCAGCGTGAGCGTCGCGTGGGCCAGGTTCAGTCGTGCCTCGGGCAGGCCCACGAACTCGACGGCCCTCGCGCACGCCTCGGCGACGAGCAGGGCGTTCGAGTTCGCCAGGCCCACGTCCTCACTGGCGAGGATGACCAGACGTCGCGCGAGGAAGCGCGCACTCTCACCGCTCTCGAGCAACGTGACGAGCCAGTAGAGCGCGGCGTCGGGGTCCGAGCCGCGAAGGGACTTGATCAAGGCGCTCACCTGGTCGTAGTGCGAGTCGGCCGACTGGTGGTAGATGCGCCCGTCGCGCGCCTGGGTAACGTGTTCGAGTTGCACGAGCGTGGAGTCGGGGTCCTGGCCGCGCGCGAGGATGATCGCGGTGTCGAGCGTGGTGAGCGCCGAGCGGGCGTCGCCGTCGGCCGAACTGGTCAGTGCCGCGAGTGCGTCCTCACTCACCTGCACCCCGCGCAGTCGAGCACCGCGCGCCACCAGCACCGCGATGTCGGCCTCGCCGAGCGCGCGCACGCGCCAGAGCGTGCTGCGACTCATCAAGGCGGCGTTCACTTCGAAGTAGGGGTTCTCGGTGGTGGCGCCGATGAGCACGATCTCGCCGGTTTCGGTCGCGGGCAGCAGGAGGTCCTGCTGGGCCTTGTTGAATCGGTGGACCTCGTCGATGAACAAGACGCTGCGCTGGCCGCGTTCGCCCAGGCGTTCTCGCGCCCGGCCAATTGCGTCGCGCACGTCCTTCACGCCGCCACTCACCGCCGACAGACTCTCCTCGGCGTACCCCGCTGAGCGGGCGACGATGCGCGCGAGCGTCGTCTTACCCGTGCCCGCGGGACCCCAGAGGATCATCGAGGTGAGTTGCTTGGCCTCGACGAAACGCCGCAGCGGTCCGTTCTCGCCCACCAGGTGGTCCTGACCCACCACCTCGTCCAGGGTCCGGGGCCGTAACGCCTCGGCGAGGGGCGCCGCCTCGGCGAGGCGTCGAGCGAGCGCGTCGTCAAAGAGCGACGTAACTAACCCTTCGGTGGGATCTTGATGCGCAGCTCGCGCAATTGGCGCTCGCCGATGGCCTTGGGCGCGCCGGTCATCAGGTCCGCACCCGACTGGGTTTTGGGATAGGCAATGACCTCGCGGATGTTCTCCACCCCCGCGAAGATCGCCACCAGACGGTCGATCCCGAACGCGAAGCCGGCGTGCGGTGGCGCTCCGTACTTGAATGCCCCGAGCAGGAACCCGAAGCGGCTCTCGGCCTGCTCGTCGGTGATGCCGAGCGCGGAAAAAATGCGCGACTGGATGTCGGCGCGGTGGATTCGCACCGAGCCGCTGCCCAGTTCCCACCCGTTGAGCACCAGGTCGTAGGCCTGTGAGCGGACCCTCAATGGATCGGTCTCGATCAGCTCGAGGTCCTCGGGGTGGGGCATCGTAAAGGGGTGGTGGGCCGCCATCAGGTGGCCGTCCTCGTCGATGCCTTCGAACATCGGGAACTCCGTCACCCAGACGTAGTGGTGCGGCCCCTCGCCCACCGGCGGCGAACCCAGGGCCACGCGCAGCGCCCCGAGCACCTTGCACGCGGGCGCGTACTCGTCGGCCACGCACAAGATGATGTCACCCACCTCGGCCTCGTCGACGCCGCGTACCGCGGCCGTCTCGCTCGCCGAGAGGAAACGCGCGAGGGGTGAGTCGAGTCCGTCGGGGGTGATCTTGAACCACGCGAGGCCCTTCGCCCCGAGTTCTTTGGCGTAGTCGGTCAACTGGTCGAGACGGCCGCGCGTGAAACTCGCGCCGCCCGGTACGCGCATGGCCTTGACGGTCGACGCGCCAAAGGCCTTCACCTCGGTCGCGGCGAACACCGACGACAGGTCCTGGAGGACCATGCCGAAGCGAAGGTCGGGCTTGTCGGTGCCGTAACGGTCGAGCGCCTCGGCCCAGGTCATCGAGGGAACCGGTCCGGGACGCACGCCCGTGGCGGCTTCGGCGGCGTCGAGCACGGCGCGACTCACGAAGCCCAACACGTCGTCTTGGGTCACGAAGCTCGCCTCGAGGTCGAGTTGGGTGAACTCGAACTGGCGATCGGCGCGCAGGTCCTCGTCACGCAGGCATCGCGCGATCTGGTAGTAGCGATCAAAACCACCCACCATCAGGAGTTGCTTGGCGATCTGGGGACTCTGGGGCAGGACGTAGAACTCCCCGGGGTGCAGACGCGACGGCACCACGAACTCGCGCGCGCCCTCGGGCGTCGGCGCCCAGAGTAGCGGGGTCTCCACCTCGCAGAAGCCCTGCTCGTCCATCGCCGCGCGAAGCGTCGCGTTCACCTTGGCGCGCAAACGCAGGTTCGCCTGCATGTTCTCTCGGCGCAGGTCCAAGTAGCGATAGCGCAGGCGGACCTGTTCGTCGATGTCCACGCGGTCGTCGAGTTGGAATGGCGGGGACTCGGCGATCGCGAGCACCTCGACGCGACAGTCGGTGAGCTCGACTTCGCCCGTGGCGAGACGATCGTTGACGGTACCCTGGGGACGCGGCGTCACGGTCCCGGTCACGCGCACGACGAACTCGGGTCGCACGTCGACCGAACCTTCCACGACGGCTTGGAGTACTCCCGAGCGGTCGCGCAGGTCGAGGAAGATCAGGTTGCCGTGGTCGCGCCGCCGGTTGACCCAGCCCATCAGAACCACGGTTTGCCCAGCGTGCGCGGCGCGTAGATCGCCGCAATGATGCGTCCGTTCGAGATTGCCTTGAAAATCAAGCACTGCTTGTGTCCTTTACTTTCAAATCATTTTGTTTTAGGAATGTTTCAACATCAAAAAATTGACATCCTGAGCGGAGCAGAGCGCGTTCTTTGTGCTCTGCGGAGTCGAAGGACCTGTGGTCGTTTTCTCTCCCAGTAAAAAATAATTCTGATGCCCCGGGTCCAGATTTTCGGATCTGGGAAACCACGAACCCCTTAGTGCGCAAACTCCGTCTGCCTTACCGCAGGTGGTCAATTGGAAAGAAAAACCGCCAGCTCCCCGCGAGGAACCTTGGTCTGCACGCCGGTGGAAAAATTCTTCACTGGTAGAATACCGGATTGCAGCTCGTCTTCGCCCAGAATAATGATCTGGCGGGCCGTCTTGTCCGCCGCTTCAAAGGATTTCTTCAGGCGGAAGCTGCCCTCTCCCAACTCGATCCACAATCCCTGCGCCCGCAACTCCCGAGCCAGAACCAGCGCCGCCGCGTTGATTTTGGAGTTGGTTTCGCTGAGTGCGGCGGTGTCCTTAGGATCGCCGAGTGGCGCAATAAACGCATCTGCCTTTTGTTGAACCTGCGATTCCTGCGCCAGCGGCGTCAGCACCAGCCGGTCTTCGCCGATGGCGAAGCCAATCCCAGGCGCGCGCGGCCCGCCCAGCATCTCCGAAAGCCCATCGTAGCGCCCGCCGCCCAAAAGAGCATTTTGCGCACCCAGGCCGCCATGCGTAAACTCGAAGGTCGTCCGCGTGTAATAGTCGAGTCCGCGCACTAGGCGATGATTGCGCGTGTACGGCACACCCGCCGCATCCAAGGCCGCCGTAACGGCTGCGAAATGTTTCTTCGACTCCTCATCCAGCGAATCGGCAATCATCGGCAGCGTTTCAATAAATGGCTGGTCGGCGGGAACCTTGCAATCCAGCACGCGCAGCGGATTGGT
>DKEO01000040.1:0-3782 GCA_002452255.1 Ferrimicrobium sp. UBA6820
TACCTTCGTACGTCAGCGTGAAGGAGGCGGTCCTGCCCTTCAGTCGCTTTCCGGGGGTGGACACCGTGCTCGGTCCCGAGATGCGCTCGACCGGCGAGGTCATGGGGGTGGGCGAGAGTTTCGGTATCGCCTTTGCCAAGGCCCAGCTGGCGGCGGGTACGCGACTGCCCGACGTGGGCCAAGTGTTCATGTCCCTCGCGGATCGCGACAAGGTGGGTGGTCTCGTGCTCGCGCGCCAACTCGTGGAACTCGGCTTCAGCATCGCGGCGACGGTCGGCACGGCGGGCTACTTGCGCAGCAACGAGGTGCCCGTGCGGACCTTGGTGGGAAAGATCGGTCTCGCCGACCTAGGCGCGGACGCGGTGTCGATGATGGGCGCGGGTGAGGTGCAACTCGTCGTGAACACTCCCTCGGGAGGGGGAGCTCGCGCCGACGGTGCGGCCATTCGTGCGGCTTGCGTGGTGCACGCGGTGCCGTGTCTCACGACGTTGAGCGCCGGCCTCGCCGCCGCCAAGGGAATCGCGGACACGCGTGCTCGAGGATGGCGCGTCCATTCACTCCAGGAATTGCACGCGTGAAGATCGACCTGACGACGCGCGTCGGTGACGTGGCCCTCGTGTCACCGGTCCTCACGGCGGCGGGTACGTCGGGTTACGGCGACGAACTCGCGGGCTACGGCGACCTGGGCGAGCTGGGCGCGGTCGTGACCAAGTCACTCGCGGCCTTCGCGTGGCCAGGTAATCCGCCGCCGCGGGTCAGCTCGTCGGGCCCGCACCTGTTGAACTCGGTCGGACTCGCCGGACCAGGCGTCGAGGCGTGGCGAAGCGACTACCTGCCCGGGCTCGAGCGACGCGGTGCGCGCGTGGTGGGTTCGATCTGGGGACGAACCGTGGCTGAGTTCGCCGACGCGGCCCTCGCCATGAAGGGCGCGGCGCTCGTCGCGCTCGAGGTGAACGCGAGCTGCCCGAACCTCGAGAGCCGTTCGACGATGTTCGCGCACTCGACGTCGGCGACCCGGGCGGTCGTTGAGGCGTCGCGGGTGGCGGACGTACCGCTCTGGGTAAAGTTGAGTCCCAACACGCCTGATCTGGTCGCGATCGCCGGCGCGGCCCTCGAAGCCGGTGCGTCGGGACTGGTGTTGGTGAACACCGTGCTCGGGCTCAGTGTCGACGTAGAGCGGCGCGTGGCGTCGCTCGGCAATGGCGGTGGTGGCGTGAGCGGACCCGGGATCCTGCCCGTCGCACTTCGCGCGGTCTACGAGTGCCGCGCGGCGTTCGCGACGACGCCGATCGTGGGAGTGGGGGGCGTCGCCACTGGCGAGGACGCGGTGGCGATGTTAATGGCCGGAGCGAACGCGCTCGAGGTGGGAACGGCGACCTTCGCGGACCCGCGAGCGCCCTGGCGGGTCCTACGGGCTCTCGAGCACTGGATGCGTCGCCACGACGTCGCCCGGGTACAAGATCTGATCGGGGTGGCCCATGGCTGAGGCTTTCGGCGACCGACTCCAACAACACCTGCGCGAACGAGGTCCGCTGTGCGTGGGCATCGACCCGAGCCGATCACTCATCGAAAGCTGGGGTCGACAAGACACGGTCGAGGGACTCGAGTTCTTCTGCCTCGCGGTGCTCGAGGCGGTACTCGACACCGTGGCGGTGATCAAGCCCCAGGTCGCGTTCTTCGAACGATTCGGGTCGCAAGGCTATCGGGTACTCGAACGTGTCATGAGTGAGGCGCGCGACGCTGAGCTCTTGATCATCGCCGACGCGAAGCGCGGTGACGTGGACACGACCAACGACGGCTACGCCGAGGCGTGGTTGAGCGAGGGATCGCCCCTGCGCGCTGACGCCATGACCGTGAGCCCCTACCTGGGCTTCGAGTCGCTCGAGCCGATATTGCACCTCGCGCGTGCGACCGGACGCGGCGTGTTCGTACTGGCGGCGACCTCGAACGTCGAGGGTCGCGTCATCCAAAGTGCCCGCACGCAGGACGGCGGCAGCGTCGAGTCCTTCGTGCTCGAAGAGATCCGTCGTCGTAACCCGTCCGACGAGGGTCTCGGTCCGTTCGGGGCGGTACTGGGCGCTACGAGGGATCGCCCCCAGTTCGCGCTCGAGACTCTGAAGGGCCCCTACCTCGTGCCCGGCGTCGGTTCCCAGGGTGGTACACCCGAGAACGTGGCGCGAGTCTTCGAGCGCTGTCCCGAGGGCAGCGTGCTCGCGAGCGTCTCACGGGCCATACTGCAGGCGGGTCCGGAGCGTTCGAGCCTGCGCGACGCGGCCCGGCGCTGGCGCGATGACCTGGCCCACGCACTCACCTAGGAAATTTGGTCCCAACAGGAGTATTCTGACCACGTGAGCCCAACGCCGCCAACTTTGTCCCAAGAACAGAGGGTCGAAGCGTCGCGTTTGGCGGTGGCGAATCGTCGCCGTCGCGCCGAGGTGAAGCGCCAGGTCAAGTCCGGGGAGTTGTCCCTCGAGGAGTTGTTCGAACTCGCCGAGCGCGAGGAGTGCGTGGCCCAGATGAGGGCGTATGACTTGATAAGTGCCCTTCCCGCCATTGGCGAGGTAAAGGCCGAGCGGATCATGAGAAACGCCTCAATCGCCCAGACGCGCCGCATTCGCGGGCTCGGGCCCAAGCAGCGCGCGGAACTCTTTCGAGCCCTTGTCCGTTAGACCCCTCGTGGTCGTGCTCATCGGCCCGGGCGGCGTGGGCAAGGGGACCGTGGCGCGTCGGCTCGTCGAACTCGATCCTCACCTCTGGCTGAGCCGCAGTTGGACCACGAGGTCGCGACGCCCGAATGAGGACGGTACGGAGTACTACTTCGTGGATCGCGCGACATTCGAACGGGCGATCGACGACCACCGATTCCTCGAGTGGGCTGAGTTCCACGGCCATCTCTACGGCACGCCGCAACCGGACGCACCGCTGGGCGACGACGTGCTGCTCGAGATCGAGGTTCAAGGTGCCGAACAAGTGCGCAATGAGAACCCCGACGCGGTGGTGATCTTGGTCCTTCCTCCCTCGATGCGTCAGCTCGAAGAGCGGCTGCGAGCCCGCGGCGACAGCGAAGAGCACGTGGCACTTCGCCTGTCCAGTACGCCCCAGGAACTGGCCAAAGGACACGAATTAGCGTCCTACGTGGTCGTGAACGATGACGTCGAGCGAGCGAGTGACGAGATTCTCTCTATACTGGAGGGACTGCGCCAGCAACGGCGAGACCCCCTTTAAAGGAACCGACTATGGCCGAACGCCCCACTCTCGTAGACCCACCCATTGAGTCGCTCCTGCACAAGGTCGGCGACTCGAAGTTCACCCTCGTCGCGGTGTCGGCCATCCGTGCGCGCGAGATCAACGAGTACTACAACGGCCTCGGTTCAGGCCACGGGGCGCTCATCCCACCCCAGGTGACCTCGATGTCGAACAAGTCACTTTCACTCGCCATGGAAGAGTTGTACCAGGGCAAGTTGGAATTCCATCGTCCGACGCCCGAGGAGATCGAGTCCGAGCGTCTCCAGGCCGAGGCGTTGGAGCAGGCCCGCCAGGACGCCAATAGTGACCTGGACGCCTTCACCGATGCCCTCCGCGACGCCTAGTTCGTCGTCACCCCGTATTGTCCTAGGAGTGAGCGGCGGCATCGCCGCCTACAAGGCCGTTGAACTCTTGCGGTTGTTGCGCGACGAGGGATTCTTCGTCTCGCCCGTGCTCACGCCCGACGCCACGCGTTTCGTGGGGACGGTGACCTTTTCGGCGCTCGCGAGCGAACCGGCGCGCACTTCGCTTTATGG
>DKEO01000061.1:0-10963 GCA_002452255.1 Ferrimicrobium sp. UBA6820
TTTCTAAGTTCTCACAAGTAGAATCTTCTTAAGTCGTGGTTCAAAACCTCGAATAGAGAAGAGATCTTCATCATGAAGCATTCAACAATTTTCACAACTAGTCGTCTTTTTCACAGAAAGCTTCGTTCGGTAATTTCTATGGGTGCCGCCTCAGTTCTGATGGTGGCGGGGGTGTCGCTCATGGCGACCTCATCCGCGGGTGCTGTAGGCACGGGAACTACGACGGTGACAACTTCGGCCGGTCCGACTTCCCCCCAAATCGTGGGCACGAGCGTGACTATTTCTGCTGCNNGCTACAGCTCGGTAACCGCGTGCTCGGCAGTTAATGTCGCGGGTGGTGCGGCGTCATGTGTCACGACGGCGCTGCCAGCGGGCACCACGTCCCTTGAGAGCGTGTATTCGGGTGACGGGACCTACGCCGTGTCTACAAGCGCGGCCATCGCGTACTCGGTCACCGGGAATACCGCCAGCACGACCAGCCTCGGGGCGAGTCCCGTTTCGGCGCAGGTGTTCGGGAGCAACGTGGTCTTCACCGCGACCGTAACGACGAGTTCGACGGGAACCGTCAATTTCCTGTCGGCGACCAGCGTAGGCGGCCCTTACGTCAACATCGCGGGCTGCACCGGTATCACGGAGACCGGATCGTACACGGCGGTGTGCAACACCGCCGGGCTACCGATTGGCTCTAATTACATCGAAGCCGTGTACTCGGGGAACGGGACCTACGCGACTTCGACGAGTTCGGTCTATCCCTACAGCATTACCCCAGGCGCCGGTAGCGTGATAGTCGCACTTTCGGCGACACCGACCTCACCGGTCAGTGCCGGCAGCACGGTGACCATGACGGCAACGGTTACTGGTACTTCACCCGTGGGCACTCCCGCGGGCGGCACAATGACCTTCCAGTACTCGTCGGGCGCGGGCTACCTTACGGTGCCGGGCTGCACGAATCCCGCCACGGCCACCAGTGGATTGGCGACTTGTGTCACGACCACGCTGCCCTACGGCACCGTTTCACTTCAAGCGGTGTATTCGGGAAATGCCACCTATAACACGGGCACGAGTCCAGCCATCGCCTACTTCGTACGCACCACCAGCGTGACCACACTGGGTGCGCTGCCTGGTTCACCCATCACGTACGGCGGCACGGTGACGTTCACCTCAACCGTGACGGCGGGTACCACCGGAACGGTCAACTTCGAGAGTTCGCTGAACGACATTGCGTTCACGAGCATCACGGGTTGCGGTGCTGAAGTACTTTCGGTGTCATCCGTTGCGACGTGTGTCACGAACGCGCTGCCGACGGGACTTGATTACGTCGAGGCGGTGTACTCGGGCAACACGACCTACGCTCCTTCGACGAGCGCGGCCCTCAATTACACGGTCACCGCCGCCGGACAAGCGGCGATCACCGTAACGCCCATCGCGGGCGTCGTCGGCGTGGCCTTGACGCTGGTGGCGAGCGGCGGATCCGGGGCGGGTGCGGTCACCTTTAGCGCCGTCAACGGCACGGCGACGGGCTGTACCGTCACGGGCACTTCGATCAAGGTCACGACCGCGGGCACGTGCTTGGTCACCGCGACCAAGGCGGCTGATGCCAATTACATCGCGGCCAGCTCGGCCGCGACCACGGTGACCTTCGTGAACCCTATTCCCAAGGCCATCCGGGTCATCGGTGCACCATTGGTCGGTAAGACGACGGTCATCGGCATCGCCGGACAGTACTTCTACGGCCAACCCTCGATGATCACCAACGTCGGTGGCGTCACGGCCAGGGTTAGTAAGGACACGGGTTCGTTGCTCACCGTCCAGGTGACGGTCAAGAGCGGTGTCCGACAAGGCATCTACGTGTTCGCTCTGACCTTCAAGAACGGTCAGAGGACGAACGTCAAGTACAACTTGAGGTAACAAGGACCACGTGAGGTAACAAGCATCGGGGCGGGCCTTCGGGTCTGCTCCGATGTTTGTTGGGCGTCGGCTACATTCGATTGCGGTGAGTAACGGGGATGGCGAATGGTCACGCGTCTTTCGCGGCGGCGATCCCTACGGCACCGACATCTACACCGAGGCCGAGGGTAGTGACGACACCCTGGCCAACCTCGGACCGTTACGGGTCCTCGCGGGTCGCTGGGAGGGCACCAGGGGGAGTGATGATCATCCGGTGCTGGAGGGCACCGAGCGCGAGGCGTACGCAGAGAACTACGAACTGTCACCCATAGATCGCCAGACCAATGGTCCGCAGTTGTTCTACGGGCTGCGCTACCACACCCACATCGTCAAGGTGGGCGAGGTCGAGACCTTCCACGACCAAGTTGGTTACTGGTTGTGGGAACCGGCGACGCGTCTCGTCACCTTCAGTCTGACTATTCCGAGGGGTCAGGCGTTGCTCGCGGCTGGCCACGTCGAGCCGAATACCACTACGTTCGAGGTTCGGGCCGAGCGCGGTCTAACCACCTACGGCATCGTTTCCAACCCCTTCCTGGAGCGGGCCTTTCGTACGTTGAGTTTCGTGATGCGAGTGACAGTCCATGATGACGATGCCTGGTCTTACGAGCAAGAAACGATCCTCGAGATTCCGGGTGCGCGCGAACCCTTCGCGCACGTCGACCACAACCGGCTCGTGCGCGTCGGTGGTCCACGACCCAATCCCCTCGCTCGCGGACTGGACGTCGCCAGCTAGTCCCCGCGATCGTGAGGAAACGGACGGGCCACCCGGGTGCGAAATTGGGTGAAAGCAACTCCGGTCTCGCGTAACCGTCTCGGCGAAGGGCCCGGCCAGATCCTTTCGCCACGACGGTACGCCAGTGGCGACGCCGGGGAAGTGATCTCGCTCAACGTCTCGTCGCCGCGTCGTACCGAGTTCCAGCCCCGCCAACGCTGATGAGCGAGAGTGCTTCTTGCTGACCGCAGCGCAATGTACGACACTTGATCGAAAACCACGAAATCGATGGTTCGTGGCGTTCTTTGGTCTTCTGTGAACACTTCGAAGCTAAGGAATTCCCTTTTTAGAACGGGTATTTCGGTGGTAAAATCGAACGTGCGGCACCATGTCTTGTCGGTTTTTCAGGCTTCTGAAAAGGAAATTAGGTGACCAAATGGCACGAGATCTGAGTTCTCAGATTGAGGTCGACGATTTCTTTTCTATCATGACGCCCCAGGAGTTCCTTGACGGTTTGAACTTGGGGATTACTTTCCAAAACGCCGAGGGAGTAGTTGTGGCCTGCAACCAGGTCGGGGCGACACTCCTCGGCAAGCCGCGTGAGCAAATTCTCGGCCGACCTCTGGCCGACCTCGCTTGGATTGACGAGCCCTTCGATTTCACTTTGCTCACCGGCGACAAATCACCGGGATCGACCGAAATGGAAAGCGGTGCCGTGGCCACCTCGCGGATTCAGGGCGTCACTGGACCGGCGCATTCGATCCATTGGCTCATGATGAGTGCGTTTCCGATCAACGCGGACGGCGTGCGAAAAGGTTCGATGATTTCTTACCGCGACGTGACCCTCGAACGCCAGCGGGCGCAGTCCCTTGAACTGATGACGGAGATAAATCGCCTCATGATGCTCTCGTCGTCGGAGGACGACTTCTTGAAGAGCGTCTGTGACGCGTTCGTGCGCGTCGGTGGCTACACGTTGGCGAGGATTGACGTCGCCGTCGACGACGACGAGCACAGCGTGCGTTCATTGTGCTTCGCCGGTCCCTACGGCTACGTGGCGGATGCCAAGATCACGTGGTCGGACGGGCCGAGTGGCGCAGGCCCCATTGGACGGGCGCTCCGCAGCAACGTCGCCGTGCAGGTCGACGACCTTCTTGGCGACGAGGCAGCTGAGCCGTGGCACGTGCTCATGGAGAAGTTCAGTCTCCGTTCGGCCGTAAGTGTGCCGTTGAAGTTGTCGAACGCGCGAGCGGTCCTGACCGCCTACGCGAGCCACACCTACGCGTTCCCCGGTCGCAAATTTCAGCGTCTGCAGTCGATCGTCCAGGAGGTTGAATTTGCGGCGGCCCACGTGAGTTCGGTCATCGCGACCGAGACGGCGCTGCGCGGTACGATCGCGGCGCTCTCGCAGATGACGGAGACGCGCGATCCCTATACCGCGGGTCATCAGTCGTCGGTGGGCTGGTTGGCCGAGGAGATCGCGCGACGAATGGGGTTCGACGCGGCGTTTTGTGCCCTGATACGCCAGAGCGGCGAATTGCACGACGTGGGGAAAATAGCGATACCCGTCGAGATTCTGACTCGGCCCGGACGCCTCAGCGAGACGGAGTTTGACCTGATCAGGACCCATCCCACCGTGGGGGCGGACATTCTAGCCAAGGCCCACCTCCCGTGGCCCATCGCCGACGTCGCCTTACAGCACCACGAACGCATGGATGGTTCTGGCTATCCCTTCGGATTGAAGGGTGACGACGTCAAGATGCCCGCGCGCATCATCGCCGTCGCGGACGTCGTCGAGGCTATGACCCAGCGCCGTCCGTACCGTCCAGCGCTCGGCCGTGCCGTGGCGCTCGAGGAGATCAAGCGAGGGGCGGGTTCGCAGTACGACGCCGAGGTCGTGGCCACGTGCGTCAAAATATTCGAAGACGGTTTCGAATTTGAAAGTGTTACGCGACCGGCGAGCTTTTGAGGGCAGCGGCCTCTCTTGACCACTTTTGGAAGTGGTGATGAAGTTACTTCAGTAAGTGCTCTTGTTGACCATATCGGTGCGTGGTGCGTACGCTGGCCTGTCATACGGTAAGGGTCTCAGAAGGTGGGGTCGCTGCCCGCGGGAAATCACGATCTCGTTCAGACACCGTGCCGCGACGTGCGTGGTCAACGGGTGCGCCAGCGAATACTTGTTGCGAATCGTCACGGTAACTACTTAGATAGTTGGCGTGCGACTCGATCACTTCAGCGTGGCGTTCCTGACACTCAATGACGATCGCCCCTCACTCAGCGCTCTCGAAGCGGACGAACTACAGAATTCGCACATGGCGCACCTCGCAGATTTGCACGATGCGGGTCACTTGCTCGTCGCTGGACCACTCGAGGACGATCACTTTCGTGGCCTGTGTATCTTCAAGGTCACAGAGGCGGCCGCACGTCGGCTGCTCGAAGAGGACCCGGCGGTGCGAGCGGGTCGTTTCAACGTCACCATCATCCCGTGGGTGGTGCCAGAAGGAACTCTCGCCTTCTCCACGGCGAGATTTCCTCGCTCCATCGCTGACGTCGAATGAGGAGTGCGATGGCGAGCACGCGGCGACGTCGCCGTGGCAGCCCGGCAGGTGGCTCGTTTTGCGCTACGACGGCTTGGTGAGTGACGAGACGTCGTCGCTTACGACCGCCAGCCCGCGTCGCCAGGGGGCCTTACTCACCAGGTAGAGGGCGTCGAAGGAAACATCGGGTCGGTGAACACGAAGTTCACGAAAGAACGACTGGGCGTCGTCGAAGCGGTTCCGGTGCCAGAAGCGAATCAGGGCTCCGCCGTCCAGCACGAACGCGAAGACGTCCGGCTGGCGGGTCTGGCGCACCGAGGTGACCGAAGCGAGTGGAAAATGTCCGTGACCAGCCGGGGCGCACCAGGTAAGTTCCGCCGTCGCGAGGTTGAAGTCCAGTTGTGAAGCCACACGCGTAAGTAGATGGACCAAGTACCAGGCCATAGCCCCGGCGTAGGCCACGCCGAGCGTCACGAGAGTCGCCGACGAGCGAAGTATTCCGAGGACGAGCACAACCACGCCGAGCGCCTCGAACGCGCTGAGGACAAGAAGATTCATCACTTCGGTCGACCGGCGAAGCGTTCGCAGAGAATCCATAGAGAAAGCGTACGCGCGCACCGCGTTCCCGGTGACATTCAGGAATGCTAGAAAGACCCGATGGCCTACCAACTCGCCCAGATCAACGTGGCCCGATTGCTGGCGCCCCTCGATTCTGAGCTGCTCGATGGTTTTGTGAGATCGCTCGATGCGGTGAACGCGTCGGCCGAGGCCGCGCCGGGATTCGTGTGGCGGCTCAAGACCGACGACGGCAACGCCACGTCGATCGTGGCCTTCGAATGGGACGTGGGCGACGCCGCGGGCATCATCGTGAACCTCAGCGTCTGGGAATCAGTCGAGCACCTGAGCGCCTGGGTTTATGATTCGATGCATCGTTCGGTGCTGGTTCAACGAAGAAAATGGTTCAAACGCGCGAGCGAGGCGACGACGGCGCTGTGGTGGGTGGACCCAGGACACGAGCCGACGACCGACGAGGCGGAGCAAAAGCTGCGTCAACTTCGCCAGTACGGTGCCGGGCCTTCGGTCTTTGACTTCCGACATCGGTTTGACGTTCCCGGTGGCCTCGAAGGGACCTGAACGAAGCACGGTGCTAGGTTCAGCGCATGAGCGAGAACACCGAATCGAAAGACGAGGTCGACTCGAGCGATCCCCGCATGCCCGTGGATAAGGATGTCAAGGGCCTGCCCTACGACTGGCGCCGACCAACGGTGGCGCGCGCCAAGTCACGGATGTGGAATCGCGAGGACCCTCGGATGTTTCCGCCCAAGTCCTTTGGCGCGGGCTGGACGATCAACTTCTACTGGCTGGTGCACCTGCCCTCGTACTTCTCGAAGGCCAAGAAGGACTCGTAGACTCCGAGGGCTCAAGGGCCTGGTTCAACGGTTCTTGTTGCGGTACGCCGCAATCTCAGCAGTGAGATCCTCGGGCGCCGGTCGACAATCACAAACGTCCTCGTGGGCCGCGTGCCAGGCGACACGTTCCGATCGACTCGCCTTCGTCGCGAGCCGGTGATGCTGATGCCATTCCTTATTCATCCGTTCCTCCTTGACTGACGCTTCGACCAACGCACTCGAGCGCGAAGGCGCCTTCCTTCAGTGGTTGCCGTCCGATCTGGTTGGAGGTCCTGGCAGTGGGTACAATCACCTCGCATGAACGAACACACTGGAGAATCGAAGGAGCTGTACGTCGTGTACCTGGGCGGCGATCCGGCTCCCGGTCGACTGAGTGAAGACCACGAAGCCGTCGTGGTGGTGGCGGGCAACGTGAAAGAAGCGCGAGCCGCCGCCCGCGCCAAGTGGGGTGGCCAGTCCAAGGGTCACGTCGACGCGGTGCAGGTCATTCGAGTCGTTGACGGCTACGCAGTCCATCTCGTGCCCTCGCCACTGGGTGACGACGTCGAGATTGACGTCACGTACGAACCCGACTCGAGCCCGTGACTTGTCTCATGGTTCAACGCTTGCGACAGACCAGTTCTCCTTTACCTATCGGCACGACCAGGGCGTCGACGCGAGGGTCGGACAGCGCCTCGTCCACGAAGCCCTGTAGCTCGCTCTGGTGGCTGATGACGTTGTCGGCGACGAACAGACCTCCACTCACCAGGTGGGGTACGACCGCCTCGTAGCAGTCGCGGTACACGTCTTTCTCGGCGTCGAGGAAGCAGAAGCTCACCCACTCCAGTTGCGTCGCGTGGTCGCGAAAATCCCCCTCGACCAGCGAGATCACGTCCTCGACGCGGGCCTTTTCGAACGTGGCACGAGCGAGTACTGCCTTGTCGGCCAAGATCTCGTAGGTCGTGAGCACCTGGGAGCGGGCGTGACACGCCAGCGAGAGCCACAGCGCCGAGTAACCCGCGCTGGTGCCGACCTCGATCCACGAACCTTCCGGTGCCGACGCCGCCAAGAGTGCGAGGAAGCGGCCGGTCTCACGGGGTATTTGGCGAAGCCGCTTCAGGTGCGCCGTACCGTCGACCCGGTCACGCTCGTCGCGCGCCTCCAATTCCGCCATCGCCTCTACGATCGACACGGGAATGTCGTGGAACATCGCACACCTCCTCGGGCGCCAGAGCCGGTCGCCACTTCCATGGTCCCACGAACCTGACGTCGACGCCATCACCTGAGCGACCCACGAGCGTCATGGCGAGCGACCATTGTTACTACCATTGGGCGCACGAGGTGCAGCGTGTCACAGTTACTTTTCAGCGTCTTTTCTAACCGCCATGACGCGATTGAACTCGCCCGCGAGGCGGCGAAGTCGCTCAAGAGTCAAGGGATCGAGTCGGCGCTGCTCTACCTGGATCACGGGGACCAGCCCGAAATCGTCGGAGAGACCATGGTAGTCAGCCTCGGTGGTGACGGAACGTTTCTCCAGTCGGCCCGTCTCGCCCACGAACACGGCGCGCGCGTGTTGGCGGTGAACCTCGGTCGATTGGGTTTCCTGCTCAACGTACCCTCGAACGAGATCGTCGAGAGTGTGAACGACGCGCTAACCCACAACCTGGTCGTCGAACGGCTGGCCCTGAGCATCTCGCGCGGCGCGGGCACGCCCAGCGAGTTCGCCCTCAACGAAGTCGTCGTGGAACGGGCCCACGCGGGTCACATGGTGCGGGTCAAGACCTTCATCGACGACGACGCGTTCCTGACCTACTCCGCGGACGGGGTGATGGTCGCCACACCGACCGGAAGCACGGGTTACAACTTCTCCGCGGGCGGTCCCGTCGTGGACACGACCTTGCCGGTCATGGTCCTCACCCCTATTGCGCCCCACTTCACCATCGACCGCTCGATCGTCGTCGACGGCGACAAGGTGGTCCGCCTGCTCGCCGACGACAAACCGGCGATAATCGTCGCCGACGGCCACACCATCGGGTCCTTGGAGCCGGGTCAGGCGATCGAGGTTCGAAAGAGTCCCACGCCGGTACGAGTGGTGGCTACTCGCAGCTTCGAGCTGGGATTCCGCCTTCGCGAGAGCCTTCGAGAGGGTCATGCCTAGGGCACAACTGGTCGAACTCTACGCCCACGGACTTGGCGTGATCGAGGACGCCCGTCTGGAACTCGGATCTGGCTTTAACGTCATCACCGGTGAGACCGGCGCTGGTAAGACACTGCTCCTAGGAGCCCTCGAACTCTGTCTGGGCGGTGAGAACGCCACGTCACGCTACGCGGCGCACGCCGACATGCGTGCCGCGGCGGTCTTCCTGCGAGGCGGCGAGGAGATTGTGCTCACCCGAGAGGCGAGTTCGACGGGTCGACTGCGCAGCACCGTCGATGGCGCGCCCAGCAGTGCCGAAGTGCTGAGGAATCTGGCGAGTGATCTCGTCGTCATCCACGGGCAACACGATTCACTTCGTCTCCGAAACCGCTCGGAGATACTTCGCATCATTGACGCCAGCGGTGCGATCTCCACGAGTGAACTCGACGCCGTACGAGCTCGTTTGCGCGAAGCGTTGGACCTTCGTGGGTCCTTCGGTGGCGACGAAGCGGCACGGACGCGAGAACTCGACTTTCTCGAATTTCAGATCAACGAGATTATGGCCGTCAAGATCACCTCCAAGGACGAATTGGCCGAGACCCTTGAACACTTGACCCGCTTGAGCTCGCTGCGCGACGGCCAGGCGGCTCTGACCCTCGTCATCGACGAATTAGACGCGGACCGTGACGACGCAGTCCTCGCGCGCCTCGCGCAGTCCATCGAACGTCTGCCAGCGGGGGAGGCCTACGGTGCGGCGCGCGACGCACTGCTCAGCGCCCTCGAGCTCGCTCGCGAAGGGCTGCACGAACTGGCGACACTCAGCGACCCCGACGCCTTTGATCCCGCCGTTATCGACGAGCTCGACGAGCGAGTGGCGCTCCTCCAGCAGATCGCGCGAAAATATGGTGGATCGCTCGAGTCGGCGCTCGAGATGCTCGAGGACCTGCGGTTCCGTCTGGATCAGCAGCGTGCGGCTACGGCGCGTTTGGTGAACCTGGACGCCGAAATCGTCGAACTCGAAGGGCGCGAGCGCGAACTGTCGCGCGTGGCGCGGCGCGAACGCGAATACGCCGCTGTCCAACTCACCGAGGCGGTCCGGCGCCAGCTGCCGCGAGTGGCGCTACCCAGTGCCCTCCTGCGTTTTGACGTCGACGGCGACGATGGCTCGGAGACCCAGATCCTCTTCACGCCCAACCCGGGCCTACCCGAAGGTCCCCTCCAGGCACTCGCGAGCGGGGGAGAATTGAGTCGCGTCCTGCTGGCGCTTTCGCTCGAAACGGCGCACGAGGACGTGGTGGCGGTCTTTGACGAGATTGACACCGGGGTCGGGGGCCAGGTGGCCCAACAGATCGGCCAGTGCCTCCACGAAGTCGGTCAACAACAGCAGGTGCTCGCAGTCACGCACCTGGCTTCGGTCGCGGCCCGGGCCGACCACCACTTCGTCATTGAAAAGACCGCGAGCCACGGGGTCACCTCGACGTCACTGCGCGCGGTCAGCGGCGTCGAACGAATCCACGAGATCGCTCGAATGCTGGCCGGCGACGCGATTACCGACGAGGCGAAGGCGCTGGCGCAACGCTTGCTCGAAACATCGAGTCAATAGAAGCGGTCCACGACAATCGTCCGATATGATGGGTATCCGTGGATGCGGCGGATTACAAATGACAAAATTCGTCTTTGTAACTGGTGGAGTGTCTAGTTCGCTCGGCAAAGGTTTGACGGCTTCGTCACTCGGTCGGCTCTTGAAATCGCGTGGCCTCAAGGTCACGATGTGCAAACTCGACCCCTATTTGAATGTCGACCCGGGCACGATGAACCCTGGCGAGCACGGTGAGGTCTACGTCACCGACGACGGGGGCGAGACCGACCTCGATCTCGGACACTACGAGCGCTTCATTGACGAGTCACTCTCGCGGATGTCCAACACCACGACCGGATCGATCTATTCGAACGTGATCGCCAAAGAGCGCCGCGGGGACTACCTCGGCAAGACCGTCCAAGTCATTCCCCACATCACCGATGAGATCAAGGAGCGGATTCGTCGCCTCGGTACACTCGGCGCCGACGTCGTGATCGTCGAAATCGGGGGCACGGTGGGTGACATCGAAATCGTCCCGTTCATCGAATCGATTCGCCAGTATCGCCGAGACGCCGGGCGGGGCAACGTCTGTTACGTCCACCTGACCCTGGTGCCGTATCTGGCCCCCTCGGGCGAGCAGAAAACCAAGCCCACCCAGCACTCGGT
>DKEO01000070.1:0-2033 GCA_002452255.1 Ferrimicrobium sp. UBA6820
GCAAGACGCCCCAACAAGGTGCCGCTACCTCGGTGCTGCTCGCGGCGTCACCATTGGTCGCCCAGGCGGGCGGGCGCTACTTCGAGGACATTGACTTCGAGCAGCGCCCCTACGACCCCTGGTCCGCGTACGGCCAGTCCAAGACCGCCGACATCCTGCTCGCCGTCGAGATCACTCGTCGCTGGTCGAGCGTGGGCATCTGTGCGAACGCCCTGAATCCGGGAGCCATCGCCACCAACCTGCAGCGCTACACGGGTGAGGTGCTCACCCCGGTGGAGAAACGCAAGACGCCCCAACAAGGTGCTGCGACGTCGGTGCTACTCGCGGCGTCGCCCCTCGTCGCCGACGCGGGCGGGCGCTACTTCGAGGACTGCAACGAAGCACCGGTCGTGAGCGAGCCCGAGATGTTCGGCGGCGGCGTCAACCCATGGGCCATCGACCCCGAGAGCGCACAACGACTCTGGGAACTCTCGATCCCCCTCATCAGCTAAGAGCCCGGCTTCTCACGACGTGGGTTGAGCGGTAATGATCGCGCGCTCGCTGGTGTCGGCGAGTTCGACCCAGGTCTGTCCCGGGGTAAGCGCGATCACCTGACCCGAAGAGTTCTTGTAGACCGCCGGCTTGGACAAAGAAGTACGCGTCCAGGTTCCGCGCTGGACTCTTCCCGCGCTGAACACCTCAGCCGCTCCCGAGCCGGTCATCTGAGCGTAGGAGCCCTCGACGCCCACGCCGCCGCGATAGAGGACGTTCATCACGATGACGTTCGCCGGAGACACGCGCTGACCGGTCGCGGTGATGTCGGGCGCACCGAAGATCGAACGGTCCCAGGAAAAGGTCTTCTGATCCCAGGTGTAGGACGTCTCGTAGCCGGAGGCGAAGTCGACGTAGAACGCATTCACTCGCGCTCCCGTCGCGGGCGTTGACGCGGACCGGTAAGAGAACAGCGCGGGCGGCGGCTTGGGCACGCCGTTGAACATCATGAGCAGCTCGGCGTTGGCGAGCAGGTTGTGGGGCGGCGGCCGACTGAGGTCACGAAACATCGCCGCGCCGGCGTTGGACTCTTGGACCAGTTTTACCGGTGCGGTCTCGATGCTGCTGACCGCGTACTGCGCGCCGCCCGAGAAGGTGAAGAGTCCCCCGATGGGAAAGACGATCTCGCGGTCCGTGCGCCGCACCGAGCGCACCGGTCCTACTTCAGTCGGGAGCCGCGAGTTGAAGATGGCCGCGAGCCGCGTAATCTGACCTTCGACGATCTCCTCGTAGACCACGTCAGCTTGGTCGATGCCCCACTGGGGCAAGGCTTCGGGCGTGTTCTCGATCTTGACCGTGAGGGCCGGACGGGTGAGGGCCGCGCCCCCCGGGTCCGGCAAACCCGTCAAGGGCGCGGTCGGGATCACCACTGCGGTGGTCGTCGTGGTCGGCGCCGTGGTGTTGCTCTTGTGGTAGCGGACGTAGATGACGACGGCCGCGGCCACGACCACGAGCACGCCAAGAAGGGAAAACCATTTACGCATACGAATAACCTACTAAATTGGTGGAAAATAGGGTAAACACCAAGGAATTACTGGAGCAACTTAAAGATTACGGTATGCGGTAACTGCGTCTCGGGACTGAGGTGCTCACTGGCTTCGAGCGCCAACCAGCCAGTGCGCAGATAGAAACCGAGCGCGGAGTCTCGACCGTTCGCCCAGAGTTGTTGGGCGCCGAGCTCCTTCAATTCTCGTTCGGCGTGCTCGAGCACGAGGGCGCCGTACCCGCGACCCTGCACGTCAAAGTCGGTCGCCATGTAACGGAGTTGATACGTGAGGAGCTCAGCGTTCACCGGCGCCGTCGAAGGAAAGAACGACGCGCTCACCACGAGGCGCCCACCTAGAAACCCGGCGTAGTGCCGCGACGATGATTCATCGTCGCGCGGATCGGCCACCGTTTTGGCCGGATCATTCGAACGAAGCACTCGGCGACGAAGTTCATGAAGCTCGCGCGGATCGACGCTTCGAACAGTGAAGTGATCCACGGTTTCAGTCAAGGTTCTT
>DKEO01000070.1:2039-31743 GCA_002452255.1 Ferrimicrobium sp. UBA6820
CGACGTACATCCCATAAAGCCAGCACGTCCCCGGTTGTTCCTCGTTGTAGCCGCCCGAAACCATTCCCTTGACCACACCACCGCATTCGCCGAGGTAGTAGTTCCAAGTCTTGGCGACCTTTCGCCAACGTCGTACGGACCACTTGAGAGAATCCTCGTACGTCGACCCGTACGCTTCGGGGGTGTCACGCAGTGCTTCGAGACGTATCGCGCGCAGCGCCAAGGAATCTCGCGCGCCCGCACGCCGAACGGTGCACGGACTACTCATTCAAGTTCATGCGTTGGGCGACGATACGTTCGGTGAACGAACCACTCGCGAGGTTCTCGCGCACGCTCTCGAAGTCCTCGGCGGGTCGGTTTTGGGAGAGTTTGGCCTTACCCTCAATACTGATCACTTCGATCTCGATGCCAATGATTGCCTTCAACTGCTGGTCGATGTACTTCGCCGGAGCGTCGTCGACGCGCCACTGCGGCTCACGACCTTGTTCGAACCTATCGGTCTGGGAACGTACTTGGGCGAGTTTCCATGCCGGCTCCTCGTGCATTCGAACGCGACCGCGAACCTCGGCCGCGACGTAGTTCCACGTCGGCACGACTTCGGGATGAGTCAAGCGGCTCGGGTAATTGGAGGGCGTGACGTAGGCGCTAGCGGCGAGGAAGACGGCGAGCACCTCGTCACCCGGTTCGACCCCTTGGCACCAGGGATTTGCCCTGGCCGCGTGTGACGTGATGGTCCGGTGATCGTCGTTGACGACGACCGGCACAAAGACACTTGCTAGACCAGACGACGTGACGCGCACGAGGACACCCGCGCCCGCGTCTCGAACCACCCGCCACGCCTCGTCGTCGCCGACACGGAACTTGGCTGGAACGTACACGCATCCATTGTTCCACGCTTTGGCGAAAAGGTCCTTCAGAATTGAGCGAGCAGTGCGTCTAACCTCTCGAAGCTCTCGTTCCAACCGATGGAGCCACCCGTCGAGATCATGACGTCACGGTCCTCGACGACCGGATACCTGGCCAGGACCTCGGCGGTCGTCACTCCCTGTTCTTCGCGTAAATCGATCTCGTAGTACCAGCGAACGGGCACGAACTCGAGTGCAGTCCCTAGTGGTCGAAACAAATGAACAAAGTCGTCGGGGTGTTCGCTGAGGTCGACGACGAGCTCGAAGTGGTACGGCACACGTATGTTGTGCACCGTGCCGAACATCGGGTACTCGGTGCCGTCGGGCGCTCGCATCGTGATCCGATACGAGCCACCCTCGGTCAGATCCATGAAACACTCCGACACAGTCGTGACGTGAGGTCCGTACCATCGGCGCAGCATGTCAGCAGTCGTCCACGCCATAAAGACCATCTCCATCGGCGCGTCAAAGGTACGCACCAATCGTGTTTGGGGATCGTCACCCGTCACTTGGAATTCGACTTGTCGTTTTACGTCGCCACCTCCGCGTGCGAGCAACGATACTCGCGCTTTACGTTTCGCTACGGCCCGGTAGGCGAGCCGAGTAGATCGAGTAGCCATCGATGTGTCGAACGAGGAACGTCGCGATCAACGTGGCGGCCATGATGGGAATCATGATTCGAAAGCCACCATGGGAGAGTTCGAGGACGAGCACGATCCCCGCGAGGGGCGCTTGCATCGAAGCACCGATCATGGCTGCGGCACCAACCAGCGCGAAGGCTCCAATGGGCGTTCCGGGCCACAGATGGATCCACGCGGCGCCAAAGAACGCGCCGAAGACCGCGCCCGTTGCCAGGAACGGTGTGAACACGCCGCCCGACGCGCCACTGCCCAGCGTCAGGGCGGTAGCGAAGGGCTTCAGCGCGAACAGCGCGAAGAAGAGACCTAGACCTCCCACGCCCAGGAAAGCCTGATGGGCCATGTCCTTGCCGTTGCCAAAGAGTTGCGGATACCAGATTCCGAGCACCCCCACCACGAGGAACGCGAGGGGCATCACCCAGAAGATCGACGCCCCCTTGGCACGGTAGTGAGCGCACCAGCCAATGACTCGCACGTACGAAACGGCTAGAAGTCCGATGACGACGCCGGCAACCAACGACCAGACCATCAACGAGCCACTGAAACGATAGGAGGGAACGTCGGGATAGGTGGCCCCGCTCGGCAGGTACACCCACGCGACCATGGTCGCGATGAGCGAACACGCCAGCGCGGGCAAGACGGTCGGCAGAGCGAAACTTCCGAGCAGCACTTCGGCGGTGAAGATCGCGCCGCCCAGTGGAACGTTGTAGACCGCCGCGAGTCCCGCTCCACCGCCACAGGCGACCAGGAGGCGCTTCTGGGTGGGTGAGAGTTTCAACCAGTGCGAGAGAACGCTGCCCGACGCACCACCCATCAATTTGGGTGCGGCCTCGCGGCCAATTGATGCACCCATGCCAATGACCACTTCGGACGCGATTGAAGTGAAGAAGCTGCGCCGGATGCCGAGTTCACCGTCGCCGTTCCACAGCGAATCGTCAATCTCCGCGTTCTCGTGTCGCAGGTAACGTCGGATGAGGAACCAGAGCACGGCACCGAGCACTCCGGCAATGAACAGGGTGATCACGCGGTGCAAGTCGGTCGTACGAGCGACCGCGGCCTGATAACTCCCCGAGTGATAGCCGAATGCGACTCGCTCGCTCAACGCAAGTAGCCACATCAGTAAATCGCCGAAGAGTCCGGTCGCGACTCCCGTGAGCACGACGGCCAGCCAAAATATCGGCGTAAGGGCGGCCTCCTCCTGGGTGACGTTGGGCTGCTCCATGGCGCCTCGTCCAGACGCGATTCGGTGTTTCAGCAACGGCGGAGGGATACGCAGTCGCTCGTTCTCTCCTTCGTGCTTATGGTTCATACGCCTCTCACTACTTCGTGCTTGCAATCGTAACGGTGACGTCATGACGGTTTTGTTCAGCGTCGTCGCGAACGAGGGAGAAGGGAAAGAAGTGCTTGATTCACGTTTCTCAACTTCTGCACTTGAAATTATCGACTACACGATATGGTNNACTTGAAATTGTCGACTACACGATGTGGTCGCGCCGTATCCTCTCTGCATGAACGAGTACGCGAAGGCCTTCGCTGCAAGTCGCGACGCGGTGTGCGAAGTCGTCTCGAGCGTCCCGGCCCCCGAGTGGGAACGCACCTCACCGCTCACGCCGCTCTGGAAGGTCCGTGAGGTGCTCGCCCACCTCGTCGGCGTGAGTCGCGACGTGTCGGCGCGTAACTTGCCCCGAGGCGATATCAACGAATGGGCACAACGTCAAGTGGCGCTAGGTGCCGGTCTCTCACTCGACCAACTGGTGCGTCGATGGCGAGGCTTTGCCATCGAAGAAGAGATAGACGAGAGTTTTCAATTCTTGCTCTTCGACCAGGTCACCCACGAATACGACATCCGTTACGCACTCCACGAGCCCGGTCCCGAGTCGTGCGCAAGAGTCCGGGTCGCGGCTGCGTCAGTGATCGAACCGTTCCGGCCCTCGACGACGTTGTCGTTTCGCTTTCGACTCGATGGCGTCGTCTACGACGTGGGCAGCGGCGACGAGACCATCGAACTCGAAACGAGCCATTTCGAGTTTCTTCGACTGCGTGCGGGTCGTCGTAGTTGGCCGGAAATCACCGATCTACCCTGGCGGGGCGATCTGACTGGCGTACGCAGCTACCTGTTCGACAATGACGTCTTCGAGCCCGCTTCGTTTCGCGTGAACGAGGCGACGAGCTGACTACTCGACCGATTCGCTCATCACGAGACCACAGTTCGTACAAACCTGCAAACCCGCACTGACCGCACCGCATTCGCGACACAGGAGGTTCGCGAAGCAGGCGGGGTCACCACCGGTGTCCACCCCCAGTTCCAGTAGATCGCGCGGATCGTCGATGATGTACTCGGCCCCACTCGTGTCAAGTTCATCGCGAGACCCATAGCCCCACAGCACGCCAATGGGCACGATGCCGTGGAAGATCGAAGCGAGCACGTCTTGTTGACGATCGCCGACCATCCAGACCCGCCGACGGCGAGGGGGCTGGAAATAGTCAAGAACCTCGTTGAGTACTTGCTTCTTCGTGGTGAGCGAGTCGTCGAAGCTGACACCCGCGATCGTGCGAAAGAACGAGGCGACACCCAGCGATCCGAGCATCTCGTGAGCGAAATCCACCCGTTTGGCCGTCGCGACACCCATGAGCACATCACTCTCCTCGAGCACTCGCAGCGTTTCAAAGATGCCGTCATAGAGCCGGGCCCGTTGGACGCCGAATTCTCCGTAGAAGTCGCGGTACCGGTCGACAACCGGACCGAGAGCGTCCCCGTCAATGCCCAAAGTTCGAAAGGACTCTTCTAACGGGGGTCCGATCAGCTGGCGCAAGTCGTCGTCGCTTCGCTCGATGCCCAGTTCGTCCAAGGTCAGTCGAAAGGAGTAGAGAATCCCCTCTTGAGAGTCGGCGATGGTCCCGTCAAGGTCAAAGATCACGTACTCGGGCAGCGAACTCACAACACCATCTTGACGCGTTTCCTACCTACCCGTTCAACGCAATTTCCCTTGTAGGGCGAATGAAATTGCGCAACCGACTGGGGCCTCAGCGCCTCGCAAGTACTTCGACGTTCAGCACGACGAACACGCCGTCCTCGTTCATCGACCATTGGCGAAAAGCCTGGGACATCGATGCCAGACCATCCTGGTCGATGAAACCGTACGCCAGCGCTTGGCCCGCGAAGTCGCTGTGAAGGATTCGATCCGCCCACAATCCTCCCCACCACGCACGTTCGCCGGCCTGATGAAAGGTCCAATTCGACGACGTGACCGTCGCGTCATGAAAGCCCGCCTGGCGCACCCAGGTAGGAAGAAAACGACCGGCGTCGGCTTGGGCCCCATTCGCCAAGGTGACTCGGTGGTAGAGATCCATCCAGGCATCGAGTCGGGGGTCATCGGGAGACCAGATGAACGCTCCGAAGTCGGCGTCGCGCACCGCAAGTAGGCCACCATCGACGAGCACTCGACGCATCTCGATGAGCGCGGACACCGGATCGCTCAAGTGTTGCAGCACCTGGTGCGCATAGACGACGTCGAAACTCTGATCCTTGAACGAGAGGTCGTACACGTCGTCCACCGAGAAGCGGAGGTTCTCGGTCCCCTGGCCCTCGTGAATGCTCCGAGCGGTCTCGATCACGTCTTGAGCGATGTCAATCGCGGTTACGGGCCCCGGTGCGACCCGGCGCGCCAGATCGGCACTAATGGTCCCCGGACCGCATCCCACGTCGAGGACACGGACGCCGGCAACGAGTTCGGGCAGTAAGAAACCCGCGGAATTCTCCGCGGTGCGCCAGCGGTGACTGCGCAAGACCGACTCGTGATGCCCGTGGGTGTACTGGTCTTCAGTCATCGCGTCTCTTCAAGCCAACGTCCGAGCACCAGGGTGTGTGCGTCGTCGTAACCAAGTCGCTGGTAGAAACCCACCGCGACCGCGTTGGTGTCGCGCACCATCAGCTGGACTTTTGGTACACCTCGTTCAGCGAGCCAACGCTCAGCAGACTGCATCAAGAGCTTCCCGATCCCGCGTCGCTGGTGCGCAGGCGCCACGGCCACGTAGTACACCCAACCACGATGACCGTCGTCGCCCACCATGACGGTGCCGATCAGCGCGTCTCCATCGAACGCCCCCAGCACACTTGACGATGAACTTCGAAGGGCCCGCCGAAAATCTTCTCCTGGATCGTTCCACGGCCGCGTCAATCCCACGAGGTCCCACAAGTGCGCGACAAGTTCGGTACTTGTTTCGTCAAGCTCCTCGATTTTCATCCTTTCATCGTAGGGGTCTACGCTCGCCCATTTAGTCGTGCTCTAGCCTCTTGCCATGGACCCCGAGTGGACAGGTCAAGCGCGCTTCTGGATCGTCGGAGGCTACCTGGTCGCCTTCGTGGCGAGCGTCGTTGAGTTCATTGGACAGTTCTCCTCCTTCACGCGCGGCGGACTCACCGCGACCTTCGCCGTGGACGTGACGCTCGGACCCGTCGTCGCCGCCGGCTCGCTGTGGACATGGTGGTGGCTGTCGAAACTACAGGTCAACGACGACCAACAGCGACGAGTCCTCCGAGGCGGTGTCGTCGGCCTGATCGTGGTTCTCGTGGCTGAGGGGACGATGTCCTTTACGAGTTTCACCTCGTTGGTCGGTGTCCAATCGGTCTTCAAGTGGGTCCTCGCCACCTACCTGCTGATGACCGTGGGCGAAGTCGCTTCCGCAATTGGATTCCTCGCGATTCTCATCGCGCTGCACTCGGCTCAGGGATCCTCATCGAGGGCGCCAACCCTCGAGGACTGGGACACCTAGCGTCTGCGCGATGCCGACGTCAGGGTCTCGCGTATTCGGCCAGACCCACGTGGCAGGAGAGCGAAACAGCACCGACTCGCCCCAATCCTCGGAATCGGCTGTGGTGCCATAGGAAAACTTGAGGATCAACGTCGCGGCGTCACGTCCGCCTCGAACTCGAGTCCGCGCACCGAGCGACGATCAGGTAACTAGTGGCGCACCACGACGATCAAGAGCACTACCGCGAGTGGAGCCCACGCGATCAACCATCCTTGCCACGTCTGTGGTCGGCGGCCGTAGCCGAATCGCTTCGGTCCAAACCAAGGCTTCCGGCCATTTTGGTCAGGCACAATCACTGGATCGTCTCCCCTGCTCGCCACCCACGTCCCCTCAAGGATAGGCCTCCGTCAGTCATCTTTCACCTCGGCTTCGCCGCAACCTCGGAAAATCCCGGTAGTCGATACGCCTAGGGTGTGGAAACCAAAGGAGGAATGATGCGCATCCTTATCACTGGCGCTGGTCGCGCGATCGGTGCGGCCACCGCCACGGAGTTGACCAAGGCCGGCCACGAGGTCATCGCGACGGCTCGTGACGTCGCACTGCTTGACTCACTCGACGTCGCCTTGCGGCTACCTCTCGATATCACCAGCGAAGCCTCAATCACTGAGGCCCTGGCGCGCTCGGGAGAAATCGATGCCGTGGTCAACAACGCCGCGGCGCACGGTCAAGGACCCCTCGAGGATTATCCCATTGATCGACTGCGCATGATCTTCGAAACCAACGCCATCGGACCTATTCAACTCATCCAGCACCTGCTAAAGCCGTGGCGCGAACGCCGTCGTGGGGTTATCGTCAACATCAGTTCGGTGCAAGGCCGGGTCGCGACGCCCCTCGAGGGAGCGTACGCCGGCTCAAAGTACGCGCTCGAAGCAATGTCCGAGACTCTGCACTACGAAATGCGCCACTTCGGGATACGAACCGTGATAGTCGAACCGGGCTACATCGCACCCGGTATGAAGCCCGTACCGGCGATGGAGCGCAACCCCGCCTACGCCGACCTCTGGCAAGAGTGGGAGGGCACCGACACCAAGCTGAACGGTCCCGGGGGCCGACCGGGTCCCGAAATCGTGGCCCACGCGGTACAACGTGCTCTCGAAGACGACACCACCCCGTTGCGCGTCCCAGTAGGCGCGGACGCAGAACTCATCCTCGCCACCCGTTCCCAATCGAACGACGAGGATTTCGAGGCCCTCATGCGTCAGACACTGCACCTTCGCTGGTAACGAGAACAAGACCACACTGTCTCACTGCGCTCTGCCGCCATCTCCACCAAGCCAACGGCGCGCTCGTCGAACTCTCAGTGACGCAACGCTCGCGCACGTGGCGCCGTGCTAGTGGATGATCGACAAGAGATGTTCGCGCACCAGCGGCCATTCGCCACGGGTCACCGAGTACATCGCGCTATCGCGATAGAGAGCTTGCTCGCCGGTCACGAGCGACGGTTGCCACTGACGCAGCACGCCCTCGAAGGTGGCTCCGAGGCGCAGGATCGCCAACCGGGAACGCTCGTTTCGCGCATCGGTCTTGAGGTCGACGCGAGCCACGCCCCAATTGTCAAAAGCGTGACGCATCAGCAGGAACTTCGCCTCGCGGTTGATGCCGGTGCGCTGGGCTGGCGCGCCGAGCCAAGTACCCCCGATCTCGACCGCGAAGGGCAGTTCGTCCTCGTTTCGCTGCCGCAACGTCATGAACCTGGTCACGCCCACCGCACGCTCACTCGCCACGTCGACCTGGGCGAAGGGCACGATGAGTCCCGCCTGCCAGTCACGCAACAGGTCGCTGACGAAGTTCTCCATGCCCGCGCGATCCTCGGGAACCGGGGTGAACCCGTACATCGAACGATCGACCTGGCAAGCCTCAACGAGCGCGTCAACGTGCGAATTCATGAGAGGCTCGAGCCGAACAAAGCGACCGGCGAGTCCAGCGACTATAAGTTGCCCGGGCATCAGACGATTCTCACACAGAGCGATGTCGACGTCGTGACTTAGTCCACGAAGCGCACGACGCTCTCGAGTGTCCGCTTTCCGACGTCCAAGTAACTGGCTCGCCCGCCCATGCCGAGGCTGACGAACATCGTGCCAAACAGTGCAGCCCAGCCAAGCGAGCGAGCGATCAATCCTTCGTCGTATTCGCCGTAGGCAACAAGGAAATCCCCGAGTAGTTCATGCGACAGGAACATCCACGCGCCCGCGAGATCGGTCGCCGGATCGCCAGCGCAAAGGTCACCAAAGTCCACCACCGCGGCCAGCGAACCAGACCGCACGATCAGGTTCGAGGGGTGCAGGTCGCCGTGGATCCATACCGGTTGTCCCTCGAAATGGGGGGCATCCAGGGCCGCCTGCCAGACGCGGCGAACCGATGCCGTTTCCACCAGACCCTCGACGAGCCCGAGTCGTTCCTCCATTTGGCCGCTGCGGTGGGCGAGCGGCACGCCCCGCAACGGATTATGCGGCGCGTCCTTGGGCGCCGGCTGGTGCAGGGCACGCAGGAACGCGCCCAGACTACGGGCCGAGGAAGGTGACGAGATGGCGGCGACGAAATCCCCTGGAGTCCCCTCGAACCAGTTCGTCACCTGCCAGGGCCATGGAAACTTTGGCGCGGGTCGTCCAACGTGGACCGGTGCCGACACCGGCAGGGGCAACCGCGGGGCCAGCTCGGGCATCCACCTGATCTCGTTTTCCATCAATGGAACGGCCTCGACTCGCCGAGGCAGACGGACGAGGTAACGCTCGCCCAGTCGCCAAAGAACGTTGTCGAAACCCTCGTTCGCTCGTGACAGCGCCAAGTTGGCGTGACTGGGGAACTGCGCTTCCAGCAGATCTCGCAGGTCGCGCTCGTCCAGCACGATGGTCGCCTCGGGCCACGTCATGGCCCAACGCTACCCAGCCTTACGCGGCGCCCGAGACTCGCACGACGTTCTAGTAGGGCGCGACCGGTGGTTGGTCGTCGTCACGCTTGCCCAGTCGAAGTCCGGCCGACTGACCGCGTACCGACGCGGCCACCGATCCAGTAACCGCCGACAGTCCAAAGACGGGCATATTGGCGTACACGGTCTCTACGGTCACGTCCGAGAGCAGCACCGTCTCGTGGTAGATACCGACCGACCCGTTCGCCTTCACTCGCCGATTGAACGCACGCCACGCCGGGAGATGGAGATTCTCTGACGCACGCGCGTACGCCTCCAACTTCTCGAACGATTCCCAGTACTGCCACACCAGGATCACCCGTCCAGAGACGAAGGTGCGGGGCTTACCCACGAGACCAAGTGAACGCTGTCGCTGCAGTTCGACGAGCATTCGAGGCATCGCCAAGAACACCGGCAACCATTTCCAAAATTGCCAGAGCCGGTTTATCCTCATGCCGATCAAGAAGAGGACAGTGCCGTCGGCCCCCACGTCAGCGGAATATCGTCCCTGGTTCACGTGCGTCATGGCCGAATGATAACGACACCAGTGACAATCATGTATAGAACACCCGACACCAATGGTGCCGAGACCCGCGCAGTTATAGAACAATTGATCACCGTGCTTCGCAGTCCACGTCCGCAGTGTTCGGATGAAATGCTGAAGGTGACCGCGTTCAATTACGAACCGTCGGACACGAAGAATTCGTTTCCGTCGGGGTCGACGAGCCGTGCGCCCCATGCCCCCCAAGGCATCTGTTCAGGCTGTTGGGTAAAGACGACGCCGCGCGCGCTGAGTAGGTCGAAATCCGCCCTCACGTCATCGCAAGAAAAGTAGATATTCGTCATGGTGGGCGCTTCGGGCGTCGGACACGGAAGACCGTAGGACGGGCTCAAACCAAGGACGATCCCCGACGAGTGACCGGGTGGTGCCACGCACACGAACCGGTAATCGGGCGACATCTGATTGTCCATACGCACCGTCCAGCCAAGCTGTTCGACGTAGAACGAAAGAGCCTTATCGAGATCACTGACGATGACCACCGAGGCAAACACGTGCACGGCGCCTCCATTTCCGACGATTAGTCCTTACGTCGAGTGTCGCTCACTCTAGCGCCGACGCTTCACGTCCGCACGTTGAGGATATGCGACCTCTGCGCCAAGAGGTCGAGTATTTCACTCGCGGTCGTCTCTTGGTCGAAGGACGATGTATCGAGCACGTGCGACTCGAAGGGCCCGAGCCGGGAATACTCCTGGTACATGTGGCGAATCGGTCCCTCCGAGGCAAACGAGTGACGGCGGCGCTCTTCCCTTTTTCGAGTGGCGGACCGGTCAATGCACTCATCAAGATGGGGTCGAAGCACGATGTAGGTAATCGGCACTTGAACGTGCATAAGTTCTTCTCGCACCACGGGCATGTACCACGGTCCGACAATGCCGTCAAGAACGGTGGAGTAGCCCGCGCCCGACAGTCTCTCCGCCGCCGACAACGAAGCGCGCAGCATCGCGACGTTCTGATGCTCCGCCTCGCTCTCCCACGCGGGGATGCCCCCGTTCACGACCGTGTTCCAGAACCAATCGGACTCTATGACCACCGAGGGGTCGAAGTGCGAAGCGACGAGCCGACTAGCCGTCGTCTTTCCCGCGCCCGGAGGGCCAGTAAGAATCAGCAGGAAAGGATTGTTCACACTCACCAACCTAGGTGTTCCAGCCTTTTCGGGAGCGGAAGAACCATTGAAGTATGCACCAAGATGACGCTACTTCGTGGCGTCGCTTTTCGGCCGCCGTGACCTTGTCTACGCTGCCTTGGTGACCACCTGGCCCCGCGAGACCGTTCGAAGGACGAGATCCGCTCTCAGGCCTCTGGCGAATTCGAACCTCGCACCCGCCATGCGGGCCTACATGAAGGACGTCGCACCGTTCCTCGGTGTCAGAGCTGGCGAACGGCGTCGAGCTCTGCACTCGGCGTGGCACGACCTTGGGTCTCCGACCAGTGACGAGCTCGGCCACTCCAGTCTCTTACTCATGGGACGGCGAGAACGTGAGTTCCATTACGCCGCGTACGATCTGATCGCGTGCTACATCGATGCCGCCGACGAAAAGTTCCTGATCGAATACATGCAGGACCTGCTCATCACCAAGCCCTGGTGGGATACCGTCGACGGTCTGGGAACCGCTGGCGTCAGCCCCTTGTGCCAACGCTACGACGCGCGCGAGATCGTGTGGCAGTGGTCGCGCTCGCCAAACCAATGGCTCAATCGCGCCGCGATCCAGCACCAGCGAGGATGGAAACGTGACACCGACGTCGAGTTCATTCTTGAACTCTGTGACGTCCACGCCGCATCGCGTGAGTTCTTCGTCGCCAAGGCCATCGGTTGGGCGCTGCGCGACCTCGCTCGATTGGAGGCACCCTCGGTGCGACGTTTCTTGCGCCAACACCCGGACCTCAGCCCGGTCGCGGTTCGCGAGGCCCGACGTGGTCTCGCGACGTCCTAACCGTTGTGCGTCGAGGACACGGCGGCATTCGCAACGGACCACGTCAACCGGTCCATCTCCCAGAGAAGACCCCGGCCGGAATGGCCCGGAGCCTGTATCTCTCTCTTAATTTCGGCGACACGACGGAATCCGAGTTTCTCGGGAACGCGAGCGCTGGCAAAGTTCCTCTTGTCCATTTGAATCTCGATGATCTGGACCAGTGGCAGGCTCGAAAAAGCACTGTCGACGAGCAGTTGCGCCGCCCGGCTCGCGTAGCCACGCCCCGTCCTGGACGTACGCACCCAGTAGCCAATGGCGACCCGCTCGGGACCACTCAATCGGTAGAGGTTCGCGCTGCCGACTAACGCGGCGTCGTGCTCGTCGAAGATGTAATAACTCCAGTCTTGGTCCTCATCGAAGGCTGTTATGTAGTCGTCCAAGGTCCTGGCATACGAGGACAACGTCACTTCCTCCTGGAACGAGAGAAGCCAATGATGGAGTTCCGGCCAGCTCCCGTGGATTGCCCCGACGGCGTCGCTCAGAGCATCGAACCCACAGCGACGCAGTTCAACCTCGCCATCGCTCATTCGTTCCGGTAACAGCGCCATCGAGTCGCCTTTCTTCAGGGGACGAACCGGACTACGAGATCGTCACGACAACGCGTTCGCAAGGTCATCGAGCAGGTCCTCGACGTCCTCGATTCCGACGCTGAGTCGCACCAGGTTGTCGGCGGGTTCCAGCGTCGACCCGGCGGTCGACGCGTGCGTCATCACCGACGGAAGTTCAATCAGGCTCTCGACACCACCGAGGGATTCGGCCAGCGTGAACACCTTGGTCGCCTCGCAGACCTTNNGGATGATCGGGTAAGCCCGGGTAGAACACACGTTCTACCGCGACGTGGCTCGAAAGGAAATCAGCGACGGCGGCCGCATTCGAGCAGTGACGCTCCATGCGCACGCCGAGCGTCTTGATACCTCGAACCAACAAATAACAATCGAGCGGACCTGGTACTGCGCCGATCGCGTACTGGTGAAACTTCAACGAAGTCATGAGTTCATCATCGTTCGTCGCGACAAAGCCGCCAATCACGTCTGAGTGCCCGCCGATGTACTTGGTGGTCGAGTGCACGACGACGTCAGCGCCGAGCGACAAGGGGCGTTGCAAGAAAGGTGTCGCAAATGTGTTGTCGACGACGAGCCAGGCGCCCAACTCGTGCGCCACGGAACTAAGCGTTTCGATTGACACGACGTTCAACATGGGATTACTTGGTGTCTCGACCCAGAGCATCTTGGTCGTGGGACCAAACGCTTCGCGAACGGCGCCCACGTCGCTCAAGTCAACGCACGTGACCGTGATTCCCCAACCGCCAAAGATGCGCGTGAGCAGACGGTACGTCCCGCCGTAGGCGTCGTTACCCAGGATCACGTGGTCGCCCGGCGCCAAAGTGCGTATTAGCGCGTCCTCTCCCGCCAAGCCCGAGGCAAAGGCCACACCGTACTGGGCTCCCTCGAGCGCGGCCAAGCAGGTCTCGAGGGCAGCTCTCGTCGGATTGTCGACCCGTCCGTAGTCACTGAACCTCGGCACACCGACGCCATCTTGGGCGTACGTCGAGGTGAGATAGACCGGTGGGTTCACCGCTCCGGTCGCGGGATCGGGCTCAGAGCCGACGTGAATGGCCCGAGTGTTGAAACCACTCACTGGTCGCTCCTCTGCTGGAGGAAACCGAGGATGTCACTGCGGGTAAGCACGCCAACCGGGTGCCCGCCGTCGAGCACCAGTACGCCCGCGCTGGAACTGAGTCGCTTCGTCAGATCAGTCACGCTCATCCCGACGCCCACCATGGGCAGCGGCGGATCCGAAATGTCCTTGACCCTGAGTTCAAGCACCGACGAGTCTCGCGTCGTCGCCTCGAGAAGACCCAGTTCGCTGAGCGAACCCGAGACCTCCTTGGCCGCGAGCGGAAGTTCGTCCGTCACGGTCACGAGTAATTGTGAAACATCGTTCTGACGCATAACGGTGATGGCGTCGCGTACGAGCGCGTCCTCGGTGACGAGCACCAGGTCGGCCAGCGCGTCGGGCTGACGCTTGAGTTTGCTCGTGAGCACGTCACCGGCGTCCATCTCGTTGTGGGGACGAAGGAATCCCATGTCGGTCATCCACGTGTCGTTGAAAATCTTCGAAAGGTAACCGCGGCCCGAGTCAGGGATGAGAACGACAACGACGGCGTCCGCGGGCAGTGACGCGGCGACCCGCAACGCTGCGACGACGGCGGTACCGCCGGATCCTCCGATCAGAAGTCCTTCCTCTCGCGTCACTTGTCGCGCCATGGCAAAGGCATCCGCGTCACTGACCGCCACCACTTCATCAACGACCGACGGGTCGTAGTTCGCGGGCCAGAAATCCTCGCCTACTCCCTCAGTGAGATACGGCCGACCCGCCCCACCCGAATACACCGAGCCTTCGGGATCGGCGGCGATGATCCGGATGTCCGGATTCTTCTCCTTCAAGTACTTGCCAACTCCGGTGATGGTGCCACCTGTTCCCGCGCCGGCCACGAAGTGCGTGATGCGCCCCTTGGTCTGCTCCCAGATCTCTGGTCCCGTCGTCTCGTAGTGCGCGCGAGGATTATTGGGGTTCGAATACTGGTCGGGTCGAAACGAGTTGGGTGTCTCCTTCGTCAGTCGTTCTGCCGTCGAGTAGTACGAATCGGGGTCCTCGGGCGCGACCGCAGTGGGACAGACGACAACTTCGGCCCCGTAGGCGCGCAGCACGTCGATCTTCTCGGGAGCCATCTTGTCGCTCATGACGAAGATGCAGTGGTAACCGCGCTGCGCGGCCACGATGGCGAGACCCACACCAGTGTTCCCGCTGGTCGGTTCGATGATCGTCGAGCCCGGTCCGAGTAGCCCCTCACGCTCGGCCGCCTCGACCATGGTGAGCGCGGGCCGGTCCTTGGAACTGCCGCCCGGATTCGTGGTCTCCAATTTGGCGATGACGTCGCACGCGACGTCGCGTCCGACTCGTCCGAGCTTCACCATTGGGGTGTGACCAATCAATTCCAGCGGGCTCTGCGCGACGTCCATGTCAGCGTGGTACATAGTTCTTCTCTTCCGTCTGGCGCTTCATACCTCGAAGGAGTCTTCGGTCTCGCCTCTCACTCTAAGTGACTTTTCTCTTGTATAGAAGAGCGCGACCGCTCGATCGTCGCGATGCCCGTTCGAGCGAGTCTTTCACTCGCTGAGCGCTCAAAAACCAACAACGAGACCTTTCACTTTACGAGAAAGATACCGAAGCCGTCGTACCCCTTGCTACCGACGGTCTGCACCACGGTGCCTTCGAGACGAGCGTCACTCGCCGCGAGGGCGAGAAACGAGCGCACCCCCTGGACCCGTTCATCAACGCTAGAAGGATCGATGACCTCACCGTCGCGCACGACGTTGTCCGCGACGATCAGCGTTCCCGAACGCGACAGCGCGAGGGCGAGCTCCAAGTACTTCGGATAGCCCTCTTTGTCGGCGTCAATGAATACGAAGTCGAAAGGCTCGGCACTTGCGGCAACGAGCGATTCGAGCGTCTGAACGGCGGGTCCCACGCGCACCTCGACGAGCTTGGAAAAGCCCGCGCGCTCGATGTTCTTTCGCGCTACTTCGGCGTGATGGGTTTCCAGCTCCAACGTCACCAGACGACCATCGTTCGGCAACGCGCGGGCCAACCAAATAGTGCTGTAGCCGCCCAAGGTACCAATCTCAAGAATTCTCTTCGCCCGGTGACTCGCCGCGAGGATCTCGAGGAACTTTCCCTGATTCGGCGCGACGTTGATCGGTGGCAGCCCTCCGGCATCACTGTCCGCCAGGGCCGCGTCGAGCACGCGGTCCGAAGGTGTCAGCATTCCCACCACGTAGTCGTCCACTTCGGTCCATTGCTTTTGGGTCATGTCCAGAGTCTCTCAGAACCCGACCCGCACTCGCCAGAGTCAATTTCGTAGAGTTCGACTTCCTCCATCAGCACGACTGCACGCAGCGCGCGAATCCGAACGGAAGTTGACGCCGGCACGGCAACCGCCGCGGCCTGGTGCAACATGATGGGCCCGACGCCGATAACAACTGAAGCAGATACTCGGACCACTTGGCCCACCATGACGGCTATCTCTAGGGGATCACTGGAGCGCCCTCGGTTCCAACGACGACGGTTCACTCATCATGCATTGAACAGCGAATCTCGGAAAACGAACACGTTATGTTGGTCCCGTGCCTACGAAACGTGCGTACCTCGAAGTAGGGAAGAAGTCCGTCTTCGTCCTCGCTTTGGATTGGCCCGGATGGGCTCGGCGATCAACGACGCCCGAACGTGCTGTTGAGGAACTCACGAACTACCAGGAGCGCTACGAGAAGATCGTGGGGCACGTCCTACCCGCGGGCAAGATTACGATCGTCGGATCCGTCGCGGGAAACGCCACCACCGATTTCGGCGCTCCGGGTGTCGTAGGACCCTGGGACGAGAAGCCCGACACGAAGAGAGAACGATTGCGTCAGGTCGAGTTACTCGAACGCTGTTGGAACTACTTCGACGAAGTCGTCGCGAAGGCGCCCAACACACTTACGAAGGGACCGCGAGGCGGAGGGCGTGATCGCGACCAAATCGTCGACCACGTGCGTGAGACCGAACGCGCCTACGCCCCAAAGATGGGCTTGCGCATCCCCCCGCGCACCGCATGGTCCGAACAGCGTTCGTTACTTAGCGCGCAGCTTCGCGCTGGTTACTCGGGTCAAGCGTGGCCGCAACTCTACGCGGTGCGCCGCCTGGCGTGGCACGTCGTCGACCATGCGTGGGAGATCGAAGACAAGAGCACCGCGACGACAACGGGAATCGGTTCCGACCATTAACTTGTCGAAAATCGACCGCGCAGGGCCTGGACGCCGTCGCCTTCGAGTGCGGTGAACCCTGACGAACGTCCCGTTAAAGCCAGCAGCAAGGACGTTGTCGGCCCTCGCACGAGCGAGCCAGCACCGTACGACCAGGTGCCATCCGAACTCTCAATACGCAGGTCCGTCACGACTCCGGGCTTGGTGAAGCCTCGTTCCGCCTTCTTAGAGACGAGGAAGTCAAGGACCACGTTCGATGTTTCTTCGGGAACTTCGAAGGAACGATACGTCGGGATCGCGATGTCGTATCCATGGATAACACTGTCGGTGAGCGGTGCTTCCGGACCGAATCCCGGCGGCGTGAATCTATTGGATGCTTCTCGGTGCAATAACGCAACCAGTTCGCTCGGCGGCACCTGTGACTGTGCACGTGCGTAGCGATCTGAAAGACGCTCGAAGTTTCCTCTCGCCTTGATCAGTCCCACCACGAAAGCGGGTACGCCGAGTTTGAAGGGCATGGTCAGGTGAGCCACCACTTCGTGGACGGTCCATCCTTCGCACAGCGATGGCGTCTCCCACTCCTCGGCACCGAGCCCCTCCAACACTTCAACGATGGCCAGGCGTTGATGGTGGATTCTGGAAAACAGGTCGGGCACGCGAATACTCTAACCAGATTGCTACTCTGGCTGGAATGGTGTCTGCGGAGTCGAAGTAGTGCGGGCGTTCTCTCCACCACAAGAATCCCTACGTTCGAAATCGTTCGCTCTAGACGAACAACGACCCCACGAATATTGTTAGCAAGGCTACCGGAGGCCCAATCGTGACGAAGGTCCTTAGCGAAGGACGCGCACCTTCGGATCGCGCAAGGCGGAACCACAGCATGGAAGACAGTGAACCCGTCACGAAGATGTTCGGTCCGAGATTCAGCCCCAACAGCAGTGCGTACGGGTGGGCAATCGACTGACCTGAGAACAGTGACGCCGCTGGAAGATTGTTGATGAGCAAGGACGTTCCCGCACCGACTAGCGACGTGGCCAACGAGGACGTGTGAGCGACCAAGTGTCCTACCCGGTGCCAACTGCGCCCCAGCCAGCCCACCAAAACTGCCAACGCGAAGAGCGGACCCAGCAAGTACGGGCTGGCGACCACAAGCACTTCACGAACCCGCATCTTTCGCCTTACCAGCACTTCGTTTGCTGCGGCCACGACACCGATGACGAGTACCGGCAGCGCGGGATCCCGAAGCGCGAGCATCGCGGCAACCGACAGCAGCACCGCGAGCGCGCCAATCCCGAATCGTAATGGTGATTCCGCGCGTGAACGCACGACGACGCCATCGCGAAGCGAGCGCCAGCGCCACAGACCCACCACGGCGATCGTGATGACGACCGCACAAACCCAAGGCAACAGCATGTGCGAAGCGAACGTCGTTCCGGCCACTGAACGACTCGAGAAGACCAACAGATTGGTGAGATTCGAACCATAGAGCAACAGGGACGCCGAGTTCGTCATGAGGATGGTGCCGTAGAGAAAAGCATCCTGATCACCCTTGGAGGAACGGGCGGCCTGCAGTGCGACCGGGGTCATGAACACGATGGCCGTGTCCAAATTGAGCGTCGCGGTCACGACCGCCACCGCGAGCATCGTGACGACAAACACTCGCAGCGCTCCCCCGGGCGTTCTGGCGATGAGTCCACCAAGCCATTCAAAGAGGCCTTCGCTCGCAGCACTATGGCCCACGAGCAACAGACCGATGACGAGGACAAACGGCGGCCACGAGTTCTCCAGCGACGGAAGGAAGTGCTCCACGAGTGAACCTTACGAGGCTTCGTGTCAGGATTCGCTGAAACGAAGCCACGAACACGTAGCCATGATCACTGTCACGCGAATCCTTGAAGGCAGCCCGAGTTCAAGGCGTATCTTCGACTGTTGATCACGTCATGAGAAACGGAACGCCGTTCTTCGGGACCGGAGCGTTACGAAACTCGTCCGGCGATAACCCGTCTCGTCGCGCAACGAAGACCCGAGCCACGCCGGTATGGGCGACCAAGAGACCAGTCCCTTCACGTTGCAAGAGTTCATCCAGGGCTGACGTCACACGCCGCCAGAACGCGCGCGGGTCCTCGGCGCCAAATTGGGACACCATCTCCTCGGTCGCTATGTCTCGATACGCCATCCCGCTCATCGCTCCCATGTCGTACTCCGCCACGCGATTCTCAACCTCAAGTTGGATACCTCGATTCAGAAGGTCGCGAATGATCGCTGCGGTCTCAGAGGCGCGTACCAGCGGCGACGTGACGATCCAAGAGATGTCACTCGGCAACTGTTCAATCGCTCGTCGCGCCTGTGCCTGACCGTTCGCAGTCAACGGTGAGTCTTCGCCACCACCGGCATAAATACCACGCGCGTTCGCCACACTCTCGCCGTGGCGCAGGAACCAAAGAGGCACCTCTCGAGGCTATCGGGACACGCCATAGCGTCGATTCCAAACGCGTTTCTTCGCCGAAATCACACCATTCGATACCAGCTCTCGTGGTCGTCACGGTCGAGATTCACTAATCCACCCATGGACGGTCCAATCGATGCCCTGTTGGCGCAGCGCTCTCGAGGAACCGGTGTCGTCGCTTGCGCACTTCACCCGGTGCGAGGCACTAAGAAGATTGAGGAACGAATCCTTGAAAACGTATTTCGACTGCCAGTATGTTGCATAGGTTGCCGAAAGAGCGAAGGGGAGTTACGCATGACCGACACCGTGAAGGGCGTCGCACCGACGACATTCGCTGGTCCTTCGACTGAACGGCCGAAGATCCAAGTGGTACCCCTGAAGGGACTGCCCATAGCCGCGGCGGCCGTGGTGTTCGTCACCGTGGCAATCGCGGGAAACTGGCAATGGGCTTTGATGTTCTGCCACGTCGCCGGCGGCGGCTTGTGGACTGGAATCGACCTCTTCGTGGGTCTGGTACTTGGACCGATTCTCGGTCGCCTTTCGATTCCTGCACGGGCGGAGTTCTCCGCGAGGTTCATGCCCAAGATGGTGATCATCATGCCCACCGTGGTCATGATGACCCTCGCGAGTGGCTTTCAAATCGCCAGAAAGCTGGGGAACCTCTACGCCACGAGCCCGAACCACCCTTGGCTCATCGCCTCATTCTGCGTCGTGGGCATAATGGCCGTCATCGCACTGGGCATCCTCGAACCCGCCAACATCGCTGTCCTGTTCGAAATGAACAAGCCTGTACCAAACGGCGAACTCATTGGTCGACTCATGAAGCGATTCATCTATACCGCCGGCATTACAGGCGTGATGCAGGTCGCAACCTTGATAATCATGACCCGGGTGGCTACACAATGAGCATCGACCAGAATCCCCCGGTCCGCTCGACCGTGGACCGTTCCTACCCGCCCGTTGCCTGGATGAGCACTGGAGCGCTGGCGTTGGTCATCGTCGGTGGCATCCTCATGGCGTCGTACGCTCCTCGAAAGGCACCCTTAGGTGTCGCGGCTGGATGTCTCGTCGCTGGAGCCATATTGCTCGCCTCGGCGGGAGTATCCATTGTTGGACTGAAGAACTTCTCGCGCAAGACCTTCATGAAGGTGTTCAAGTGGGCCATCTTCGCCGACCTAATTACCGCTGCGATGATCGAGTTCGCTTTCGTTCGAGACCAGACCAGAGGTGCGTCATTGTTCATCGTCACCTGCATGCTGGTGGTATTCACCCTGAGCGTGCCGACCACCATCGCCTTTACCGTGGCTCGCTTCGCCGACGATTGAGATCGCACGTTCGCAAGGCATCACAAAATCGGGCAAGGCTTGCGATTAACGAAAGTGCTCCGTGACCACGAGCGATGCGTAGCGCGTCGGCGCATGCCGTGCCGACGTCGCCCGGGTCCACGAAACCATATCGTGTTCATCTTGATGACCAACCGTCAACGCTTCGTGACTCGAAGGACCGATGCGACTTCTTACGCCCCTATTTGCCCGTACGTTCACGGTGCGTGCAACCCGGCCAGCAACATGGACGCCGTTGACCATCCTCGAGTTCTTCACGCGTACGGCGAATCCGTCGTTCCCTTGTCTTAAGTTGCTTGGCATCTTCAACCCAGCAAATGAATTCATTGCGAGCCAGCGGAGTGATGTCCTTCCACGCACCTCGAGCTGACTGGCTCGTCTCCAGTGAAGATCGAAGATCGCTCGGAAGCTTGTGCACCGTNNTCGTTACGACACCCACTGACCTTTCACCACGTGGCGCTCAAGTCAGTTCCTTTTTCATCCCAATGGCCAGCACGCTATAGCCCATTGACTCGTACAACGTTCTCGCAACCGTATTGGGCCCAAAGACATTCAGCGCGAGCCTCGTGCCACCCTCGCTCCTCACGTACTCCTCCGCCGCCTGCATGGTGCTTCGCCCGAGGCCCTTGCCGCGGTGCTCTGGGTCAATCACGATGTCGTAGATGAACCACTCGCCAGAATTCCCTTCTTCTCGCTTCGCGAGCCACAGACTCCCGATGGCGACGTCGTCGTCGAGCACGTCAAAGATGCGTTGACCGTCGTTCGGTATATCGTTCTCGAATAGGGACTTCTTGTTTCTTTCGATGTTCTGTTTCGCTTCCTCAGGAGTGAAACCCGCGCCCACTATCTCATCAGCGTATTGCGACCACATCAAGACGAGCCAAGCGGCCGTATCAGTGGGCGACTTCGTTTGAAGACGTATCACGCCCCAACTCTATAGAACGAATTAAAGCCTTTACCAAGGGAGCACAAGTAGGGAGGCTGCGGCGATCGCGCAATCACATCTCGGGAGCCATCGGACGGCGTCCTTCCCTGGCGAGCGGCCCCACCAACATGATCAGGTAAGAGTCGTCGAATCTCAGTTATCGAACGAGGGACATGGAACCCTCATCGTCGGGTTCGAGTTGGAAGCGTGGGCACGAAAGACGTTGCTGCCGCCTCTGCGCGCCAGAACTAGGTATGGCTACTTTTTCTGCGCCCGAACAACCAGTAAGCAATTGATCCAGTCAGATTTGCACTGGCAATCCACCACAGCCACTTGGGACCGCGAACTTCATCGCGAAGACGCCGCCGAAGATCTCGCCACATGAAAGGCGTGAAGATCAACCACGCGACCAGCGCTCCCGCAACTATCCGATACGTTGAGCCCGTCTTCACACCTCAAGTATGTCACCGCGCGACCACAGCACTTTCGGCGCGTAAACTGGTCACCCTTCGATGGAATACCTGTACACATTTGTATTCCGCCGGATGTCAAAAGAAGTCTTCATTCAAATGCCACTCCGTCTGTGAGAGGATTGAGGCATGTCTTCACACCTTCTCGGACTTCGCACTGTCATTTACCCCGCACCTGATCTAGCGGACGCTAAGAAGTGGTGGGCCGACTTTCTCGGATTTGGACCCTACTTCGACGAGTCCTTCTACGTTGGCTTTAATGTCGAAGGCTACGAGCTCGGCTTGCTACCAGACGCAAATCCTGCGGACGGGTCGCAGGTCTACTGGGGCGTCGAGAATGTGACGGAAGCCATGGAAGAGGCAATCGCAGCCGGAGCAGTGGCACTGGCACCTGCGACTGAAGTCGGAGACGGAATCGTGACCGCCACCGTGCGCACACCGAGCGGCATCGTCCTTGGTTTCATTTTCAACCCACACTTCTCGCTGAGCTAATCAGCATGCGGTGGTTTGACCGAGAGTTACCTCTTGAGTTCGATCCGAAACACCTTTGTGTGCCGCTAGGTAGTAAAAGCTACTTCTCTACCGTGCAAGAAAAGCTATCCCGGTGATCCAAAGTAAGAGCTGAGTGGCATCGAGGGATCAGATCCCGATTTTCCCGGGAGAATCGGATGTGCCGCGAAGCCACCGCACCAGAAGAAGCCGTTTGCGCGAATCGCCTGGACGACAATCGAAGTCGACGAACCTGGGAGCCAAACCAGCATCTCTCGGGAGTCGATGCAACGACCTGGGGGATTCCCCACTGGCTCATCGGTGCCCGCAAGCCAGAATGATGCCACACCCCCGTCTGGCCGAATAGTCACTCTTGGCATCGAAAGCCCTCGTTTGAGACCCCCGACGTCATTGCCGACGCGCCCGTACGAGTGCACCTCAGGAACCGAAAGCCTTTGTGGTTCTTTGTAAGGGGTCCCAATACCGTAGACACCCACGTACGAAACTCGGACGTACCCGCGCAGTGAGCAAACGTGGGACGTCACGTTACGTATCCAAAAGAGGTCGTTCACACTTCCCATGCCAACAAGAGTGTTGTAGTCAGAGATCCGCACCGAGCTCGCCGTACAAACTGGAGCGACCGCAGCAGCCGTGGACGAAGTACTCATCACGTTCGGGAAAGCCACGGAGAGGAGAACGAACATTGTGACAATGACTGAAGCACGGCGCATGGAGTCAGTTTGACACCCAAACCGAACAACTACTCAATCACGTACCGGTACACTTTTGTCTATCGCTGGATGATAAAAGTGAATTCGCCCGCTTTACGGAGCGACCTGAATTGTCTTGACAATCGGCATCGGTTGGAGAAACTGATTCCCACTGAGTCGCATACCTTCGAGATGAAACGGAATCGCCTCACGCATGTTCTCAATTATCTCATCAACGGATTTCCCGGTGGTAATGACTCCGTCCAAACCAATCACGTACGCCGCAAAGTTCGTGCCAGCGTCTTCAATTACGATTGTATATTCGGTCATTGCTTTCGCCCCCTTAAACCGGCTTGACTCATGATGCTAGCGATAGTTCCCTTCGGAACTTCATCGGACAAGTGACCAGGCACGGTCACGCAACCAGCCTTTGTTGGGTGATGGAATTGACGGTGACTTCCACGCTGTCGACTCAGGAACCATCCATCGGATTCAATCTCCTTGATGATCTCTCTCACTTTCACGACCTCACAACGGTCGCTGACGGGTCAATGTGTTGCTGACTCAAAACCTTCGTAACGGACATCCGACCTAAGCAATTATTGGGGGGTAGCTCGCTGCGTCGCTCAATCAATCTGTTCCTGCAATGACAGACAGCGTTAAGCGATGGAAAGTTCGCCGATTCGTGCTGTGAAGTTCTACGCCAGCGATCCAGAGATCGTTTCGACTTGGTGGGCTTCCAACCTTGGGGAGGATGCTCCAGTTATCAGGGACGGTGAGTTTCGATACTTCATTGTGGACGGGATACAGTTCGGTTTTCACCTAACAGATGACCGCAATCCAATTGGCGCGAGTCCAGTCCTCTATCTCTCAGTCGCCAACTTTGAGCAGACTCGAAACCATCTTCTGGAGCTAGGCTGCGCGATGCACCGGGAACCCTGGCCGTTGACAGCTCTCGCCGGATCTGCCAGTTGATTGACCCGTTTGGCAATGCCTTCGGCCTTGACGGATCCTAAGACGAACCGACTTGCCGACTGATTATTGGGTTACCGAGATTCGTCGGCGTTGAGGGTTTCTAACGAGAACCGATAAACATTTGTCTATAGACCGATGATAAAAGTGACTTCGCTCCTACCTACAAAGCCACCCGGACCGTTGCGACACGCGTGCTCGGCGACGGAACCGCTTCTCCGTGCAATCGCATTCCCTCAATGTGAAACTCAACCGCTTCACGCATGAGTTCTTCGAGTTCTTCAATGGTGTCAGCTGCCCCGACACATCCAGGAAGGTCAGGGACCATCGCTGCGTAGTTATTTCCGGCCTTTTCAATGATTATCGCGTACTCAGCCATTAACGTCTCCTCGCTATTCCAGCTTGGCGGAAAATGCTTATTTCAATGACGATCGGAATTTCTTTACTTGGCTTACCAGATACCGTCACTGTACCGGGTTTGACGGGGTGATGGAATTGCCGATGACTCCCCGTGGTTCGAACATGAACCCAGCCGTCTTCTTCGATTATTCGGATAATGTCGCGCACTCTCACTACGACACAACGGTCGCGATGCCCTCACCCTTCGACGCCAACTACGTACAAAGTGATCTGACTTCAATCCGCCGGAGCCACCTTGATGTCCATTGCACCTGTGGTACCACGAACAATCGGTGTCACATTGCATTCGTAGCAGAGGGGTTCGTCGTGGCCGAGGCCGAGTGGTCGCACAACAAAATTCTTACTCCGGTCGATTCGTATCTCCATGAAACAGACGAGGACCGCCTGACCACGAAGATCTCATGGCACAACNNTCGTCTATCAAGTTTTGACAGAAGTGACTCTTCGCTTGGGCGATGAGATCTAACCAGGACTGCCGAAGTAGTAGCTGAGGGGTCTCGAAGGTTCGGATCCTGACTTGCCCGGGAGGATCGGAAGTGCCGCGAAACTCCCACACCAGAAGAAGCCATTGGAGCGAAGCGGTTGGACGACAATTGAAGTCAGCGAACCTGGCAACCAGGCCAACATCTTGTAAGAGATGATGCACCGGCCAGGCGGATTGCCGACCGGTATATCGAGACCGTCGAGCCAGAAAGACGCCACACCCCCGCCCGGTTGCAAGGTCACTCTTGGAATCGGAAGCCCGTTGTTGATGCCCCCGACTTCGTTGCCGTCGTGCCCGTACAAGTGCGCCTCACGAACCACCAACACGTGGGGGTTCTTGTAGGGAGTTCCAATGCCGTAGACACCAACAAACGCAGCACGAACGTACCCACGTAGCGTGCACGCCTGACGACTCACGTTCTTGATCCAGAAGAGGTCATTGACGTGCCCTGCTCCGACGACGGTGTTGAAGTCAGTCATCCGTACCGATGTAGGGGCGCACCGGGGCAACGATGCCGCAGCAATGGGAGAAGCGCTCGTCAGGACTGAGCACCAGGCCACGACAACAAAAGTCATCGCCAAAAGGTGTGAGGAACGGCGCACAACCTCAGTATGTCATCGCATTGAGCTGGCTATTCCAGCTGAAATCGAAACACATTGGTCTTGCGACCGATGTTGAAAACGCTCCTTACGAACGATGATTGACAATGAGCCGTAGGGACCCCTGGTAGTGAGAAAGCTCTCGCAACCTTCCAAAGCGCTGATCCCAACGCCCCCCGTCTATATCAGCCCGCAATTGCTCGACCACAGATTCCTCTTGAGATTTTGAAATGAACCCCCAAGAAGACTGCGACCGACGAACGTCGGCCTTGAGAAATTCCTCTGGCCGACCAAAATAAGCCTCCGCAAAACCATCGCGACACTCCTTCGGAATAGGCAAGTCAATGACCGTCGAACTGCCACCAAGTAGGTCAATGATCGTGTCCAAGCGTGGCATGCGACCCGCTTCAAAGGACATGAGTTCTGACGAATAGTCCGTCAGCCAAAACCGCTGAAGGGAATCGGGGTCAAAGGTCATGATTACTATCGGCCCTCTCGTGACGCGACGCATTTCGCTCAGACCTTTAGCGAGATCACGCCATTGGTGGATGGTGACACTGGCGAGGGCGCTATCAAATGCCTGGTCGGGAAACGGCAAATCTTCCGCAACAGCGTCAATAGCGGGCACCAAGGATTCGGGGCGCTGCAGTCGCATGCTCGCCGACGGCTCAATTGCGGTCACGAGCATGTCAGTGGGCTCATACGAACCGGCTCCGGCGCCGATATTGATTACCGATTGAGCATCTTCCAGCGCGACACGAATCGCCGCGGCGAATTCAGGTTCGGGACGACGGATTACGGAGTAGTGGCCTCCAGTCGACTCGTAGTCGGCGTCGCCGGCCGGCTCATGTCGCACGACTATCTCGCAATCTGGACGACTGCGGCCTGGGTGCGAGGCGCTGGTATCGGCTCGCCCATCTCGCGCAGCATGTCCACGTGTAGGTTCAATGCCTCATGCATTAAGCGATGAGTCTCTTCTATGGTGTCGCCCGCGGCCACGCAGCCAGGGACGTCAGGCGCGTACGCTGAAAAGTTCTTACCGGCAACTTCAATGATGATGGTGTAGTCGGTCACCGCACGCTCCGCTTCAGTCATGCCTGTTTCATAATGCTACTTACTACCCCCGGTGACAGGTCTCGACTTGTGTGCCTTTTCACCGTCACGACACCACGTCGAGTGGGGTGGTGAAATTGTCGATGACTTCCTGTCTGTCGGACCTGAACCCAGCCTTCGTCCTTCAGGATTCTCAGAATGTCTCGCACCTTCACGACCTCACAACGGTCGTGAACGAGTCAGTCTTCTAAGGAGTAGCGGTAGACGTTCGTCTCGCGAACCGAAAAGCNNGTACAAAGCGCCTCACCGACACCAGTTCCCCTCGCCGTCTCATCGACGACGACATCCTCGATCCACGCCCGCATTCCCGTAGGGAGGGGGAAGATAACCAGCGTCAAAGTTCCCACCACCCGTCCCGCGTCACTCGCCACAAGAAGCGAGACCGTCTCATTGGCTAACAACGCCTCAAGGTCCGCACTTGTCAATGGTCGAGCGGTGCTCGATAGTTGCGGCAGAAGATTGTTGAGCCCCTCGAGAAGTTCTGGCGACGAAGCGCCCGCCACGTGAACGGTGGCGGTCACTCGTCACCTCGCCACACCGGCTTACGGAGGTCGTCGTAGAAGACGTCACGATTTTCGCCGTCAATGGCGGCGAAAATGAAGTCCGCCCAACGCTCGGCGCCGAGCGTGGGTGACGGCAGGTTCTCGCGGGTGAACCACCCCGCGTCGGTACATTCAAGCGGGTGAAGCTTCATCGACCCTCCCACTGCGCGACAGAGAAACAGGAGCGAATAGAGCGGAATCCGCGACGCTCCCAGTCGCATGCCATCGAGTACGCCAATGAGTCGAACGGGTTCGACCTCGAATCCAGTCTCTTCGAGGACTTCTTTCACGACCACTTCGGGCGCGGAATAGCCGACGTCGCACCAACCGGTCGGATAGAGCCAGAGACCCGAGTCCGCGCGTTGGATCAGTAACAATTCGCCCTTTTCGTTGGCGACCGCCGCCCCCACGGCGACTTTGGGTGTCGCATACCCGGGTACCCCGCGACCGACGTCGCGCATCCATTCGTTGACGTAACCATCGGCGTCGGCGACGCCCTGGGTTCCTTCGTCGGCGGCAACCTTGATATCACCGGCGACCCTGAGGACCTCTTCGTACCGTTCACGCTCGAACTGGCTCTCGGTGAAACCGATCCCCGTCTTAGCGATGCCAGCGAGCGCTTCGGCCCAGCGCAGCAGAGTCTTCTGCGAGATAGATTGACTCACGTAATCGACGCTACCAACATCGACTAGGCCAGCGTGGCGTCGAGCACCTCGTCCACGCTGCCGACGAGACCAGTGTAGAACGCACCGAATTCTGCGTACAGGGTGGACGCCTCGTCAAAGCGCATGGTGTAGACACAGTCCTTGAGGTCATCGACGTGCACGCCGAACAAGGTGACCCCCCACTCCCAGTCATCGAGTCCCGTCGAGCCGGTGACGACCTGCAGCACGCGACCCTTGAACTCGCGACCCGACGAGCCATGCTGGCGCATGAGGGCGAGACGTTCGTCGTAGGGCAAGGAATACCAGTTGTGCCCTTCGCCGCGACGCTTGGACATCGGATAGAAGCAGAAGGCCCTCATCTCCGCTGGCGGCAACACCGGAAAGAGCCGGTCCTGGAGAATCTTCTCGGGCGTACCCGCCGCGTACTCGGAGACCTCGGTCACCGACACGTAGCTCTCAGCGACCTTGAAACCCGCAGCCTGTATCTTCGATTGAAACTTTCGCAGGTCCCAAAGGTCCTCGCCCAGCACCATGAAACACACGTCGGCCTTGGCGCCCATGATCGCAGCCGTCACCACCTGGAGACCCTCTTCGAGCGCATCGTCGACCGCCTTGCGCACCGCGCCGGCGTCGACGGTCCCCTCAGGGTGGCAAAAGAGGTGCACGACGTTCAGTCCGCGCGAGGGAACCAGGGGTGAAGGTGTCGTCATGGCTCCATGCTACGACCTCATCTGCGTCGTCAGTCCGCCTGGAGAACGCGAGAACCGCGGGGACTCGCCCCGCGGTTCTCGTAGAAATGCTGGCGACTGGTCTAGTAGTCGTCCATCCCACCGCCGGGCATCGCCGGGGCCTTCTCTTCGGGCTTGTCGACGATGACGCACTCGGTCGTGAGGAACAACGCAGCGATCGACGCCGCGTTCTGCAGCGCCGAGCGAGTCACCTTGGCCGCGTCGATGACGCCAGCCTTGACGAGGTCTTCGTACTCACCCGTCGCGGCGTTCAGTCCTTCGTTGGGCTTGGCGAGGTTGCGAACCTTGTCCACGATCACGCCACCCTCGAGACCAGCGTTCACCGCGATCTGGTTGAGCGGCGATTCCACGGCCTTGGCGACCATGCGCGCGCCCGTGGCCTCGTCACCGCTCAGCTTGTCCGCGACTTCGAGGATTCGCGACTGACTACGCAGCAACGCCACGCCACCGCCGGGAACCACGCCCTCTTCAATGGCGGCCTTCGTCGTCGAGACCGCGTCTTCGATGCGGTGCTTCTTTTCCTTCAGTTCGACCTCGGTCGCAGCGCCGACCTTGATGACCGCGACGCCACCGGACAACTTGGCGAGGCGCTCTTGGAGCTTCTCGCGGTCGTAGTCCGAGTCGGTGTTCTCGATCTCAGCCTTGATCTGATTGACCCGACCCTTGATGTCCTCTTCGGACCCGGCACCTTCGACGATGGTCGTCTCGTCCTTGGTCACCACGATCTTGCGCGCGGAACCGAGCTCGTCAGTGCCCGCGTTCTCGAGCTTGAGGCCGACCTCTTCAGAGATCACGGTCGCGCCGGTAAGGATCGCGATGTCCTGGAGCATGGCCTNNCGGCGCTCACCGAATCCCGGCGCCTTAACGGCAACGGACTTGAAGGTGCCGCGGATCTTATTGACGACGAGCGTCGCGAGAGCTTCACCCTCGACGTCCTCGGCGACGATCAACAGCGGTCGACCGGACTGCATGACCTTCTCGAGCACTGGCAGTACGTCACGGACCGCAGCGATCTTGCTCGACACCAGCAAGACGTAGGCGTTCTCGAGTACGGCCTCCATGCGCTCGGTGTCGGTCGAGAAGTACGGCGAGATGTAACCCTTGTCAAAGCGCATTCCCTCGACTAGGTCCATGTCCATGCCAAAGGACTGGCTCTCTTCAACGGTGATGACGCCGTCCTTGC
>DKEO01000039.1:0-108237 GCA_002452255.1 Ferrimicrobium sp. UBA6820
ATCCAGGATTCCAGGCTCTTACGTGCCGAAAGGTGCGAGGCGATCGTTGAGTGCATCTTGTCAATTCCACGTGGAATGACCAGAAAAGACAGACCCTTCACAATCCGCCGTGAACTGACTCTCCTAGGAATTACATGTCCAAAAACGGGAAGCGCCAGGGAAATGCCTCTCGTAGATTACGCGTTATGAAGAATCTCGACGAAAGCAGGTGGCGCGCCGTGGAGAGCCGTGACGCCGACGTCGCCGACGTCTTCGTCTACGCCGTGACTTCGACTGGCGTCTTTTGCAAGCCGGGGTGCAGTTCGCGTAGGCCACTGCGGCGAAACGTGGAGTACTTCGCGACGCCGTCAGACGCCGCCATCGCTGGCTATCGAGCCTGTCGACGGTGCCGACCAGACGAGAGTCACGTCATTGATCCGTCCTTGGCCTCAGTGATCTTGCTCTGTCGTCGGCTCGAGGAATTTGGCACCGTTGTTGACGTAAAAGCGTTTGCCGCTCAGTGTGGCTACAGCGAACGCCATCTTCGTCGGCGGTTCACCGAAGTCGTGGGAGTGCCGGTCGCGAGTTACGCCAGGTCGCAGCGGGCCGAGCGGGCCCGTCGTGCGCTTCACTCGGGCGTGCCCGTGACCGAGGCGATCTACGGGGCCGGGTACGGCTCANNGCTCGAGCCGAGCCTTCTACGAGCACGCTGCTCCTCGACTAGGCATGGCACCTGGAAAGTACAAGGCCGGCGGACAGGGAGAAAGGATTGCCTTCACCGTGATCGCAACGTCGATCGGCCTTGTTCTCGCGGCAAGCACCAACCGAGGCGTCTGCGCGGTGCGGATCGGTACCGACGAGGATGCTCTCAAAGACGAGCTCGCCGCCGAATTTCCTCACGCGAAACTCGAGCGCGACGACGACGGACTCGCCGAGTTAGCGCGAACACTCCAAGGTGCCGTGCGAGGTGAAGTCGAAGCGGCATCGTTACCCGTTGACCTGGAGGGCACCGCGTTCCAAATGCGCGTATGGGACGCCCTACGCACAGTCCCCTCCGGCACGACGCTCACGTACTCGCAGCTGGCGTCAAAAATCGGTGCGCCACGATCGGTACGGGCCGTCGGTTCGGCGTGCTCGGCGAACCCCGTTGCGCTCGCGGTGCCTTGTCACCGAATAGTCCGCCTCGACGGATCTCTTGGTGGTTACCGATGGGGGCTAGAGATAAAAGAGGCGCTCCTCGAAGTCGAAGGCGCCCATCAACACCCATGAGTGAGTTGTCCGACACGCAAGGTGTCAGGATTGGCCGCGGGCGCGTGGTCGTGGCGTGGCAGGCGTGGTTCGTACTACTTGGAGCAATCTGGGGTTGCTCGTTCTGGTGGATCAAACTCGGGTTGCGTTCGATGTCGCCCGTGGACGTCGCGTTCACGCGACTCGTCGCCGGTGCAGCCACGCTGCTGGTGATCGCGATGCTCACCCGCACGCCTCTGCCTCGGAAACTGAAAACGTGGGGCCACCTGTTCGTTCTCTCGGTGCTCATCAATAGCGTCCCTTTCACCCTCTTCTCCTATGGCGAAACGCACATCTCGGCAGTGTTGGCGGGACTCATCAATGCCATCACTCCGCTCGCGACGGTGATCGTCACACTGTTCGTACTTCGCCAGGAAGCTTTCAACGCCATGATCGTCGGTGGTCTGGCCATTGGATTCGTCGGCGTCTTGGTCGTGATCGGGGTCTGGAATAGTTTTGGTAAGAATCAACTCCTGGGTATCGGCGCCTGCCTCGTTGCGGTCATCTGTTACGGCTTTGGTTACTCGTACGCTCGAGCTCACCTCAGCCGGCTCCCCGACAAGCCGGTTGCCCTCGCGGCGGGCCAAGTTTTATGCGGGACCTTGCAGCTACTGCCCTTCTCCCTCGCGTTCGGCCATGTGAAGGACCATCGCCCGCTGTCATCGCTGCTGGCGCTCGGCGCGCTGGGCGTGCTCGGCACCGGCATCGCCTACATTCTGAATTTTCTCATCGTTCGTCAAGCGCCCGCGACGATTGCTAGCAGCGTCACCTACCTCACACCCGTCTTTGCCGTCGTGGTCGGCATCGCTTTTCTCGGCGAATCCTTGAGTTGGAATGAACCGGTGGGCGCATTGCTCATCCTCACTGGTGCTGCGCTCGCTCAGGACCGCCTCCGTCGAAGACCACAGCGTGCCCGCGACTTCGTGCAGTCACGCGAGTTGACTTGAAGCAGCCGAATCTGTCGCTCGATGGAACATCTACTTGGTAAGTGAAGTGGGTGATGGCAGTTCACATCAAACTACGCAAAGCCTGAGGTACTCCGAAAGCGAAGTGGTGAGCAAAGACCTGCACCCAATACTGCCCATGATCAGGGACTCTTTCTGGCCCTCCTCATCGTCGTCGAAGGCAAGTCTCATGAAGATCCTCCACCGTGACGATCAAGACCAAAAGTAACTGCGCTTTCGCCGCACTCCTCATGTCAGACCGGCGTAACCAGCGCCTCGAAGCGGCAAGCGCCGTGCGACAGCCACAACGCCACATCACGCATAGTCAATCGAAAGTGCTGTCCTACGAAGTTCTCACACTACGTAGCCAAACCTCGAGACGGTACCAAATCGCCACGCTCGGATACTTGAAGCCGAGTTGCTTGTTGAAAGAACAGAAAGGCGGACTATCAACCTTGACTCAACGAAGATTCAAGACCGACTAACGAAGAGCCGACTGCACGTCAGAGGCCAAGATACCCACGTGATCGAGGTCCACAATGTCGAGGATCTGCAAGTAGATGCGCTTGACACCCAACTGCGCGAAGGTTCCTATTTTGTCGACGATTTCGGAAGGACTTCCCGCGAGTCCACTTTCTTTGAGCTCGGCAACCTCGCGGCCTATCGAAGCCGCCCTCCGAGCAACTTCTCGATCGTCGGGGCCGCAGCACGCAACGAGCGCCACCGAGCGCAGCAGCGACGTGGGTTCGCGACCGGCCTCGTGGCAGGCCTCGTCGATTCTTCCGAATTGGGTCCGACAAAACTCCAAGGGGGAAAAGGGGATGTTGTACTCGTCCGCAAATCGAACGGCGAGATGCGGTGTTCGCTTGGCGCCGTGGCCACCGACGATGATCGGTGGACGAGGTGTCTGGACGGGTTTGGGGAGGGCGGGGCTCTCCTTTAGTTGGTAGTGCACGCCAGAGAACGTGAACGTACGGTCGATTGGCGTCTCCCACAAGCCAGTGATGATGGCGAGTTGTTCTTCGAGCTTGTCGAATCGTTCGGCGACACCAGGAAAGGGGATCCCGTAAGCGAGGTGTTCTTCTTCGTACCATCCCGCACCGAGCCCGAGCTCGACACGGCCCGCGCTGAGAGCGTCGACCTCAGCGACGCTGATTGCGAGTGCTCCGGGGAGTCGAAAGGTTGCTGACGTGAGAAGGGTCCCAAGGCGTATTCGTTTGGTATCCCGGGCCAGGGCGGCCAGGGTGACCCACGCATCGCTCGGCCCCGGCAGACCACTCACGGCGCCCATCTTGAGGTAGTGGTCGGAACGAAAGAAAGCATCGAAACCACTCTCTTCGGACGCCAGCGCGAGCGCCAGAATCTGCTCGTACGACGCCCCCTGCTGTGGCTCACAGAAGATTCGTAGGTCCATGGTTCCATGTCTCCTCGCGCATTGAAACGTGACGTCGTCATCGACGACGCGACGTTGGTGTAGGAACGTCGAGATTCATGTAGTCACCGCCAAACCAATGTTCCACACCTGGAAAACACCGTAGCCAATAGTTCGTGCCGCGGCGAACAGGCTCGCGGTGCTGAGACAGCACGGAACGGGCTTCAGCGCCGACCGTCACGAGATGGTTAGGAGCGACGTCAAGCCATTGACGAGAGGAAAGGCCAATGCCCGCGCCGGGCGACTTCGTCGCAGTGAGAGCCGGTGTCGCACTCGAGTCTGAAGTCGCCCACATCAACCTGATGTTGAATCCCGACGAACTTCAGGGGGGTAGGTCAGCTCGGGTTCAAGGTGTGAGAAGAATCGAGGGAACGTCCAACGTTTCGAACAGCGCTGTGAGGCGCAAATGCCCTGTGCGTCCGCTCCGTACGTTCGCTATGTACTCTTGGAGGCGTTCAATATTGCAGCGGCGCGGACGAGACCCTTCAACGCCGTGGCGTTCACCTTGTCGCCTTCGTGAAAGTCGATGGCTCGACGTACGTTGCCCTCCAGGCTCGAATTGAAGAGACCCGCGGGGTCGTCCAAGAATGCGCCTTTCGCGAACGTCAATTTCACGGCATTCTTGTACGACTCACCCGTACATATCAATCCGTCACGCGACCAGACCGGGACGTTCCACTTCCACTCTTCAACGATCTTGGGGTCAGCCAACCTGATTACCGCGCGAAGTCGCGACAGCATCTCCCCGCGCCAGTCGTTCAACTCCTTGATCCTGGCGTCGATCAACTTCGATGGCGTGTCACCCTTCGTAGGAGATTTGTTCATGGTCATCAAAATACACGAGGTTTCGGTTAGCCCTTCCATGCGCCGGCCAAAGTTGGTCAAGACCGAGAATTGGAATACGTGCTGCGACAATCGGTCGGTCTTTCACGGATACTGAGGCCCCGGGACCTCGCCGAGGCATCCTCAAAGACGAAGACCCAAGACGAGAGCAACGTTCGGAGCCTTCGAAGGAGGACTCTGAGAAGATCGCCCGAGGTCTCGTACGCTTCGAGCCCCTTGAAGTGGAATCGTGCAATGCTTTGAACAAGATGCCCATTGGGAAAGAACTCATTGCCGGAGCAACATTGATCATGGCTTCGGCTTTGCTACTTGCGGGATGCGGGACTTCGAACGGTCCCTCCTCCAGTTCCTCGCGAAGTGTTCCAATCGCCACCCAGGACATCCCGCCCAGCTCGGTGTGCGGCGAGAACGGCGACTACGTTCAACAATCATTGAGCGGCGATTTCGAAGACTGCCTTCGCGTACCTGCCCTTTACCGTTCTTCTGAGGTGGTGGCGCTCCAGTCGTACGTTTTGGGAACGAAGGTGACGAACCCCACGACAACGCTTGCACCTTCAAGACCCGGGGGCCAGATCTCGTTGTCACTGAGCACGAGAAGCACGTCGCCCGGGAAGGTGGTCACGATCACTGGACGTTTCTTACGTGGTGCACCATCCGTCCAGCAGCGAGAGACCCACGTGAACGTCTGTTGGGACGGTTGCCAGACCGGCCTCCAAGAAGAAGGAGTCGCCGTGCGCTGGACGTCGGCCACGACGTTCTCCACCAAGCTCGTAGTCCCCGAAACCGCCTGGTTGACGACCCGAAACGATGTCGTCTCCGTACACCCATTACTTTCGGGGCACTACGAGGTTGGCGTTGAGTGCCTCGATTCGATCTCCGGCTGCGCGCTCGGCCCGGCGCAAGCTCAGATTCCCATCGACTTGATTGCACCCAAACCCTCTCGCTGCGTGCCCGGAAAGCAGTGCGAGACCATGTCACTCAGTTCTTCAACCGCTCACGTGGGCCAAGAAATCATCATCAAAGGTTGGGCACCTCTGCAAGCCATCATCGGCCAGCCCTTCAGTTTCTCCGTGTCGGTAACCGCCGGGAACTCGACAACGCACTTTCCCCCACTCTCGTACTCTCGAAACCTAAAGGGGGGCGGGTTCGACGTGGTGCTGACCCCCCGGGTGCTGCACGTGGCGGCCAGTCCCACGTGGGCGAGCCTGGGGCGGGTGCCCTACCTTGCGTCAATGTTCGCGGGAACCTCGACGATTCAGGTCAACGGCGAGTCGAAACTGACGGCCTGGTGCCTCTCGTCAGGCATCGACATTACTGGCGGTCCCGCCTCAGTGAAGATTCCGACGAACTCTGTCGCTTCGGCACTGCGGGGCACTGGCCTTAGTCTCTTCGCGTCAAACGTGACGAGCCCACCTTGTTCATCCGTGCAACTCGATTCCACTCATCACGAGAGCATCTACGCGGGATTTGACACGGCGCAAAACAACACCGCTCCTCCCGTTTATGTCGCCGGTCTCTACACGACGAATGGTGGCACTTCGTGGCGCACGGTTCCCACGCCCGCCCATATGTCACTCGAGGACTTTGCCGGATTCTCCGCCCAGGGTAATCGCGTCGACGCCCTCTTCGTTGCCAACAGCGACTACTCAAGCAGGCTCTATCCCCCTGGGACCAACCACGGCCTCGTCAGCGTTGAAGAGACGTCAGACGGCGGCGCTACTTGGTCAACGTCGACGCTCGGATGCCCCCATATAGGCCCGTGCACGACACTGGGGCCTGTCCAGTGGGGAAACTGTGCCATGAACGGAGCGTCACAGCCAGTACTCACTGCGCCCGCGAGCGAGCACGCTTCGTCGGATGTTCGCTGGGCTACTACGTTCTGGTCCTCAACAGTGAACAGTTGCTTCTCCCAACAACTTGTCGCCACGTCATCGAACGACCTGCTCTTGGTCGATCCCTCGTCGCAGTATCAACTGGTTCGTTCGACGGATTCAGGTCGGACTTGGTCCTACGTCGCGCTTCCACTTCTCACTGCGGCGCAGTACGGACCAGATTCGATTCCGATGAGCAACGCTTTGCTGATGGCACCCAATGGTTTTCTCTACGCGGTGGTCACCGCTCCTTCCGGAACAGAGCAGACCTTGTACGCCCTCGAAACGAAGGCCCAAAAATGGTGTCAGGTGCCCAACGTGTTTGGCGTCGAGGTAACGTCGGGTACCGTCGGTGAAGTACGCGTTGACCAGTCAGATCTCCTGTGGATCCAGACCGTCTATTCGTCCAGTGGCGCGTCGATATCGCACTTGCACGTCGTCCCTCTGGCAAAACTTCACTGCTGAGCGTCAGCTTCAGTTCGAAGGATGCTCCACGCGCACTCTCAGAGAAGTGCAACTTCGCTGCAAGGCGGCACGCGCCTGATCGCTCTTGCGCGCCTGGGACCGGATGATTCAAGCGGTACTCGACCATTGTCGAACCGGTCCGACGTCGCCTCAAAGCGGAGCCGGTCCCTAACCGAACTCTCGACGACCACTGAGGAATGCAGATGACTCAGTTCTTCGCGAACCTCCGATTGCGTACTGAAATTACGGGAGTAAGGTCCGACTCTCGCTCACGAGACCAGCAACCTATTGATATAGAGGTGTCGAGGCAACTCCAGGTCATTAGCCCTAGTAATACTCTCAGCAAGAATGTCGTTCTAAATACACGGCTGTGTATGAATATTCAGGCAGAATTTTGGTTGACGTTGCCTGACAGCCGAACCTTTTTCCGTCAATCATCAGACCCGACGTTTACAAGAACAGTGCAATTTGGCCATTGAACCCGAGACGTGGAGAGCACATGGTACAGGGTGGGGAAATACGTGAAGAAAATAACGTCATCCATGACGTCGAGCGTGACGAAGAGGTAGATGTGAAAACTCGGTCGGAGAGTTCAATGGTAGCGATGGCGTACGCGCTGCTCGTCGCGTTGTTGCTTGCCTACGCCATCTCGCTCGTCGTGCGCCGAGGCGATCAGCAGTGGACCTGGCTGGACGGTTGGATGGTCTGTGCGTTCGAACTCGCCGCGTCGGTGTTGTGCATTAGTCGTGGAATACGAAACCGACCCTCGCGGCCCGTAGCCCTCTCTCTCGGATCAGCCCTGTTGATGTGGTCCATCGGCGACGTCTTGCTCACGGCCGAATCGATTGGTCGGTCCACGGCGCCGTCCGTGTCGGTCGCGGATGTCTTCTATCTACTCTTCTACCCGCTCGCGTACGTCGCCTGCGTCCTGCTCTTTCAACGGGGTACCTATCGAATCAACAAGCCGAACTGGCTCGACGGCATCGTCGCTGGCGGCGGGGCGTCGGCCCTGTGCGCGGCCTTCGCGTTCCACAGCATCAATCACTTCACAGGCGGCAGCACCCTGTCGACCACGGTGAACCTCGCGTACCCGATTGGCGACTTCCTATTGTTGCTCTTCGTGTTCGGCGGTTCTGCGGTCCTGTCATCCAACAGCACCCGTCAATGGTTCCTCATGGCCTCTGGCCTGATCGTCATCGTCGTGGGCGACACGTTCAACGTCTTCCAAGCATCAGGTCAGATGTCACGCTTTGGCAGCGACATCAACTCTGTCGCGTGGCCCCTCGCCATACTCTTGATGTCGGCTTCGGTCTGGGCCCCCAGACGATTTACGAATCTTCTCCGACCACAGCATCTTCAGGGATTCATCATCACCGCCCTGGCCACGGTGGCGGCCCTGGGCGTCCTCGTCAGTGGGACGTTGAATGAGGTCAGCCACGTCGCAATCGGCCTGGCCGTCGGCACGCTCGTCGTCATCGGCATCCGTCTCACGATCTCAGCACGGCGACTACGCATGATCACCGAAGAGCGCCACCGCCAGGCCAATACCGATGAATTGACCGGCCTCGGCAATCGTCGCCAGCTGGCCCAAGTACTCGACATCTTCTTTGACGAACAACGCGCGGACGAGCGCCGAACCAGGGAGATGGCCTTCCTCTTTGTTGACCTGAACAGTTTCAAGGAGGTGAACGACTCCTTCGGCCACCCCGCCGGTGACGAGCTGCTGCGCCAGCTGGGCCCGCGGCTCGCGGCGTCTTTGGAGGGCGAAGGCCTGGCGGTCCGGATGGGTGGTGACGAGTTCGCGGTGGTCCTCATGGACGCCGACGCGAACGCCGCCGCCAAAGTTGCTCATCAAATCGTCGACGAGATCACTAAGCCGTTCATCTTGCACAAGATAACGGCGACGGTGGGGGCGAGTATCGGTATTGCGCTCATGCCCCATGACGCCAAGAGCGCCATAGACCTCATGTGGTGCGCGGATGTCGCGATGTATCGCGCCAAATTGGGAAACGCACCTTTCGTCTTCTACGACCAGAAACTCGACGGCGAGGAGGACCAGGTCACACTCAGCGAATCACTGCGCGACGCGGTCAACAGCGGCGACCTGACGCTCCACTACCAGCCGCAGCTCGACATGCGCAACGGACAGATCACTGCCGTCGAAGCTCTGATTCGCTGGCCTCACCCCACGCTCGGACTCATCCCGCCCATGAAATTCCTTCCGTTAGCCGAGAAGGCGGGACTGATGTGGACCCTGACCACGTGGGTGCTGAATGAGGCACTTGGACAATGTGCCATCTGGCACCGGCGAGGTCAGCACATTGCGGTGTCGGTGAACGTGGCGACCACCGAGCTACTACAGGTCGGTTTCTTGGAGTTGGTCGAAGAACTCCTGACACGCTACGACGTACCGGCCGACTACCTCGTCATCGAGATCACCGAAACCACGATCATCTCCGACTTCGTTCGGTCCCAAGAAGTGATTCGCGACCTGCGCCGCCTCGGCGTCCTTGTCTCCATCGACGATTTTGGCGCCGGATTCACCTCACTCGCTTATCTGAGGAGCCTGGACGTCGGCGAACTAAAGCTCGATCGGACCTTCATCTCGTCCCTGTCTACCCAAGAAAACGTTCGTGACTTTGAAATCGTGCGAGCCACGATCAATCTTGGCCACGAGATGGGTCTGCGGGTGGTCGCCGAGGGAATCGAGGACGTCACGACTCTCGAGATCCTCAATGATCTGGGGTGCGACATCGCCCAGGGCTACTACATCAGCCGTCCTACTTCGGCTGACAAGATCTCATTCCAGTCCCACGAGACGCCGGCTCGGGTCGAAACACTGGCGGGACGACACTAGTCCGAGGGTTTGTGGCGACACAGCGCTTTCTCTACGGAGCCTCGTGACGTCACGAAGCCATAACCGAGCCCAGCGCGTCGGCGAGCACGCGAGCCGTGGTGAGCGTGGCAACATCCCCGAGTTCTCCCGCCTGAAGTTGACAACTGAAACCATCCATGACCACGAGACCATCACGTCCCTTTTCAATGACGATTGGAAGAAACCGGTCTTCGGCGATCTTCCTGGACATGGCGTCGTGCTGCTTTTGAAATCCGAACGAGCCCGCCAGACCACAGCAACCAAGGTCGAGCACCTCCACCTCGTAGCCCAACTGTGAAAGGACCGCCACGTCCGAGCCCACTCCACCCACCGCTCGTTGGTGACAATGGGGGTGAATACTGATCCGGCCGCTCAGTGGCGGGCCAACGTAGCGCCACGACGTTCGCTGAAGGTGCTCGGTGAGGCTGCAACTGACTTGGGCCAGTTTGGCCGCTCGTGCGTCGTCGGGCAGGAGATGAATGAATTCATCGCGAAAAGTCGCGAGGCAACTCGGCTCGGGCACGATCACCGGCAGGTCACAATCGAGATACTTCTCAAGTGAATCCAGGACCTTGAGGGCCGTGACTCGCGCGAGGCCCAGCATCCCCGAGTCGTAGAGCGGCCGGCCACAACATGCCCAGTCCTTTGGCAAGACCACGGTATCGCCCACCAGTTCGAGCACTTCCATCGTGGCCTTTCCGCGTTCGGGCAAGTACACGTCCGTGAAGGTGTCGGGCCAGAGGACGACGGTGGGTTCGAGTTGACGCTGCGCGGAACGGACCGGAAGACTCCCGCGAAATCTCTCAGCAGCAAAGCGGGGAATGGACCTTTGGAAGCTGATGCCCGCGACGCGCTTGAGGATCCCACCGGTGACCTTGTTCGAGAACAGTCCATTGGCGAGACGGGGGAATCTCGACGCGACGCGGGCGGACCACGGTATGAGTCCGAGCGCGTACGCCGCGATCGGTCGAAGCCGGTGCGTGTAGTAGTGATGAAGGAATTCGGCCTTATAAGTTGCCATGTCCACCTGAGTCGGACATTCGGACACGCAACCCTTGCACGACAGGCAAAGTTCCAGGGACTCGAAGACGTCGCGGTTTCGCCAACTCTCGGGGGTGACCTCACCTTGGAACATCTCGACGAACAACTTCGCCCTTCCGCGCGTCGAGTGCCGTTCGTCTCGAGTTACCCGATACGAAGGGCACATGACACCCGCGACGTCGCTTCGGCACTTGCCAACACCCACACAACGTTCGACGGCCTGTTGCATCGAGCCCTCGTCGTGATCGAAGGCAAACTTTGACGTCACGAGCAGCGACTTACGATACTTCGGTCCGTAGCGGATATTGCTATCGAGTGGGAACGGATCGATGAGCTTGCCGGGGTTCATCCGGCCCTTGGGGTCCCACGCGGCCTTGAATCGTCCAAACGCCTGCATCATTCGCGTGCTGTACATCCGAGCGAGTAGCTCACCGCGACTCTGTCCGTCGCCGTGTTCACCCGAGATCGATCCGCCCAGGCTCACGCAAAGGTCCGCGGCGCGTTCGACGTAGGAACGATACTTCTGCAAACCTTCGTGGCTCGAAAGGTCAAAGTTGTTTCTCGTGTGCACGCAGCCCTGGCCGAAATGGCCGTACCAGGCGCCCTCGTAACCAAATTCCGTCCAGAGGTCGCGTACGCCTCGAAGATACCGGCCGAGGTGTTCCGGTGCCACGGCGGCGTCTTCCCACCCTTCGTAGTTGACCGCCGCCCCCACGGGTCGCGCGGTCGCGCCCAGTCCCGACTCACGGATCTTCCAGACCTTTTCCTGATCGGTGGCGTCGTGGAGAATCACTGCGCCTGCTTGCCGGGGGAGATTGTTCAGTACTATCTGCGCCTTCTGGCGCGCCTGCGCGTCGGTCTCGGCACCCACTTCGGCGAGCAACCAGCCTCCACCAGGTGGGAGCAGCTCGATATTCTCCAGGTTCATCCGCTTCGCGGCCATCTGTTGGACGAGTCGCACGTCAAAGCCTTCGAGACCAATGAGGTCGTTGGCCAGCATCATCGGCACGTGGTCCGCGGCTTCGTACACGTCGTCAAATCCGACGACCACCAAAACACGGTGCTTGGGCCACGGCGCGAGCGAAACCATGATTTCTGTGACGAGGCCACACGTCGACTCACTGCCAACGATGGACCTCGCCAGATTGAAACCGTTCTCTGGTAAGAGTTGATCGAGGTTGTAACCAGAGACCCTCCGCGAAATCGCCGGAAAGCCGGATCGAAGTTCGTCGGCGAAATCGTCTCGCAACTCTCGTAGCTCGCGTACGATTCGCCCCTGGTCACCACCTTCCCTCGTCAACTCCTCGTATCGAGCATCGTCGCACCGACCCAGGACGATTCGTTCAGACTCGTAGGTGATGACCACGATCTCGTCGACGCAGTCAACGGTCTTACCCGTGTAGAGACCGTGGGTGCCGCACGAATTGTTCCCGACCATGCCCCCGAGCGTGCACCAGGCGTGCGTCGCCGGATCGGGTCCAAAAGTGAGATCGAGCGCGCGAGCCGACGCGTTCAATTGATCGAGCACGACCCCAGGCTGCACGCGAGCGGTACGCCGTTCGGGATCGATGGAGAGGATGGAATTCATGTGACGACTCATGTCGACGACGACCGCAACATTACAGGCTTGCCCCGCGAGGCTCGTGCCGGCCCCGCGACCAAGTATCGGCGCATTGAAACGTCGACAGACCTCGACTGCGTTCCTCACGTCGTCCTCATCGAGTGGATACACAACACCCAAGGGGATCTGACGATAGTTCGACGAGTCAGTCGCGAAGATACTGCGTGATGAGGTGTCGAATTCCACGTCGCCCCTCATTACACCGCGCAGCTCGAGTTCGAGTCGCTGACGCGTCGGCTCGTCGACGTTCGCCCGATCGACGTAATCACCGGGCACAAAAGTCACCACTCAATCACCTTTCCCATTTGGCCGCCGCACCCGCATCTTTCGACACTCGAAGTGCTCGAGACGGGTTCTAGTGCGACTCTCGCGAGACCTGGTCGCCACTCGAACCCCTCAAGAAGTCAAGATCGGCCCCCGTGTCGGCCTGCATCACGTGTTCGACGTAGAGCCGCTCCCAGCCTCGGGTCGGCTTGGCAAATGCTTCGATCATTGCTTGGCTGGGCGAGCGCGCCCGGAGCTCCTCTTCGGAGACCTCCAGGTTTAGCGAACGTCCGGCGACGTCGAGGACGATGTAGTCACCCGTCTGGACGATTCCTAGCGGCCCTTGGGCCGCGGCCTCGGGCGCAACGTGCAAGACCACGGTCCCGTACGCGGTGCCGCTCATGCGACCATCGCAGATCCGCACCATATCGCGCACGCCCTGTTCGAGCAACTTCGTGGGCAACGGCATGTTCGCGACCTCCGGCATCCCCGGATAGCCCCGCGGCCCGCATCCGCGTAGCACCAGGACCGAATCCGCGTCGACGTCGAGATTCGGATCGTCGATGCGTGCGTGCATATCCTCGATCGAATCAAAGACCACCGCCTTGCCGCGGTGCTGAAGCAGATGCGCCGACGCAGCAGCCGGTTTGATGACGGCACCGGAGGGAGCGAGGTTCCCCCGTAACACCGCGATCCCTGCTTCGGCCTCAATGGGAGTCTCGCGAACCTTGATCACCTCGTGATCCCAGATCCGTGCGTCGTCCAGATAGTCGACCAGTGGCTTGCCCGTCACGGTAAGTGCCTGGGGGTCGAGCAGGTCCCTCACTTCGCGCAGGACTGACAAGAAACCTCCCGCGCGCTGGAAGTCATCCATCAAGTATGTGCCGGCCGGCTGCAGGTTCACCAACAATGGGACTCGCGAGCCGATGCGATCAAAATCATCCAAGGTGAGTTCGACACCCAGCCGTCCCGCTATGGCGAGGAGGTGCACCACGGCGTTGGTGGAACCGCCGATCGCGGCCAGGGCGACAATCGCGTTGCGAAAGGAACCTTCACGCATGATCGCGCTCGGTCGCCGCTCGTTCGCTACGAGTTCCACGATCAGTCGTCCCGTCTCGTACGAATTCTCGAGCAGGCGACTTTCCACCGCGGGCGTTCCCGCGACGCCCGGGAGCGTCATGCCGAGTGCTTCGGTGACCAGTGCCATAGTCGAAGCGGTGCCCATCGTGTTGCAGTGGCCTCGACTACTGATCATCGAAGACTCAGAGCTCAAGAAGTCCTCTTCGCTGAGTGAACCTCCGCGCGTTTCTTCGCTCAGCCGCCAGACGTCGGTACCACAACCCAGCGGAGCGCCGCGAAACGTCCCGGTCTTCATGGGGCCGCCCGGCACGACGACGGCGGGCAGATCCACTGAGGCCGCCGCCATCAACAACGACGGGATCGTCTTGTCGCATCCTCCGAGAAGGACTACGCCATCAATAGGATTCGCCCGGATCATCTCTTCAGTCGCCATCGCCGCCATATTGCGCCAGAGCATGGCGGTGGGTCGAACCTGGGTTTCGCCCAAGGACACCACGGGCAAGTTGAGCGCGATGCCGCCCGCTTCGTAGATACCGGCCTTGACGCTCTCCATGACCTCATTGAGGTGCGCGTTGCACGGTGTCAGGTCCGATGCCGAGTTGGCGATCGCTATGTGGGGCCGACCGTCAAAGGCGTTGTGGGGAAGCCCGCGGCGCATCCACGCTCGGTGGATGTAGGCGTTGCGGTCGGAACCTGCGTACCACTGTGCACTCCGCTTCGCGACCACCCAGACTCCATTCCGTTTTTTGAAATACATGACTACTATATGGAATATGGTGACGGCGATTCCTGATTCGGCGATTGATATTTCGCTGAAGGGTGGCCGAGTCGTCGGGTCGGACCGCGTTCTCAACGTGCTCATCGAACTGGCCAACCGCCCCAATGGAGTGACGCTCGACGACATAGCCAAGACGGTGCGGAGTCCTAAAACCACGGTGCACCGGGCCCTCGCGTCGCTCTGTCGCGCAGGACTGGCCAACCGGGACGGACGAGGCCACTACATCCTGGGCGACGAATTCTTGCGATTAGCCTTTTCCCACCACGAGTCGCGCCCCGACCATCTTCGCGTGCAGCCGATTTTACGCCAGCTCGCTGAACGCTACGAGGAGACCGTTCACTACGCCATCCTCGATGGACCGGACATCATCTATCGCGCGAAAGTCGATCCGTCTGGCGGCTCAATTCGTCTCACTTCAACCATCGGAGGTCGCAACCCGGCCCATTGCACCGCGATTGGCAAGGTCCTGCTCTCGCAACGGTTGTCGACCTTAGGCGACGTCAAAAAGTGGGCTGGAAGTCGTCCGCTCACTCGACGCACCGAGCGCACCATAACGACCGCCGAAGAATTGCATCACCAGCTCGAACTCGTGCGCGAGCGCGGCTACGGAGTGGATGATGAGGAGAACGAACAAGGTGTCAACTGTATTGCCTTGCCCTATTATCTGTCATCACCGCAAGTCGCCAGTGGCGCGATAAGCATCAGTGCGCTCTCCTACCGAACGCCATTGCACGAGCTCGTGGACGATGTGACGATCATTCGAGCGATTGTTGAGGGCCGCAGCGACGAGAATGACCAATGATCATCGATGATGCGTTGACCTCTCCAGGCTCGACCAACCGAGTTCCAACGAACCAGGTCAAGTAGTCTGATGCGCGCCTTTGTCGTCACCGCACCCTTTGCGGTCGAGGTCCGCGAAGTGACACCCCCCGTTGCCGAGGCGGGGTCGGTCGTCGTTGATGTCCAGCGGGTTGGCGTGTGTGGGACCGACGTCGATTTCTTCCGGGGCGACATGGCCTACCTGCACGACGGTCACGCGAGTTTCCCGATGCGCCTCGGTCACGAATGGATGGGCACGGTCACGGCGGTCGGCGACGGCGTCGAGCGCCACTGGATAGGCCGACGGGTGACCGGCGACACGATGCTCGGTTGCGGGACCTGCCGACGTTGCCGCTCGGGCCATCAGCACGTGTGTGAAACACGTCGAGAGGTGGGCATCCGCGACGACTTTCCCGGGGCGTTGGCCGAACAGCTCGTCGTACCTGTGACGTCACTACATGCTCTGCCCGATTCTGTCGACGACGCCACGGGCGCCCTCGTCGAGCCCGGCGGCAACGCACTTCGCTCGCTGTTGGCGGCGGATCTGCGGGCCGGCAGCCGGCTCCTTGTTCTGGGGCCCGGAACCATTGGCCTACTCGTGGCCTTCTTTGCCCAGGCACGCGACATCGAGGTGCACGTGGCTGGCGTCACTGCACCGACCATCGAATTCGCAGGCACGCTGGGATTTGGGGGAGCCTGGGACCAATCTGAGATCCCCGAACTCGAGTGGGACGCCGTCGTCAACGCATCAAACGACGCGGACTCTCCCGCGAGAGCGCTCGACCTCGTCGTTCCCGGGGGTCGGGTTGTCTACGTCGGATTCGGATCGGGACCGAGCGAAATCGACACTCGCGCGATGACCTTAAAGGACGTTACCGCGGTGGGAATTCTGAGCGCCTCGCCCGCTCTCGCCGAAACGATCTCGATCTACGCGTCGGGGAACGTTGATCCTCGTCCGCTGATTGGGGCCACGATTGGACTTGAAGGTGTCGGCGACGTGCTGAACGGCAAACGACCGGCGACCGCGGGTCCGGGTCCGAAGATTCACGTGGACCCGACGCGTGAGGTGACTCAAGCGTGATCGACCGTTTGTCGTTGACGACCGAGTCCGCGCACCTCGAGCTCCATGACGTCGCCTGACTTCAGGTACGCCACGTCATCGTGTCCCAAGGAGACCCCGGCGGGAGTGCCGGTATTGATGATGTCGCCTGGCTCGAGCACCATGAACTGGCTGATGTACCAAATGACGTGAGCGACACTGAAAATCATGTTGGCGGTCGAATCACTCTGACGCAACACACCGTTCACCGAAAGTTGCAGGTCGAAGTCTTGAGGGTCCGTAATCTCGTCGGCCGTTACCAACCACGGGCCGAGAGGATTGAATGTTTCGCAGTTCTTACCCTTATCCCACTGTCCGCCTCGTTCGAGTTGGAACTCACGTTCAGAAACGTCGTTGGAGATCGCGTAGCCGGCGACGTACGAGAGCGCGTCACTGGGTGAAGTGATGTACCGCGCTTGGCGTCCGACGACGACCGCGAGTTCAACCTCCCAATCGGTCTTCGTGGATTTACGCGGTATGAGGACCGTATCGTTAGGACCCACCAGTGTCCCCGGCGACTTCATGAAAAGTACGGGTTCATCAGGTATCTTAAAGCCGCTCTCTCGAACGTGGAGGATGTAATTCATTCCCACGCACACTATTTTTTGCGGTGAAGCGACGGGAGCGCCGATACGAAGCGAGGACACGTCGATTTCAGGGAGATTGGACTCGCCGACGCGTGCCTCGAGGGTCGCCAGGCCGTTCGTCCGAAAGAACTCGGGATCGTAGTCACGACAGAGTTCCGAACAGTCCAGAACTCGGCCGTCCGTCATTAGCACGGCCGGACGCTCCTTATCGTATTCACCTACGCGCAGTAAACGCACTTTCCATCTCCTTTGTTCTCTCGATGCAGCATCAACGCTGCACCATCGTTCGATTCCTTACTTCATCACTATTGATTTGATACCACCGTCGGGCGTTCTCGCCAAAGACATCATGAAGCTCCGAAGGCAGGAGATTGACGAGGCTCGCACGAGCAAGACGCAGGACCTCCTTGAATGACGCCACCTGCAAGCAGACTGGCCAGTCCGAACCGAAGAGCAGCGAACGTGTCGTGAAGATCTCGACAAGGAATTCCGATGCTCGCAGAACGTGCGCCTCGCTCCCTCGTGAACCGAGTTCGGTCACGAATCCCGAAAGCTTGCACGCTACCTGTCCGGTCCGCGCCAGACCACGAACGTTCGCAGACCACGACTCTTGATCGAGGTCGGTGACGTTCGGAAATCCTGCGTGATCGAGAACCACCTTCAGACCCTCGCAGTTGCGCACGGCGTGAAGCGCCGAAGACAATTGACGCGGGCGCACGAGCAAGTCAAAGACGAGACCACTCGCGGCGACCGCGGCCAATCCTCGCCGCACCGAGTCGCGTTCGAGGTAGTGCGGATCGCTCTCGGCTTCCACGAGGTGACGCACGCCCACAAGGAGATGGCCGTACGGGGATTCGCGAAGGGCGGCGAGTTGCTCAACCACGTCCGGCGCTTCGAGATCGACCCAACCCACTACGCCACTCACCATGGTCGACTCCTTCGCCAGATCGAGGAATTCGAACGTTTCGGCAGCATCATTTCTCACCTGCACCAAAATGGCACCTTCGACACCGTTCGCATGCGCGATCGCCTCGTACTCGCCAATCGTGTAACGACACGCCAGGGTGGGTGTGCCCTCGAGCCACTCGTGCCCTCCTTGCGAGGCATCCCATACGTGAAAGTGAGCGTCAAGAATCACGACGGCGCCCACCGTGGTACTTCTGTGAGACCACGGTCCCGTAATTCGACGAAAAGGGCGTCGGGAACCTCAACTGAGAGATTCGTAACGTTTTCGTGCACCTCCCCACCACTGCGAGCACCGACGACCGCGGCCGTCACCCGGGGATTGCGAAGGACGTAGTCGAGAGCCACGGCCGCGAGGCTCACGTCGTAGCGCAGACAGACGCTCTCGATCTCGCTTACGCGGTGAAGGACTTCCTCACTCGGTGGCGCGTAGCCGTACTGGCCCGCGGAAGGATTGGCCAGGACGCCGCTGTTAAAGACCCCACCCACCAACACCGCGACACCGCGACTCGCGCACAACTCAAAGAAACCAGCATCCGCTTCTGAATTCAAGAGAGAGTAGCAATTAGCGACCAGGACGCAGTCAATGTCGGTCTTCGCCACAAAACGTTCGAGCATCGGTACTTGATTCATCCCAAGACCGATCGCGCGCACGACACCCTCATCGCGTAGTTCTACGAGCGCTGGATAGGCCTCGTCAAGGGCTACTTCTTCGTAGTCGTCGGGGTCATGGATGAGCACGATGTCGACGTGTTCGAGCTGCAATCGCTCGCAACTCTGCTCGATACTCTTGCGAACGCCCTCACGCGAGTAATCACGAATTCGAGCGCGTCGAGGTGTCGCAAAGAAGCCCTCGACGCCGTCAACGTCCTGGTCGCTTGGCACCAGAAGGCGTCCGACCTTGGTTGAGACGACGAAGTGTGAGCGGTCGCGTCCGGACAGGAATCGGCCAAGTCGCTCCTCGGACAATCCAACGCCGTAGTGCGGAGCCGTATCGAAGGTCCTCACACCGGCGTTCCACGCCGTCTCCAATACCTCAGTCGCGTCATCGTCACTCATTGGGTGCGAGAGGTTGCCGATGGTCGCGCAACCCAAGATGAACCGACTGAGCACTCCCCCAGAACCCATGCCCAGCGAGATGATCGGTGACGAGTTCATGGTCTCAACGCGCTGTTACGCGTCAAGCGCTCGGCACGCGAAGGCTGACAAGTCCCCCGTCAACATCAAGCGCGACGCCGGTCGTCGAACCCGAACGTGGACTCGCGAGATAACAGATGGCCCCCGCTACCTCATCGGCGCTCACCAGGCGACGGTGGGGTTGACGCGCCGAAAGGGCCTCGAGTTCTTTCGTCGGGTCCTCGGCCTGGCTGAGAAGTCGCTGCACCCAAGGAGTATCGGCCGTTCCAGGATTTACGCAATTAACGCGGATCCCATCGGCCAGGTGATCAGCCGCCATCGCGCGAGTAAGAGCGAGCACCGCACCCTTGCTGGCACTGTAGAGGGCGCGGCGAGGTAGGCCGATGTCCGCGGCGACCGAACACGTGTTCACGATTGCGCCATGCTTCGAGTTTCGCAGTGAGGGGATGGCGGCTCGCGCGACGCGCACCATGCCAAAGACATTCACCTCGAAGACTTTGCGCCACTCCTCGTCAGAGTTATCCTCCACGGTCCCTTGGGCGCCGATTCCAGCATTATTGACCACTACGTCCAAACTTCCGAAGTCGTTCGCGGCGATGGTGACCGCGCGAGACACACTCACGTTGTCAGACACGTCGCACTCAATGGCCAGGAGCCCAACTCCGACGTCGACGCTGGTGACGTCAAGGTCCAGAACAGCAACGCGGCATCCTTCGGCCAACAGTCTGTCCACGGTCGCGCGTCCGATCCCCGACGCACCACCCGTCACGATCGCGGTAAGTCCCGCGAACTCAATCGAGCCCCGCGCCGAGGCCTTCGATTTCTCATTGGGCGTCATACCTTCTCCTCACCGCCTGCTTCATGTGACCCACTCAAGTTAAAGACCTCATCCATTCTGACCCACCACTCATCGACATCAGCGCTCTCGAGTGGATTCTGGAGCGGCTCGGTGAGTTTCCACCACCGTTGGGTCTCCTCGTCGACTTCAATGAATGATTTCACGTCGTGCCAATCTCCTCGATATTCCATGTACGAGAAAAGGAGACTGTCGCGCATGAAGATCGTGTACCGCTCGACGCCACCGTCGCGGAGCCTCGCTTGGACGCCGGGCCACACATTCTCGTGCAGACGTCGATATTCCTCGCGCGCGCCGGGCTTCAACTGAATGACCCAACCCGCGCGCCTCAAGTCTCCTCTGGCATCGAGACGACCTTCACTCATAGTCCACGCCATTGAGATCGAAGCGGTCGACCATCCCTCGACTGGCGGGCTCGGTCACGTTCAAACACCGTTCGGTCGCTTCGCTCGTGCCCACGTCTTCATTCCTCAATCGAGAGTCCCGTCACGGCGTCAAAGAAATAGAGACGCTTCGTATTCATCTGAAGTTTGATTCGACTGCCGATCGTCACCTGGGTGTCCGGCGCCATCCGCGCGACGCCGTCACCCGGTCGGGTAATCGATCCCGCTTCCAAGCCCTCAGCGTCGTCGCTGTACATTCCCTCCGCTTCCACACGGTGAGCATCGGTGGAAAAGTGCACCAGGATCTCGGAGCCGAGCGCCTCGATCAGATCAACGTCGCCTTCGAACTGTACGGTCTCGTTGCCGCTGGCCGAACGCTTTGGTCCCGCCATTGCAAGACTCTCGGGTCTTACGCCGATGACGATCTCGTTGTTCGCGTACTTCACGAGCGAGGGTCGAGCCGCAAGAACCGATGCCGGTAGGACGATCTCCTGGCTCCCTAGCCGAAGTGATCGCGCACCTTCGCCCAAACTCGCCTCGAAGAGATTCATCGACGGTGACCCCATGAATCCCGCCACGAAGATATTCACGGGACTGTCGTAGATACGCTGCGGATTATCGCACTGCAGGAGCACTCCCGCCCTCATCACCGCCACGCGATCACCCATGGTCATCGCCTCGACCTGGTCGTGGGTCACGTAGATGGTCGCGACACCTAAGCGCCTCTGAATACGGGCGACTTCCGCTCGCATCTGCACGCGGAGCTTCGCGTCAAGGTTGGAAAGGGGTTCGTCCATCAAGAACACCTTGGGCTCGCGGACGATTGCACGCCCCATAGCGACGCGCTGCCGCTGACCTCCCGACAACTGGCCCGGCTTGCGGTCAATCCATTCCGTCAACCCGAGAATCTCCGCGGTATCACGGACCTTATTGACGATCTCTTGCTTAGGCGTGTGTTTCATTTTTAAGGCGAAACCAATGTTCTCGCCTACAGTCATGTGCGGGTACAGGGCGTAGTTCTGAAACACCATGGCGATGTCGCGATCGCGCGGGGACACATCGTTCATGATTCGATCGCCTATTCGCAGCGTGCCGCTCGATATCTGTTCCAGACCGGCGACCATGCGCATTGCCGTCGTCTTTCCGCATCCCGAAGGCCCAACCAAGACCATGAATTCGCCGTCCGCGACTTCAAGGTCGAATTCGTGGACGGCCTCGTAACCATTGGGATAGACCTTGGTCAGTTTCTCAAGCGTGACGGGACACATCAGCTGTTCCTTTCGTGAAAGCCTTTGTTCGTTGGTTCAACACGAGCGTGTCGGTGATCTCTCGCCGCGACCTACTCGCACTTTCTTTGGACGATCGCCGCCTCATTGCATCACTCCTTGGACGCTCCCGCGAGCATCCCCGAAACGAGAGAACGCTGAGCGAAGAGGAAGACGATTAGCACGGGCGCCATGGCGACAATCGTCGCGATGGCAAGTTCCGGTCGATAGATGGGTACTTGGCCACCTTGTCCAGGATTGAAGGCCGGCGTCGCGGCGAGGAGGTCTTGGAGTCCAACGGGCAGCGGATAGTTGGTGCTATTGGGAAGCATGACGAACGGGAGGAAGAAGTTGTTCCAGTTAGCGACAAAGGCGAAGAACGTCACGAGTGCGATGATCGGTCGCGCCAGAGGCAACGCCACCCTACGAAAGACATTCCATTCATTGCACCCGTCTATTCGGGCCGCCGCGAGAAGGTCTTTGGGGACCGAGGATGAATAGAAGATATAGGCCAGGTAGACCCCGAACGGAAAGAAAGAGAACGGAAGGATCACTGACCACGGCGTGCCCACGGCGTGCACCGCGTTCGCCTCAAGGAACAGTGGCAGAACCAGGGCAGTCGCGGGCATGATCATAACGAACAGCGTGACGCCGAGCAGCGTCCTTCGTCCGATGAACTGCGTGTGAGCCAGTCCATACCCAGCGGGTATTGAAAAGGCGAGGGCTATCAGGATGCCGCCGAAGGAGTAGATCGCCGAATTCTTCAACCAGTTCAACAGCGCATAGTCCTCGAACGTGAACATGACGTGGATGGCGTGGGACAAGTTGTGAAGTGTTCCGATGGCGAATGGATTGCCCACCACCAATTCGTGGTCCGTCTTCGTGGGTGACAACAAAAGCCAAATGACCGGTACGACGAAGAACGCCGTAAAACCCAGAAGAACGACGTAGGCAAAGGTGCGCGACCAGATTCGATTGAAGAGTCGCATCACTCCACCTCGAAGAGCTTCGTGCGAAAGACCAGGACGGCGGCGCAGAGCAGACCGATGACGAGCAGATCCACTGAGATTGCAGCCGCGTAATTGAAGTTGTTGTCCTGGAAAGCGAAGTAGTAGGCCAACTCATTGGGAGACCACGTAGGACTGATCAGTCCGAGACTCGCTTCTCCCACCAACTGTGGTTCGACGAATAATTGCGTGCCCGCGGCGAAGGCCAGGATCAACATGAAGGTGACCCATTTCTTAATGAGGGGTAATTTCACTCGAAGCGCGGTCTGTATCGCTCCAGCGCCATCGAGTTCTGCGGCTTCGATGAGTTCATTGGGTATGTTGTTAAGCGCCCCGTAGGTCACGACAATCCAACCACCGGCGCCGGCCCAAAAAGCAATGATGGCGAAGATTATGGGTAGGTGGCCCGGCAAGATTGTCTGACCGAGATTCTTGAATCCAAAGAGGGACAAGAACTCGCGCCACGGACTCACGGTCGGATCAAGCATGAAGAGCCAGACCAGGACGCTGGCCGCACCGGCCAACGCTCCCGGCAAGTAGAAGATGAAGCGAAAGGCCGAACTTACCCGCCTCGAGATGCTGTGGAGCATGAGGGCCAGCCCGACGACAATAACGAAGAGCGACCCGAGCCAGATCAGCAGATACTCACCCACGTGCTCGAAAGCGGGAAGAAACCGAAAGTCCTCTCCGGTCTTGACGAAATTCGAGAGTCCGACGAAGTGACCACCCGTGGAAGTGAACGCCAAGGTAATGGCGTACACCGCGGGCAACACGCCGAAGAGCACTAACAGAACGAAGTAGCCGGATACGAAGGCGTACCCGGCTACTCCATTTCTCTGCTTTCGTCGTAGCTTTGGATTCAATGAATCGGTCGCGCCGAGAGGGGCTGAGGTTCTTTTTGGCACGACCGATTGCATTGAATCTTCCTACTACTACGGAGACGTGACGACGGTGTAGCCATCACTTTGGGCAAAGTCCGCCAGTTGCGAAGCAAAGCCGGCAAGTTGCGAGGACATTGTCGATCCCGAATTGAGCCCGGTGACTACCGTGCTACCAAAGACCGAGTCAGTGCTCCACGGCACCGGCGACCAACCCTGCCACACTTCGGTGGCGGCCTTGGCGAAGACCGGTGCGATCTCGTTCGAGTACAGACCTGACGCCTGCTGGGCCGCAATCCACTGCGTCTCGTCAGCGACGTACGCCGGGTAGCCGGGGGAAATGCCCTGGCTACCGTAGGACGTCGAGAGCCACGTCAGTACCGAGGCCGCAAGACTCTTGGTCGTCCCCGAGATGTGCGAGGACATAAACCAAAGACCACCGCCAACTTCACCGGTGTAGGTCGGGCCGCTGCCCCAGCTCAACGGATCAGCGACAGCAAGGTCACCTTTGGGAACAATGCCCGGGAACAGGTACTGGCCGTACCAGGCCGGTCCGACCATCATCAGAATCTTGTCGTTGTACGCCGTGGTGAACGTCGACGAGAAGACACTGTCCGTCGTCACTGCGCCGTCCTTGACCAGCGGGTCGATGAGTTGCGTCGCACGCGTGCAGTTGGGGTCGTTGGCGTTGATGTCAATGGTGTCGGTCCTCACCACATCATTCACGTGGCATTCGCTCGGCCACAGGTAGATGTCGTCGTCCCAGTTGTCGCCCACGCTGCCTACGATGTAGCCCGGGTGCTGGGTCGCTACTTGTTCGCCTAGCGTCTGCCAGCCTTGCCACGTTGTGGGAACGGTGTAACCAAACTGGGTCATCAGTGCGCTGTTGTAGAACAATAGGTTCTGAGCCAGGTCGTTACGCAGGCAGTAGACCTTGCCGTTCACCGTGCAGCCCGCGAGCGTGCCCGCCGCGTAGCCGTTCAAGATGGGTTTTGACACCGTACCGTTACTCAGGACGGCTGGATAGTTGAACTGAGGACTAGCTAATGATGCCGCGTCGTTGTTCTCCTCACTGAAGACGATGTCGGGCCAGCCGCCATGCACCCTGTTATCCAAGGCAATTTTGGACTGGAGCACGCCCGAGCCGTTCGCATTACCGTTGTAGATCACCATCGAGATCTTCACGGTGGGGTGGGCCTTCTCATACGCCTTGACCTGAGGGACTCTCGTCGAGTCAACCCAGACGGTAATCGTGGGCTTGGGCTTGGGCTTTGACGTAGCCGAGGCGCCGCCAGCGATCCCGAACGTCGCAATTGCCATGCTCGAAGCCACGACCGCGATAACCGAGGCACGCAGCCTAGGTCGAATAGGCCTACGCCAATATTTCTTAGTAATCGGTGAACTCATTACTTTCCCCCTACTTTCTTTCTAATGTTTGGTTTTTCTGACTTGGACGAGATTCACAACTTCNNGGAAGGAATTTCACAGCTTCGTACGCACCCCGGACTACGGAACAGCAGATCCCGCAAGATCAACAACGTACGACTCCAACTCGGGCGGATAGTGGAGACCGGGCGGCAGACCGACGCCTGGGCCTCGAGGCGCTCCAACTATTCCCTTCGCGTTGATGCCAACTTCGCGTTTTGCCGGATTCGACGTCACGAGAGACTCGTAATAGGTGCAATTGGGAATCGCCATACAGAGATGACGCGCGTAGATGGTGTTGCCGTGAGGTTCGGCACGAAGCCTGAAGGCGTCAGCGAGGTGGGCGATACGCATTGCCCCGGTGAACCCGCCGCGCAGTTCCGTGCTGGTGCGCACGAAGGTCGCGCATCCGCTCTGGATGAAGTCCGCGGTGTTCATGTGAACGCCGTCCGACGTCTCGGCGACGTTGAGTGGCACCCGAACTCGCTGGGCGAGCCACTTGTACGCCGTGATATTGAACTCACGCATCGGCTCTTCGTACCAGAGGTAATTCGCCTCCGACAGGGCCTCGCCAACGTAAATTGCGTCGACGAGGTCAAAACCAGCGGAACCGTCGTACATCAATGGATACTCGTCGCCCACGTGCTCACGAAGGGCACGACAGAGCGCGGCGTCTTTACGGGCGTCACCCCACGCGTGAACTTTAATCGCCGGGTAACCGAGTTCGATGCATTGGGTCGCAACGTCCAGATACTCTTCCAGGGTCGAGAAGGTCGACGTCGACGCGCATGCTTCAATCTCTTGGCGATAGCCACCAAGAACTTCCCACGTCGGCGCGTTGTACAGTCTGCCCGCGAGATCCCACAGGGCGGTGTCGACCAACCCAAGGACGTTGATGGGAAACTCGTAGACGCGGTCGAGCTCCCACATTCGGTGCCAGAGCCATTCGCGCTGCAAAGGATCTGCCCCTACGAGTTCGTCGCGCAAGACGCGCTCCACCAGATCACTGACCACGGGACCACTTCCGGGGCGAGGGGCAATGGCTACTCCCTCGACGCCTTCATCGGTCTTTATCAGCAGGACAGACGCGTAGCCGTCGTCCGGACCACCGGGGAGTCCTTCGCGCCACGCGAACTGAGGCCGTGCGCCAGGTGAGAAGACGCTAAAACTCTCCACGCTCGTTATTCGCACAATCCCCCCGTATGATCACGTTGATTCGACGCTGCGATTGCCGAATGCTCGTTCGAAAGGAAGTTCCCGAACGAACCACTAACCGCTTATTCATAGCACAACATTCGTATGATAACATACGAATGCAAAAGGAACTCCCAGAGGAATTGGTGGAATTTCTTCCATAATCATTGACTGTCTTGGCTGATTTCGCTGAGCCGAACGGGTAGGTAATATGTATAAGGAAAAACGAGTCTGATGGCGTTTCTCGGTCCGGGGGTCAAGTGACAGATGTTCGTATGAATGGGCCGAAATTGGCCTCCAGTTTGACGTCGCTCGTCGCGAATCCAGCGCCACCGCGACCAACGAGTCTTGGCGTTGCGGTGTTGCAGACGCTCACGGAGAACATCGTCAGCGGCGAATTGGCTCCCGGAACCACGTTGCCGACCAATCCCGAGCTTGGCGTCGCTTTTGGCGTGAGCAGAACAGTCGTGCGCGAATCGCTCAAGTTGCTTGAGGAAAAGGGACTGATCCGAGTACGACAGGGCCAAGGCACGACGGTGGCCCCAGCGAGTCAGTGGAATCTCCTCGATCCCATGGTGCTGGAGGCGGCTATCCGATTCGACGAGAAACTCGAGATTCTCGATGACCTGGTTGACGTTCGAGTTGGGCTCGAATGTCTCATGACCCGACGCGCGGTCGAGAAGATCACCGACGAACAACTCGAAGAGCTTCACGAGGCCCTCAATCACCTCGAGTCTCTGCTCGACCGGCCCGATGACTACGTCCTCGCGGACATCGAATACCACGACGTCATTCTTCGGACATCTGGTAACAAATTAGGTCGTTCTATCATCCGCACCGTGCACCCCTATGCTCGAGCGAGCACGCGCTACAACCCACAGATGCGGAGAGCGGAGATCGCCGCGTCCCATGACGGTCACGTGGCCATCTACGAACGAATTGCCGCGCGCGACCCTGAAGGTGCCTTCCTCGCCATGCAAGACCACATCATGGGTTCGTGGCTTGAGCGCAGGAACGCGCGACTCGCGCAGCACCGAAACAACGCCTAGCGCTGTCGGCTCGCGCCTCGCGCGAAGGTGACCGTCAATTCATCCCTCTTACGAGTCGCTCAATAATATGTCGTCGTGATACCCCCTAGGCTTCACGTGTTCGCCGTATTCTGATTGGCACCGTGAGATTAGATGGCTCTCGCACGACGTTCTTGACACGGGCTAAGACTCAAAGAAGGGGAAGATGAGTTCGACGACGACCACCTCAATGGAACGATTGGGCTTCGCCGGTCTCGGGACTATGGGCTCGTATATGGCCGCGAACCTGGCCCGGGCGGGTTATCCCATGACCGTTTGGAATCGTACGCCAGGACGCGCGAAGGAACTCGTCGAGCTCGGCGCACGCGAGGCGACCAGTCCCGCCGATCTCGCCCGATCCAGCGACATCATCTTCACGTGCGTGACCGACTCTCCCCAAGTCGAAAATGTTCTCTTTGGCCCGAATGGAGTGGCCGAAAGTGCCCACCGTGGCGCACTCGTCGTCGACTGTTCGACCATCAGCCCGACCCGAGCCCGCGATTTTGCGAACAAATTGGGTGAAATCGGCGTCGACATGCTCGACGCCCCCGTTTCGGGTGGATCAGAAGGCGCTCGCCTCGCCACGCTCACCATCATGGTGGGGGGTGCACCGGAGCACTTCGAACGCGCGAGTACCGTCCTGGCGAAAGTCGGCCGCACGATCAGCCACCTCGGACCACTCGGTGCCGGACAGTGGGCCAAAGCGGTGAATCAAGTGATTCTTGCTGGTACGTACTTGGGCGTGGCCGAGGGCGTGACCCTGGCCATCAAAGCGGGCCTTGACGTCCCCAAGGTTATGGAGGCCCTCGCGGGCGGCGCCGCGGGGTCTTGGGTGCTCGAGAACCGAAGTGGACGAATGATCGATGACGACTACCCAATCGGCTTCAAGATTGTCCTTCACCGAAAAGACCTCGGCATTGGCCTTGAACTCGCCCGCGAAGTGGGAGCAGTCTTGCCAGTCTCTGCACTCGCGGCGGCATTCGAAGACGGCATCATCGCCGAGGGGCACGGCGATGACGACAATTCCGCCCTCGCTCGGAGCATCCGAAAGCTCTCTGGGCTCTAGTGCCAAGTTCGACCTACGACCACGCCGACCGCGCAACGTGAGCTTTCCGCCGACGCTGCTCACCGACTTCTACAAGATCAGTCACCGTGACCAGTACCCGCCGACCACGACCGTGGTCTACAGCACCTGGACCGCGCGCGAGAGCACCATCGAGGAAATTGATCACGTCGTGGTCTTTGGCGTCCAGGCATTCATCAAGCGCTACTTCATTGACTACTTCAAAGAAAACTTCTTCGACCGTCCTCTCGAGCAGATCGTTGCCGAATACGTTCGACTCATCCGAAACACCCTTGGTATCGTCCAACCCCCCACTAATCATCTCGAGGCTTTGTGGACCCTGGGTTACCTGCCCCTCGAGGTTCGGGCACTTCGCGAAGGTACGTTGGCGCCGCTGCGCGTACCCTCGGCTACGTTCGTCAATACAAAGCCGGAATTCTTCTGGCTGACTAACTTCGTCGAAACGCTGTTCAGCTCGGAGTGCTGGTTGCCATCGACCAGCGCCACACTGGCATTTGAATACCGCAAGTTATTCGAACGTTTCGCCAAGGAGACCGGCGGAGATTCCGAGGCCGTTGCTTTTCAGGGACACGACTTCTCGTTTCGCGGGATGAGCAGCGTGCAAGCGGCGGCCGCGTCGGGAGCGGGTCACTTACTTTCATTCACCGGCACCGACACGATCCCGGCGATTCTGTACCTCGAAGAGAACTACGGCGCGAACACCGACCAAGAACTCGTGGGGGCTTCAATACCAGCGACCGAGCACAGTGTCATGTCCGCTTACGGGAATGAAGGAATTGACGAATTCAAGACCTACGAACGCCTGATCACCGAGCTCTATCCCTCGGGTCTGGTCTCGATCGTGTCGGACACGTGGGACCTTTGGCGAGTCGTAGGCGACTATCTTCCGCGACTTCGAGAAGAGATTCTCGCGCGTGAGGGGCGAGTCGTCATTCGTCCCGACTCGGGCGACCCCGTCGACATCGTGGCCGGTCGAGAGCAGAGAGACAATACCTTGGCCGACCGTGGCGTCGTCGAGGCCCTCTGGGACGTGTTCGGTGGCACCGTCACGAGCCAGGGCTACCGACTGCTCGATCCGCACGTCGGCGTCATCTACGGCGACAAGATCAGTCTCGCGAGCGCTGCGCGAATCCTCGAACGGCTGAAGGCCAAGGGATTCGCCAGCACGAACGTGGTCTTCGGCATTGGTTCGCACACCTACCAGCGCACCAACCGCGACACCTTTGGCTACGCCTTTAAATCCACCTCGGTCACAATTGGCGGGATCGAGAAGTCCATCTTCAAAGACCCGGTCACCGATCTCGCTCACTTGAAACGATCACAGCGCGGTCGCGTCGCCGTGGCGGACGTCGACGGAAGGCTCGAGACCTTGGAAGGCCTATCCAGTGATGATCGGATCCAGGCAGACCAGTTGCGTGTCGTCTTTCGAGACGGCGAGGTCTTCGGCGTCGAGACCTTGTCTCAGATACGCACTCGTCTCCTGTCCCACCTCCAGGACTGAGTCCGACTTGGCGCCCGCAGCGAGACTCGATCGACGAAGTCGTGCCGACTTAGAGTGGCACTAGTCGCCCAACGAGAGGAACACCATGGCCACTGACGACAGCACCTTGAGCTTCAACGAGAAGATCATCGAAGAGTTCCGAGCGAATGGCGGCCGCGCCGCAGCCTTCGGTGACGCACCTCTCCTCTTGCTCACGACCAAGGGCGCCAAGACCGGCAAGGAGCACACGAGTCCAGTGATGTACTTGGGCGACGAGCACGACAGCACCCTCGTCTACGTGTTCGCCTCCTACGCGGGAGCGGACGTCAATCCCGCGTGGTACTACAACCTGCTCGCGAACCCGTACGACGTCATCGTGGAGGTTGGCGTTGAGACGATTTCGGCCACCGCCGAAGTTCTCGACGAGCCTCGACGCAGCGCCATCTACGCAGAACAGGCGAAGCGTTTTCCCGGGTTCGCCGAGTACCAGGACAAGACCACTCGAACGATTCCGGTCGTGGAGCTGAAACTCCACGACTGAGCCCTCGGGCCTCTTTGAATTCGTGGAGGGATTCGGGTCGAAGTGTGTCCATCGGTCGTCATCCTCGACACTCACTACCATTACGACATCGCGATATAACGTGAAAATGAATGGTGGACGCAATGAGAATTCTCGTCGCAGAGGACGACCGAGCCTTACGCGATGTCCTCCAACGGGGATTGCGCGAGGCAGGTTACGTCGTCGACGTCGCGAGCGATGGCGAACAAGCACTGGCGAATCTGACCTCCGTCGATTATGAAGTCGCCGTTCTTGATTGGCGAATGCCCAATCTCACGGGTCTCGAAGTGATCGAAGCCGCCAGAAAGGCTGAGGTCTACACACCAATTCTCATGCTGACGGCCCGCGACACGTCCAGCGACCGCGTGGAAGGTCTCAATGCGGGCGCTGACGACTACCTGGTGAAGCCCTTCGAATTCGCCGAGCTCGTCGCGCGGCTCCGGGCCCTTCAACGCCGTCCCGCACTTCGGCACACGGCGAACATCGTGTGCGGCGACCTGCTCTACGACCCCTCCGCGCGGCGACTCGAAGGCGCCGGCAAAGTGATCGAACTCACGACGACCGAGTGCCTACTAATGGAACTGTTACTCCGTCGAAGTCCCGAAATCGTGTCCCGACGCACGATTGCCAACCAAGTATGGCCAAATGCCAAGGTGGCGGTCGGCTCGAACACCATAGAAGTTCACGTTGCCCGCCTGCGGTCGAAAATACAGGACTGCTCGGCCAGAATCGAGACAGTCCGGGGTTTTGGCTATCGAATGGTTCCTTCTTGAAGTCAGGCCAGGCCGCCACGTCGCACGCAGCGCGAGTGGCGGGGGTCGCCACCGGCGTTGGAATGATCAGTTTCGTCATCGTCGTGCTGGTCCTAAACGCGTTTCTCGTCAATCGAATGACCTCCCAAGTCGACCAACGACTCGGTCAACGTCTCGGCATCGTTGAGTTGCTGTTCCAGCAGAATCCCTCTGCCAGCACCGAGACGATCCCGTCTACCCCTGGCGACCGGGATGACGATGACGCTCCCATCCTTGTGTGGAGCGTGCGAACGAACGGCGCGGCGACGGCACTCTCGAACCCGACACCATCACTCCCTGTTCTCCGATGGTCGAATGGCTTCCGCACTTTTTCCATTGCGAAGTCGAACTTCCGATTTGACGCCACCGCCATCAAGTCAGGATGGCTCGTCGACGCCGAGAGTCTGGCCGACGTCCAGCGGCTCCAAAACACCTTGGAACTCGCCGAACTGATCGCCGGCTTCGTTCTGGGGATCCTGATGTTTGGCGCCGCCTTCGGAGTTGGCGTTCGAGCACTCGCACCCGTTTCCTTGGCCAAACGACGTCAGTCCGAGTTCGTGGCCGATGCCTCGCACGAACTGCGCACCCCGCTGAGTGTCATTGAAGCAGAAGTCGATCTGGCGCTCTCGCGAGATCGCGACGGGGCCGGTTACCGCAGGACTCTCGAGCAAGTGAAGTCCGAGAGCAGCCGCCTGAAGGATATTGTCGAAGACCTCCTGTGGCTGGCCCGATCCGACGAGGACCAACGGCGTCCACCGCCGCTCGAATCGATCAATTTGGCAAGTGTGACTGCAGGGTGTTGCCAACGATTCCAATCGCTCGCGGCAACGCACGACATTTCGCTGGCCTTTGAGGATTCCAGCGAAACCATCCCCTGGATACTTGCTTCGAACGATTTGATCGATCGTCTAATCGGAGTACTGATCGACAACGCCCTCAAGTTTGCGGGTCACGGGGGTCGAGTTGAAATCAGTGTCTCGTCCGACGGTGACCACGCAATATTGCGGGTGGACGACAGCGGTCCTGGCGTTGCCCTAGAGGAGCGAACAACGGTGTTCGAACGATTTCACCATTCGGACTCAACGTTAGGGGGAACGGGCCTCGGACTGGCTATCGCGGCGTCCATCGCTCAAATCACGAACGCTTCGTACGCGGTCACCACCGCCGAACTCGGAGGAGCTCGCTTTGAGTTCTCGTGGCGCACAACAAATGCTTAGCCCGCGAATTACGAAGTCGTTCGCGTCAGAAATCCACCACAAGTTCACCCACTGAGCGTGCGAATACGTCGGGCTGGCGCACTCGCTTCGCTCGAAAATAAAAAACAGTGAAGAATACGCACCTTGTTATAAGTCCGTAAGGTTCGATTACGTAGCGTTAATTCGTGGTCAATCGCGTCAGCCCCCTTTGGAACTTTCCACGACTTCGTGGCTGGACGCGGACATCATCTGCTCGGCGATCTGACGTGAGGTCGCTTCGGTGACCGGCGTCCTCTCACCGACTCGAAAGAGAAAGAAACCATTCACCCGAGGCCGCCACGCCGAGCGCATGGGAGTCGAGGCCAATTCTCGACTCACCAGTACCACCGCACTGGTGCTCTTGATACTCCTCGCCATCGAGGGGATCACGGTCCTGCGGGTTCGTTCGCTCCTCACCGCCCACGTGTTCGTCGGCATGCTACTCATACCACCGGTCCTCGTGAAGATTGCGAGCACGCTTTGGCGATTCGCGAACTACTACCGAGGGACGAGCGACTACAAACGCAAGGGTCCCCCACTCGCCGCGTTAAGGGTATTGGGGCCCTTTGTCGTGATTTTGACGGTCGTGATGTTCGGCTCGGGCGTAGTCCTTCTTCTCGGCCCCGCGTCGATGAGGCCTCTGATGCTGCAACTTCATCAGGCCAGTTTCGTCCTTTGGTTCCTCGCCATGTCGGTCCACGTCCTTAGCCACCTCGGTGAAACGGCGCGGCTTTCCACCAAGGACTGGACGACGCGAGCGCGTCGCCAGGTCGCCGGATCTGGTTCGCGGCGCCTCATTCTGGGAATAAGCATGGCGATGGGTCTTCTTTTGGCGTTTGTAACCATTCCTCACGTCGGGGCCTGGCTCGGACAAACCGGTTAGTCGAATGACACGTGACACGTCGCTTCGAGAACGTCCGACAATTGTTCACGTCGCGCGGCCCACTCGCCAGGAGATCCGCTGGCGCGCACAGCGTCGTCGAATCTATCGGCGCAGAAGAATTCTCACCGGGATCGCGATGACGTTCTTCGTGGCCCTAGTGTGGCTGGCGTTCTCGGTTGGTGGGGCACTCTTTAATCCCGCGCTCGGAAGTTCAGCCGGATCGCGACTAGCCGAGTGGGCCCGAACGCACGGTGGATCGGGCATTGTCAATTGGGTAGAGAACGAATGGTATAGCCACCACGCACCACCGATTGGAGGCACGGTCCCGAAGGGGGAGATCCGCGTGCCTTCGAGCGCAACCGTGAAGTTCAACTCATCGGTACCGCATCTCTCGCCCCCTGCGCCCATCGTGCCTTTCGCCTCGCCAGCCATACCCGGCGAGGGCCAGTGGTCACCGGTCGGCCGAAGGGTCAACGGCGTTCCAGCGGTGTACGAAACAACCCTGCGCCCTGACAAGACCCATACCAGCTACGTCGTCGGCGTCGCGTGGATGGACACCAAACTGCTGCACGCGAACTTGTACTCGGGCAGTTGGATTCCCGGCGGAGGGCCTTATCCGCGCACTGCTCCCGTGCTGCCATCAGCCGCCCGAACTCTCGTCGCAGCCTTCAACGCGGGATTTCTCATGAACAACGCAAACGGCGGCTACTTCACGAATGGCAAGGAGGAACTACCACTTCGCACGGGCGCGGCATCCTTTGTCACCTACAAAGACGGAACATCCAACATCATCTCGTGGTCCACGGGAACGAAGGTGCCGTCGGACGTGGCATCGGTTCGCCAGAACCTTGATCTCCTCGTACAGAACGGCCACCAAGCGTCAGGACTCAGTGCCAACGACACCTCAAAGTGGGGTGCCACACTGGGTAACGCCGTGTACGTGTGGCGTTCGGGACTGGGAATCACCGCCGACGGGGCTTTGGTTTACGTGGCGGGTCCTGGGCTCAACATCACCGACTTGGCCAATCTGCTGGTACGCGCCGGTGCAGTACGGGCAATGGAACTTGACATCAATACCGACTGGGTCAACTTCGCCACGTACTCGCCATCATCTCCGACGGGTCTTGCCTCACCCGCCAATGGTTCGTTGCTTTTGTCAGAGATGACCGGAACAACGGGTCGCTATTTCGCGTCGTGGTGGACGCGGGACTTCATCACAATGTCAGCTTCGCCATCATCAGCGACGAACACATCGACAACAAGCACCTCGACGACCGTCACGAGTCCGACCTCAGCAGGTAACTGATGAGGGAATCTCAGTTCACCTTTCTTGGGCTTACCTTTAACGACTGTTCATTCACTCGAGAATTCACAGTAACTTCGTATCCTAACTTTGACGTTCTCTTATCTGAGTCATCTACCTTGCGGAGATGGAATCAGTGAAGACGAAGATTGACGTTGATCGCATCGTGTGGCACGCCCAGCAACGAGTTGCCCGGCATCGACCCGCGGTATCACCGGTCCCGCGAATCGCCGACACGTTGGCGCTCATCGGGGGCATCGGGCTTGGCATCAGTATTGGTTTCGCGTTTTGGGGAGAATCACTTAGTTCGCTGAACTCCGCCGGCGGCTGGGTGACTTTGGGTGGGCGAATCGCTGGACTCGCCGGAACCTACTTGATGCTGGTCATGGTGATCCTGATCTCACGCCTACCTTGGCTCGAGCGCGTCGTGGGACAAGATCGCCTCGTGGCGTGGCACCGCCGCATTGGTGGTTGGCCGATCGCGCTAATCGCCGTGCACATCGGCCTCATCACGTGGGGCTACGCACAGATGACGAGTGTCAGTATCCTTCATCAATTCTGGACGTTTATAATCCACTACCCCGACATCCTCGCCTCAGTGGTGGCCTTCGGACTGCTCGTCATGGCGGGCTTCACTTCAGCTCGAGTGGCTCGCCAACGAATGAAATACGAGACGTGGTGGATGGTTCACCTCTACATCTACCTGGCCTTGTCACTCGCGTTCGCCCACCAGATTCGCACCGGCGTGATGTTCATCGGGCACCCACTTATCCGTGACATCTGGATACTCATGTGGATTGCCGGCGCGGGCGCAGTCCTTGGCTTTCGAGTGATTCTCCCGGTGTCCCGAAATCTTCGACACCAACTCCGCGTCGCGGCAGTCCAGCAAGAGACGCCCGGCGTCTATTCGGTCATTGTTTCTGGTCGCAATCTCTCACGTCTCAATGTTTCGGGCGGTCAGTTCTTCATGTGGCGGTTCATGTCGAAAGGACTTTGGGCGCATTCGCATCCCTACTCGCTCTCGGCACTTCCACGACCCCCATTCCTTCGCGTGACCGTCAAGGGGCTTGGCGATCAAAGCAAGGCCGTCGCACGCCTCAAGCCCGGAACGAGGGTCTTTATTGAAGGGCCGTACGGGAAGTTCACTCGACACGCGCGTTCGACCGGCCGTGTGGTGCTCATCGGCGCCGGCGTGGGCATCACGCCGTTACGCGCCCTGCTCGAAGACCTTCCTACCTCAGTGGACGTCACCGTCGTAGTGCGTGCTTCATCACACGAAGACATCGTCCACCGTGAGGAACTCTTCGAGCTGGTCAATCAACGAAACGGACGTCTCTTCGAACTCGTTGGCTCGCGACACGAAGTAAGGTTGGACTCGAGCGAGTTGAAGAAGTTCATAGGACACGTCAACAACGCCGATATCTACGTGTGCGGACCGACGGACTTCAACGAGTCCATCACCAAGGCGGTCGTGCGCCTTGGTGCGAGAGACGAGCGAATCCACCAAGAAGTCTTCTCCTTCTGATGAGAAGAAAGTCAACCCCCCAGTCCAAGAAAGAAAAAGAGTCACGATGAAACGCGCACCACTCGTCATGATGGGAACTGTCGCTGGTTTAGCCGGCGTGCTCAGTTTCAACTCAACCCCGGCGAAGCTCACCTTGGGATCGCTGGCCAGCTCATCATCTGGTACCTCCTCAGCACCATCGACGACAACGACCGCGAGTTCTTCGCCGCCCCCCACTACGGCAACCTCCACGGTAACGACGCCGCCAACATCTGCACCAACAACTACGACGACGTCAGCACCCCCTGTCACGACGACGACAGTCTCGTCGAGCGTACGCACCGCGATTGGCCCTTCAGTCGACTACAACTTCGGCATCCTCTCGGTCCAAGTAAAAGTGACTGGCTCGAAGATCACGAACGTCTCCATTGCCTCGATCAACGATGGCGGGAACTACCGTTCAGTTTCAATTGACCAGCAGGCGATTCCGCTGCTGGAACAAGAAGTCATGCAAGCCCAGAGTGGCAACATTCAAAGTATCTCAGGGGCGAGTTACACCTCGGCGGGATTCATCCAGTCCTTGCAGTCAGCCTTATCGAAACTGGGTCTGTAGTGACCATGACCAGTAGTCGAAGGCACGAAAGCATCGTGCACCACGAAGAGTCAGTGATGGGCACTATCGTGACCATTGACGTCTACCGAGGCGACTGTTCAGACGATGCGCCTCTCGAAGCATCCGTAGAGGCCGCCATCGCCATCTTGCACGACGCCGACGTGCTGTTCAGCACGTGGAAGCCCGAAAGCCCTATCTCGCGAATTCGGCGAGGCGAACTCGACATCGATGAGGCGCCGGCGATAATCCGCGAGGTATTGGAGCAGTGTGGCGTCGCTCGTACGCTTTCTGGGGGATGGTTTGATCCTTGGGCGCTGCCGGGCGGCGTCGACCCCACTGGGCTCGTCAAAGGTTGGGCGGCGCAACGCGCCCTCGCAGCACTTCACCACGACGCCATTGACGGGGCGATCGTCAACGCGGCGGGCGATATCGCGAGTTTTGGCGGTCCCACCGCCGACAAGAAGTTCCGCGTGGGTATTGTCAACCCCGCAAATCCTCGTTCCCTTGCGTGCATCATCGAATCACCAGGTGCCGTCGCGACATCCGGATCCTACGAACGGGGACAGCATCTGTTCCACCCTCGCCGGGGCATCTTCACTTCGAGCGTGGCCTCGGGAACCGTAGTGGGTCCAGAACTTGGACTAGCTGACGCGCTGGCGACGGCGCTCGTGGTCGGTGGCACCGAGGTCCTCGACATTCTTGAGCGATTGGACGACTTTGAGGGTCTCGTCATCGACAATGAGGGCAAACTTCACACCACGACAGGATTCCCGATCGTCTCGTAGTTGGACCGTACGCAGCGAATTCTCACTGCGTCTTGCCCTACAAAGGTTCGCTGACGAGAAGTCGTTTCCACCAATAGAGCAAAATCGCCACGTCACGCGCTGTAGATCAACCGGGACATGGCTCGTCATCATCTCGACGTTGGCGAGGGTTAACGCGAACTCCCGTCTTCGAAGTGGCGCCAGACTACTTCCTCGTAGTTCGAAGAACCGCCCCACTTGGCCCGAATCCTGCATTCCACTCCATCAATCTCAACGAGGTCGCGATCAAATGCATTGCCACAGCTTCTCTATTTACTGGACGACTTCTTCTTGGAACATGGAGGGTTCTTGGCGGAAAGTGCGCTCGAGTTGCCGCCTCGGCGACGCCCCATGCAACGCGATCTTTTAGTCCTTCATCGTCGTTGACGACGCAGAATCACGAATGAAGACGAGTACAGTCGGGCGAACGCGGCTAGTCGCAATGAAAACGAGGGCATGACGACGTGACTCCAGCGACCAGCAAGATGTGTGTCGCGATAAACAGACAACGCGCCGGTTGCAGTTTTCATGGTTCGGTGAAATTCCCCCTATTTGATGCGCTTGGACCACCTGTCGATACGCGTCCAAATTTGAATTGATACAAATTGTCAGAACTGGTACGTTCCACTACGTGAGCTTTGTGTCGGGCAAGCACGCTGCTGGCACGCGCGGCGGCATTTGTTGTGGTATCAGCCAGTGGTCCAAAAGATGATCGATGCACATAAAGAGGTCTCGTGACCGCGAGACCTCACGAGAAGGGGATTCGTCATGAGATTCAAATTTCGTCCATCCACGGTAACGGCAATGGCGGTGCTTATCGTGGCGCCCTTTGCCGTCACGTTGCTGCCCGCAACCATTGCGGGCGCCAGCCCGACGACAGTCGTGGTCGACAGCAGTGGCCAATCAGGTTGGAACACATCGCAAACGTGTTACGACGAGGGTTACGACGCCATTGTGCCGACGTTCTCAAGCGACCAGGTGACCTTCGTTGCTGGTCCCAGCACGCCGCCGCTGGGCGTGGGCAGCCTCCAGTTGGCAACCGGTGACGGTACCACAGGGGCGACATGTTCGGCTGCCCTGCGAAACAGCAATTACAACAATGTTCCTTTAGCGAGTCTGACGGCGCTCTCGTACTCGACCTACGACCAGGTCAACAACGGTTCACAGTTCCCGTTCTTGGAGCTTCACATCAACTACGGCACTGGTAATCCGAACGCTGACGACAGTTTGTTCTTCGAACCTCCCTACCAGACACCTAGCACGGGAAGTTCTTCCTGCCCGGACCAGGGACCGACCGTGATGGACACGTGGCAGACGTGGAACGCGCTCACCGGGTGCTGGTGGTCTAACTCAGGCACCATTGGCAATCCCGGAACCGGCGTTGAGTCGATCGCTCAGATCCTGGCGACGTATCCGAACGCCTACATCCAGAACGAAACCGATCCGTTCAGTCTTACTCCCGCGGCCCCCCAGGGCGGCGTCGGCCTTGAGGTCGGCGAGGGCAGTGACCCCGATCAGTTCGTGGGGAACGTCGACAACTTCACGATTGGCACCGCCGCGTCCGCCACCACCTACAACTTCGACCCGGTTCCGCTCAATCCGACGATCACGTGGCCCGCTCCGGCTTCAATCACCTACGGCACCGACCTTGGCTATACCCAACTCGACGCGTCCGCTTCCTATGCCTCTTCAACGGTCGCGGGGACTTACAGCTACACGCCTGCTCTCGGTACTGAGTTGAGCGTGGGCCCGCACACGTTGTCAGTGACGTTCACGCCAAGTAGCGCATTGTACGCAACCGTCAACGCGACCGTGCCAATCACGGTGACGCCGGCCTCGACGTCGTCCTCAAGCGCGGCGATCTATGATTCGACGACTTCTCCGCTTTCCCCCAACTTGCCCAGTGTGGGATTCCAAGCGAACCAAGTGTCCGAATTCGGGAACCAAGTTACCTTTACTGCGGGCTCCGCCCGAGCACTCTCGCAAGCGACGGTGACCATGAGTTCGTGGGCTTGTCAGCCCGGCTCTTGGACGAGCACGTGCACCACTACGCCAGGAGCGACGTTCACTGAACCGATCACCTTGAACATCTACAACGTGGGCGCCAACAACACCGTCGGTTCTCTGATCAAATCGGTAACCCAGACATTCGCGATTCCCTACCGGCCAAGTTCAGACCCCACTGACTGCCCGTCGGCCCCGAGCGAGTGGTTCTCGTCAGCCACTGGAGAGTGTTACAACGGATTGGCGACCAATATCACCTTCACCCTTCCGAACGTGCTCGTACCCTCGTCAATCATTTATGGTGTGGCGTACAACACCAGTGGTTTCGGTGCGACGCCGTACGGTTACAGCACCCCGTGCGCCATAGCCGGGAACTGTCCTTACGACTCGCTCAACGTCGGTCTCACCGTGGCCAACCAGCCTTCAGTCGGCTCAGATCCACTTCCGGGCACCGTGTACTGGAACACGGCGACGGCCGGCGACTACTGCGACGGTGGTGCGGCAGGATCGGGAACGTTCCGACTCGACTCGCCTAGCACGACCCCATGCTGGGGCGCTGCTGACTCCTCGTCGAGCGAGCCCTGGTACATCCCGGCCGTACAGTTCGTGGCAACACAAGTGACACCGACGATCACTTGGGCGAACCCCGCCCCCATTTCGTACGGAACCAAACTGAGCGCTACCCAGCTTGACGCGTCGGCAACCTACGCATCTTCAACCGTCGCGGGGACGTACAGCTACACACCGGCCTTAGGCACCGCGTTGAGCGCGGGACCACACACGCTGTCAGTGACCTTCACGCCAACCAGTTCCAACTTTTCATCAGTGACCACCACCGTGCCCTTAACGGTGACACCGGCGGTCTTAACGGTGACGGCAACGAATACTTCACGGGCATTCGGCGCGTCGAATCCTGCCTTGGGCTATACCGTGACCGGATTCCAGAATGGTGACACCTCGTCGGTGGTCCATGGCACGGCGACGTGCTCAACGACTGCAACGACTGCGAGTGGCTACGGCACGTACCCCATAACGTGCACTGCTGGCACACTGACCACGACGACGAACTACACCTTCAGCTTTAAGCCCGGTGTGCTCACCGTCGGATCTGCCTGTCTCACCGGCACGTACAACGGCTACACCGTTCCCAACGGTGCAAGCGTGTGCTTCGGTTCAGGCGCGACCGTCAACGCCTACCTCAACGTAGGCCTCGGCAGTTCACTCGATATTGAGGGCGCCAAGGTGAACGGTCCCATCACGTCACTGCACTCGAACATTGTCCGTATTTGCAATGCAGCGATCTCGGGCCCGGTGACGCTCTCCTTTGACACGGGAGCAGTCGTCATTGGCGACGGAGCTGGATGTTCCGCCAGCAAGATTTCGTCGGCCCTCACTTTGACCGCCGACTCTGGTGGGTCCGAAGTAGTCAATGCAGCAGTCTCAGGACCACTCACATTGTCGAGCGACAGCGGGGGTGAGACATTGAACGGGAACACGGTCACGAATGCTCTTACCGTGCAACTCTCCTCCGGCGGGGTCACGGCCAATAACAACACCGTTTCAGGCCCCTTTACCCTTGAGACGAATGCGGGTGGCGTTACCGCGAATTCAAACAGTTCGACACAGTCATTCACCATCCAATTCAACACGGGTGGCGTGACGATCCTGACGAACTCGACCAAGGCGAACTTCACGGTTGAATTCAACTCTGGAACGATCCACGTTTCAGGGAACACCGCGAAGGGACCAATTTTCATTCAATAAGTTAAGTGCCCGGGGAGCGAAACGCTCCCCGGGCACTACTTGGTTCGAACCCAAAGGCCAACCAGTTACGGCGCACGCTCGCATTGCCTTCCCCGTGCTGATGTTGTACCTTTAGCGTCACGAGCGGGCGGAGACTTGCTTGATCTGCTCATCGTTTCGATCGAGCAACTTCGTGACTCTCAGTGCCCACTTCGATTCGCCGTTGGCATCATTGACCGAACTATTCCTTCGGCGGTTCCATGCTTTCGGCGAGCATTAAGTAGATCTGTCGACGCAACTCGAGTATGAGACGTTCGGCCCGTACTTTTTGGTCCTGGCTCCCGGCTTCGGCCACCTGGCTGACGGCAATTGACACCTGACGAAGTGCGACGCGCAGAGCAAAATCGTCTTGATTGGCTCCACGTACCATGGTCTCCCACGGCGCTGACTTCTTCGATTGACTCGTCAACTCCCCACGGCCCTTTTCAGTCAGCGTGAATTGGCGCCGACCATCTTCGGTCTCTGAACTCACGAGACCTTGGTCCTCTAGGAGTTGCAGTGCCGGGTAGAGCGAACCGGGGCTCGGACGCCATATGCCTTTTGTTCGATCGGCCAGTTCTTGCATCATCTCGTAGCCATGCATCGGGCGCTCGGCGAGCAAGGCGAGCACCGCCAGGCGAACGTCGCCTCGGCGGCTGCGTCCTCCGCGTCGCGGAGAGTCATTGTGATGACCCTCGTGATGTCCGCCAAAGTCATCGCCACGTTCGTGACGTCGACCGGGGCGCGGCCCAACGATGTTTCGCCCGCCTGGATCTGCGACGCGACGCCGCCTCTGGGGCGGTTGATCAATATCTCGGTATCCCATACCGTATCCTTTCGATAGTTTGAATGAGTTAACGATATATCGTTATAACTCGTTTGTCAAGTCTTTTCTTCGCAGCCACGATGTGGGCTATTTTTGCCCGTTGATCAGCGCTTTGAAGCCCGAGAGTCCGGCCCGCAATGAGTTCGCGGCCCGCCCCTCGCGGCGTCAACGGCTAGAACTTGGTCCGAAGGTCTATCTCCATGAACCGATCAGGATTCGCCAATCGGCTGAACCCGATCTTCTCGTAGACCTGGTGTGCGTCGCGAGTCGCCAAAAGGAGGCGCGGCACGCCAAGTCCTCGCCAATGCTCGACCACGGCGCCCACCATCCACGTGCCGACACCTTCTCCACGATGCGCGGCGTCAACGAAGACGTCACAAATCCACGCGAACGTCGCCTGGTCGGTCACCACTCGCGCGCATCCCACGGTCGCACCTGCCACGTGGAGTACTCCGTAGAGGAACGAATGATCGATCGAACGTTCGATCTTTTCCCGGCTCCTTCCCTGGGACCAATACGCGTCCTCGTGCAACCACCCTGCGATGGTCTCTCGCGAGATCCGGTCCATGTCGTCGCAGAGTTCGTAGTTCGAATAGAACAATCGCATCGCTAGTGCTCCGCATTCTGGCGAGCAAGGTAGGGCCTAACGAACAAATCGAGTTCCGTAGCGACAGACACGTTCGCTCGCCAGCACTGCGAGGTCATGACGACTCCGGGTGTTCGAACTCGTGTCCCGACCGTTCCTCGCATACCTGGATGTCGTACCAGGAGTAGAATTCTTCGCGCCCACGGCGCTGCGCCTCGCGATGGCTCGGCAACTCCGCCCATCGCCTCTGGCTCTCCCAATCCCTGAAGCGGACGATCGTAACGCGCTCACCGTCACCGGCAACGTAGAACTTCTGATCGATGAAGCCATCCATTGACGCAACAACACGTTCCATTTCTTCAGCCACGCGCTCGTATTCGGCTTCGACGCCGGCCCGGAGCCGACTGCGAAAGACCGTGACCACGCCCATACGCAACGGTATCGAACGAATCGCCTCTCCCGCGTCAGGCTGTGGTTGTTTCGAACGGAGTGGGGAACGCGGAAATACTTCTGGATTTCGACGCTAAGCAGTGCCAGAATGACCACTCAAGAAGGATGCAAGACAGGAAGCGCTGATCTCGTCGAGCGCGACTACGACGAGCTTTCCAAAGGAGTAACCATGGCAACCCGCTCGAAAGCACCGTTGGGATCACCGTGTTGGACAGACCTTTGGACCTCGGACGTCGAAGGCAGCAGAAAGTTCTACAGCGAACTCTTCTCGTGGGAAGCACAGGAGCCAAGTCCCGAGTTCGGGGGCTACTTCATGTTCACCCGAGACGGTGTACCGGTGGCTGGTGGCATGGGGGACATGGGCGACATGAAAGCCGACAACACCTGGAAGATCTATCTGGACACGCCCGACATCGCCAAAACCGTCGTTGCCACCGAGAAGGCCGGTGGTCAGGTCCTCGCTCCGGTGGCACCAGTCGCCGACCTAGGCCAGCAATTCGTGCTCCTCGATTCCAACGGCGCGCCACTAGGGGCCTGGCAAGCGGGAACCTTCCCTGGGTTCACCGTCCTTGGCGAACACGGTAGCCCCAGCTGGTTCGAGCTCCTCACTCGCGACTTCGCCCGAGCTGTCGACTTTTATGGTTCGGTCTTCTCCTGGACGATCAACGCCATCAGTGATACCGACGAATTCCGTTACAGCGTTCTGCACGATCCCACGGGCGAGGGCGATTTGGCCGGCATCGGGGACGCGACAAGCTTGCTGCCCGAGGGAGTTGGCGACCATTGGTCCGTCTACTGGCACGTCAACGATGCCGACGCGGCGGTCAAGGCGGCCAAGTCCCTCGGCGGTACGGTCGAACAGGACGTCCACGATACGCCGTACGGTCGGCTCGCGGCGCTACGGGACCCCTCGGGTGCTTCGTTCAAAATCCGCGCGGCGTCGGCCTAAGGCGCTGCCTCGCCACTACGAGCGACGAGCACCTCAGGTCATTAACCACCGGCGGTCTCGGGAATGCCAAGGACGTGTCCACCATCGACGTGGATGACGTTTCCCGTCGACCACGAAGTGGATGGCGAGATCACGATCCATATCCATTCGGCTACTTCTTCAGGTGTGCCCATTCGGCCCATGGGAACCCTCCGCGCCAGGTCTGCGTACGTGGCGGTGAGGTCGTCGCTGTAGGTCGCGTGAATCGGCGTGTCGATAACACCAGGAGCGACGCAATTCACGCGGATCCGGTCGGCCGCCAACTGATAGGCCCAGGCCCTCGTGAGATACTCCAGCGACGCCTTGGTCGATCCATAAAGCATGGTGCCAGGCATCACCATCGAACCAAGCGATGAACCCACGTTGACGATGGAGGCGTCCGGCGATTTACGCAAGTGATCGAGACTGGCCTTCGCCAACAGCAGTGGTGCTCGTACATTGACGTCGTAGTGCGCATCCACGAGTTCGGCGTTCACGTCGTCGAGAGACCCGGTTTGGATGAACGCTGCATTATTGATCAGGACGTCAAGGCGGCCAAAAGTAGCGATCGTCTCGTTGACGATCGCCTCGGCTGACCCATCGCCCACGAGATCAATGGCGATCACGTGTGCCGCACTACCTACCTTCAGGACGTCACGTTTGACTTCTTCGAGCAACTCTCGACGCCGTCCCACGAGGACGACCGCGTAGTCGCGTGCCGCGAGCAACCTCGCCGCAGCCGCGCCAATGCCTGATCCAGCGCCGGTGATGATCGCAACCGGTTTCGACGAAGCAGTTGTACTCATTGAGGAAAGTTAGCGCCGGTCTGGCTGAAATGCACCGGCACGTCAGCAACTTCCCGGAGGGCCGGGTACGCCCGGGCCTTGCGCGTAGTCGTAAATCTGACCCACGTGGCCGGTGGCGGTGTACTGGCCCAGGTGGATGAAGTACCAGAGACCTCGCCACGAGATCATGGACAAGACGCCCACCGAATCAACGGTGGTTCCGTAGTGGTAGACGAAGCGCACTCCGGGGAGATGCCAGTAGCCAATCTTGTTGTAGCAGGCTCCCGCGGGGATCCACTGTGCATCTTGAGGACTCGTCACGACACGCAGGAGTACCGGCGAGCCTCGAGCGAGGAGAAACTGTCGATACGCGCCGATGTCGAGATTGAAGAGATACAGGAGCCGATTCACGTAATCGCTTTCCGGATACGGGATGGCCTTCAATTTCTCGTACGCGGCCTCGGGAAACAGCATCACATCGGCTTGACGCGTGTTGTTCGAGAGGATGTCGGTCCAAAGTTTCACCATCCGGGTATTGAGTGGACTGCCCATCTCGGTGGCGAGTGAAGGCTCTGTCGAAGTCTGTGGCAGTAGGCCAGGATCAATGGTCGTGGTCGTGGTACTTCTCGTCTTCGTAGCTGAATTAACAGACGTGGTCGTCGTCACCGAAGAAATGGTCATAGTCGTCGTTGTCGAAGAAGTCGTGGTTACGTCAGCGCGAGCACCTAACGGGTACTGCGTGGTTGCAAGAACCATTGAAAGGGCGACTACGAGCCCACCGACTCGGCGTCGCCGCCAAAGCGAGTACTTCACGTTGAAACCCACGACCTCGTTGGGATCCTTGACGGCTCCCTCGTTGGGACCCCCGAGCCGCGTGCTACGCCCGCAAGTTCGCACGCGCATGCCATACGCAAACTATAACGCCGTGATTTTCGACGACTCGCCCGCCCACCCATCTCGTTACGGTCCTGAGCTGGCGACCAGGGGTCAACTGCACAGCTGGCGATACGCACAACTGTGTAACTTTCCTCTATGACCGACGTGCCTTCGCTGGCCAAGAAGTTGGGTATCAGCCCGGGATCGAGCGTGGCCCTCGTCCATTCCCCCAAGGACTTCACGCTCGACTTGCCCGAGGGCGCGCGCATTCGACGCGGCGCGCGAAAGGATATCGACGTCATTCTCGCGTTCTTTCACTCCGTGGACGTCCTCGAACGAGAGATAGGTGAGTTGGCCACCGCGATATATCCCGGCGGATCACTCTGGTTATCGTGGCCCAAAAAGTCTTCTGGTGTGGTCACCGGCCTCAATGACCACGTCGTGCGAGATGTCGTGCTCGCACTTGGACTCGTCGATAACAAGGTTTGTGCCGTTGACGTCACCTACACAGCCCTACGATTTGTCTGGCGACGAACACTTCGCTTGAGTGACGCCGCACCCACCGCCCTCCAGTGAAAATTGATCCCTTCATCGAAGGTGTAGTCGATTTACTCTTGACCGAAACGCTGAGCCCGACCGACACGATTGTGTAGAGGTTTGCTGGTCGGATTGTCCTGGTCGCGGCAGTTGTCGCCTAGGCCGTTCTTTCCATCACGTCAAAACCAAGCAGCGGACTCGATTGCCCGCACGGCGCGAGGATCCTTCGCGAATCGACTAGGCATCCCGTCGGNNGTCCTTCGCTATTCGACTAGGCATCCCGTCGATTCGGACCTATGCCTCGCTACGTCTTTCGTTCTCGAAGCGAGCCACGGGCCCGCTGCGACGAAGACATCAGTGCTAAAGGTGGCCCTTCCACCATCAAGAGTTTCATCCAATGGTGGCTGCGAAAGCTATAGATGAAACTGACTGATCATCGAAGGCGCTGTCCTTGCGCCTCCGAGAAGCGGGACTCTCAGCAGCGTCTCGGTCGTGCGCAACAACGAATAATGCGTGTAAGGCGCCGGCACGCGTTCCCCATACGGAACCGAGGGGGCGACGACAATGGTTGGAACCCGGTTCGCCGCCTGGTTGTCGTTCTCGTCAAAGGTGATGAAGAGCACCAGCGAGCCTGACCGGTACTGGGGGCTCTGGAGGATCAAAGGGACGTAGCGACGTAGCCATTGGTCACCTGTCGACACGGGACAACTGTGCATGTCGTCACAGATGTTCGGCACAATCATCGTGAACGCGGCAGCCATATTCATGGGTAACCCAAGTGGCACGTCGTTGCGCGCACAGGTTGCAGTGATCGGTGAATAATAGACGGCCGGATTGTGGCGGGCCGCGTAGTCACCGCTCGTGACCCGATCGCAAGCTGACGGCATCGATTCGGCGTACGTGCGCCAGTTGCCGTTCAGTTCCGAGAAGATACTGGGGACTTTCAACACGTGCGTGCTCGGCTCGCCGTCGTCAGTGATTCCCTGCGTGGAACCTGAAGTGAGCGCAATGTAGTTCGGCAGACTCGGATGCGAGATAGCAAGATCATTAGTTGCCAGTCCGCACTCGCCAGCCAGCGCGTTTAGATACGGTGCGCTCGGCGAGCCGATCACCGAATAGCCGACATTCTCNNACGACGTGGCTGTACGCCGCCGTACTCGCGCCGCCACAAGGGCGACTCGCGGAGACTGTCGCTGCTCCTCCGCCAGGAGATGCCGTCACAACTCCCGTGAGTAATAACGCGCCCCCCAAGAGCGTTATCAAACGACGACGTCTCATGAGTCCATCATGGCAGGAACTTCGTTACGAATAGCATCACTACCGCTGGACCGGAGGGTTCTAGCGCTGAGGGACCACGCCCAGTACGAACTTAAGGAACGCGCAGAAAATGCTGGGTCTTCATACGAAGCGTCTCGTCGGCCATGCTCTCGTCAAGTTCCTGAGCTAGAACCGTCGGCTCTCCCCGCTTGACAACTAGTCCGTCGAGGACAATCGTCAAATAGCGCCGCCAAAGGTCGGGCGAGACTTTTTCGGTCATACAGCTGAGAGAACTGATCATCATCTCAAGTACCGCAAAATCGGCGCCCACGACGTCACCGCGCAGATAGCCGTCTCGCTGCGCACGTTCAATCAACAGAGCGATCGCTGGCGCGATTCGACACTTCACGCTCTCCATGCGTTCGCGAGCGTACGGCGTGCCAACGACAATGTCGCGAAGCCCCCGGTTCGCGCATTGGCGCTGCAGTGCCTCTTCCAAAAACCAGACCAACCCGTCCCAGGAGTTCTCCGCCTCGTAGGCGCTCAGGGCGAGCGTCGCAATCTCGTCGACCGCATTTTCGAAGAGAGCGCCAATCAGGGTGTCTTTGTCAGGAAAACGGCGATAGACGGTGCCAACCCCGACACCCGCCTCGAGGGCGACTTCGTCGAGCGTCGCGTCCAGCCCTCGGCGAGCGAAAACGGTCGCCGCGGCGGCCAGTATCTTCTCGCGATTGCGGACCGCGTCAGCCCTCAGAGGGCGACATTTCGTAGCCGTCTTAGTCATCAACATCCCTTCTTTTCCCATGATACATGCTTTTCGAAATAACTGGAACGATACGCTCCACATATCGCTATACTGTTTTGCAAGTGGAGTTTCCTTCTCCGTTTATCCCCCCTGGAGGTCGCAATGTCAGTCGAAGAACTACCCGTACTACTTGAGCCAACTCTCGAGAACGAATCCGCGGACGAGAAGTACCACCGGCGCCGGTGGTGGATACTCGCCGTTATCGGTATCGCCCAGCTGATGGTGATCCTGGACGGCACGATCGTCAACATTGCCTTACCCACCGCGCAACACGCGTTGCACTTCTCCAACTCCGACCGCCAGTGGATCGTTACCGCGTATTCACTCGCCTTCGGCAGCCTTCTTCTGCTCGGCGGACGTATTTCCGACTACATCGGTAGGAAGAATGCTCTCATTACCGGACTCGTCGGTTTTGCGCTCGCTTCGGCGCTCGGCGCCGCGTCGATCAACTTCACGATGCTCGTTGTCGCACGCACCGTCCAAGGTGCATTCGGAGCGCTCCTGGCACCGGCAGTTCTCTCGCTTCTCACGACGACCTTCACGAACCCCGATGAGCGGGGCAAGGCCTTTGGCATCTACGGCGCCATCGCGGGCGCCGGTGGTGCGCTGGGGCTCCTGCTCGGAGGCATTCTTACTTCGTACGCCTCATGGCGTTGGACGCTCTTGGTTAATCTGATCTTCGCCGCCGTCGCGGTGACCGGAGCGTTCGCGTTCCTTCGCCATGACCGTGGCACTGACCATGACCCGCTTGACTGGCGAGGCGTGCTTACCGCTACCACAGGACTGTTCGCCTTGGTCTTCGGCTTCTCCCACGCAGAGACAACGTCATGGTCGAATCACTACACGATTGGCAGCTTCATCGTCGCCGTCGTGCTCCTTGGTGCTTTTGCCAGGATCCAGACGCGCGCGAAGTTCCCGCTCCTACCAATGAGGGTGGTGCTCGACCGAAACCGAGGTGGTTCACTGATCGCGATGCTCATCGCTGGATCGGGTATGTTCGGCGTCTTCCTCTTCCTGACGTACTACCTGCAAGAGACACTCGGGTTCAGCGCAGTGCTGACGGGCGTCGCATTCCTGCCAATGGTCGTGTCACTGTCGATCACGGCCCAGTTGTCCAACATCGTGCTGCTGCCCAAGATCGGACCGCGCCCACTCATTCCCGTTGGCATGCTGATGTCGGCCGGGGCCCTATTGATGCTGACGCACTTAGGCGTCTCGAGTTCGTACCTCACGAGTGTGTTTCCCGCCCTGGTCCTCCTCGGACTCGGCATCGGCCTCGTCTTCGCACCGGCGATCAATACCGCCACCGCGGGAGTCGAACCACACGATGCCGGAGTCGCGTCGGCGTCGGTGAACACCTCCCAGCAGGTTGGTGGCTCCATTGGTACGGCACTCTTGAACACGCTGGCGGCTAGTGCGGCGACGTCGTTCTTGATTGGCAAAGCCCCCACCAAACTCAACGTCGAACTCGCGAACGTGCACAGTTACACTTCAGCGTTCGGTTACTCGGCGATCATCTTCCTCGTGGGCGCCGTACTCACGGGCCTGATCCTGCGTTCTGGCGCACCCAGGATCCCCGAGTCCGCCTCCCCCGCCATCGTCCACTGAACTCGTCCAGGGTCGGCCCTTTGCGGCCGGCCCTGGAGTGGGCTCGCGCCGACGGCCTGCTCGAGACCAGTTGTGTGAGGTGAAAGACCTCGTCACGGAACGATTGCGACCCATTCACCGTGAAGAAAGGTCGTGTCGGTACGATGGGGGCTCGGGATTTGGCGATCCCGGCGGTGGCTATAATTGAACCCCCAAGTAAATTCCGAGCGAGTCTGCCCGACGCGAACGCTCCCCAATCGAGAGGAACCCGCGGTGAACCCATTCGAAGAACTTGAGTCCAACGTGCGCTACTACTGCCGGCGCTGGCCGGCCGTCTTCTCGAGCGCCCATGGCGCGACCTTGGTCGACGAAAACGGCGTCGAGTACCTCGACTTCTTCGCGGGAGCGGGCGCCCTTTCCTACGGACACAACAATCCGGTGCTGGTCGAGGTCGCGATCAAGCACTTGCGCGAGGGCAGGCTTCTGCACAGCCTTGACACCTTCACCGTAGAAAAGCGCGCGTTCCTTGAATCAATGCAGCGTCGTATTCTTGGGCCTCGTCAACTCGACATGGTGATCCAGACGGTGGGACCAACGGGCGCCACGGCCGTGGAGGCCGCACTCCAGTTGGCTCAGCGCATCACCGGTCACCGCGCCGTCGTCGGTTTCGAGGGCGGCTACCACGGCATGACCTACCGCGCCGCCTCGATCTCTGCTTCCATGGCCGGACGAGAGACGAGCGCCCACCTCAAGGACTTCGTCGCGTTGCCTTACGTCGCGAACGTCACTGAGGCCGACCTGGAACTCCTGGCCCAGACCTTGCGAACCAGCGTCAACGGCCAGAAGATTGGCGCACTCATCATCGAACCCACGCAAGGTGAAGGGGGAGCCCGACCGTTTGACCCCGCGTACCTTCGAGCGATTCGCGAGCAGTGCAGCGAACTCGGCATCCTCGTCATCGCTGACGAAGTCCAGGCGGGCGTCGGACGCACCGGTCCGTTCTTCTCCTTTGAAGGTTCGTTACTCGATCCCGACATCATTTGTCTGTCCAAATCCATCAGCGGCCTCGGACTCCCAATGGCGATCAACCTGGTACGTCGTAGCCTCGACACGTGGGCACCCGGTGAATTCTCGGGCACGTTCCGCGGCAACAATCTGGCCTTTGCGACCTCCGCCGCGATGATCGAGGCGTACTGGACTGATTCGGAGTTGGAAAAAGGCACCGAGCAGCGCGGTCTCATCGTTCGAAACTCGCTCCACCAGATGGCCGACGCCTACGGCGAAGGCTCCTTCGTCGTTCGAGGCAATGGCCTGCTCTGTGGACTGGACGTGGGCGACACCGAACTCGCCGACGACATCGCCCGCAATGCGTTTGACCGGCACCTCATTGTTGAGACGTGTGGCGCCGGCGACACCACGGTCAAGCTTCTCACGCCATTGATTATCGACGAGGACCAACTTAGCGAAGGTCTGGACCGACTGAGCGACGCGGTCGCACACGCTTCCTCGCGTTGAACCCGAACTGGCGAGACTTCGTCGTCACCGTCGACGAACGAGGACTCTCAACGCTGGTCTCGGCCGCAACCTGCGCCGTCGAGAGCCTCGGGCGACCCCGCGGGCCACGTTCAAATCTGACGCCGGCCGCCCTTCATGATCTGATTTGGTCCACGGAGATCTGCCCCGAAACGGGCCGCGAACTCACTGAAGTTCTCCATGAACTCGGACAGACGGTGTGGTCACACGGGGTCGTGCCAAGTGACCCCGCTTGTGTCGCCCACCTCCATCCGCCCACCCTGGTTCCCGCAGTCGTCACCGAACTCGCCATCGCGGCCTCCAACCAATCCATGGACTCCTGGGACCAGTCGCCTTCGGGCACCGAGGTCGAACTGCACCTCTTGGGTTGGCTCGCCGATTTGATGGGGATGCCGGTGAGCGGCTCTGGGATCATGACCTCGGGCGGTACCGCCTCGAACGTGCTCGCCATGACCCTCGCGCGCTCCTGGGCGGCCCGTCGCCTCGGCCTTGACGTGCTGAAAGCTGGACTACCCGAGCAAGCCCGCGCGTGGCGAATCCTGTGTTCGGACCAGGCCCACTTCTCGGTTCAGCGCGCCGCCGCGCAGCTCGGCCTCGGTCGCGACGCCGTCGTCGTCGTCACCTCAGAAGCCAGTGGCGTCATGAGCATCGATAGTCTGGACCAGACGTTGGCGGAACTTGCGCAGATGCATTTAGAACCGATTGCCTTCGTCGCGACCGCCGGTACGACGGACTTGGGCGTGATCGACCCCCTCGAAGAGGTCGGGCGACGAGCTCGCGACCATGGAGCGTGGTTCCACGTCGACGCCGCAGTCGCCGGCGCATTCCTCCTCTCCGAGAACTTAAGAACTCGACTCAAGGGCATCGATACAGCTGATTCGGTCACCGTTGACTTCCACAAACTTTGGTGGCAACCCTTCAACGCCAGTGCCCTCGTGGTGCGCGACGTCGATCAATTCGAACTCTTACGGGTGAAATCCAACTACCTCGACCGTGGCGATGAAATCGAAGGCATGATCAACCTCGTCGGACGTTCCCTTGACACTTCACGTCGATTTGACGCGGTCAAGGTCGTCGCGACCCTTCGCACGCTGGGTCGTGAGTCCATGGCCTCGATGCTCGAACATCTCGTCGACCTGACTAACTATGCGGGCGCTCGCATCGCAGAGAGTCCACAACTCGAACTGGTGGCCCCTCCCGCCTCAGTCATGTGCGTTTTCGAGGTCCGTGGTGCTAACGGTGACGATCTGCGTGGCATTCAGCAACGTCTGCTCGCCCGCGGGGAGATGGTGCTCGGGCGCACCGAAATAAGGGGCCGGGCCGCGCTGAAGTTCACGTTCATGAATCCACTCGCCACGTATGACGACGTCGATCGACTCATCGCGATGGTAACCGAAGAAATAACGCCTTGAACAGGAGCGTCACCTCTCAGAAGTGACTCGGGGGAAGTCGGACTACGCAGCGTACACTCGGATTTTGGTTCACCCTGGTGGTTGTCGGGGCATTGCTGGCCCTCGTCGCAGCGCACGCAGCGCCAGTGACCTACACCCATGCTCCCCTTCATTGTCTACAGCTTCCCTTTACTCGCGGCGTGGACAAGGTCCCATCGTGTGGCACGAATGTAGGTGGTTTCACCAAGCCTTAAGTGTTCGGTCGCGCACCGACCGAACGATCCAGTGTTCCCAATTGCGCAGTCGCGCTGCATCAAGAGTGATTGCGTGAGTAGTTTCATCTCGAGACGGTAGTGTTTTCACCGTGACTCCCCTTCTCCTTGTCGTTTTCATCGCCGGCGGCGTATGCGTATTCGCGTGGATCGCGTCACTTCTCTCCGGCGACACCTCCTGGGTCGACCGAAGCTGGTCAATAGTGCCGGTGATCTACGCGTGGGTCTTCGCGGCGTATGGTCATCTCGCGAATGCCCGTCTCGACTTGATGGCTTCATTGGTGACCATCTGGGGAGTTCGACTTACGTTCAATTTTGCTCGCCGGGGCGGTTACACAGGACTCGAGGACTACCGTTGGCCGGTGCTGCGCGCATCGATGTCTAAATGGCAGTTCCAACTCTTCAACTTCTTCTTCATAGTGCTCTATCAGAACTTCCTGTTGGTACTCATCGTGCTCCCCGTGCTAACGGCCTACCAGCATCGCGCCACACCGCTGCGTCCACTCGACGTGTTATTCAGTGCAGCCTTCCTCGCGTGCACCTTCGCCGAGACCGTCGCCGACCAACAGCAGTGGAACTTCCAACAATGGAAAGTCGCCGAAGCCAAGGCCGGACGAGTGCCAACGGTCCGCTTCGTTCAGACTGGCCTCTTTCGATACTCACGCCATCCGAATTACTTCTACGAGCAGGCCCAATGGTGGATCCTCTTCTTCGTTGGTGCGGTCGCGGCCGGTTCGCTCCTCGAATGGACGGTCCTTGGCGCCTTCTTGCTCACCCTGCTGTTTCTGGGCTCCACAAGCTTCACCGAACGACTGACCCTCGAGCGCTACCCCGAGTACGCGCTCTACCAAAAGTCCACTTCGGCCATGATTCCCTGGACCACCCAGGCACCTCGTTCGATCGTCCAAACCGCCCCGTCCGACTAGGAAACTAAACCTTGGCCGCGAGCGATTCCAGGTAGTAGCGAATCTGGATCGCCACCGCCGCACCTTCGCCAACCGCCGAGGCGATCTGTTTGGTCGAACCAGCTCGAACGTCGCCCGCCGCGAACACGCCCTCGACGTTGGTTTGGAACATGTGATCAGTAGTGAGAAAGCCTCGCTCATCGACCGCGAGCGTGCCGTTGAGGAATCCAGTGTTGGGGTCAAGTCCGATGAAGACAAACGCTCCCGACGTATCGTGCTTTACTTCCTTTCCGTCACGATTGACGGTGATCGACTCGAGTTTTCCCGACGAGTTCGCGTTGAACGATTGAACTTTGGCGTTACACCACACGGTCATATTGGCGTGATTCAAGACCTTGTCCTGTAGCAACTTGCTCGCGGTCAATTTGTCCATCGCCTGCAGGACGGTCACATGATCGGCAAATTGTGTAAGAAAAAGTCCTTCCTCGAGTCCGCTGTTTCCGCCACCAACAATGGTCACGTTCTTGGCGCCTTTATAGAAGGGTCCGTCGCACGTGGCACAGAAATGGATGCCCGCACCAATGAGGTCGGCCTCACCTTCGGCGTCGGTTCGACGGTAGGTCGATCCCGTGGCGACCAGCACCGCTCGAGCCCTGAGCGAATCCCCAGTCGAGAGGTCCACGCGCAGGAAGGGTTCATCGCGCGTGATAGAAGTCACCGCAACGGCTTGAAGGATCTCGACACCATAACGCTCGGCTTGACGGATGATGCGGTCAGCTAACTCCGCGCCCGACACTCCGTCGGGAAAGCCCGGATAGTTGTCGAACCGTTCGGTGACACCCGCTTGGCCGCCCGGCGCTGATTTCTCAACCACGAGGACCTTGGAGTTCTCTCGGGCGGCGTAAATGGACGTCGTGAGGCCCGTGGGACCGCCGCCCACCACGACAACGTCGTACTCAGTATTCGACGCGGAACGAGTAAGGCCAATGCGGTCCGCGAGTTCGTCATTCGTGGGTTCGGTCAGGAAGGACCCATCGGGAAAGATGATCGTCGGTATGACGCGCTTACCATCGTTCCGTGACTCCACCTCGTCGATTGCCTCGGGGTGTTCTTCGAGGTCGATCCACTCGTAGGAGATTCGATGAGAGGACAGGAATTGCTTGGCCCGCCGGCAGTCGGGACACCAGCTCGCACCATAGACAATTATCGGGTCGGTAGTTTTTGAGTGATCTGACATTCCGCCACTCTAAGGGAGGCGCCGCGCGAACGCACCTAGCGATGCTTCGAATCCAGAGCGACCGTCTGACACCATCGCCCCAAGAATCGAACGGTTGGCGTCGATTTCCCCTTCTCGCCGACAGCGTCCTCTTCTATGACTGGTAAGTACCGTAGCCTCGCGAGACGAGCTCACCCGTCAATTCCAGCACCTCACAAACACGACCGCCCGATTCGTTGACGTAGTTGATCACCACGATGCCGACGCCCTCGTATATTCCTTCCAGCTCGAAGTGAAGGTCCGGTTTCCTTCGCAGTCCTTCGGCCCAGTAGACGCGAAGCGCGGGCTTTCCCCGAACGACACCTTTGCTCGAAGGAATCAATTGGGCGGCTAAAGGCGAGGCGAAAACCACGTCCTCAGTGAAATGTTCCATGATGGCGTCAAGGTCGTGCTCGTTCCAGGCGCGAAGCCAGTCATCCACAAAGCGTCTCGTCGAGAGGGCTTCGGTCATGAAGTAGCAATCGACCGATGCACCAACTTGCGTACTCCTTGTCCCATGGCCCACTGTAACCCCGGCCGAGTGCTTCCTCTTCTCGGACCACGCGGCTATCGATAAAATCAAGATGTGGACCTCCAAAAAGTAATCTTGTACTACGGGTTCACGCCCCTGGAGGATCCCGAGGCTATTCGACTCTGGCAAGAAACACTCTGTCGGACTCTTGGCCTCAAGGGTCGTATCTTGATCTCGAAGCACGGCATCAATGGCACGTTAGGTGGCGAGATGTCTGCTCTGAAGAGATACGTGCGTCAGACGAAGAGTTACTCCGGTTTCAAGATGATCGACTTCAAGTGGTCCGACGGCGCCGTCGATGATTTCCCGCGCCTGCGCGTGCGAGTACGCGACGAAGTGGTGTCCTTTGGAGCAGGCGATGAGATCAAGGTCGACTTGGATGGCATTGTCGGAGGTGGTACTCGCTTGACACCCACCCAAGTACACGAACTCGTCGCACAGAGAGGTGACGAGGTCGTCTTCTTCGACGCTCGAAACGCCTTCGAGGCGAGAATCGGAAGGTTTAAAAACGCCGTGGTGCCGAACGTCAAGACCACGCGCGAGTTTGTCAATGAGATCGATAACGGCAAATTCGACCACCTGAAGTCTCGGCCCGTCGTGACGTACTGCACCGGTGGAATACGATGCGAAGTTCTTTCGTCATTGATGAAATCGCGCGGGTTCGAGGAGGTCTACCAACTCCAAGGTGGCATCGTGCGCTACGGGCAAGAGTTCGGAGACCGAGGTCTTTGGGAAGGTTCGCTCTACCTCTTTGACGCACGGATGAACCAGGAGTTCGGTGAAGAACCGAAGGTCCTCGGAACCTGCGAACGCTGCGACGAACCAACCAGCAAGTACTACAACTGTTCGAATCTGGCGTGTCGGACCCTGATTCTGCTCTGTGCCACGTGCGCCACGGACAACCAGAGTACGAATTGCCTCGCGGACCACGCCGCCCACCATGAGCCGAAGGGCGTACTCCGAGCCCACTGAGTCGCGTCCGCGCCGGCGCGACACGAACTATACGAGAAGTCCGGCATGTAAGTTGGGGCGATGGCGTCAACAGATTCGTGCGAGGGCTGTGGGTTCCGCTGGAGTTCAATCACCGCATCAGAAATACCTGCCCGCACGAACGAGGCGACTGAGCAGTTCGTCGGCGCCCTACTCTCGTCAGCACCATCCGTCAACGCCCGCCCGACGCCCGACCGCTGGTCAATCCTCGAATATGGCGGCCATATGCGCGATGTCTTCATGTCGATTCGCGAACGAATCGTGCGGGCCTCGATTGAAGAAAATTCAGTGGGCTCGCCGATCTACCGAGATGAACGAGTTGACCTCGGCTTCTATAGATTTGACCAACCCGATGACGTCGCGATCGAGCTTGGTGCAATGTCACGATTGTTCGTGAAGACTTTCGGGGCCTTACCACCTGACTACGAGAAGCGACTCTTCACCTACAGCCCCATCTCGAATGCCAGGGTGACGATTCTCTGGGCGGGTGCGCAGGCCCTTCACGAGTGCGAACACCATCTTGGTGACGTACACGAGAACCAGAGACTCCTGAATGCCTAAGAGCTTCTTCTCCTCAGGCGCATCGCACGTCGGTCTGGAAAGCAGACTCAACCCATGAGCACTGAGCAATCACCAGGACCCATCGCCCTCGTGGGATCAGGTGAGTATCTGCCCCAGATGACAGCGATCGAGGCGTCACTCTTGAAAGGGCGACCACCCCGGTACGTGCAGCTTGCGACGGCCGCGGTGCCGGACGGTCCCAAGGTGGTCGAGCATTGGCACAATCTAGGTAAGACCCAGGCCGAACGAATTGGCGTTGAAGCGGTCATCATCCCAGTGAACGTTCGCGACGACGCCATGAACGAGGACTACGTTGAGTTCGTCGCGGGCGCGGGACTGATCTACATGTCCGGTGGCAACCCGGGTTACCTGGCCGAGACCTTGCGCGAGACACCCCTGTGGGACGCCATCGTGCGAGCGTGGCGAAATGGTGCGGCGCTCGCGGGATGCAGCGCTGGCGCTATGGCCATGACGACGTGGGTGCCTTCCCTGCGCCACCCCAAGAAGGGAGGCACGCCGGGACTGGGACTTTTGCCCCACCTTCGCGTCATTCCCCATTTCGACCTGTTCACCAAGCGAATGCCCGACGTCGCGACGCGCTTCTTGCTGCCCTTTGACGACAACGCGACGATTCTCGGAATTGACGAGGACACCGCCGTGGTCGGGGGGCCCGAAGAATGGACCGTGCAGGGGCGCCAGTCAGCCTGGATACTGCACCCCGACTCCCGTGACGAACTGCCGTCCGGAACGACATTCACCACCAAGGAGTAGCGAATGATGAAACGTTTCACCTTGACGGGCGCGCTCCTGGTGACGTTGAATATCTCTGGTTTGATGCTCATCGCGAACCCAGGACCAGCCCTCGCGGCAAACCCACCGGGCACCTCGCTCTACAATTGCACACTGCTCCAGGTGCGACCGACCAACATCGTACTGACGTGCGCCGATTCGAACCGTTACATCAAGCACATCACGTGGATCTCGTGGACTTCGGTCAGCGCGCAAGCGACCGGTACGCTGACCTGGAACGGCTGTTCTCCGGCGTGTTACGACGGTAAGTGGTATTCAAAAAAGATTCAATTCAGTGCCCGCGACCCTAAGACGGTGCTGACACACCGGATTTTCACTGAGCTCTATGGGCCATCGGGAGCGTGGGGTATGGGCTCAAGGGTGTGGTTGTTGCCGACGAAACCTGAGTGACCCCGGGGCCCCTACTCGTCTACTCGTTCGACTTATCCCGTTGGTACTTCTCGAAAACGTCCAAAAGTTGCGACACGGCTTCAGCCGGCAAGTCCTCGGGGCCGACTGATCCGCTGATCGCGATGGTGATTCTCATCTGTTCGAGGTAGGCCGAACAAGCCTCACAGCCTTCCAGGTGACGCTCGAGACGCTGCCGATCGCGTCGACTCAGTGCGCCTTCCAGATAGTCACTCACGAGGGCGACCGCTTGGTGACACGTGATGTCCTTGGTCATTGCCATGAGTACCCTCCTTTCAACTTTCCTTCCAGCGCCTCGCGGATCTTGGCTCGGCCTCGGTGTAACAAGACGCGAGCATTGGCCTCGGAGATTTCAAGTAACTCAGAAACCTCCCTGGTAGATAGTCCCTCGACGTCGCGAAGCGTTACAACCGATTGCTGAGGTTCGGGTAAGTCCCGTATTGCGCTTCGGCACGCCTCCAAGACTTCGGCATTGGCCAATTTGTCGTTTATTAGTTCAGTAAAGGGCACCGGGGCCTCGCGCCACATTCCGGCCTCGTTGAAACGAGCACTCGACACCGGATCAACCGGGTCCACGTTCACGACGCGGAACTCGCGTGTTCCAGTCTTTCGTGCACGGTTCGCGGCAATTCGAAAGAGCCAGGTCTTGAAGGACGAGCGCCCTTCAAACTGTTCGAGGCCCTTCATGACGGCGATCCAAGTGTCCTGGGCAACGTCCTCGGCAGAAGACTCGGTCTTTACGTAGTATCGCGCAAGTCGAACGAGAGAAGATTGATAGCGCTCTACGAGTTCAGTGAACGCGTCGCGATCACCACCCAGAATTCGCTTGAGCAGAACTTCGTCCTCCATACACCTAGGGTAGTTCGCCCATCGGCTCGTAACAATATTTCGTTTGGCGACACTGTAGACGCGAGCTTTTATATCTCTCGTGTGAAGGCTGCCGTAACTCACTCACGACATGATGAGTTCTTTCGTTCTACCTAAATCGACTTGCTGGCTTAGTCGACACTCGTTGAATCTGTACATGGCATCTCGCTGTAACACTTCGCAGCCAACCGAGCACTGTTACCAAGTAACACATCCAACCCAAGGAGAACAACATGCGAAGTACGAACAACCTACGCCTGCTCAGTGCACTTGCACTGTTCGGCGGACTCATCACAAGCGGTGTCGCGCTCACCACCGAAGTTGGTGCGCAGTCGCTCCCCGCGTCGAACACTCACGCACTCTTTATAGAGACCGACTCGCTCACCGGTAACTCAATCCTCAGTTACCAGCGAGGAAGTGACGGGACTATTTCACTCGCCGGCTCGTACGCAACGGGAGGAGTCGGAGGAGCCGGTGCTAATTCCTCGGCCGCGCCTCTCGGAAGTCAGGACGGTCTGGTACTCGCAGACAACAACAGCAAGTTGATCGCCACCAACGCAGGAAGCGACACGGTTTCAGTGTTTGACGTGAGCGGCACGCACCTCAAACTCGTCCAGCAAGTTTCAAGTGGCGGTCAGTTCCCCAACTCAATCGCCGTGCACAACAACCTCGTCACCGTCCTCAACGCAGGTGGCGCGGGCGCAGTCCAGGAGTTCACCTTGGACCACGATAAGCTCGTGACGCTCGCAAACGAGAACCGCTCGCTGGGACTGAGCAACACGACGCCCCCGGACTACGTACACGGTGCAGGCCAGGTGGGCTATACCCCCAATGGCCAGCACTTGGTGGTCACGACCAAAAACTCCACCAACTCCTATGACGTCTTTTCGGTGAGCCCGAGCGGCGTCCTGGGTGCAGCCCCTGTGATCAGCGCTTCGAACAATCCGGTTCCCTACGACTTCAACTTCGATGCCGCCGGCAATCTGTTCGCCATTGAAGCCGGCACGAGTTCAGCGAGTGTCTACACGGTGAACACCAACGGGTCCCTGACGTCACTCGGTACAGTGAGTGACAACGCGAAGGCGCTGTGCTGGGTATCCTCGGCCAACGGCTACTTCTTCGGCTCGAACGCCGGGAGCAGTGATATCACGTCTTTTGACGAGACGAGTTCTGGTGCGCCTCAGATAGTCGCCAGCGTCGCCGCGACCACTCACGCGGGAACGACTGACTCAGTGGTGTCGCCTGATGAGAAGTTCCTGTACGTCGAGAGCGGTGGTGCTGGCACGATCGACGTCTTCGCGATCGGCCCTAACGCCGCGTTGACACCCGTCGCCACAGTCTTTGACATCCCGACCGCATCAGAGGGAATTGCCATCAGCTGACGACCTTGCAGTGAAGCCCCGAGCCGCGTCGGTTGCCCCGGCGCGGCTCGGGGCTTGGCGGGCGTCGCTAGTTTGACGCCAACAAGGCGCGCACGTGCGCCTTGGTTGAATCGATGGCCGGAAACGATGTAGTGGACTCATCGGCGAGCATGCCGAACTCGGTGCAGCAGAGACCCACCACCTCACCACCCCTGCGTCGACAATTCTCCGCAATCGCGAGGAATGTCGCCCGCGAACTCTCCAGAACAATTCCTTGAGTCAGCTCATCGAAGATGATTCGCTGGAGCTCTCGTTGTTCTCCCTCATCGGGAACGACTACGTGCACGCCAGCGTTCGCCAGATAGGACGTAAAGACGTCGCCTTCCATCACGTATTTCGTTCCCAACAAAGAGAACGAAGTGGCACCGCGCTCGCGAAGCTCTCCAATGATCGCTTCGCGAATGTCAATCACGGGGAGGCCAACGTTAGCGACAACCTGGTCAACATTGACGTGCATGGTGTTGGCCGTGATGGCCAGGACCGTCGCCCCGCCTCGTTCAAGACGTTGAGCGGACGCCACCAGGATCCGACCAGTGGCTTCCCAGTCACCAGCCCTCTGCAGACCCACGATCTCGCTGAAATCCAACGAATCGACGAGAACCAGCGGTTGGTGCCACGGGCCCAGCGACGCCGCGGTGAGTTCGTTGAGCAGTGAATAATAGGTCCGCGTGGATTCCCAGGACATGCCCCCGATGAGACCGAAACGTTTCTCGGTCATGACGATTGAACCTCCAGACTCTCGAGTTCGTGCGTGCCGCGCACCAAAAGAAACCCGAATCCAATAGCGATCACGGCCTGCGCGGCAAAGAGCACGTGCGCCACGTTGACTATGTCGATGACGCCGAGAACCACTCCGACAACTTCAACCCCCGCCAAGGCCCGATTCCAACCTGATCCTCTCATGTGACGAAAGAGCCATAATGATGCCGCAGGGTCAAACAACATTGCGATGAGGCCAATCGCCCCGTGAGTGTCCTTGAGCAGCGCGTTGAGCGTGTAACCATACGTACTGACCAGCAGAAGGAAGCAGAGCAGCGCGTATGAGCGGAGCACGATGGCCAGAACCCTCGCATTGTGCCCGGACGCTGGGAGATATTTGACGGCGAGGAGCGTGAAGATAATGCAACCGAGGTACGTCAGTGTGTAGGGGACCACCGTCTTGATGTGGACCCCGTAGTTGCTGAAACCTCCTTCGTCTCGCTTGAGAACGAAACCGGGATGAATGCTGAGACAAAGAAGAACAAACACGATGAGATTCCACTGGCCATAGGTGACGTACTTTGAGGCCCGGGTATTCATAGGTCGAGTGTACGGTTAATCGTCGCACTCTAGATCCGGACAACCTCACGCGAATCGCGACGAATACGACGAGTGACCTCGAGGACGAGCCACACGACAATCTCTGGACGCACGTCACGAGCTTGCGCCACCATTTACTTGGCCACAGCGTCTCTAGGGCTTTGGTATGGGAGGCTGCGGCGAGATTGTTGCAGCGGGACCCGTTCGATAAAGTTCCACTCTTCCAATGCCTACCCGTACCGTGAGGTTCAAATGTGACGGCGCAGCCTTAGTCGTTCCCGACAGATAAAACGACTGACGGCCGTTGGGATACACAATCGTGCTCGTTCCGCTCTGGGCATTGAGATTGACCTGTACGCCAGGTGGTACCTCGACCGTGAGCTGACCAATCGCCACGGTCGCCACGATCGCCATCGAATCATCACGGAAACCTACGCCACGCAGGTCGATGGTCATGGAGCCGATGGCGAGTCGGTACTGACGCTGGACCTGCGCCACCGAGTTCGGCTGGTAAATCCTCTGACCTACGCCACCTGTCATCGGAACACCGGTAGCCGCGACGTAGGCCAGAACACCACCGGACGCGAGAACCACCACGCTCACCACCGCAACGAGTAATCCAAGAAGGAACCGAACAAAGCGAAACCGCCCAGGGCGGCGCAAAGATCCAACGGCGAGCACCACGAGGAAGACCAGCCAGAAGAGGCCTATACCTCGACCGATGTTGCGTCCGTTGAGGGTCACCGTCAAGAAGATCAGACCGAGACAGAGTGCCCCGGCAAGCAAAACTAAGCTACGAAATCTCCAGTGGTGTCCACCATCCGAAGCGTTCGCGACCTCGTCTCCTTCCTGGGCACCACTCAGCGGCACGCAAGCCCACATCGCGAGATAGATCGCGGCACCTAGTCCGGCTGCCAGGGTGAGCACGATGAAGACCACTCGCACGACGTTCGCGTCGATGTCAAATCTTTCGCCGATGCCCCCGGCGACACCCGCAACCTTGCGGTTGGTCGAACTACGGTGGAGTCTCACCGGTGCTGTAGCCGGATCAGGATTGTTCGAATCGCCTAGGACGTCGTTTTCACTCATAACTCCGATGTTAAGTAGTGGGCCGCAGACATCGATATCGGGATGAACCCTCAGAACCGCCCTTTTACCAAGGGTTTACCCTTATTGTTCCGTGGCGAACATCATGACAGACTCAGAATCATCGACAAGCAACCACTCATAGCATCGGGGCATCGGCTCGACACCCCCGGTCGTCCACAACGACCGCTGCGTAGGAACTCGGACGGTGCTCTGCTCGGCGGCGTATGCAGCGGACTCGCTCGTCGTTTCGGTGTGCGCGTGCGAACCGTACGAATCATCACGGTACTGCTGGCCCTCTTTTTCGCCCTGGGCTTGGCGGCTTACATGACGATCTGGATGCTCGTGCCCCGAAGAGACGAATCATCGTCCATCTTCACCAGGACCATGAACGATCGACGCGATAAGGAGATCCTCTTCGCGATCTTGATTGCGGTACTCACCTTGTTCATAGCTTTCATCACGATCGGTGTTGGACCTCCGGGGGTATCGTTGTGGTTCCTCGCGTTGTCCTGCCTGGAGGCCGTCATGGTGTGGCGAGGCGCCTCAGAAGACGAGCGAGAGAACTTGCGCCAGGTCTCCTCGAACCTGTCGAAAACACGAGTCGGGCGTACCGACGGCTGGCGTGCCGTCGCCTTGCGCACGGGCTTTGGCGTGATTTTCGTCATCTGGGGAATCTCGCTAATGTCTCGCGTCAGTGGAGAGCACGGCGCGGCTGCGTACGTCTTAGCTGGAGCCAGCGCCCTCGTCCTGGGACTCTTCGCCCTGTTCGCGCCGTGGTGGATCCGTTCCATCCAAGACCTGTCCATGGAGCGGCGAGCGCGTGTGCGAGCGCAAGATCGCGCCGACATGGCGGCACACGTGCACGACTCAGTCATGCAAACACTTTCCTTAATACAAAGATCCGCCAACGACCCCGTCGAAGTGACTCGCTTGGCGAGGCAACAGGAGCGTGATCTGCGAAGTTGGTTAGCCAATCCTGAGACGTTCGGTGCGCATTCTTCAACGGCTCGGACCCTTTCCCAAGCGATTCTTGACGTGGAAAGCGAGATCGAAGATAACTACGACATATCGGTGGATGCCGTCTTGGTCGGCGACATACCGCTCGACGATGCGACACTCGCGTTGGTCGCAGCCTGTCGCGAAGCAGCACTGAACGCGGCGAAGTGGTCGGGTGCTCGAGACGTGGCAATCTACGTCGAAGTGGAGGCCAAACAAGTCTCGCTCTTCGTGCGTGATCAGGGTTCTGGTTTCGACCCCGCGGCGGTCGCGCCCGACCGCCAAGGAATTGCCGGATCCATCATCGAGCGAATGCGTCGCCATGGTGGCACCGCCACCGTCACGAGTTCGACCGGTGCCGGTACCGAGGTGGAGCTTCGGCTTCCTCGAGCATCTAGTTCGACGTGACCGCGGAACGAGTACCGACGGTCTTTCTCGTCGATGACCATGCGTTAATACGCGCTGGTCTGCGGGCGGAACTCTCGGGTCACGTGAGCGTCATCGGCGAAGCGGATGAGGTAGCCGCGGCGATCGAGATAATCCTCGAACGCTCGCCTGACGTCGTCCTGCTCGACGTGCACATGCCAGACGGCGGTGGGCTAGCAGTCTTGCGAGCAGTGAACAAGGAACAACCCGGTGTGAAGTTCCTCGCACTGTCGGTCTCGGATGCTGCCGAGGACGTCATTGCCGTGGTTCGCGCAGGTGCGCGTGGCTACGTCACGAAGAACATCGAGGGACCAGAACTTGTAGAAGCCATCGTGCGCACCGCGGCGGGTGACGCGGTGTTCTCGCGACGTCTCGCGGGTTTCGTGCTTGATGCGTTCACCAACCGCTCGCTCGATGGGTTATCCGCGCCATCGCTCGACCCCGAGCTCGATCAGCTGACCCCTCGCGAGATCGAAGTGCTGCGACTGATTGCGAGGGGTTATTCGTACCGCGACATCGCAGAACAACTCAGTATCGCGATAAAGACCGTCGAGAGTCACGTGTCCGCGGTGCTGCGCAAGCTGCAACTCTCGAATCGCTACCAGTTGACGAACTGGGCCACCGAACGGCACCTTCTCTAGTCTCGCCAGAATCCGAAGTATCCCTAGAAATACCGATGATTCGAGTCAAATCCGACACCCTGTAACGAAACCTGGGCCGCGGGGTACTAAATGCTGGTGGCTGTTCTGGTCGACGTCAAACTAGTCACCCCTAGTCTGAAGCGACGCGTGGCGTCGTTTCTCAGCGTCAGCAAAGGGGAACAGTGATCGGTCTACTCTTCATCGGTTTCGTGGCGGGGATCATCGCGGGTATCTCTCCTTGCATCCTGCCCGTGCTGCCCGTGGTTCTGGTGGGCTGGACCGCTCCGGTCGAGGATGTCGAGCACCCCTTTCGCGCGCGTCGGCGTCGTTCGGCCACGGTCATCGCTGGACTCATCATCAGCTTCAGCCTGATCATTGCCGCCGGTTCGGCCGTTCTCAGCGCTCTCGGTCTTCCCCAGGACCTTCTGCGCGACGTGGGTATTGGTCTACTCATCCTGTTCGGTATTGGCCTGCTGGTTCCCCAGGTCGAACAACTACTGGAGCGACCTTTCGCCCGGATTCGCGCGCGCGCACCCAGCGGCAACGGATCCGCCTTCGTACTGGGTCTCGGACTTGGTGCGGTCTTCGTACCGTGCGCCGGCCCGGTGCTCGCCGCGATCTCGGTACTTGGCGCGCGTCACCACGTCAGTTTCTACAGCGTGCTGCTGAGCCTCTTCTTCGGAGCCGGCGCCGCGCTACCCCTTTTCGCGATAGCCCTAACTGGCGACCGGTTAATCGAAAGGAACCGTCGACTCTCGCAACGTGCAAGAAAATTGCGTCCGGTCGCGGGCGTGTTGTTGATCCTGATGGCGTTGGGCATCATCTTCAACGCCTTCAGTGGTATTCAAAAATTCGTCCCGGGCTACACGAATGCGCTTCAACAGCACCTCGAGGCCAACAAGTCCACCTACGAAGCGCTCCAGAAACTCAAATACGGCACGGTGGGAAGCGGCTCGCTCGCTTCGTGCGAGACGGCAGCCGCGACGCAACCCGTTTCGTCGATACAAAAGTGTGGCGTAGCGCCCGAATTCACCGGCATCGTCAAATGGCTCAACACTCCCGGCGACACGCCATTGACTCTCAGCGAACTGCGTGGTCATGTGGTACTCATCGATTTCTGGACCTACTCGTGCATCAATTGTCAACGTTCGCTCCCGCACGTCGAGGCCTGGTACGCGCGATACCACAAGTACGGACTTGACATCGTAGGCGTCCAGGCACCTGAATTCGCCTTCGAACACGTGATCAGCAACGTGAAGAGTGCCGCCAAGAGCCTGGGTGTGAAATACCCCATTGCCGTGGATAACAACCTGGCCACGTGGACTGCCTACACGAATAACTACTGGCCGGCCGAATACTTGATCGACGCCCAGGGCGTCATCCGTCACGTCGACTACGGGGAAGGCGACTACAGCGGCACCGAGTCACTGATCCGACAATTGCTCCTAGCGGCGAACCCGACTGAGAAACTTCCCCCGCCCACCAGCGTCGCGAACCGCACGCCGACCCAAGAGACCAGCCCCGAGTCCTACCTAGGCTACGACTACGCATCTGAGTCCTACCTAGTGGGTAGTCAACTGAGTCAGAACCAGGCCGCGGTCTATCACTCACCGTCGAACATCCCCGTGGGGAATTTCGCCATGGCTGGCGAATGGTACTCGGGCCCTCAGGAGATCAAGGCTGTCGCCGGCGCGAAGATCAACATCAACTTCCAAGCCAACGACGTCTATCTCGTCATGAGCGGTAACGGTACGATCACTGAGACGCTGAACGGAAAGGCTTACCAAACGGTCGCCGTCTCGGGTTATCCCCGCCTCTACACGTTATTCAAGAACAAAAATGACGTGAACGGGCTTCTAGGACTCTCCTTCTCAAAGGGTCTCGAAGCCTACGATTTCACGTTCGGTTGATCGGGCGACCGTGTCGGGCGAAACACCGACGAACCACGAAGTTCGGGCCACGTTACCCATTACTTCACTGGTTGGCCTCGCAACAAGACTGGGCCCCACCCGTAAGGATGGGGCCCAGACTTGTTGCTGCGACTACTTACTTCAGCCAGCTCGGAATTGGAGCAATTATCCAGTTCGAAGAATTTATGGAACTACCCGCAAACGGAGTGGTGGTGAACACCGACTTCGTGACCGTCACGCTGGTTGGCGCGAGAGTCCCGTTCGAGTTCACTGTCGCAATCGCACCACCCTGCATGCCCTGGTGGTTACCCCCAGTGAAACGCAACGGTGTAATCGCGGGCGTGGCAAGCGTCATTGAGGTCAGCGCCTTCACGAACCCACCTCGGGTGACATTCTTGCCCTCGGCGCGAAGTGTCTCAGCGAACGCCAACGCGTAGCCGGCACCGTAGAGCTCGTTGAACGACATGACCGACGATGAATTGAACTTCGGAAAGTCGGCGGGGTCCGCTTCGAGAACCTTGCGCACCCAAGGAATCCAAGGATCCGCATTGTCAGTGGTTGAAGGGAAGTAACTGAGCGTTACGGCGCCCGCTTCGAGCGGCGTATTCACCGACAGCGGGTCCGAGCCCACCGACGAGATGATCCACTGTGGCGAGTAGCCCAGTGCGTGTGCCGTAGCAAGGATTCCGTAGGTGAAACCAGGCACCGAGTCCAGCACGACGACCGGAACCTTGTTCTGCGCCAATGTGGAGACGTCGGCCGTGATATCGCTCGTCGAACCAGAAATCGCGTCTGCCGCGTTGTACGTCAGGTTGTCCGCTGACGGGATGGTGATGCCGCCGTCTTTGAGCCCTTCGAGTCCCGTAGCACCGAAGTCATCGTTCTGGCCAATGAAACCAATGGTGTCAGTGGGGAAGTTTGCCTTGATGTACTTGGCAAAGATCTTGCCCTCGGCAACATAACTCGTCTGGTACCCGAAGAGTTCGGGGAACGAGCTTGGCTGATTCCATTCAACGGAGCCGGAATTAACAAAGAGCTGCGGCACGTTGTTCTGCCTCAGGTAGCTCATGACGCTCATTTCGGCCGCGGTGCCGAGCGACCCCACGGTTGCGAAGACGTGATCTTGGGCCAACAACTCCTGATTGTTGCTCAAGGGTGTCGTGCTGGCACCAGCGGTGCATCCAAGACCGTACGCAGCAAGGCCGTAGCAGTCATCAAGACGGATGTACTTGATCTTTCGACCATTGATGCCGCCCAACTTGTTGATGTATTTGAACACCGCGTTGGCAGCCGCCGAGACCGATGCGTAGCTCGCAGCGATGCCCGAAAGCGGCACTGACGCGCCGATGGTGATGCTGGTCGCAGTCACTCCCGGTGTCGAAGTCGATGCCCCGGCGCTCGCGCCGATCAGGCCCGTTGAAGCGGTCGCCAACGCCAAAGCCGAACTGCACAGCAGTGCGGCGACACGACGATTCCTCTTTCCGATTTTCATTGTCCCCCCCATTAGTTAATGCTTAATTTGATGCTTAGCGCAAAGTTACTCGCCAGTAGAAGCAGACGCAACTCGACGAACAGATTTCGCAAAAAAACGAAGTCGGCGCCCCAATCCTGCGATGCCGTGAGGGGCGAAGAGCATCGTCAGGATGAGAAGGACCCCGAAGATGATCCCCTGCATGTTGGCACCCAGATTGGAAGTGGGGTTGATTCCAGTCAATGAGTTGAGGTGACTGATCAAATTTGTGCTGAACGCATAGATGATCCCACCTATAACTGCACCGCTCAAGGTACCTATGCCTCCTAAGACCATCAAAGTCAGCAAGGTGATTGACAACGTGAGCGGGAATGCCGAAGGATTCACAGTGGCGTTTATGAGTACGTAGACCGACCCGCCGAGGCCGGCGAACGCGGCCGATACCACGAAGGCAACGGTCCTCGTACGAGGCAGGTTGATGCCGACCAATTCGGCCGCAACGTCATTGTCACGCACCAAGCGCATGGCCCGACCAGTGTGACTGTGAAAGAGGTTCGCCATGAAGAAGAAGGCCACGCCTGCCACCACCACGGCGAGGTCCGCGGTCCACTGAGCGGCCGCATTGATCGTGGCGTTCTGACCCGAGAAGAACCCCAGGAACCAATGGGGGGTGGTCAACGTGTTGAAGAACAAGCCACCTTCGCCTCCCGTGACGGACGTGTAGTTCTGAGCAATGGGCGAGATCGCCGCTGAAAAAGCGAGGGTCATGCCAGCCAAGTAGGGCCCGCTAAGTCGAGTAGACGGAATTGCGATGATCAAGCCGCTAATGGCACCGATCACTGTCGCCAAGAAGAAGGTAAAGATTAACGGAGTCGATCCATGATGGACCGCCCAGATTCCAGTGGCGTATGCGCCAACGGCCATGAATCCGGAATTGCCGAGCGAGATCTGGCCACTCCAGCCTACGAGCCAACTCAGTCCCAGAATGACAATAGAAATTGCGGCCCCACCCGCCAGCTGAGAATCCGCCACGGGAGGTAGTACGAAGGTAATTGCGAGCGTGAGTATGGTAACGGCCAACACACCGGTAAGACGTGCGGTCGTTCGCTCTTGAGCAACGATTGAGCGAAACCAGCTCATCAGACTCGCCTGCTGACGCTCTTGGCGAAGATGCCCTGTGGTCTGATCATTAACGCGACGACGAGGATGATAAGTCCCCCAAGGGATGCAAGATCGGCCGACCAATAAGCCAAGACAAACTGTTCGGCGATACCGATAAGAAGTCCCCCAATGACCGCGCCCACGGGTGAATCCAAGCCTCCTACCACTGCGGCGATGAATCCTGCGATCAAGATCCCGTCCATGTCACTGGGATAGAGCCCGAAACTCCCCGATGCCACGATCACCGCAGCGACCACGCCGACGCCCGCCGACAACATCCAACCAATCGTGAGCATTCGATTGACCCGAACACCAAGCAAGCGCGCGACTTCAGGTGCGAGTGCTGACGCGCGGAGTTTGAGTCCAAGGTTCGTAAACCGAAAGAGCACGGCGACCAGGGCCATAATTCCCAGTGCTAGGCCAAATTGGAAGAGGACGAACGGCGACAGCAGAACGACACGACCTTGATCGTGGAAGTAGATCTGCGACAGTGGCGTCGCGATATTTCGTGTGGTACTGGTCCAAATGGCCTGAGCCACCGCCTCGATGACACCCAGAAATCCGACCGTGACCACAATGGCATTGATCTCAGGCTTGCCGTAGAGGGGGCGGATGAGGATACGCTCAGTTAGCCCTCCGAAGAGAAACCCAACAGCGAGGGACACCACGAGACAGAACCAGTAGTTCAGTCCTCGGTCTATCTCGGTCATGCCGATGTAGCTGGCGAACATCGCCATCGCGCCCTGGGCAAAATTGAGGACGTGCGTGGACTGCCAGATGATCACGAGACTTAGTGCAACCAAAGAGTAGATAACACCCTGCGCCAACCCAGCAAAGATATTGTGCATGATCGGTGAGGCGAGAAATGTGCTCATCATTGAACCAGGCCAAGGTAGTAATGGCGGAGATTCTTGTCATTGGCGATCACGTCCGCTTCACCGCTCGCAACGACAACCCCTAGATGCAACACCACCGCGTCGTGCGCGATTCGCAATGCACTCTTCGCGTTCTGCTCCACCAACATGACCGTCAGATCGCTGGCGTGACAGAGTTCAAGAATCAAGTTCATCAATTCCGACGTCACTTGGGGCGCTAGCCCAAGTGAAGGCTCGTCTAGCAGCAGCACCCGGGGATTACTTATTAGCGCTCGCGCCATAGCGAGCATCTGACGTTCGCCACCGGACAAGGTTGCGCAATATTTCTTGCGCCGCTCGCCTAATACCGGAAATTGCGTGTACTGCTTTTCGAGTCCTTCGCGGATATCGACTTTGCTCGCGAAGGCGCCGAGGCGCAAGTTCTCCTCGACCGTGAGTTCGTAGATGACACCTCGACCCTCCGGCACGTGGGCAACACCGAGTCGCGCGATGTTCTCAGTGGACGTCGACAAGATCGAGCGGTCGCCAAAAAAGACCCGCCCGCTCTTGGGCGCGACGAGCCCCGAAATGGTTCGAAGAAGAGTTGACTTGCCGGCGCCATTGGCCCCCAGAATGGCGGTCACCCGTCCTGGGTTGGCTTGGACGCTGACGTCGTCGAGCGCGCGAATTGCGCCATAGCTGACCGTCAGGTTTTCAACTCGAATCACGAGTCGACCCCGAGGTAAGCGGCCAGAACTTCGGGGTCCGTGCTTATTGTTGCCGGTGCTCCAGTCGCGATCACCTTGCCGAAGTTGAGGACGACGAGTCGATGCACCAAGGGCATAACAAAATCCATGTTGTGTTCAACCAATAAGACACTCATTGACTCACGTAACTGGACTATCAGCTCAGCCAATTCCTGAAGTTCATTCTCGTCGAGACCCGACGCTGGTTCGTCCAACATGAGTAACGACGGCCTTCCCATCAAGGCCCGGGCGATGGACACCTTCTTGGTGATGCCGTAAGGGATGCTGTAAGGCAGCGCGGAGGCGAACTTGGCAATACCGAGTCGTTCCAGTTGGGCCATCGCATCGTCGCGCAACTTCAGTTCGTGACGGTAGCCTGCGGGGAACCCGAAGAGCGACGAAGCGAAACCACGACCAACGTGTCCCTGAGCGCCAGCCATCACGTTCTCCAAAACGCTCATGTTCGTGAAGAGTCCGACTCCCTGCAACGTGCGAGCGACGCCGGCTGCGCACAACTGCGAGGTCGTAAGGGCGTTGTGACCCAAAGCAGGGAAACGGACGGTGCCCGAATCGGCTTTCTGAAAACCACAGATGACGTTAAACGCTGTTGTTTTGCCGGCACCGTTAGGACCAATGAGACCAACTATCTCCATTGGCTGAACATCAAAGGTGACCTGATCCAGAGCGAGCAGCCCGCCGAACCGGACCGTAACATCATCCAGTTCCACCGTTGCTTCGACTATGGGCTCCCCACTCATAGTGGACCAAACTACTCTCGCCGCACACGGAGCGCGAAAGTGGCGAAAAGGAGAACGACGTCTCAATCTCCAGTTGAAGCCGCGTGGCCCAACGCATCTGTCGACGACTAGCCACTTTACTTTGCATTAACGTTGAGTAACGCCGTAGTGTTCTCACGCGCGACACGGTTCATTTCACCCTGAGGAGTTGCTATGGCGACCACGATCGCAAAGGTAATCGTCTGTGACGGCGATGAAACTGGCCAGGAACTACTCGACCAATCACTCCGGGTCATGACGGGCGATCTGCTTGGCGTAAGCCTGCAATTTGAACATTTTGACCTTTCTCTCGAAAACCGTCGCGCGACGAATAACGAGGTCGTGCGAGAGGCCGCGGCCGCGATGGTCGAGACCGGACTAGGGCTCAAGGCAGCCACTATCACGCCGCCCGAAATGGGCGGCGTCGGATCGCCCAACCGGCTCCTGCGTGAAGGCATCGGTGGCTCCGTGATCGTTCGGACTGGGCGTCGCATTCCCGGCGTCTCTCCCGTCGTCGCCACCAACAAGCCGATCATCGTGATACGCATGGCGGTGGGTGACGCCTATGGTGCGGACGAAGGGCGTGAAGGAACGCCCGGGAGTTTCGACGAAGTGGCGTGGCGTACTGAACGAATCGACCGCTCGGTTTGCCGATTCGTTTCGGAATACTCGTTCAAGGCCGCCGCTCAAACCCACGGTGTCGTCTACGGAGGACCGAAGTGGACGGTGTCGCCCACCTACGAGGGCATGCTCAAAGAAGAGATGGACGCCGCGGCGAAACGATATCCCGACGTCACCTACCGCCCCATCCTCATCGACGCGACCTACGCGGGTCTGCTGACCGACGTGCACGAGCAAACTCTCGTCATCCCTTCGCTCAATCGCGACGGCGACTGTTTGAGTGACTTCGTGCTCGCTATGTTCGGCTCGATCGCGGGCGCCGAGTCCGTGCTGATGGCCCTGGACGAGAATCTTCATCCTCGAGTCGCCATGGCCGAGGCACCCCACGGCACCGCACCAACGTTGCAGGGAAAGAATGTCGCGAACCCGATGGCGATGCTGCTCGCCCAAGCGGCGTTGCTCGACCAGGCCGCGCTCCATTTGGACGACCCGAGTTTCCAGTTAGCGGGCGAGCGTCTACGAACGGCCACCCTCGAAGGCGCCGCCGACGGGATACGGACCTTCGACCTCGGTGGCGAGTCCACCACGAGCGGCGTCGTCGACGACGTGATAAGTCGCCTCAACGCCTAAAGCATCACGATCTCCAAGAACGCCGCGATGGTCGTGCGAATTTCGATCGTCGCCCGAGGATTGGTTTCCCCATGACGCGTGCACCACGCGACGGCAAACGCCAAGGATCCACGCGTCCCCGTCACGATCACTGACCGCACGATTCATCTCGAGTTTGGACTCAGTCGCTCGCAACCCAATGAGACACACGCCAATCAGTGCAATTAATAGCTTCACGGTCATTGAACGAACCTCGCGAGTCGCACTCCCTCGTTTGCGTGACCGATCTGCTGCCTGGACAGTCGCGCCACGTCAAAGTAATGCGAAGGTGAAATCTGAACCAAAAGTAGGCCAAATGGGGACTTTTGCCTCGAAAAGTGCCAAGGATGCTTGCTAAGAGTGGAGTGTGCATAACACTTTCGTGCTGGTGTTCGTCGTGCTCATCGCCGTCGGCTTCGACTTCACCAACGGCTTTCATGACACCGCCAACGCCGTCGCGCCCACCGTCGCCACCGGAGCCCTGAAGCCTCGCACGGCCGTCATCCTCTCAAGCGCTCTCAACCTCGTCGGCGCGTTCCTCTCACTCAAGGTCGCCGCCACCGTGGCGAGTGGCATCGTGAGCCAAGGCGACATCATCATGCCAGTCGTGATCGGCGGGCTGATCGGCGCCATCGTGTGGAACGTAACTACCTGGTATTTCGGAATTCCCTCGTCGTCCAGCCACGCACTCATCGGTGGCATCATCGGCGCCATGATCGCGCACGCGGGTTCAAGTGCCGTGCTCTGGAGTGGCATCGTCGGCAAAGTGCTCGCGCCATCAATCGCGGCACCAATCTTCGCACTCGTTATCGCGGCGATAGCCACCTCGCTCGCCCGTCGCCTCACGAAGAGGTCTGACGACGCGACGAAGTCGGCCGGCATGCGCATCGGACAGATTGGTTCGACGTCATTACTTTCGATCGCGCACGGCACGAATGACGCGCAAAAGACCATGGGAGTGGTCACCCTGGCGCTCGTCGCCAACGGAACGCTCGCTCAGAACAGCGCCACTCCTAAGTGGGTCGTGCTGATCTGTGGTCTCGCCATCGCCGCGGGAACAATGATCGGCGGTTGGCGCATCATCCGCACCATGGGCCAAGGATTCACGAAGTTGAGTCCAACCCAAGGCTTCACGGCCCAGATCACCTCGTCGGTGGTCATTCTCACGTCGAGCCACTTCGGCATGCCCCTTTCGACCACGTACGTTGCGACCGGCTCCATCCTCGGCGCAGGGGTGGGCACCCGTAAGCGCGCCGTGCGCTGGAAGTTGGCCGGTCGGGTCGCTACCGCGTGGCTCATCACACTTCCCTGCGCCGGCGTCTGCGGCGCCCTCGCCTTCTACGGACAGCGGGCCTTCGGTGTTTCCTTCGGCGTCGTGGTGATGACCGCAATCTTGATCGGCTACTGCTCGTTCATCTACTACCACTCGCGTAAGGACAAGATCAACGCGGACAATGTCAACGACAAGTGGGGCGAACACTCTGAGGCATTTGAGAAACCACTGGAGCCGGTGGAGGAGCCCGTCAAGGTATGACGGTCACTCCCGCGACACCGCTGATCGACTGGCACGCCCTTGTCCAAGTCCTCTACACGAGCGTCGCCCTGGGCATCGGACTCGTAGTCCTCTTCTCGGTCGGCGTCCACTCGTTCTCGCACTACCGCCGTGCGGACAACTCTGTCGCGCTGCGAAGTCTGAGTGTGACCGCCATGGGTCTCGTTGCCCTTGTCATCGTGGCGACCGTCGTGTGGGGCTTCATCGTCATCATCAATAAATAGGGCCGACGAGCAACGGCCCTGGCCGGGCTCTAGATTCTTTCCATGACGGAACGCAAAGTCAATTTCCCCGCGTCCTTCTTGTGGGGCACGTCGACCTCCGCTTATCAGATCGAAGGCGGCGGCACGAACACCGATTGGTGGCGTTTCGAACGCGCGCCAGATACGGTAGCGGTCGAGACGTGTGGGGACGCCTGTGATTCGTGGCACCGCTACGAGGAGGACCTGGATCTGCTGGTGCGATTCGGCTTGAATTCCTTTCGTCTCTCGATCGAATGGGCTCGCATCGAGCCCGAACACGGCGTCATCTCGAGCGAGGCGCTCGACCACTACCGGGCAGTTCTCGAAGCCTGCCACGCACGCGCCATCTTGCCGGTAGTGACCCTGCACCATTTCACACTCCCGCTGTGGGTCGCTGACGCCGGAGGATTTGAAAACCCCGAGATCGTTGGCTGGCTGGCGCACTACGCCATGGTCGTCGGCGAAGAATTTGGTGAGTTGATCGGCATTGCGTGCACCATCAATGAGCCCAACATTGTCGCGGCGATGGGTTACCTCATCGGCATGTTTCCGCCCCAAGTCGCCGACAATGACCGATTCGTCGCCGTGAACCAGATCATGCGCCAGGCCCACGTGGCGATGCGCGAGGCGTTGCGGGCGGGACCGGGTACCTACCCCATCGGTATGCCGCTCTCGATGCAAGAATACGAGGCGTTGCCCGGTGGCGAAGAGAAGATGCAGGCGATGCGAGCCGAGATGGAGGACAAGTACCTTCAATCCTTCGCAGAGGACGATTACATCGGCGTGCAGTGCTACACGAAGATGGTCGTGGGGCCCGACGGCGTCGTCTTTGACCCGCCCGGCGAGAAGACCGAAATGGGCTATCTCTTTTGGCCTCAGTGCGTCGAGTACACGGTGCGTCGTGCGGCCGCGCTCTCGTCGCTACCCATCTTCGTCACCGAGAACGGCATCGGTACCGATGACGACGATCAGCGGATTCGTTACCTCAAGGGGGCTCTCCAGGGTCTGCACAACGTGCTCGAGGAGGGCATCGACGTCCGCGGCTACTTTCAGTGGTCCCTCCTCGACAATTTCGAATGGTCCTTCGGGTACCGTCCGAAGTTCGGGATCGTGGGCGTGGATCGCACCACGTTCGCGCGCACGCCCAAGGCCTCAGCCGAGTGGTACGCGGCGACGACCAGCGATTTCCCTCGCAGCGTCATCGACGCCTAGAGGGGCAATCGTTCCATCGGGGCGCGGGAAGCAAGTCGGGTTCGGCGTGGTGAACTCGTGGGATCGGTGGTCCCCAAACAGGCGACAGTTGAGCGAACCCAGAAGGATCATCACGACGTTCTTCGGGGCGTCCGGCGTCACCGGTGTCGTTGGTGGAGCGTCGGTGTCAAGGTAGAGTACGCCTCGATTTCACTTGCTGGGTCNNGCCCTGGCCGATTTCTACGCGCGTGTCACCGGCATGGAGATCGAACCATTGGACGGCGAGGATCCCGGCGAGATCGAGTGGGTGCGTCTCTTGAATGAGGGAATGCCCACACTCGCGTTCCAACGAGTCGAGAACTACGTCGCGCCGACCTGGCCCGAGGGTCCCGTACCCCAGCAACTTCATCTCGACTTCATCGTCGATGACCTTGACGAGGGCGAGCGCCACATCCTCGAACAAGGGGCCACCAAGCACTCGTTCCAGCCCGGTGCGGATCAACCCGGTGACACCTTTCGCGTGTACCTCGACCCGGTGGGCCACCCTTTCTGTCTGGTGCTCCCCTACTGAGTCGAATCGGTCAGCCGAGGCTGAGCAGTGCGATGCCCCCGACGACGAAAACCGCGGGTACCAGCACACGGCGCAGTCGACCTTCGCGAAAGATGAACACCCCGATCATCGCCGCCCACAGCACGCCGGTCTCGCGAAGGGCGCTCACCACGCCCAGGGGTGCTCGAATCTGCGCCCAGAGCACCGCGACGTAACCCACCATTGACAAGACGCCACCGAGCATGCCGATGGACGCTCGGCGCGCTCCTGGCCACCAACCCCGCGGCTGGCGCGCCACCACGGCCAACAGCCAGACGCCTGATTGCAGCGAGAAGAGCGTCAGGGCGTAGCGAAGGGCGTTGTTGCTCGCACGCACGCCGAGCCCGTCGACCACCGTATAGATCGCGATGGCCGCACCGGTCGCGAGAGCCCAGTAGACGCCCTGGCGGTTCGCGACCGCGGGGTTCCTTCGAACGGCGAGGCTTACGATGCCGACCACGATCCCGACGACACCGAACAGCCCACGCGGACTAATGTGCTCGCCGGCGAAGATCAGTCCCCCGAGCGAGACCAGCAACGGCGCGATTCCTCGTGCGATCGGATAGGACTGGGAGAAATCGGTGCGTCGATAAGCACCCATGAGGAAGAGCTCGTAGCCGACGTGACACAGGACCGAGAACGCGAGATAGACCAATGCCGCCGACTTGGGCAGTCCCACGAAGGGCCAGGTGACCCCGCACACCAACGCCACACCCAGATTGAGCAGCGCGAAGCTCGCGAATTGATCGTGAAGGCTCTTGGCCATGGCGTTCCACACCGCGTGTACGAGGCCGGCTCCGAGAACGACCAGTACGACGGTGTTGTTCACGCTCAGGCCGTCGCCACTCGCAGAGTTCGACGCACCGAGGACACGGAGACCAGTCTACGAGCCGGTCGAATTGCGACATTTGGCCAGCCCCAATTCATACGCCCGCCAACGGATAGACTGACACTTCGCGTCTCGGAGTCTTCGCTTCGAGAACACCGAGGACCTGTGGTGCAGCTCGGAGTGCACGCCGCCCTGTCAAGGCGGAGGTCGCGGGTTCAAATCCCGTCAGGTCCGCTCGACACCCGAAAGGGTGACGAGGAGGTCGAGTAGCTCAGTTGGTAGAGCGCGCGCCTGAAAAGCGTGAGGTCACCGGATCGACGCCGGTCTCGACCACCAACCGATCGTTTCCAAGAGTTTCCCAGGGAACGAACGCGTCCCTTATCGCAGTGGCCGCACCGCGACGCGAGTATGCCGCGCGCTGCGGGTCGCTCGCCAGGGTCCCACCGACACGAGATTGCGTCGCAACCCTCGTAGGGCGATCTCGTGGTCACCGATCCTCGAGTGCACGAGTCCCATCGCTTCGATCCTCGCGACCACCGGCGAACCGTGACAACGCTCAACCAGGTAGATACTCACCATCGAATCGCGGTGACTGACTCGAGCGGAGCGGTAAAAGTAGCGTTCTGCGGGTTGCGGATCACCGGACATCGACGAAACCTACCGACGAGGTGTGACGAGCCGTGCCACAATGGCTCCGAAAGGGAGACCATGAACGAGATGCCGCACGTCACGCCCCGCTTCGCCGTCCAACCCGCGGGCGTCGCCTGGCCCACCGAACGCTGGCCTCGAGCGGGCGCGACGCCCGCGCGTCTGGCCCACGTCGTCGACGAGGCGTTTAGCGCCGACGAACTCGCGATCACCAACGCGGTGGTCGTCATCCAGGGTGGCCGCGTCATCGCCGAGCGCTACGCGGGCGCCCAGGAGTTCTTCGACCGCTCACCCGAGACGATTGACGCGCACTCGCAGTTGTTGTCGTGGTCCATGGCCAAATCACATCTGCACATGATCCTGGGTACCCTCGTCGACGAGGGCCGACTCGACCCCGAGGCCCGTGCGCCGGTGCGCGAATGGTCCGATGCCACCGACCCGCGCCACGCCATCAAACTGAAGGACCTGCTCGCCATGCGCGACGGTCTCGCTTTCGTGGAGAACTACGAGATCGGTCAGGTGAGCCACGTCATCGAAATGCTCTTCGGCGAAGGCAAGCACGACATGGCGGGCTACACCGCGGCGCTACCTCTCGCCCACGAGCCCGGTACGTTCTTCAACTACTCGAGTGGCACGACCAACGTCCTCAGTCGCATCGTGGCCGACGAGGTCGGTTACGCCGACCAGTACGACGCCTACCTTCATCGACGTCTCTTTGACCCACTCGGCATGAAGAGTGCGGTGGCGACCTTCGACCCGACGGGCGTGTTCGTCGCGTCGAGTTACCTGCACGCCAACGCGCTCGACTTCGCCAAGTTCGGCCTGCTCTACCTTCGCGGCGGCGCATGGGACGGCCAACAACTGATCTCACGCGAGTGGGCCGCCACGGCCCAAGTACCGCTCAGCAAGGATCCCGACAGCGATTCGTTCTACTCCTGGCAGTGGTGGGTCACCGGCGACCGCTACGGCACGTACTGGGCGAGCGGTTACGAGGGCCAGATGATCAGCGTGGCTCCGGACCTCGACGCCCTGGTGTTGCGTTTCGGCCACACCTCCGAGGAGCACTATCCCCAACTCGGCGAATGGCGCACCAGGGTGTTGGATGCACTCGCCGAAGGCGCCTAGGCACCTTCGTAGGAGAAGCCCAAATCTGGCGCGCTGAACAGGGCGTCGAAGTTGAGCCCTTCGTGCCTCGCCATGTCACCCACCGTGCCCCCCCGGTCCACGACCGCGAGCAAGAGGACGACGGTTGCCCCGAACTCCTGGACCACCTTCGCTGCTTCGAGCAGGCTGGTGCCACGAGTGACGGTGTCCTCGGTGATCACCACGCGATCGCCGACCTCGAGGGCGCCCGCGATTCGTCCCCCGGCCCCGTGATCCTTGACCTCTTTACGGACGCTGAACGCCCGAAGCAGTCGACCCCTGGTCGCCGCGACGCCCGCGGTGATGAACGACGCACCGTCCGCACCCATGGTGAGCCCACCGATCGCGGTCGCGTCTGAGGGAATTCTCTCCAAGAGCAGCGTCGCCACGTCCACCATGGTCTCGGGCGAACAGATGGTCCGCTTGGAGTCGATGAACCACGACGACGTGCGCCCGGACTTCAAGGTAAAGTCCCCGCGGCGCACCGAATGATCCAGAAGGTGCTCGTGCACGCGAGCGCGTGCGTCGCTCACGTCAGCACCACCGATCCCGAACCGCTTCGAATGTTGCCGATCACCGAGGCGGTGAGGCCCTCCTCGCGAGCTACCTCGACCGCGGTGTCGGTGTCGTCGGCGTCGACGACCACCACCATGCCGAGTCCGCAGTTGAAGACTCGCACCATCTCGTCGGCGCTCACCTGGCCGCGGCGTTGGATCTCGAAGAAGATCTCCGGGGTCTCGAAGGCGTCGAGGTGGATGACGGCGTCGCGGGTGGGCGGCACGATTCGCACGACGTTTCCCATGATCCCCCCGCCCGTGATGTGCGCCGCCGCTCGGACGCCATCGCCCATCTTCTTGCGCATGGCCGTGAGGGCCGGCGCGTAGATGACTGAAGGCAGCAGGAGTTCGTCACCCAGCGAGCGAGTCGCTCCCGGAAACGCCGGTCGCGCCAGCGCACCGGACTCACCCATCAACACCTTGCGAGCCAGCGAATAACCATTCGAGCGCAGTCCCGGTGACCCGAAGCCGATGAGTGCGTCACCCTTGTGTACTCGGTGCACGCCCAACTCGTGGCCGCGCTCGAGCACGCCCAGCACGAAGCCCGCGACGTCTAGGTCGTCGGGGTGCATCACGTCACCGTGCTCGGCGGTTTCGCCGCCCAACAACGCGATGCCCGCGTTGCGACAACCTTCGGCGATTCCGGTCACCAACTCCTCGAGGCGCGCGGGGTCGAGTGAGCCCACCGCCACGTAGTCGAGCATGAAGAGCGGTTCGGCTCCCACGCAAGCGAGATCGTCGACGAGCATCGCCACGAGATCACGGCCCACCGTGTCGTAGCGGCCCATCTGGCGGGCCACCTCGAGTTTGGTCCCCACGCCATCGGCCGACGCGACAAGCACGGGGTCCTTCATCTTGGCGCGATTGAGCGCGAACATGCCCGCGAAGCCGCCGATACTCCCGAGCACTTCAGGTCGTTTCGTGCTGTCCACGGCTCGCTTGATGCGCTGGACCACTTGCTCGCCCGCTTCGATTGACACACCGGCCGACTGGTACGTCATGCCACCTTGGGGCTGTTCGAGCAGTCGGCTCACCAACGACCCCCGCTCGCCCCGAGAGCTACCGGGGTGGGTGCGGGATAGTTACCGGTGAGACACGCGTCGCAACACTCGCCGTCGAGCTGTATTGCACTTCTCAGGTTCGCCAGGGTTATGAACTCGAGCGTGTCAGAACCTATGAACGCGTTCATCTCGGCAATCGAATTGTTGGCGGCCAGCAAATCGTCACGCGTGGGCGTGTCGATGCCGAAGTAGCAGGGCCACATGAACGGCGGCGAGGAGATCCGCAGGTGCACTTCCTTGGCCCCGGCGTCACGCAACATCTTGACGAGCGCCTGGGTCGTCGTGCCGCGAACGATGGAGTCATCGACAACGATGAGACGCTGACCTTCGATGTTCTCGCGCAGGGGATTGAGTTTGCGCCGTACGCTGGCCGCTCGCTTGTTCTGGTCCGGGGCGATGAAGGTTCGTCCGATGTAGCGATTCTTCACGAGTCCGTAGCCGAAAGGTATGCCCGACGCCTTCGCGTAGCCCTCGGCCGCGGGCACGCCCGAGTCCGGGACGCCCATGACGATGTCCGCTTCCACGCGGGACTGGCCGGCGAGCAGCTCGCCCATACGTCGTCTCGTGGTGTGCACCTGGTGACCCATGAGATAGGTGTCGGGCCGCGCGAAGTAGACGAACTCGAAGATGCACAGCTTCTGCTTCTCGCCGGCTGGTTCGAGGAGTTGGGTCGACGTGACCCCGGCGCTGGTGATGGTGAGCATCTCACCCGGTTGGATCTCACGGACGAAGGAGGCGCCGATCACGTCAAGAGCGGGCGACTCAGAAGCGACGACCCAGCCTTCCGCCGCGCCATCGCCCGCCAAGTGACCGAGGCACAGCGGCCGAAAACCGTAGGGATCGCGCACGGCGTGCACCGCATCCGCTTCGAGCACCACCATCGAGAAGGCGCCTTCGGCGATCGAGAGTACGCCCGATAGCGCCTCGGCGAGCGTGTGGCCATTTTCCACTTCGCGAGCGAGTAGTTCGGCGACCAGGTCCGAGTCCGAGAGCATTGACGTCACCTGGATGCCCGCCTTGTCGGCCAGTTCGGCGGTGTTGGTCAGATTGCCGTTGTGCGCGATCGCGAAACCCGACGAACCAGCGGAACGAAACACCGGCTGCGCCGCCGTCCAATTCGCCGAACCCGACGTGGAATAGCGGGTGTGCCCGATGACCAGCGATCCGGCGAGTGCGCGCAAGGTCGTGTCGGCAAAGACGTGGCTGACGAGCCCGTTGTCCTTCACGACCGTGATCTGCTGGTTGTGAAAAGTGGCCATGCCGGCCGATTCCTGCCCACGGTGTTGTAGCGCGTAGAGCGAGTCGTAGCAGAGATGCGCCACGTCTCGCCCCGGTGCAACTATCGCGACGACGCCACAAGCTTCTTTCATGCCTTCTCCACTGTAGGGGTCAGAAGTCGAAGAGGCACTGGGACATTCTCGCACAGCCACCCAACCCCATGGCGCTTGGTCGATACGCTGGAGCCGTGATCGACCTGCACACGCACTCGAGCTTCTCGGATGGTTCGGACACGCCGACCGAGTTGGCACAAAAGGCGTACGAGTTGGGCATTTCGGCAATAGCCCTGACCGACCACGACACGACCGCGAGCTATCCCCAGATGAGCGAAGCGTGCGAGCGCTTCGGCGTCGAACTGGTCAGTGGCGTCGAGGTCTCCCTGCGAGACAATGAATTCCCCAAGAAGCGTCCCGACGGAACTGTGGGCCCGCGCAACGTGCACGTACTCGGCTACTTCGTGCCCCTGGACCCCGCCCACCCCCTCCAATTGAAGTTGGCCTCACTGCGCCAGGACCGCGACGTACGAAACGCGGCCCTGGTAAAAGTGCTCAACGAGAAGGGTTTTGACAAACTGACCATCGACTACCTGGCGCTGCTCGCGGGCAACGTCCACTCGATCGGCCGACCCCACTTCGCGCGGGCCATGTTCGAACTTCATCCCGAGATCGTGGGCGAACGAACCGACGAGGGATGGAACGGCGTCTTCGTCGAGTGGCTGGGCTCCGAGGGTAAGGCCTACGTACCAAAGACCAGCATGGCGATCGAGGAGTTCGTCGACGCCGCGAAGGGCTCGTCGACCGTGTTCTCCATTGCCCATCCGCTCGTGAACTACGTGGACTCCATGAATACGACCGCGATCGTCGCCACGATGCCCAGGGTGATGGCGTCACTGCGCGAACGAGGACTACGCGGCATCGAGGCCTACTACGGTGGCACCTCGGACGCCTTGCGCTCGTTGATGGTGAAACTCACTCGCGACGCGGGCATGATCCCCACGGGGGGTTCGGACTACCACGGCAGCTATAAGAGCGACGTCACCCTCGGCTTTGGCAAGTCAGGTGATCTTCGAGTCCCCAACGAGGTCCTCGACGAGTTGAAGGCGCTTAACTAACCCGCGGCCTCGAGCGCTTCTTCGAGTGCTCCCCGACGTTGACGGGCGATTTCTTGCACCTCGAGGTCGATGGCCTTGCCGATGGTCAGTTTCGTGCCGCCGACGCGGCCGATCTCCTCGACAGCGACACCTGCGCGCACGGCACGAGCGATGAAGCGCTCCAGATTGTTCGTCGTCATGACGAAGCGACCTGGGAACTCGGCGAAGAGTTCCTGGTGACCCTCGAGTTCGAAGATATTGGCACCTAGACCAGTGACACTCGCCATCTCCGCGAGCGCCGTGGCGAGACCGCCAGAGCCCACGTCGTGCACCGACGTCACGTCACTCGACGCGCCCGCACAGATCTCGGCGACCTCACCGGTGACGAAGTCGAAGGTGTTCTTGAGTCCAGCACCATCGAAGGCAGCGACGTTGCCGCCTCGGCGTCCGCGCCTGGTCGCCCAGCGGCTACCAGCAAGTGGAAAGGGCACGGTACCCGGGGCACGGCGCGCGCCCACGAGCACGACGGCGTCACCCTCGCGCCAGTTCCAGCCCGGCGGCGGCGCGACCAGCGTCTCGAGCACACCGAGCAGCCCCACTACCGGTGTTGGATCGATGTCGCTGCCGCCGCTCTCGTTGTAGAGCGACACGTTGCCACCCACGACGGGAATCGCCAGAGCCACACACGCTTCGGCCATGCCGTCGATCGATTCAGAGAGTTGCCACATGACTTCGGGATGTTCGGGGTTTCCAAAGTTCAGGCAGTTCACGAGCGCCTTGGCGCTCGCACCCACGCAAGCCAGGTTCGCCACGCTCTCGGCGACGGTCAGGGCGGTACCCACGCGCGGATCGAGCGCGCACCATCGGGGGTTCGAGTCAGTCGAGAGCGCGATGCCGCGCTCGGAGGCGGGCAGACCGGGCCCCGCCAGGCGCAGGAGCGATGCGTCGCGTCCCGGTCCCACCACCGTGTTGAGAAAGAGCTGCGAGTCATATTGCCGGTAGACCCACGCCGGATCCACCAACAACGCCAGTAGGTCATCATTGGGCGAACCGACTGGTTCATCGAAGGTCGGGTCGTCTTCGCGCACGGCGTCGAGCGAGGTCGGCCGCTCACGCGCTCGGTCGTAGAGCGGCGCTTCGTCGGCCAAGGACTGGGCGGGGACCTCTCCGAGGACCTCGCCATCGAATCCTCGCCTGATGCGAAGCAATCCGCGCGGGTTCCCGTTCACGTCGAGGCTCGGCTCGACGACGCGTCCCACCACACTCGCTCGCACCTCCCACTTGGCACAAAGGCTCGCGAGTTCCTCCCAGTTCTCGGGCGTGATGATCGCGAGCATGCGTTCTTGGCTCTCCGAGGTCATGATCTCGAAGGGCTGCATACCTTCTTCTCGAAGTGGCACCGCCGTGATGTCCACGTCCATCCCCACGCCGCCACGCGCGGCGGTCTCACTCGTGGCGCACACGAGTCCCGCGCCGCCGAGGTCCTGGATCCCGACCACCAGTCCTCGGTCGAGTAATTCAAGGCACGCCTCGATGAGTCGCTTCTCCTCGTAGGGGTCACCCACCTGCACACTCGGGCGCTTGGCGTCATCCAGTGAAGCTGCGCCGTCGTCGCCGACGAATCCGGCCGAAGCGAGCACCGAGACGCCGCCGATCCCGTCACGACCAGTGGACGAGCCCAGCAGGACCGCGAGGTTGCCGACGCCCGAGGCGACGCCGAGTACGAGTCGGCTGGTGGGCAGAGCGCCACAGCACAGCACGTTCACGAGCGGATTCGACGAATAGCACTCGTCGAAGGTCAGTTCGCCGCCGACCGTCGGCACGCCCACGGAGTTGCCGTAGCCCGAGATCCCTGAGACGACCCCTTCGACGAGCCAGCGCTGACGAGCGTCGTCCAGATTGCCGAAGAACAACGGATCCATGACCGCGAGCGGACGCGCGCCCATGGTAAAGACGTCGCGCAGGATTCCCCCCACCCCGGTGGCGGCCCCCTGGTACGGCTCGATCGCCGAAGGGTGGTTGTGGCTTTCGATGCGGATGGCGACCGCGATGCCGTCACCAGCGTCGATCACGCCCGCGTTCTCGCCGGGGCCCACCAGCACGTGCGGGCCCTCGCTGGGGAGTCGACGCAGGTGGATTCTCGAGGACTTGTAAGAACAGTGCTCACTCCACATCACGCCGTAGAGGGCTAATTCCAAGGGATTCGGGTCTCGCCCGAGGACTACCTGGATCTGGGCCAACTCCGAATCGGTGAGGCCCAAGGCACGGTGCAGGGGCTCGGGGGCGCTACTCACACTTACAAACTACCCGGCGGCGTCAGAACGTTCGCCCCTCGGATCGAGTTCGCGTCGATGCGACCACGTCCATCTCGAAAGAACGCTCGCCGCGAGAAGCGTGAGCACGTTGATGCACAACTCAACGACACCGTTGGCGCCCTTGCCCCAGATACCGTGCTCGAGGTCAAAGAGCACGTCCATGGCGCAAAGATAGAACCCCGCGCCCGTGCCGACGAGCAAGAACAACAACGCGGTCGGTGCGCGACGCTGAAGCGATAGCGCGGCGAGCACCAAGCAGACGACAATGAAACCATCGGCGAGCGGAAAGGCTTGTTCGAAGTTCACGTAGAGCTTCGAATTCTCCGACGCCACGAGCGAACGGTGGCTGTACCAGAGCACCCAATAGAGCACGATGATAATCGCCAACACGTAACACGTTCGAGCGACACGACGAAAGGGATCGGACACGTCGGGCCGTCGAACTAGCGCGCACCCACCGGCGCGCCCACGAAGCTTTCGAGGAGCACGCGTCCGTCGGCGCTGCCGAGCAACGTGGACATGGCCCTCTCGGGATGGGGCATCAAGCCGACGACGTTACCCTCGACGTTCGACACGCCCGCAATGTCATCACGTGAGCCGTTGGGGTTCTCCTTGTAGCGAAGCACGATCTGATCATGGGCGACGAGCGACGCCCACGTCTCGTCGTCACACGTGTATGAGCCCGAAAAGTGGTTGATGGGGATGACCAACTCCTGGCCCCGAAAGGCGCCTCTGGTGAGTACCGACGCGGTGGATTCGACGGTCAGCGTCGTTGGTTGACACAGGAAGGTGAGTCCGCGATTCTTCTGCAGGGCCCCGGGCAGGAGTCCCGCCTCGGTCAGGACCTGGAAACCATTGCATATACCGAGCACCGCGCCGCCCGCGCGGGCGAATTCGGCGACCGCCTCCATGACCGGCGAAAAGCGGGCGAGCGCCCCCGGGCGCAGGTAGTCGCCGTGGGCGAAACCTCCGGGGAGGATCACGCCGTCAAAACCGTCCAGGTGGGTCGCCGAGTGCCAGACGAACTCGGCCTCGGCGCCCAGGGCACTGACCGCACCAAGGGCGTCGTACTCGCAGTTCGAACCCGGGAACACCACCACGCCAATTCGGGTCACCGGTTACTCCTTCGCGGCGCTTCGCGCCGTCGCGTTCTCAATCACCGGATTCGACAGCAGTCGCTGCGCGAGAGCCGCGGCGGTGGCGAGCGCCGACGACTCATCCTCGGCGTCGACGTTCATGCGAAACGACTTGCCGGCTCGCACGTGTGTGATTCCGTTGAAGCCGAGTGCGGGCAACGCCCGTTCGATGGTGGCGCCTTCTGGATCAGCGATACCTTCGCGCAAAGTGACGTCAACGATGATTGGATAGTTCACTTCTCTTCACCGTACCATTGGCGAAGCGAATGCCCGGTGACTCGTTCGTAGCACGCAACGTAACGTTCCGACGTTACTTTCACGATGTCGTCGGGCACTGCTGGTGGTGGTGGCGAATGATCCCACTCTTGTGCCGTGAGCCAATCTCGAAAGGGCTGCTTGTCGAACGACGGGGGTGTCTGGCCCGATTGAACATGGTCGGCGGACCAGAAGCGCGACGAATCGGGCGTAAGCACCTCGTCGCACACGACCAATTCGCCGTCGACGTAGCCGAGTTCGAACTTGGTGTCGGCCAGGACGATCCCAACTTTCGCGAGCGACGCGGCCGCGCGCGAGAACAGATCCAAACAGAGTGTCATGGCCCGGTCCAGGGCGTCCTCGCCCACGAGACTTGCCGCGGTGGTCAGGTCGATGTTGATATCGTGACCCGAGTCGGCCTTGGTCGAGGGCGTGAACAACGGCGTCTCGAAGGGATCGGTGAGTTTCATCCCTGATGGGAGGTCCATTCCAGGGACCGTTCCCTGAGCGGCGTATTCGGCGTAGAACGAACCGGCGAGGCGCCCGCGCACGATGCACTCCAGCGGCAACATCTGAGCGCGGCGTACCAGCATCGTTCGACCGTGCCACGCCTTCTCCTCGAGGAATCCGGGTACGAACGGCTCGATCTCGCGCGGGTCGCACGACACCAGCGACGCTGGCACCTGCCCGGCGAATTCGCGGGTCCAGTAGTTCGTCAGTCCCGTGAGCACGCGCCCCTTCTCGGGAATCGGTTCGTTCATTACGACGTCAAAGGCACTCAAACGGTCAGACGCCACCATGAGTAGATGCTCGTCGTCGACCTCGTACAGATCGCGAACCTTACCCGAATAGACGTGGTGCAGGTCGAGACTCACGGAGCCCACGTCAATGCGTCGAGGAAACGCCGTCGATGAAGCAGCAGCCGTTGTACGTCGAAGGCTTTGTCGAGCGCGTCATTGCTCAACGTGACGGCGTCGTCGCCCGCGACGACCTCACGAAAGTTACGCCGCTCCTCGATCGCCTCGCGTGCGCAACGTTGCACGATTCGGTACGCGTCGTCGCGTGACATACCCGACTCGACCAGAGCCAGCAGCACGGACTGCGAGAAGACCAGTCCCAAGGAAGTCACCGTCAGGTTCTCCAACGCGCGCTCGGGGTGCAGCACCAGACCGTTCGCGAGACCGGTCGCCTTTCGAAGCATGTAGACCGTCAGCTGCAGCGCGTCGGGCAGAACGACCCGCTCGACGCTCGAGTGCGAGATATCGCGCTCGTGCCAGAGGGCGACGTCCTCGAGGCCCGCTTGCAGGTAACCACGAAGGACGCGACTTAGCCCGCAGAGTCGTTCAGAGAGCACGGGATTACGCTTGTGGGGCATCGCAGAAGAACCCTTCTGACCAGGTGAGAACGGCTCTTCCGCCTCGCCGACCTCACTGCGTGCCAAGAGCCGCACCTCAAGGGCGAACTGCTCGATCGATGTGCCCAACGCCGCGCAGGCGTAAAGCACCTCAGCGTGACGGTCCCGGGCGATCACCTGCGTGGCGGGCACGGGGACGAGTCCGAGCGCGGCGCAGACGTACTCTTCGACCGCGGGATCGATATTTGAGAACGTTCCGACGGCTCCCGAGAGCTTGCCCACCGCGATCGCCTTGCGCGCACGCTGCGCACGCTCCAGGTCGCGCTGGACTTGAAGAGCGAACAACGAGAACTTTGCACCAAAAGTGGTCGGTTCAGCGTGCATACCGTGTGTGCGCCCAATGATGGGCCAATCGATGGTCTCGATGGCTCGTTTGGTGAGCGCGTCACGAAGTAGCACCGCTTCGTCAATGACGATGTCCATCGCACGCGCCAAAGTGTGACAAAGTGCGGTGTCGACCACGTCCGAAGACGTCAGACCGTAGTGGATCCAGGCGCCCTCGGGCATTCCGATCTTTGACTGGACGACGTCGACGAACGCCGCGGTGTCGTGATTGGTGACCAGCTCACGTTCGTCCACTTCGGCGACGAACGTCTCATCGATGACGGGGCGTCGAGTTCGCAACGCGGCGACCTCGTCGCTCGGCAAGACGCCGATCTTCGCCAGCGCTTCCGCGGCGAGGATTTCGACCTCGAGCATCGTGTCGAAGCGGTTGACGTCACCGAAGAGTACCGCCACGTCGTGGGGTGAGTACCTCGGGATCATGACACTCCTCTAGATCACGGCCATGGCGATGTCGCTACGCATCACCCTGCCCTCGAAGTTTACGAGTGACGCGCCCTCGTAGGCGCGCTCGCGGGCCTGTCGCACGGAGTCGGCGACGCCGGTGATCGCCAACACGCGTCCACCCGCAGTGACGAAATGGCCTCGTTGGTCCAACTCGGTACCGGCGTGATAGACCGTCACTCCCGCCACGGGCTGGGCCAGCTGGCCATCCCTCGCGAGTCCGTAGATCATGTCACCGTGGCGCGGATGATGCGGATAGCCGTGCGCGGCGAGCACGACGGTCACCGCGTACTGCGACGTTCCTATGGCCACCGTCTCGAGACGACCGTCGCCGACGCCCCGCAACAACTCGAAAAGGCGCGCGCCGTAGAGCGGAGCGATGACCTCAGTCTCGGGATCACCGAAGCGCACGTTGTACTCGAGAAGTTTGGGGCCCCTGGACGTCAACATCACCCCGGCGTAGAGAACGCCCCGAAAATCGATTCCCCGCCGGTGCAGTTCGTCGACAGTAGGCGCCACTATGCCAGCCATCACCTCTTCGACGAGTTCGGTCGTCATGGTCTCCATAGGGGCGTAGGCGCCCATGCCGCCAGTGTTCGGACCGACGTTCGCGTCACCCACGCGCTTGAAGTCCTGGGCCGGCGCGAGGGCGACGGCGCGTGAACCATCAAACAGCACCGTGAGTGAACACTCCTCCCCGTCGAGTCCTTCTTCGATGACCACGGTCGTCCCCGCCGCTCCAAACGCGGCGCCACTCAGTTTGTCCATGACGTCGCGGCGAGCCTCGGCGAGGTACTCGGTCACCAGCACACCCTTGCCAGCAGCCAGACCATCGGTCTTGATGACGTAGGGGCGTTCCATGCTCGACAGGAACGCCATCGCGTCGTCCTCACGTTGGAAGACCCCAAAGCGCGCGGTCGGGACACCGGCACTGGCGAGGAATTCCTTCATGTAGGCCTTGGAACCCTCAAGGCGAGCACCTTCGGCGCCCGGGCCCACCACGGTCTTACCCTGAGCGCGAAGGTCGTCCGCGAGACCTTCGACGAGCGGCTGCTCGGGTCCGATCACGAAGAGATCGGCCTCGAGTCCCGTCGAGGGCGTACCGACGCACGAGATGCCGTGTGCGGCGATGCCGGCGTTGCCCGGCGTCACGACGACTTCCCCGCTCTGGGCGAGGGCCCACGCCAAGGCGTGTTCGCGCGCGCCTGACCCGACCACGACGCTGCGTGTCACGAGGGTCGAACGAACTGTTCTCGGCCCGGACCGACACCGACGACCGAGATGGGTACTCCAATGGTGTCCTGGAGGAAGGTCACGTAGCTCTTGGCCATTTCGGGTAGCTGTTCGTAGCTTGTGAAGCTCGTCAGGTCACTGCGCCATCCGGGTAGCACCTCGTAGACCGGTCTGACCTCGTGCAGGATGGACTGATGGTACGGGGGGTAGTCGTAGCGCTCACCGTTCGCTTCGTAGGCCACGCACACCTTTATCTCGTCGAGCGTGTCCAGCACGTCCAACTTGGTGAGAGCAATCTCACTCAGCGAATTAAGCCGAGCGGCCTGGCGCGCCATGACGGCGTCAAACCATCCCACTCGACGTCGTCGACCAGTGTTCGTGCCGAATTCGTGGCCGCGTTCGACGAGCAACTCCGCCATCGCACCGTCGAGTTCGGTCGGGAATGGTCCCGCACCCACCCGCGTCACGTAGGCCTTGGCGATGCCCACGATGTCGGTGAGGTCACGCGGACCAAGGCCTGAACCGGTGCACGCGCCGCCAGCGACAGGATTCGACGACGTCACGAAGGGATACGTGCCGTGGTCGAGGTCGAGGAAGGTCGCCTGAGCCCCCTCGAGCAGGATTCGCTCGCCGCGGTCGAGCGCGTCGTGCACGATGGCGACGGTGTCCTTGATCATGGGTGCGATGCGCGGAGCCATCTCGTCGAGGTACTTGTCCGTGATGTCCTTGGCGGGTATTGAGGGACGATTGTAGATCTTGTTCAGTACGAGGTTCTTCTCGTGCAGTACGACGTCGAGCTTCTCGCGAAAGATCTTGGCGTCGAGCAGGTCCTGGACGCGTAGTCCTACTCGCGACGACTTGTCAGCGTAGGCCGGACCAATCCCACGCTTTGTGGTGCCCAGAGCATTCTTCCCGAGGAACCGCTCGGTCAATCGATCAAGTTCCTGGTGATAGGGCATGATCAGATGCGCGTTGCCCGACACGACAACCTTGGAGACGTCGACACCCTTCGCGCTGAGGGCATCGAGTTCGGCCAGCAGTACCGCAGGGTCCACGACCACGCCGTTACCGATGACCGGCGTGATATGAGGGTAGAGCACTCCCGAAGGGACGAGTTGGAGCGCAAAGGCTTCGCCGTTGACCACGATGCGGTGTCCGGCGTTGTGTCCGCCCTGGTAGCGGACGACCATATCCATGTCGCGGGCCAGGAGATCGGTGAGTTTTCCTTTTCCTTCGTCACCCCACTGGGTACCGACTACCACGGTTGCGGGCACTGGACTCCCTCGAGACGGCCTCGTTGCCTACAAAGTCTACCGCACCAAAATCGTGCTCTCGACTACTGAAACGTCAACGCGCCTTCATGGTGGTCGACGGTGATCGTGTCACCTTCTTTGTAGACACCCTCGAGAACCGCGAGTGCGATCGGGTCTTCTAGGCGACGCTGGATGACCCGCTTGAGCGGTCGTGCACCAAAAGCAGGATCGTAACCCTCTCGCGCGAGGGCGAGCGATGCCTCGGGGGTGACGTTCAGCGTGAGGCGCCGTTCGGCGAGACGCTGACGCAACCGGCCCAATTGAATGCCCACGATGACCGCCAGGTCCGCCTCGTCGAGACATCGGAAACGGATGATGTCGTCGATGCGATTTATGAACTCCGGTCGAAAGAACGTCGACGGGTCGCCCGCCAAGTTGCTCGTCATTATGAACACCACGTTGGTGAAGTTCACCGTTCGACCTTGTCCGTCGGTCAAACGACCGTCGTCAAGAACCTGCAACAGCAGGTTGAACACGTCGGGGTGCGCCTTCTCGATCTCGTCGAGCAACACCACGGCGTAGGGTCGACGGCGAATCGCCTCGGTGAGCTGACCGCCCTCCTCGTAGCCCACGTAACCCGGCGGAGCACCGATGAGGCGGCTGACTGCGAACTTCTCCATGTACTCACTCATGTCGAGTCGCACCATGGCGCGCTCGTCGTCGAAGAGGAACTCAGCCAGCGCGCGTGCCAATTCCGTCTTGCCCACTCCTGTAGGACCGAGGAACAAGAACGAGCCAATAGGTCGGTTCGGATCAGAGAGCCCGGCCCGCGAACGACGAATCGCGTTGGCTACTGCCACCACTGCCTCGTCTTGGCCCACGATTCGAGAGTGAAGTAACTGCTCCATGCGCACCAATTTGTCGACTTCACCTTCGAGCATCTTGGCGACTGGCACGCCGGTCCAGCGACTTATGACCTCGGCGATGTCCTCGGCGTCGACTTCCTCTTTTAGGTAGGCGCCGTTGGCCTGCAGAACACCTAGTTCACGCGTCGCCTCATCAATCGCCTTGGCGAGTTCGGGAATCGTTCCGTATCGAAGAGCCGCGGCACCGTTGAGATCGCCGTCGCGTTCGAGACGATCCGCCTCGGTCCGTCGGTCCTCGTATTCCTGCTTAGCGGTGCGAATCTTCTGGATGGCCTGCTTTTCGGCTTGCCACGTCGCCGCCATTTCATCTGATTTCTCACGCTGGTCCGCGAGTTCTTGTTCGAGCTTCGAAAGCCGCTCGGCCGATCGTTCGTCAGTTTCGTTACTGAGCGCCACTCGCTCGATTTCGAGTTGTCGGATGCGCCGCATCACCACGTCGAGTTCAGTGGGCATCGAGTCAATCTCAATGCGTAACTTCGCTGCCGCTTCGTCCATCAGGTCGATGGCTTTGTCGGGCAAGTTCCGGTTCGCTACGTATCGCTGCGATAGTGCGGCTGCCGCCACGAGCGCTGCATCTTGGATTCGCACGCCGTGGTGCACCTCGTATCGCTCTTTGAGTCCGCGAAGAATGGCCACGGTGTCCTCGATGGAAGGCTCTCCCACGAAGACTTGCTGGAACCGACGCTCGAGAGCGGCGTCCTTTTCGACGTACTGTCGATACTCGTCGAGGGTCGTTGCACCAATGAGGCGAAGTTCGCCTCGTGCGAGCAGGGGCTTGATCATGTTGCCCGCGTCCATCGAACCTTCGGCCGCGCCCGCTCCCACGATCGTGTGTAATTCGTCGATGAAGGTGATCACGTCACCCTGAGCGTCTTGAATCTCCTTGAGGACCGCCTTAAGACGTTCCTCGAACTCACCGCGGTACTTCGCTCCCGCCACCATCGAGCCCAGGTCGAGCGCGATGACCTTCCTTCCTCGCAATGACTCCGGTACGTCACCTTCGACTATGCGCAGGGCCAGACCTTCGACAATGGCCGTCTTACCGACACCGGGCTCGCCAATCAACACCGGATTATTCTTCGTGCGTCGCGACAGGACCTGGATGACGCGGCGGATCTCGTCGTCACGTCCAATAACTGGGTCAAGTTTGCCGGACCGGGCGAGTTCCGTGAGGTCCCGACCGTACTTCTCGAGCGACGCGAACGTCTCTTCAGGGTTCTCGCTGGTGATTCTCGCTGAGCCCCTGATGCCGCGAAGGGCCTGCAGGAGGTTCTCGCGGGTCGTGCCGAGCAGATCGGCCCAAGCGACGATAACGTGATCGACGGACAAGTACTCGTCACCGAGGTCCGCCCGAAGTTCGTCGGCGGCTTCAAGTCCTTGGCGCGCCTCGTTGGAGAGTCCGGCCTGGGAACCACCAACCGTGCGCGGCTCGGCAGCGACCTTCTCGGCTAGCGCTGACGCGATCGACACGGGGTCGAGACTTGCCGCCAGGAGCAGTGGACGCGCGATACCGTCGACTTGGTTGAGCAACGCAAGCAGCAAGTGCGACGGCGTGACGTAGGGATTACCCGCGGCGCCCGCTTGGGTCGTCGCCGCCTGGAACGCTTCGCGAGTCTTTACGGTCCAACGTTGCGGATCAAGAGCCATTAGTTCCCCTCTCGACGTCGACGAGCCGCGTCCATGAAGAGCGCGATCGTGTTCTGCACCGGCACTAAGTCGCGACGGTACTGTCGATGGGTCTCCGCCACGCTCGATCGGACTTGGCTGGCGGTGGCGGCGAGCTCTTCCTTCAAGGCATCAACTTCGGCCTCGAGTCGCATGATCCGCTTGACGCCCTCGAGGTTGACACCCTCGTTGGTGAGATCTTGGATGCGTCGCAGCGCAGCGAGGTCCGCTTCGGAGAATCGACGTGATCCACCGCTCGTCCGCTGAGGACTCAGCAGACCGCTCCGTTCGTAGTTTCGAAGTGTCTGGGGGTGGACGCCGGCGAGCTCGGCGAAGACCGAGATTACGTAGACCGCGTGTTCATGTCGATCTGTCATGATTCAACTTCCTCGTGCAGCGCGGTGGCCAGTTTCTCCACCAGGGTCCGCTGTTCCTTGTTCAACTTCTTCGGTACCGTGACGTTCACCGTGACCAACAGGTCCCCGGCGGCGTGCTTGCCGGCAGCCGGTACGCCGCGCCCTCGCACCCGCATCGTCGTTCCGGGCTGCGTGCCCGCAGCGATCTTCAAGGTGACCGGTTCGTCAAGCGTGGGCACCTCGACGGTCGTGCCGAGCATGACTGCGGTGAGCGGCACCTTCACCGACGTCGTGACGTTGCGTGCCTTGCGATCGAAGTGTGCGTCGGGGGTGACGTGGACGTCGACGAACAAGTCGCCCGCCGGGCCGCCGTGGGTACCGGGATTACCCTTCGCCTTGAGGCGAATGCGCTGACCGTCGACCACTCCGGCCGGCAAGCGCACGTTAACGCGTCGCGAGGATGGCTCACGACCGGTGCCCTGGCACGTCGGACACGGCGTCACGATCCGACCGCCGCGGCCCTGACAGACCGGACAGATGCTCGACATGGCAAAGGGGCCTTGATCGTCGTTCAAGACGCCTCGGCCCTGGCATCGCTCGCACGTCGCGAAGCCCGTACCGGGCGCCGCGCCATTGCCGCCGCAGGTGTGACACGCGTCCGCGCTCGGCAGGTTCACGGTCGTCGTGACGCCTTTCACCGCGTCACGAAAACTCATGTGCAACGAGGTCTCCAGATCGGCACCTCGCGCCGCGCGCTGGCGACGCTGACCGAATAGACCGCCGAAGATGTCACCCAGGTCGCCTAGGTCGCCGGTTTGGAAATTGAAGCCACCCGCACCTGCGCCAGGTCCACCGGGACGAAAACCACCCGCCGCGCCCTGACGACGCACCTCGTCGTACTCCTTGCGCTTCTCCTTGTCACCCAACACGTCGTAGGCGACCGAGACTTCCTTGAACTTTTCCTCCGAACCCGGATTGGTATCGGGGTGCAACTCCTTGGCTAGTTTTCGGTAGGCGCGCGTGATCTCCTTTTCGGTCGCGCTCGACGTCAATCCCAGAACTTTGTAGTAGTCCGTGTCGAACCACTCGCGTTCGGCCATTTAGCCCTTCACTCTCACCATCGCTGGACGCAAGACTGCGCCCTTCCAGCGGTAACCCGCGCGAAGCACGTCGTCCACGAGTTGGTCGCTCCCGCCGTCACCGGGGATGTGCGCCACCGCGTCGTGCACTTGGGGATCGAACAGCACGCCGACGTCGTCAATCCTCTCGAGGCCTTCCTTCTCGAGCGTATCGAGCAGCAACGCCCGCGATTGTTCAAGCGCGGCGGCCTCTTCGTTCTCCTCGCCCGCGAAGTGAGCCTGGGCCAGGTCGAGCACGTCAAGCACCGGGAGTAACTTCACCACCAGCACGCCCGCGGCCCGCGCCGCGGATTCCTCCGACGAACGAGCGACACGTTTGCGATAGTTTTCAAAATCGGCCTGCAAACGTTGGAGCGCATCCAGGTAATCATCGCGCTCACGTTCGAGTTGGCTGAGCGGATCTGCCGGTTCGGTGGCGGCATTCGCTGCCGCCACCTCCGGATTGGTCACTACTTCGTTATCGACCTGTTCATTGGTCGCTGCCTTATCGGTCACGATCAATCAACGATCTCGGCGTCGACAATGTCGTCGTCGCTACCCGCTGGCGCCGCCGGTTCGGAATTGGCCTTGGCGGCCTCCTCGTATAAACGCTGGCTGAACCCCTGGCTCGCCGTGAGCAGCTTCTCGGTCGCGTTCTTGATCGCTTCGATGTCGTTACCATTCAGGGCTTCCTTCAGTGAAGTGAGCGCTCCTTCGACGTCGTCGCGCTCGGTGCCTTGGAACGACTCGGCCTGGTCCTTGAGCAGCTTCTCGGTCTGGTACACCAGGCCGTCGGCGTTGTTGCGGACCTCGGCCTCGTCGCGGCGTTGACGGTCCTCCTCGGCGTGCGCTTCGGCGTCACGAACCATGCGGTCGATCTCGTCCTTGGAGAGCGATGAGCCACCGGTGATGGTCATCGACTGGGTCGCGCCCGTCGCCATGTCCTTGGCCGACACGTGGACAATGCCGTTCGCGTCGATGTCAAAGGTGACCTCAATCTGAGGTATGCCGCGGGGCGCGGGCGGGATGCCCACCAGTTGGAACTTACCCAGCGTCTGGTTGTAGGTCGCCATCTCTCGCTCACCTTGAAGCACGTGGACCTCGACCGAAGGCTGGTTGTCGTCGGCCGTCGTGAAGGTCTGGGACTTCTTGGTCGGGATAGTGGTGTTGCGGTCAATGATCTTGGTCATGACCCCACCCTTGGTCTCAATACCGAGCGAGAGCGGTGTCACGTCGAGCAGCAAGATGTCCTTTACGTCGCCCTTCAACACGCCCGCCTGCACGGCGGCGCCCACCGCGACGACTTCGTCGGGGTTTACGGTCTTGTTCGGCTCCTTACCAGTGACCTTCGTGACGAGTTCCTGAACGGCGGGGATTCGTGTCGAACCACCAACGAGGATCACGTGGTCGATCTTGTCCAGGGTAAGTCCCGCGTCCTTGATCGCTTGGTCGAACGGCTTGCGGCATCGTTCGACGAGACTGGCCGTCAGTTCGTTGAACTTGGCGCGCGTCAACTTGAGGTCGAGGTGCTTGGGTCCGTCGGCCGTGGCGGTGATGAACGGTAGGTTGACCTGGGTCTCTTGGACCGAGGACAATTCGATCTTCGCTTTTTCCGCAGCTTCCTTCAGACGTTGTACCGCCATCTTGTCCTGGGAGAGGTCCACACCCTCGGTGTCCTTGAAGGTCTTGACGAGCCATTCCATGACCGCGTCGTCCCAGTCGTCGCCACCGAGGTGGGTGTCGCCGTGAGTTGACTTGACCTCGAAGACGCCGTCGGCGATGTCGAGTACCGACACGTCAAAGGTGCCACCACCGAGGTCGAAGACCAGCACGGTCTGCTCCTGGCCGGCTTTGTCCAGGCCGTAGGCGAGGGCCGCGGCCGTCGGCTCGTTCACGATGCGCAACACCTCGAGTCCGGCGATCTGGCCGGCCTCCTTGGTCGCGGTGCGCTGGGCGTCGTTGAAGTACGCGGGCACCGTGATGACCGCTTGGGTCACCGTGTCGCCCAGGTACGCCTCGGCGTCGCGCTTCAGTTTCTGGAGGATCCGCGCGGAAATCTCCTGGGCGGTGTACTTGGTACCGTCGATGTCGACCGACCACTTCTCGCCCATGTGGCGCTTGACCGAACGAATGGTGCGCTCGGGATTGGTGATCGCCTGACGCTTGGCGACCTCGCCGACGAGGACCTCACCGGTCTTAGAAAAACCAACTACGGAAGGGGTCGTACGACCACCCTCGGCGTTGGGAATAACGACGGGCTCGCCCGCTTCGAGAACACTTACGACCGAGTTGGTGGTTCCCAGGTCGATTCCGACTGCCTTTGCCATGAACTGCTCCTTAACTCTTCTGCGATCTCGACTCGCCAGACCTTCTGGACAGCGAGAACTTACAGAACTAAGGATACAGACTTGAGTCTCTGCTTGTCAAGAAAATAGACAGTGATTCTTATAGTTCTTACCCTCCTGTGCTCAATATGCTGAAATTCTAGGGAAAACTCCAATTTTGAAGGCATCCGCACACTCACTACGCTGGAGACGTGCCTGACCTTATTCTCCTTCGCCACGGCCAATCCGAATGGAACGATCGCAACCTCTTCACTGGTTGGCAGGACGTCGATCTGACGGCGCTGGGCGAAAACGAAGCCACAACTGCGGGCACGCTGCTCGCGGGCCTGACCGACCTCGACCTGAGGGTCCTGCACACGTCGGTACTCACGAGGGCGATTCGCACGGCCGACATCGCCCTGCACGCGGCGGGCCGCTCGTGGCTCCCGGTGCGACGCAGCTGGCGTCTCAACGAGCGCCACTACGGCGATCTCACGGGCAAGGACAAAAAGGAGACTGCCGAACGCTTCGGCAGCGACCAGGTCAAACTCTGGCGACGTTCCTACGACGTGCCGCCGCCACCCCTGCCCGAAGGCGATCCTCGTTCCAACGCCCTCGACCCGCGTTACCGCGACGTGCCGCCCGAATTCATTCCAAGGACTGAATGCCTGAAGGACGTAGTCGCCCGTGTAACCCCCTACTTCAGCGACGTCATCGTCGAAGACCTTCGCAAGGAGGCCGTGAGCGGTGGCGCCGTCATTGTCGTAGCGCACGGCAACTCGCTCCGTGCGCTACGAAAAGTGCTTCAGCACATCAATGACGACGAGATCGCGGCACTTGAGATTCCTACTGGCATCCCCTACCGGATCAAGATGGATAACGAACTCAACGTGCTCGAAGCCGACTACTTGGGTGACCCGCTGGCCGCGGCGGCGGCGGCCGAAGCCGTCGCACGCCAGGCCGGCTGAGTCATACCGCTTCGGGACCTCGCTCATTGGTGCGTATTCGCACCACGCGCTCGACGTCCGTAACCCACACTTTCCCGTCACCAACGGTGTCAGTGCGTGCGGCATTCACAATGGCGTCAAGGACCGATTCCACCTGTTCGTCGGTGACTACGATCTCGATTTGGATCTTGTCAATGAAGTCGAACTCGTATTCCTTGCCGCGGTAGATCTCGATGTGACCTCCCGTGCGTCCGAATCCTCGTACCTGACCCACTGTCATACCCGTGACGCCAACTTCTTTCACCGCCACCTTGACTTCGTCAAGTTTGAACGGCTTTACGACTGCGGTTACTAATTTCATCGTCGCTCCTTAGACGTTGTCGCTGTGCAGGTGACTGGGGCTGTCCACGGGCTCACCGAAGGTGGGCTCGGGGAAGGCTTCCTCATCGTGAATTGCGAGGTCACCGACGGCGAGCGTCGCGTCATCCTCACGTAGACCACCCAAGACGAGCTTCACAAAGAAGAAGATAATCGCCGTACCGAAGGCGGTCCAACCGATGATCCACAGTGCCGCGATGAACTGCTCCCAAAGCTGGTGGAACGAATGTCCGTAGAACCAGCCGTCGACGAAGAATGAACCAGCGCCCTTGTAATGCGCACCCTTGATGCCGTATTCCACCATGCCCGGGTCGGCGAAGATGCCCACCAGCAATCCGCCGGTCAGACCGGCGAAACCGTGGGTATAGACGACTCCCAACGCGTCGTCGACCTTAGAGAATGGTCGGCACTTGGAAAGGAAGTTCCACGCGAACCACACCACGGTCGAGGCGATGAGACCCACGTAAATGGCGCCTGCGCCGTTCACCCAACCTGCGCTCGGGGTGATCGCTACGAGACCACAGATCATGCCGTTGATCGCGCCGAGGAAGGTCGGTTTCTTTTGTTTGGACGCAACCATGTCCCAGACGACCCACGTTATTAATCCGACGGCGGTCGCCACGTTCGTGTTGAGCACGGCGGCTGCGGCGTCAGCGCCCGCGTAGAACGGGTCACCTCCGTTGAAGCCGTTCCAACCCAACCAGAGGATGCCCGCACCGACGGCGACCATCATCAGGTTGCTCGGGAAGGCGTTCTCCTTGTCCTGCCAACGACGCGGTCCGAGGATCGCCGCGCCGACGAAGGCCGCCACACCTGCGCTGAGGTGAATGACGTAACCACCGGAATAGTCCACCGCACCCTTGATGGCGAAGAACCCACCACCCCAGAGCAACTTCGCGTCCACGCAGTAGACCAGCGTGATCCACAGCGGCACGATGAGCAGCCAGGCCTTGAACTTGAGACGCCCGACTAGGGCACCCAAAAAGAGGATGGGCGTGATCGCCGCGAACACGAACTGGAAGTACGCCAGCGTCGCGGTCGGGAAGTGGAACGGTATGAGTGTGTTCGCACCCGAGACTGCTTGTCCCTGTTCCGAGCCCGAAGTCGCGAGCGGCGTGAAGTGACCAATGAAGTTACTCCAGAACGATCCGGTGGCGCCGAAGTGCGACGCGGGTCCGAAGGCCAGGTTGTAACCCCAAAGCATCCACACGACGAGCGTGATCGAGAACGCCATGAACGTCATGAACATCGTGTTGACGATCCACTTCTTTCGAACGAGACCGCCATACAGCACTGCAATGCCCGGAAGGCTCATCAAACCGACCAACGTCGCGGCGACTAATTGCCACGTGTTGTCAGCTGGATTGAGCCAACTGGGATATGGGATGTTGGTGACTGCGGTGAGCACATCCACTCCTTTTGATTTCTAGGAGAGGGCGACGCTGACCTCAAGTTGATGGCACCAGTGTGTCAATTGAGGATTTCTACTTCGTTAGCGAAGTGTTTCGGGCGTATGAACAACGCCCAGATTTCAGGCCTCGTTCTGTTTCGAAACCGCGATCGCGAGCGAGCGTTCGACGACCTGGGAAATGTCGAGCACGGACACTTCGTCAGCCTTGCCGTTGGCTTTTACTGCATCATCGAGCATAATCATGCAAAAAGGGCAGGCCGTGGAGATGACGTCGGCGCCGGTATCGAGCGCCTCGTGCGTGCGGTTCATGTTCACTCGACTGCCGATGTTCTCTTCCATCCACATCCGCGCGCCGCCCGCGCCACAGCAGAAGCCCTTTTCTCGACAGCGGCCCATCTCGACCTGCTTGACGCCCGGAATGGCGTCGAGCACGTTGCGTGGCTCGTCGAAGACGCGGTTGTGGCGACCCAGATAGCACGGATCGTGGTAGGTCACTGTGCCCTTATACGCCACACCCGGCACGAGCCGACCGTTCGCGACGAGGTGATTGAGCAGCTCGGCGTGGTGGATCACTTCGAAGTCGCCCCCGAGAGCCGGATACTCGTTCTTCATCGTGTTAAAGCAATGCGGGCAACTCGCGACGATCTTCTTCGCACCTACCTCGTTCAAGGTGGCGATGTTGGCTTTGGCCAACTCTTGGAAGAGGTACTCGTTGCCCATCCGTCGCGCCGGGTCGCCGGTACACGATTCCCGTGGTCCGAGGATGGCGAACGTCACGCCTGCACGGTGCATCATGCGAGCCGTCGACTCCACTTGCTTGCGTCCGCGCTCGTCCAGTGAGCCCGCACAACCCACCCAGTAGAGATATTCGACGTCGTCGGGAATGACGCCGTCGACGATCGGCACGTCGAAATCAAGCGCGCTGAGCCATTCGGTGCGCTTGGACGCACCCAGTCCCCACGGGTCGCCCTGGTTCTCCATGTTGCGCAGCAGCAGACTGGCTTCGCTCGGGAACCGGCTCTCCATCAAGACTTCGTACCGACGCATGTCGATAATCGCGTCGACGTGCTCGATATCAACCGGGCACTGCTCGACGCAACTGCCGCACGTCGTGCACGACCACAGCACGTCAGGGTCAATGGTGGTGGGTACCAGCGTCGCCACGTCAATCGACGAATCGCCCGACAACAGTCGGTCCGCCGACGCGAACATGTTGTCTCGCAGCCCCATGATCAACAATTTCGGGCTCAGCGGTTTGTCGGTGTTCCACGCTGGACACACTGACTGGCAGCGACCGCATTCGGTGCACGTTGCGAAGTCGAGCATCTGTTTCCAGGTAAAGTCTTCGATCTTGCCCGCTCCAAAGACGGTGTCCTCGGTGACGTGCTCCATGTCCATGTCGGGGGTCTTGTCCAGTCCTCCCAAGGCCCGAGGACGACGAGAGACGCCGATGTTCACCGGCGCGAGGAAGATGTGCAGGTGCTTCGAATACGAGACGAAGACCAGAAAACCGGTGATCACCGTGACGTTGGCGAGCAGGAAGAAGGCCTCGAGCACCGAATTCACCCCGGCGCCCAGCGGATGCAGCCACATTGCCACGACGTGGCTCGCGAAAGCCCACTTCGAGTCCCCGTAAGGGAAATAACCGGTGTTCACCTGGGCCCCGCGGTAGAGCAGGAGCGTGACGATCACCATCGAGATCAAGAAGAGCACCAGCCAGGCGGCCCCCAGATGGCTGCCGAAGAAGCGGCTCGCGCGCTCCTTGCGCGAAGGGGCGTTCTTGATCCTGATGAGGGTGAAGACGACCAACGAGACCAGGACCGCGGTCGCGAAGAAGTCCTCGACGAAACCCAGCCAGTTATCCGTGCCGATGAGTGGGATGTGAAAGCTTCGCTGAAACAACGAGCCGTACGCCTCGATGATCGTGAGCATCAATACCGTGAAACCCCACATCGTGAAGAAATGTGCGAGTCCCGGCACGGTCCAGCGCAGAATCTTGCGCTGGCCAGCGACCTCGGTGACCTCGGCCTCACTGACTTTGCGAAAGCCCTGCCAGCGACGAGGAGCCGGTTGCCCGCTTCGTATCAAGCGCGAGAGCCAGAAGAAGCGACGTCCCGCGATCACGAAGCAGATCACACTTACGCCCAGTCCGATGATGATCCGAGCTAACACCGTTTACTCCCCATGATCGACGCTACGGCTTCTTGAAATTCTCCGAGTAACGACTCGCTGTTGGACCGCGTTGTCCACGGTACTTTGAACCTAGACCGGAAGAACCGTACGGACGATCGGCGGGAGTCGTCATCTCGAAAAAACTGATTTGACCGATCTTCATCCCCGGGTAGAGCGTTATCGGTAGGTTCGCGACGTTGGAAAGTTCAAGGGTGAGGTGCCCGTCCCAACCCGCGTCCACGAAGCCCGCAGTTGAATGAATCAGTAGCCCAAGACGCCCGAGTGAACTCTTTCCTTCAAGTCGAGCCACAAGGTCATCGGGTAATGCCACGCGCTCAATGGTCGAACCGAGCAGGAACTCCCCAGGGTGCAGGATCATTGGCTCGGTGGGACCTACGTCAATCAGCTCGGTGAGATCTTCTTGCGCGTCGCGCACGTCGATGACACGCTGGGAATGATTGCGAAAGACCCGAAATAGTTGATCAATGTGAAGATCTACCGAAGATGGTTGGATGCAGTCCTCGCCCAGGGGCTCGATGATGATCCGACCCTCCTTGAGGGCCTCTTTGATTGACCGATCCGAGAGCACCATAACCATGGCAACGATAGTGCCTAGTGAGTTCCCGACTTTCTCTTGCCCGCCGGCAAAATCGCCATCCGCGTGCCACGTCCCGAACTCCAGAGCTGTCGCTTCATCAGGCAATTCGGTGGATTCCGCGACCCCTCACTCGAAAGAAGCCGGCTGGTCTTTGGGCGGGAACCTTCCCATGTCCGCGCCAACCTTCAGACCAATATTTGCGACGTGCAAATGGATCTCCTCGAGCAGGTCTGTGTTGGTCTTGACCTGAGCGGTCAATTCAGTATTCTCTTGGATCAATTTCTTAATGTCATCGGTATTCATTGAAGTGTGCACTGCGACCTCAGAAGAGATCGAATCCGATCGCTTCGCCGCAATAAGTAGGGCTGCCGCCTGTACGCCCGCCATCATCGAGAGAAAGAGGTTGAGCAATATATATGGGTATGGGTCGAAAGCCTTCTTATGCAAGATGTGCTCAAGAAACAAGGTGTTCGTGAGAGCCCACGCAATCATCACCGCGAAAAAACCGAAGACGAAAGTCCACGAACCCATCATGTTGCGCATTCGGTCTGCCGCGCGCTCCCCTCGCGTGAGTTGTTCGCCGGTTCGAACGCCGGGATGTTTGTGCCAAAGGGTGGGCCAGGACGATTGCATGTTGCAACGATCATCCCACCATCAAGTAGTTCCAGCGAGGATTTGGCGCGAAGTGGACCTTCGGGCGGCGTGAGAAACCACTTCTCGAACGGTACATGATCGGCGACTTCGCGATTCCACGTTGCGACCGTGCGCGGTGACGATACCATTGACCAATTGCGGGCGTAGTTCAGCGGCAGAACATCAGCTTCCCAAGCTGAGAACGCGAGTTCGATTCTCGTCGCCCGCTCCAAATGCGCCAGTACCCGTTTATTGGACCAGTCTTTAGGGCAATGAATGGAATGGTACGAGCAGATTGATTTGACGCGTCGATTGCTTGGACTAGCTGAACGTCGTATAAGGAAGGTTTTGTGAAAGGACTTTGGTGCTTTTCTGCTACTTCCACACGAGGTCGAACGTCATTGTAGGAGCCGTAGTGGCGCAGACTTGAGGAGCGGAGAGCGTGGCCACCGCGGCGATCGTCTTGCCGGGAATTATGGTACCCCTGTTGAAATGACCAGTAAAGCTAAGCGTGAATGTGTAGGGCGTGGGACTGCCAACCGTCGTGTTGTTAAATGAGAATGTTCCTTTGGGCGTTAGGACCTCACTACCCAAGTAAAAGGTAATAAGACCGGTTGATTTGAACTCGCTTGGGTTTGTCGCCGATAGTTGTGGTGAAGGATTACATGCCACTTCACCTTCAATTTTTGATCCAGGGCCACCGATTGGTCCCACGATGATTTCGCCATACTCAACTGTGAACCTGACGTACGGGGCTCCTGGAACAATTTTCGACGTATAAAGACCATCGGGAGGCCATGGCGCCGCTGGACTCGCGGCAATAGGAATCACCCCAGCCGGAGCGACCGCCGACAATATAATTATGGCAACTTGGACGTACCGTTTTTTCATCAGCCAAAAATAACATCTACGATTTAATTCGCGCAAGCAAGGGGCTGCTGTCGTTACGGGTCTCACTTTTGGTTTATTGGTATCCCGCCCGAATAATTTCGACAATTGACATCAGTTTGAGTTGGGCTCAACAGAAGATCTGTAGTGCCCATGGAGTGCCCAGCACTGGATTATCGGCGAATCTTCACTGTAGAACTACCAGTTGATCAGGTGTTTCGTCGACGACGTTTCAGTATGTTTATCTGCTTCCCGAGCTGAGAACGCGAGTTCGATTCTCGTCGCCCGCTCCAAATAGTGGATATCAATCCTGATGAAAACCAATAGACGCATTGTGGGCTAAATCGGCGTCCAACGTNNAATGCCTGACGAAGACATCGAGTGATTCGCCGTTGCCACATGAGACGCGAGTTCTATCCGTAACTTCTAAGCACGAGTACGTTCAGCAAACTCAGCTGAGAACGCCTCCATCGGTAGAAATCGAAATTCGAAGCACGGCAAGGCGTTGCGTGAACGATGTCTCTTGTCTTCGCAGAAGGATTCTGCGAGTCCGCCGAATTGAACTCGAACAATGAGTCACCGTCAAGAGCAGTGGAGAAGACAATTGTCGGCTCAGTACCGAAGAGTGCTCACAGATTGCGAAAAAAGCTCACTCCCCACAGCCTGCCGCGACATCTAAGGCGGCACAAATGTCACGCATTCGCCCATCGCTCAGGCGTCCGATTCTCTCCACGAGAATCGAGATCGAGACGCTTTCGAGCGAATCGAGATTGACGGCGCAACGGCGAACAATTGGATCCTCGCCGGGCTCGAGGATGACTTCACTTGGGAGATTGCGAATCGTTGTCGTACAAGGGGCGATCAACGTGCGCCGCAATCTCGGAATTGCCGCATCGCGCGACATCACGACCACTGGCCTACGTTGAATCTCCGGCAACTCGCACCACCAGATTTCACCCCTCAAAGGCGTTAGCGTCACGAGGCAGCAACACCAGCACGAAACTCAGCGAGGTTGCCCCATTCGTCGGAATCATCGATTGGCATTTCGTCATAGGCGCCGTAGGCACTGTCAATCTCACTGGCACGATTACGAGCGACGAGGGCGCCGAGGGCTTCATCAAGCAACGCAGCGTCATTTAGGTTCGCTCGTAGACGCCGAGCCTTTGCCAGTAGTTCGCCATCAACCGTCGTGCTCACCCGTGTTCTACTCATGCCATAAAGATAGCATAATTATGCCCATTATCAATCAGGGGCGGTACCATGTTGAGGCCGAATTTGATCTAACTGAATACGTTGCGAGTCAGTTCCAGTCATGGTGGTTGGAAGAGTTAGCGACCAGACCAGCGAAGCGGGCAAGCTTCCGCAGTCCCTTGTGCTCACAATCGTGATCGTCAATGAGATCTGAAATAATACGCCGATTCTTGTTGCGATTAGTCCAGAATGCGTTGACTTGAATTCAACCAGCGCTAACTAAGTTTGGCGTTGGCGGCACGCAGTTCTTGAAGCGATTGACGGGCGATGTCGCGGAACGCAGTGGAGTTCGTTGATTTGGACCAGTTTCTTTGCGCTCGCTTAAGGGCGAGAATTCCAAGTTCAGCTGCGAGACTTGCGGTTGTTTCGTCAAAACCTCGATTTTCGAGCGCCCTTTCCATCGCGTTGGCCAACTCGAGACGCTTGAGGGCGTCACGCTCTTGCAGCTCGCTACTCGTGGCAATGGCTGCGTACATCTTTTTCCCAAGGTCTCGCCGCTCAGGGATGAAAGCGGTCGATGCTGCATCGAGGGCCGCCTCCACGGCGTCGAGCGGCGTTGCTGACGTTGGCGCCGTAGCGATGCCTTCTTCAATCAACTTGCAAAGCGTGTCCTGGCCGGCGGCCAGCACCTCGCGCTTATCTGGAAAGTACCGAAAGAAGGTACTTTTGGTCAGTCCGGCTCGCTCGGCGATCTCGGCGACGGTTGTTCTGTCGTATCCCTGATCGGCAAAGAGGTCGAGTGCGGCACGAACCAATCGTTCTCTGGCTTCAGGTTCCCATCGACTCATGAGCAAAGTCTAATGATGACACAAAGTCCTATCACTGTGCTACAGTGATAGGACTTTGTCTCATCACTTCGGGCACCCTTCAGTGGTGTTTCGAGATAGAGAGGATTTCTCATGCGCATCTTCGTCACCGGCGCGTCCGGTTGGATTGGCTCGGCTCTAGTTCCTGAACTCCTAAGTTCCGGACATGAAGTCCTCGGATTAGCACGCTCGGATGCCTCCGCCAAAATCGTTGTCGAAAGGGGTGCCGAGGTGCTGCGCGGCGACCTTGGCGACACTGATGTGTTGGCCAAGGGCGCCCTTGAAAGCGACGGCGTCATTCACTTGGCCTTCGTCGTACCCAGCGTGAGTGAGACGGCTACTACTATCGACGCCAACGCCATTGACACGTTCGCGAAGGCACTCGCCGGAACCAGTAAACCCCTGCTGATCACCGGCGGAACTCTCGTGACGCCAGGTCGACTTTCAACTGAGCGGGACGAACTTATCGCTGCCGGACCAATCGCTGCGCGCGTAACCAACATGAAGGTGGCACTTGCTCTGGCGGAAAATGGCGTACGGTCCTGTCTTGTCATGTTGCCCCGCTCCGTGCACGGGCGGGGCGACCGTCATGGCTTCATACCCCAGCTGATTGCCGCAGCCAAGGTCAAGGGCGTGTCGGGCTATGTCGGCGATGGAGCCAACCGTTGGCCCGCAGTCCATGTGAGAGACGCGGCGACACTTTACCGGCTCGCAATCGAGAGGGCTCCCGCG
>DKEO01000071.1:0-13563 GCA_002452255.1 Ferrimicrobium sp. UBA6820
ACGCCATCGCGAAGGAAGTCGCTACGCGAGGCGTCACGGTCAACGTCGTCGCGCCGGGACTCATCGAGACCGAGATGACCAGCGAGCTCGGCGCGGCCAAGGATACGATGGCCGCGATGATCCCCATGGGCCGCATCGGTCAGCCCGCCGATATCGCTGGTGTGGTGGGGTTTCTCGCGGGTAACCACGCCCGCTACATCACCGGCGCGGTGCTGTGCGCCGACGGAGGACTCTCACTAGGCCAGTAGGTCACTAGAGTCATTCGGTGCGTTTAGTACCATGAAGCGACAGAAAATAAGGGGTATCCATGGATCGTAACGAAGCACTCACGAAATTCACCGACAACGCCGTCGAAGTCCTCGCCGTGGACCCGTCCCAAGTGACCCTCACGACGTCCTTCGAGGACCTGGGTGCCGACAGCTTGGACCTGGTTGAACTCGTCATGGCCCTCGAAGAGACTTTCGAAATCGAAGTCGCCGAGGACGAGCTCAAGGAGATCCGTACCGTGGGCGAGGCCTTCGAACTGATCTACGCCAAGCTGTAGTGCACGTCGCCACGACCCCCTCGGGTCCGGTGCAAGGTCGCCGAGTTGCCGTCACCGGTCTCGGTGCGCTGACGTGCGCGGGCGTGGGCGTGGACGCACTGTGGGCGGCGCTGATCAAGGACACCGCTCCCCTCTCCAAACGCATCGCGCCCTTTGACGCGTCGCACATCGGCGGACCCAAGGAGCTTCGTCGTCTTGACCCGTTCACGCTCTACGCGCTCATCGCCGCCGACGAAGCTTGGAAGCAGAGTGGCCTCGAAGGGCCGATGGTGGACGCGGGCAGCATCGTCACCACGGGCATCGGCGGACTGCAGACGATCCTCGACCAAGTGGGTGTGCTCAATGCGAAGGGTCCCGACCGAATCTCACCCTTCATGATTCCCATGATGATGCCCAACGCCGCCACGGCCGCCGTGTCGATGCGCTTCGGACTCGGTGGACCGTGCGAAACGGTCACGACGGCGTGCGCCGCGGGCACCCACGCGATCGGCAACGCCGCGCGTCTCGTCGCCAGTGGGCGCTGTCCGGTCGTGGTCGCCGGTGGCGCCGAGGCGGTCATCGTCGAGATCGCCGAAGCGGGCTTTCGCAACATGACCGCACTCAGCAACGAAGGTCACTCGCGTCCCTTTGACGCCACCCGCAACGGTTTCGTCATGGGCGAGGGGGCGGGGATCTTGATCGTCGAGGACTGGGATCACGCGCACGAACGTGGAGCGACGATCTTCGCGGAGGTGATCGGCGCGGCATCGACGGCTGACGCGCACCACATCACCGCGCCCGACCCCGAGGGCAACGGCGCCATACGTTGCATGCAGATCGCCCTCGCCGACGCGGGTATCACCCCCGCCGAGGTCTCGCACATCAACGCCCACGGCACCTCGACCCCCCTCAACGACCTCGCCGAGGCGGTGGCCGTGCGCAAGGTCTTCGGCGAGCATTCGCCGCCGGTCACCTCGATCAAGGGCCACCTCGGCCACAGTCTCGCCGCCGCCGGCGCCCTCGAGGGCGTCGCGTCGGTCCTGACCCTTCAACAGCAACTGATGCCACCCACGGCCGGGACCGACGAGATCGATCCTCAGGTCGGACTCGACGTCGTGACCGGTGCGCCACGTCACGGTGACATCGAAGTCGTGCTCTCCAACTCCTTTGGCTTCGGCGGCCACAACGGCTGCGTGCTCTTTCGCCGCTACGTCGCCTAGAAGTTTCGCCACTCCTCGCGCTGTCGCTCAACGTAGGCGTTGGCATTCGCCCAGCGCGCGTTCGCGATGAAGTCACCGAGCAGCGCTGGATCCTTCAGTCCGGGTTCGAGTTCCACGCCCGCGCGCACGTCCACACCCCAGACCGGGTAGTTCTGGACGACCTCGACGACGTTGGACGCGTCGAGCCCTCCCGAGGCGATCAGCGGCGTGGGGATGCTGCGGTCGGCGAAGACCTCGAGACAGTCGCGCAGGCGCTCGACGTCGTCGTCCTCGGGCAACAAGAAATAGTCCACGCCCTCGATCGACCTCGTCTCTCTGACTACCTCGGCGTTGGGCAACGTTCGGATGACGGTGGTGACACGCTCGGCGACCCACGCGAGCGACGCCGCACTGATCGGACCGTCGAGTTGGACCGCGGAGAGTCCCAGGGTGTTGGCGACCTCGACGATCTTCTGGGGCAGTTCGTGCACGAAGACGCCCACCGAGATCGCTCCCTGGGGCAGACGACGCACGATGTCACTGGCTTCTTGGGGTGTGATCCGTCGTGGCGTGGGGCCGAACTCGAAGCCCACCGCACTCGCGCCCAGGCCGATTGCGAACAGCGCGTCCTGCTCGCTGGTGATGCCCGAAACCTTGATGAAGAGTCCCTCAGTGTTAAAGCGCACGTCGTGCCTCCTTGACCAAGGTTAATTCCGCGCCGACGCCCGCCCTAGTCAATGACCGTGACCTGCACGCGTTCGTCGACGTCGTCCAGGCCCTCGACGGCACTGCGATGGATGAAGCCCAGCGCGTCCAGACCGGCGTCGCGTCGCACCGCGCTGGTCACGCCGCTCAGCCCCTGGGGGCGTGGAGGGCCCTTGGCGCTCAGGACCGCATCGATCACCTCGAGCGTGGGACCCTGAGCGCGCACGAAGCGCCACGGTACGCTCGCGCCACGCGCGTCGAGTCGCGCGACGAGTTCCTGGCCGGTGAAACAGCCCTTGGTGAACGACACCATCCGCTCGACGAAGGATTCGCCGTAACACTGGGGGCTGAGACCAACGAATTCCGCGGGGCCGGGCTCGCGCTGTTCGACCTGCTCTCCCACCGTGTTGAAGGGTCCTCGTGCGACGTCTTCGAGTTCGATCGTGCACTGCACGCGCAGGTGAAAGCGTCGCAGTCGCGCGAGCGCCCGTTCACCCAACGACCGCGCCACCAGCAGTTCGTAACCGTCCGCGATCGCGTGTACGTAGCACGTGGCGAGCACGTCGCTGTTTGGTTCGAGCAACGAGGACCACCCACCGGACTCGCCGAGCACCACGAGGTCCTGACTGAGCTGACCCTGCAGGAACGTCTCGCTCGCCGGTCCCCGCACCGCGAGGCGCGACCAGAGAAAGGGTTCTCGTTCTTCGAAGGTGCGTTCAATACTCATCGACCATTACAGTAGGCGCCAACGACCAAAAACCTTCCAGAGGCCAACACCGTGTCCATGCAGAACGAACTGAACACAATCACTTCGTCGATGAACGAGCTCTCCGCGCGGATCACGCACCTCGTCGAGACCGAGGGCGCGCGCATGGACGGTGACGTCTACACCGAATTGGTCGCGGCCGAACGAACGGTGGGCGCCCTGTTACGTCGACTCAACCGTGTCGCGAGTCGGGTCAAGTAGGGACCGATAACCTGCCTACATGGGCGATCCGTGGCAATGCACCACCGTGTTGTCGGGCGAACAACGCCTCGAGGTCCTCAACCTGCTCAACCGCACCGAAGCCGAACTCGGGCGCGAAGCGATGGACGAAGGTCGGCGCCGCATCGTCGTACACGGGTGGCCGGGTGAGCACTGGTTGCGCTACCAGCACGGTACCCTCGCCCAGTTCGCGGTCGTCAACGGCATCAAGCACGTGACCGTGGAGATGTGCGGTGGCGGCTTTGACGCCGACCTGCTGACGGCGGTACTCGAGAGACATGAGTCTGTTGACTGGTGGACGCGCGGACTTAACCGCGCCGACCGCGGCGACCCCATACGCACGCTGCAACTCCTCGGGCTGCGCCTACCGGTTCCGGCCGTCGACGTACCCGAAGGCGCCGTGCTTCGTAATTTCGAGCCGGGCCGCGACGAAGAGGCCTGGCTCGCCCAGAACAACGCAGCCTTCGCCGACCACCCCGAGCAGGGCGCATGGTCGCGCGTGGACCTCGACGAGAGGACCAACGAACCCTGGTTCGACCCTTCGGGTTTCTTGCTGCTCGAGATCGACGGCAAGTTCGCCGCGTCGTGTTGGACCAAGGTCCACGAACTGCACCCGGACCGCTTCGGCGAGATCTACGTGGTCTCGGTCGACCCCGCGTTCCAAGGACGCGGGCTGGGTAAGGTCATGGTGACCCAGGGACTCGCGGCCTTGCGAAAGAAGGGCGTCGGCGAGGCCGTGCTCTTCGTGGACGAGTCCAACGCGGGTGCGCGCAAACTCTACGAATCACTCGGCTTCCAACTGCGTCGCGAGGATCGCCTCTTGCGCTTTACTCGCTAGTGCGTGCCGACGCCTNNTCCGTAGGTGACGCCCGCCGCGATCGCGGTGATGACGAGCTGGCGAGTCGCCCAGCGCAGCGTGCCGCGTCGGGTCATGTTGCCGATCGCCCCGCCCACAAGGACTGAGCCCACGGCGGCGAACACCACCGACCAGAGGATCGGGTTACCCGTCGTGCCCCAGAGCCAAGGGATGAGCGGTATGAACGCGCCGACGGCGAACGAACCCAGTGACGAGAAGGCCGCGGCGATCGGCTTGCCAGTCGCCGTGGGATCCACGCCAAGTTCCTCTCGGGCGTGGGTGGACAGGGCCATATCGGGATCGCGCATCAGATCCACCGACAAGCGCTCGGCCAGGGTGGCGTCGATGCCCCGAGAGACGAACAAGTCACGAAGCTCTAGTCGCTCCGCTTCGGGACTCTCGGCCAGAGCGCGACGTTCGACGCCGATCTCGTACTCGAAGAGCTCTTTTTGGGCGCGCATCGACAAGTACTCGCCGGTGCCCATGGAAAAACCTCCCGCGACGAGGGTCGCGAGTCCAGCGAGTCGCACGACGTTGTGACCCGGGTCCGCGCCGGCGAATCCCAAGAGGAACGAGATGTTGGTTACCAGACCGTCACTCACGCCAAAGATCGCCGCGCGTATCCATCCTCCAGATATTTGGCGGTGATGCTCTTCGGGGTGTCCGGCACTCACGGGGCAATCCTAGGGGTACGGCTCCAGCGTCCGTCAACAGAGCACCCAAAGGTAGAGTTTCTTGGGAGGTGGATATGGTCACGCACGTGACGAGTAGCGAGGAACTGAAGTCACTCGTTGGTTCACACCTCGGGTACTCCGAGTACATCACGGTCACCCAGGAACAAGTCAACTTGTTCGCCGACGCCACCGGCGACCACCAATGGATCCACGTCGATCCCGAGCACGCCAGGAACGGGCCCTTCGGCCAGACCATCGCGCACGGTTACCTGACGCTGTCGCTGATCCCGGTATTACTCGGCGGCGTGATGCACGTCGACAACGTGAAGATGGGCGTCAACTACGGCGCCAACAAGGTCCGTTTCACCAGTCCGGTGCTCGTAGGTTCGGAGATCCGCGCGGGTGCCACGCTCGCTTCGGTCGAAGACGTCACCGGAGGGGTGCAGGTCGCCTTAGACGTCACCGTCGAAGTGAAGGACACCGTCAAGCCCAGCTGCGTCGCCCAAGTCGTCTTTCGCTACTACTTCTGAGACCGTGACGAACACTCAACTTCCCCAGGGCGAGGAGAAGACTCGTCAAGTCCGCGCCATGTTCGACGCCATCGCGGGGCGCTACGAACTCGTGAACAAACTGATGACCTTCGGTCTGGACGCTCGCTGGCGACGCCGGGCCGTCGCCGACCTTCGCCTACCGCCCGCAAGTTTGGTACTGGACATCGCGGCGGGCACCGGTGACTTCACGCGCGAATTGCGCCGCCAGGGTCAGCGAGCGGTCGCCACTGACTTGAGCTTCGGGATGCTGCACGCGGGCCGGTCCCTCGAGTACCCCGTCCAAGCGGACGCCTCTCACCTCCCCTTCCGCGACGCTGGCTTTGACGGGATCACCTGCGGGTACGCGTTGCGCAACTTCACCGACCTCGCCGCCACCTTCGACGAGATGGCCCGGGTCACGCGTAGCGGCGGACGCCTCTCACTGCTCGAGGTCGCCGAGCCGCGCTCGGGACTCTTACGCACGGGCTTTCGGATCTGGTTTCGCCGGGTCGTGCCCTTCATTGGTTCGCTCGTCTCGGACCGCGCGGCCTATCACTACCTGCCCGCGTCGACCGCCTACTTGCCGAGCAGCGAGGAGATCGCGCGCATGCTTCGCCGCTCAGGTTTCAGTGCCGTGAACCATCGACGCGTCATGGGCGGTCTCAGCCAGCAGTTCATCGCCACGAGGTCCGTGTGAGATTCCGTCGCACCCTCATCGAGCCCCAGTCGCGCGAGGCCCTGCGCGCCGTGGGAGCACGTGACGGATGGCTGATCGAGACGACGACCACGTTGCGCGTGGGATTCGGGGGCGTCGCGGCTTCGATCTCCCTGAGCGACCTCGACGAACCTACCGACGCGGTCGCCCTGCTACGCGCGTATCACTTGAGCGGTGACGACGGTCCCACCGGTACCGGCGTCGTCGCGTTCGGTTCATTGCCCTTCGACCGCAACGCTCGCGGACAGCTCGACGTGCCGCGCTACACGATCACCCAAGATCGCGACGGCGACGCCTGGCTGTGCGAACTCGAAGGCTCGGACGATTTTCGCGCGCTACTCACTGACGTGGCACCGGCGATGCAGGAGACCCAGAACGTCCGCTCGATCACGTATCAGCCCACCCCCGAGGAATACGCGCACAACGTCGCACTCGCCGTCGAAATCCTTCGCCGAAAGGAGATTGACAAAGTGGTCCTCGCGCGTGCGGTCCTGGGGTCGGTGTCCGACCCGCTCGACCCCGCTTCCATCGCCCAGCGGCTTCGCCAACGCGAGCCGATTTGCACGATCTATTCCATGCCCACCGCCGACGGCCGTCGCTTCGTAGGCGCCAGTCCCGAGCTGCTTGCTCGTCGCGAGGGGACGTCCATTGAATGCCACCCGCTCGCGGGGACCATCTCACTGCCGCCCAATGTCGCGCCCGACGACTATCAGAACTGGTTGCTCGGCAGCACGAAGAACCTCCACGAACACGCCGTGCTGGTCGACGACGTCGTGACGACGCTCTCTGATCACTACGACGACATCACCGCCGACGCCGAACCATCGATCGTGTCGCTGCGTACCGTGGCGCACCTCGGCACCTGGGTCCGCGGACACGCGACCAGCTCGACGGCGCCCGACGCGCTCGAGGTCCTTCGGCTGTTGCACCCCACCGCCGCGGTCGGCGGCATTCCGCGCGCGAGCGCCTACGACTTGATCTGTCGACTCGAGCAGCACGACCGCGGTCACTACGCGGGGCCCGTCGGGTGGCTCGACGCGAACGGCGACGGTGAATGGTGGGTCGGCATCCGGGGCGTGATGGTGAGCGGCACCGAGTTCGAAGCGTGGGCGGGCGCGGGAATCGTCAGTGAATCCGATCCCATCGCCGAACGCGAAGAGACCAAGGACAAACTAGCCAGCGTGCTGTCGTCGGTGCTCGTGGACCGCGTCTAGTGCGGCGTGCGACCGAAGGGGCGAAAGAGCGCCCATTCGGTTACCAGAAACAAAGCCTCACCCACAATGGCGCCGGACATCTTGGACTCGCCGAGTTCGCGGTCGGTGAACGAGATCGGCACCTCGATGATCGTGACACCCGCGCGACGGGCCCGGTAGGTCATTTCGATCTGGAAACCGTACCCGTTGGCACTCACCGTCTGGTAACCGATCCTCTCGAGTGCGTCCTTCGAATACACGCGATAGCCCGCCGTCGAGTCCGCCACCTTGAGGCCTAGCATGATCGACGCGTACTGATTACCTCCGCGCGAAATGAATCGTCGCAGAAACGTCCACTGGGGGATGTGACCCCCCTTGACGTAACGCGACCCGATGACGACGTCGTGCGTTTCGGCCGCGGCGAGCAAGGTCGGTAACGCCGCGGGATCGTGACTGAAGTCGCAGTCGATCTCGACGAAATGGTCGAAACCGTGTTCAATTCCCCACGCGAAACCCGCGCGATAGGCGCCGCCGAGTCCACTCTTCTCGCCGCGCTGCAGGACGTCGATGCACTCGAGTTCCTCGGCGAGTTCGATCACCTTTTTGCCCGTCCCGTCGGGGCTGCCGTCGTCGACCACCAAGATGTTCGCCGCGGGCACCGAGTTACGAAGCGCGCGCAACATCGACTCAACGTTCAAAATCTCGTTATACGTGGGCAATACCACGAGCGTGCGCACCAGAGAATTCTAGTGAGTTCACGTAGACTGCAATGATCGAAGCACGCCATCAGCCCGAGGAAAGCGACGCGTTTAGCGAACTCTTATGAGCAGCGAGGTCCCGAAGAAGCGCTTTGTCATGCCCCGAGAAATACGTATCATCCTCAGCGTCGGCTGTCTGGTCTTCGTCTTCGAGTACCTGGTCCTACCCCAGTTCGCCTCAGCGCGACCCGCCATTCACCTGCTCGCCGAGCTCAACCCCTTCATCGTCGTCTTCGCGATCGTGTGCGAGGCGGCGGCGATCTTCGCCTACGTGGAGTTGACCCGAACCGTGTTGTACCCCTACGCCCCGAGTCGCTACAACACGCTGCGCGTCGACCTCGCCGGACTCGCGATCGGCCACGTGGTGCCCGGCGGCACCGCACCCGCGGGTGCGCTTAGTTACCGCATCTTCAACGAACTCGGCGTGCCCAAGGAGACCAACGTCTTTGGACTCGCGGCCCAGGGCGCCGGGTCCGCAGTGGTGTTGAATCTGATCTTCTGGTTCGCACTGGTGATCTCGATCCCCCTCAACGGTTTTAACCCCGCGTACGGATTCGCGGCGCTCGCGGGCGTCTTCTTGCTGCTGGCATTCTTCGGCACGATCCTGTTGATCACGAGAGGTCAACGTCACGCCGACCGATGGCTTCGCGCCGCCGCGCGACACATCCCCGTGCTCAACCCGGACAAGGTCTCTGAGGTGTTGAAGAAGGTTGCCGAGCGCATCACGTTGCTGATCAACAACCGTCGCACGCTCTGGTGGGCCTTCGCCTGGGCGGGTCTCAACTGGGTGCTCGACGCCGCGTGCCTGTGGGTCTTCGTCTGGTCCTTCGGCTCCGTCATCTCGCCGATCGACTTGCTCGTCGCCTACGGACTCGCCAACATCTTCGCCGCCATCCCGATCACCCCGGGTGGACTCGGCATCATCGAAGGGGTACTCATCGCGACGCTCGCTGGTTTCGGCGTGCCGCGCAGCGGCGCGATTCTTGCGGTACTCGCCTACCGTCTCGTGAATTTCTGGATTCCGATTCCCGTGGGCGGCGCCGCCTACGCGAGTCTCCAGTGGCGACGAGGACCTCTCAAAGCTGAGGGACCGTACGGGACAGCGACGTCTCCAGACGCTTGAACTCGGCCTGGGCTGAGAAGAGATTGACCGGCTGAAGTCGACGCCAGCGACGATCGGTACCGAGCGCCCACGTGAACAGGTCGTCGCGCCACGTGATCTCGAAGGCGTCCTGGAGTTCCGCCTGCAGTAGCGGGTCCTCGATGGGGACCATGACCTCGACGCGACGGTCCAGGTTGCGTTCCATGAGGTCCGCCGAACCAATGAACACCGAGTACGACCCGTAGCCGGGCCGACCGAAGATGAACACGCGCGAGTGTTCGAGGAACTCGCCCACCAGACTGTGCACCGTGATGTTCTCGGAGAGCTCGCTCACGCCTGGACGCAGGCAGCACAGCGTGCGCACCTCGAGACGGATCTCCACGCCCGCGGCGCTCGCCTCGTAGAGTGCGTCGATGATCGACGGATCGGTGAGACCATTCACCTTTATGGCGATGCGGCCACTCGCGCCGACGTCACGCTGGGCGTTGATGAGTTCGATCACGCGCGTGCGCGTCGAGGTGGGACTCACGATGAGCTTCTCGTAGGCGCCGTTGCGCGCGAAGCCGGTGAGGAAGTTGAACAACTCGCCCACGTCGTGGGTGATCTCGGGGTCACAGGTCAGCAACCCGAAGTCCTCGTAGAGTCGCGCGGTCGTGGCGTTGTAGTTGCCCGTCGCGATATGGGCGTAGCGAACGGTCGCGTCACCCTCGCTGCGCACGACCAGGGCCGTCTTGGAGTGGGTCTTTAGTCCGACCACGCCGTAGACCACGTGCACGCCCGCGTCTTCGAGAGCCTTGGCCCACTCGATGTTGGCCGCTTCGTCAAAGCGCGCCTTGAGCTCGACGAGCGCCACGACCTGCTTGCCACGCTCGGAGGCCTGAATGAGCGAGGCGACGATCGGTGAGTCACCCGACGTGCGGTACAACGTCTGCTTGATGCCCACGACCCTGGGATCATTCGCCGCCTGGGCGATGAAGACCTCCACGGAGTCGGTGAACGACTCGTAGGGGTGGTGCAAGAGGATGTCTCCCTCGCGGATCGCGGCGAAGATGTCGCCCACGTGGTCTCCGTCGAGTAGCCGCTTGGGCGTGATGGGCGACCACCCCTCGCCCTTCAGGTCGGGCCGGTCGATGGCGTAGAGCGTCCAGAGGTCGTGCAGACCGAGCGGTGCGTCGGTGACGTAGACGTTCGACGGGTCGAGCTCTAGCTGGGCGACGAGCAGTTCGAGGTAGTCGGGTGACATGCCACTTTGGATCTCCACGCGCAGTGCCTCGCCGAAGCGACGACGGCGCAACTCGACCTCGAGGGCCACCAGGAGGTCGTCCGCCTCATCCTCTTCGAGTGTGAGGTCCGCGTTGCGCGTGACCCGAAACAAGTCGGCTCGTCCGATGCGCATGCCCGGGAACAGCTGGCCGATGTTCTCCATGATGAGGTCCTCGAGCAGGCACCAGCGATTCTCGGCGACCTGGAGGAAGCGCGGCAGCGAGTTGGGGACCTTCACGCGCGCGCTGCGCTCCTCGCCGGTGCTGTCGTCACGGACGGTCACGGCGATGTTGAGCGAAAGGTTCGAGATCATGGGGAACGGATGACCCGGGTCGACCGCGAGCGGCGTCAAAACCGGGTACACGTTCTCGTCGAAGTACTTGGTCAAACGTTTCTTCTCCACGTCGTCGAGGTCGCGGTAGTGCACCACTTCGATGCCGTGTAGGGCTAGGTCCGGCAACAACGCGTCGAGCACGATGCGGTCTTGACGTTCGACGAGCGACAGCACGCGTTCTCGGATGGCCGAGAGTTGTTGACGAGGACGAATACCGTCGACCGACGGGGTCTGCACGCCGGCGGCGACCTTGTCCTCGAGACTCACCACGCGCACCTGGAAGAACTCGTCGACCATGTCCGCGAAGATCGCCACGAACTTGAAGCGTTCGAGGATCGGCAGTCGCTGGTCGTCGGCGAGGTCCAAGAGACGTGCACCGAACTCGAGCCTCGACAGCTCGCGACTCGAGAACCGCTCGGGTCCGTACGCGAGGAGGTCGATCGGCATCTGGCGTTCTCTTTCTCATTCAATGAAAGTCGTAGCGAACATGTTACGGCTACTGTTGATTCGTGGCGAAATCCTTGAGCAAAAGCCCGCCTCCCTACAGTCAAACAACCGTCACCAAGACGTCACGTTCAACCGAGTTGGGACTGATGGCGCTCGCCTGGATCATCGTGACCGCGTTCTACGTGCTGGCGTCCTACGGTGCCCAGGGTCACATGCCACCTCGAATCTGGCTCTTTCTCGCCAGCATCGTCGCGATCTCACTGGGGATGCACGTGGCGATCCGCCACTACGCGCCCCACGCCTCCCAGGTGCTCTTGCCGATCGCGACGTTGCTCAACGGCATTGGCTACGTCGAGATCGCGCGCTGGAACCCGACCAACGCGAGTTACCAGGCACTCTGGTTCCTCGTGAGTGCGGTGGGCGTCGTGCTCACCCTCAAGTTCGTGCGACGCGTGCGCGACCTCGATCGTTACCGCTACCTCACCCTCAGCGCGGCGATCCTCTTGATGCTGATGCCGCTCGTGCCGCACGTGGGTGAGAAGATCAACGGCGCACGCCTGTGGGTCGTGGTAGGACCAATCTCGTTCCAGCCCATCGAACTGGCCAAGATCCTGCTCGCCTTCTTCTTCGCTTCCTACTTCGCGTCGAACCGCGAACTACTCTCGACGCCGACCCAACGTCTTGGTCCGAGACTGATCGTGCCGCCGCGCACGCTGTTGCCGATCGTCGCCGCGTGGGGGTTCTCGCTCGCGATCCTCGGGGCCGAGAACGACATCGGCTTCGCGTTGTTGTTGTTCGCGTTGTTCATCTCACTGCTCTGGGTCACCACCGGCCTCAAGACCTACGTCGTACTGGGCATGGGGCTCTTCGCGGGCGGCGCCTACGTGGCCGCGCGCTACTTCACCCAGGTGCACACGCGCATCGGCTTCTGGCTCGACCCGTGGTCAGCCGCGCACTGGGCCATCTCGGATCAATTGGGACTCGGTTGGTTCTCACTCGCCGCGGGTGGCATCACCGGTACTGGTCTCGGACTCGGTCAGTCGGGCAACATCCCCTTCATTACCTCGGACATGATCTTCGCCGCGGTCGGCGAGGAACTCGGGTTCCTCGGCATCATCCTCGTGCTCTGTCTCTTCGTCGCGTTCGTGGGTGAGGGATTTCGTATCGCCCAACAGGCTCACTCGGATTTCGTGCGCCTCACCGCGGCGGCTCTCACCGCGACCATGGGCTTCCAGGCGTTCTTCATCATGGCGGGCGTACTGCGAATCCTGCCCTTTACCGGCATCACGCTGCCCTTCATGGCCTACGGCGGCAGTTCGCTCGTGGCCAACTACCTGATCGTGGCGATACTGCTGCGCATCTCGGACGAGAACGCCATGGAGTTCCGTGGCGGACGGGTGCTCGAGCTCGACTTCAACTGACGAAGAACTGTCCCAGGACCTCTTCGTCGCACAGGATCGGCGCCGACACCGCCTGACGCAGCGCCAGGATGATCGCGTCACTGGGCCGGGCGTCAAAGACCTCTCGGCCCCGCGGGGTCATGACGTCGAGCTCGGCGTAGAACACACCGGCCTCGTAGCGTGTGACGCGCACCGCGATGATGTCGGCCTGAAACTGGCGGATGATCGCCGAAGCGAGCTCGTGGGTCGAGGGGCGTCGACCCGTCATGTACGTCAACGCCGCGTACAGCGCTTGCGCCTCGGGTAGGGCAATCGGCACGCTGAGGTGGCGGTAGGGCGCCTCGCTCTCCATGAGGTGGACATGGGGCGAGGTGTCGCCCAGGTCGAAGGTCACCGATTCGACGGTCATCACGCGAAAGACCGACTCGTTCGTTACCTCGACCACCTCGCTAGGTGCGACATCACTCTTTCCGTCGCCCTCGTGGTCAGCCTCGCCGTCGCTCTCGTGGACTTGCTCGTGGTCGGCCTGGTGGTTGTCGGGAACCGACACTTGAACTGGGGTGTCATCGACCTCGGGGGTCACGTCGGCGTCGCTCATCGAAACCAAGACTAATTGCCGCTACGACGCGAGACCGAAAGCACGACGCCCGCCGCGACGAAGAACACCAGTTCCGCTGATCCGCCATAACTGAGCAGGGGAAGCGGGATACCGGTGACGGGCATGATGCCCATGGTCATGCCGATGTTCTCGAAGCAACTGAACGCGAAGAAGATGAAGATCCCCAGGCAGAGCAACCGACCCATGGTGTCCTTCGCGTTGCGTCCGATCATGAAGATTCGAAACGCCACGAAGCCGAGCAACAGGACGATGAAGGCCGC
>DKEO01000041.1:0-3687 GCA_002452255.1 Ferrimicrobium sp. UBA6820
GCGATTTGTAATCGTCAGGTCGGGGGTTCGAATCCCTCCACCGGCACGAAGGAGGAAGTATGAAAGCAAAAGAGAAATCCGAAGGGATGCTCAAGGAGTTCCAGGCGTTTGCCTTCCGAGCCAACGTGGTGGATCTCGCCATCGCGGTGGCTTTGGGGGCCGCATTCACCGCGGTCGTGACAGCGTTCGTCGCGGGTTTGTTGACCCCGCTCATCGCGGCGATCTTCGGCAAGGCCAACTTCTCAGGACTGAACTTCACGGTCAACCACAGTGAGTTTCAGTATGGACTGGTCATCAACGCGGTCATAACCCTGCTCATGGTCGCTGCGGCGCTGTTCTTTTTCGTGGTCAAGCCCATGATGGCCATCCGTCGTCGCAATGGACAAGCAACGACACCTCCGCCACCCATGGCGGCGTGCCCCTCGTGCTTTACCGAGGTTGACCTTCGCGCGCGCCGTTGCCCNNAACACTTCGACGCGACGGAATGCCGTGTTGCTCGTACCTTTGATCAGAGCTTCTCCCGTCGCGTGCATCACAACTGGCTCGACGTGCATCGTAACGAGCACGCCCCGAAGGTAGTTTTCAACCGCCGTCGCCCTGCGCGCACTCAGCGTGTTGGCATGGGCACCCTTTTCGTTCGCGAGGGCATAGCCGAACATTGAGGTCGACGCGTAGTCTCTAGTCTTCATACCGTTCGCGATGTTGTGAATCTGTGATTTCAGAGTCGCACCGAGCACCGATGAACCTAGCAAGAACGGTCCGACCGCTCCCGCGAGCCTCGAGACCACAGGAGCTTTGGCCGCTACTGTCCACACGGCGTACAGAGTGGCCCCACTCGCCACGAGGTATGGAGCGCTCGGCGAGTACACCATGGATTGAGAAGTTGAAGACGGGCTCCAGCCAGAGAATACGAAGCCAGTGTCAAGTAGGCCCAACCCCGTTGGAAGCGTCAGTGACGAGCCCGCCGGCGATGAGATTGAGGCGATTGTCCCTGTGCCCCCATTCGCTGAAAATGAAATCGTTACCGCAACGCCAGCCACCCATTGGGCGTAAAGGGTGATTGAAGAGGTCGGGATGAACGAAGCACCACCAAGGCCCACCGACGTGCCACCAGTCGACGCCGTAAACCAGCCGGTTTGGGCAAAACCCTGATAAGTCAGCGAACCAGAGTTCGGCAATTGCACCGATGAACCCGACGTCACCGTGACGGCGTTGAGCACTCCAGTTCCCCCGCCATCGTTAAAGCTCACTGTAAACATCGAAATTGGAAGAGTCGTCGCGGTGGTTGATGTCGTTGTTGTCGTGGTGTTTTGTGTCCACTGTGCGTAAAGAGTCAGATTGCTGCCAAAACCATATAGAGCACCATTTAGATAGGTAGTACCAGTTCCATCCGCTGACGTGTTCCATCCAGTGAAGGTAAATCCATTCTTAGTAAATGCCGGGGACAAGACAGAGAACTGCGTTAGAGGAGTGGCAGCGTTTTCAATCTGCTGCGAGACAACCGAATCTGTGACACTGGCATTTTCTGCAAAAGTTACCGAACGGTTGTCCGACGACCATTGGGCATACAGAACAAGATTGTTCGAAAAGTCATAGGTAGCGCCGTCGGAGTAACTCGTTCCACCACCGTTGCTCTCCGTGTTCCAATTCACAAACACGTGGCCTGCATCCGTCATCGCAGGTGAGAGGGAAGAAAACAAAGTGAGCGCTTCACTTCCCGATGCCGGCTGCGATGCGACAACATTGTCAGAACTGTTGTCATTCTCAACGAAGGTGACTACGGAATAGGTGGAAGCGAACGCCGTTAGTGGAAGAGAAATACCAATTAGGAGAGTCACTGCAAAAAGTGCGATGAGACGTCGAGCAGGGTTAGAGAGCCAGTTTCGCATCATGATCCTTCAGTTAGAGGAATGTGCGTCTGGGCAATCAGCCGTACTTACAACATCACCAGCTACCGCATTTAGCGTTCGTGCCACGGACCAATGACGATTCAACTTCTATTTGAATCATAGACACAATGGTCGCCCACCTCCCCGCGACGAATTAAATCTCGGGATGTAGTCGACGCTGTCGAGCAACCTCGAAGGCAGCGATTGACACCGCTACGCCAGCATTGAGCGAACTGATCTTGCCCAATTGTGGGATGGCGACCACCGCCGCACAACGCTTGCGCGTCAACGTCGCAAGACCCTTTTCTTCCCCACCCACGATGAGGGCAACCGGCACCGATCCGAGGTCGAGGTCATAGAGCGAATTCGTTGAGTCGCCCGCGAGTCCTACCGTCAAGACGCCGGCCTTGTTCAATTGATCGATCGCCGAGGGCACGCCCCCTACGTCGGAGAACGTGAGGTATTCAATGGCGCCAGCCGCCGTCTTGGTCACCGTGGGAGAGATGCGTGCTGAACGATGACGCGGCACGACGACGCCGGAGACACCAGCACCATCGGCGCTTCGCAACATCGCGCCGAGATTACGAGGGTCTGTCACCCCGTCGCAGACCAAGAGGAAGGGGTGTTTCTGCTCCAGGAGCGTCTCGAGGGGAACGGTTTCGAGTCGAGCCGCGAAAGCGAGGACACCCTGGTGGCCCTCGGTGCGCGCTTCGCGATCCAGACGAGTCATGGAGACGACCTGGACCGGTACGCGCTGTCGTTGTGCCTCGAGCTCAATGGCGTCCAGGATCTCCGATGGGTCTTGCGCCTCGGCGACGTAAATTCGCTGGACCGCGCGACGGCGCGCTTTCAGTAGTTCCAGAACGGCGTGACGCCCTTCAACTTGTTCGCCACCGAGTCCTTCCTTGTCACGAGCTGGTGCACGGCGAGGGCCACCGACCTGGCCCCCGGTGAGCGGTCGACCACCTTGACGCGGCGAACGCCCTTTGGGCGCACCGCGACGAGCAGCGGGACGCGGCGTCACGAAACCTCTTCGATCAGCACCACAGCGCTCGCACCGATTCCTTCTTGACGACCCAACGCACCGAGACCTTCGACGGTGGTCGCCTTCACCGACACCGTCGCTCCCACGACTTCGGAGAGTCGCTCAGACATCGTAGGAATGAACCACGCCAACTTCGGTTGCTCAGCGATGATCGTGAGATCCGCGGACGTCACTCGATAGCCCGCTCCCGCCAGGAGTTCTGTGGTGCCAGCCAACATGTCCGACGAACTCGCCCCGGCGTAACGAGGGTCGGTAGGGGGGAAGTGATGGCCGATGTCGCCCAAGTTCGCCGCTCCGAGGAGGGCGTCGATCAACGCGTGGGTCGCCACGTCGGCGTCCGAGTGTCCCTCGAGACCAACGGCATCGGGAATAAGCACGAGGCCGAGCCACAGCTCACGCGACGGGTCGATACTGAACCGGTGCACGTCGATGCCCTGGCCGATCCTCATGAGGCGTCTCGTCTCACTGACCACCACGGATGGTCTCGATGGCCCGACGCAGATCTGACGCACTGGTGATCTTGATGTTCTGTTGTTCCCCGGGCACGACGACGACGACCTCGTCCAACGCTTCGACGAGTGCCGCGTCGTCGGTGGCGTCGCTCGACGCGGCGTGGGCTTGTTCGAGGGNNACGGTCGCGTCAACGACCGTCGACTCGCCGGCGCGTCGTACGCGTTTGACGGTATCGGTGATCGCCAGACCAGGTACCGCGGCACTGGCCCCGTTCTTCACGGCGTCCACCACGAGATGGAA
>DKEO01000020.1:0-26814 GCA_002452255.1 Ferrimicrobium sp. UBA6820
TCGCACTGACCGGGCGCCTCGCTCCGACCGGGCACCCCGCGTCGACGCCGCAAGCCCCGGCGAAGGCGCTGAGCGCGGACCACGTCCCGAGCGTCGACCCCGGCCCGAGGGCGGCCCGCGTTCCGAGCGCTCTTCTCGCCCACCGCGAGGCGGTCGCCCGCCCCACGCGGTCCCGGGGGCACCGCCCATGACCACGATCTATCGCAACGCGCTGCTCGCTACGTTGTCGCCCGAACAACTTCCCGTGGCCGAACAACTCCTGCGAGGCGGTATGCCCGCCGTGCGCTCAGCGGTCGCCGAGCAGAACAAGAACGCCGCGGCCCAGGGTCGGCCCACCGTGGACGCCACGACGATCGAGCGCATCGCCGAGGAACTTCTCGCGCGCACCAACCTCGCCCTTTGGAAAGACAAGGCCGCGGGTGCAATCGGCGCGGGCCGAGAGCTTCGACTGCGCGATTTGCGCGCGGTCGTCACCGCGGCCAAGACGGTGTCGCTCGACGACGAAGCGAAGGTCCAGCAGAAGGAACTCCACGCAAGTCTCAGTGCTCGCCTCGAGGTGCTTCGCACGCAGTGGAACGAACGCCTCGTGACTGCCGTGGCCTCGAAGAACGTCGCTGAGGCCTTGCGCTTGGTCGCGCGTCCTCCCGACATGTCCACGCGCGTCAGCGCCGAGATGGCCGCCCAAGTGATCGCCATCACGTCCGAAGCGCTCACCGCCGATCAAGAACCGGCGAAGTGGCAAGAGATCGTGACCTTGGCGATCGACACGTCAATCCGACGTAACGTCAAGCCTCAGGGGATCCCCAGCGACGAAGTGTCCCGGGCCCTCGCTGTTCACAATGCCGGCGCGATTCCGGAGTTCGCGAAACTTCTCGGCATGAAGGTGCCGCCACCGCCACCGCCTCAGCGCAACGTGCGCCGTGCGGTCACTCGGCGCGCATCGTAAGAAGTCGCGCCTTCCAACCGAAGGCTTCGTAGAGCGACTTCGTCGCCCTATCCCCCGGCAAGGCGTACGCGTCCAGCACGTCGCGCTGAGACGCGATGACGGCACTGACGAGCTGTCGTGCGACGCCGCGGCGACGATAGGCACTCTGGACGAACACCGTCTCCAAGACGCCCTGAGCCACGAGGGCGAAACCCACGGGCACGTCGCCGTAGCGCGCCACGAGCAGGGCCCCACTGCCCACCGCGTCGGCCACGAACGCGGCGATCGCGCGCTCGCCGGTAATAGTCGCGACCAGCAACGCACCTCCTCGGTGCCTGATCGCGGCGTCAATCGCTCCTTCTAGGAGTGCTTCAAGCGAACGTGAAGACGCGCGCGCCACCTCGACAATGAGGGGGCCTTCGCGCGTGGGCTCAGCGTCGATGCTGGCTCCTAGACGCAGTCTCGACAGAGCATTTTCGAACGGTCGGCGAGTTGGGTCGTCTTTTTCAACAGGCGACACGACGCGCAGCGGAACTCGTCGTCCTGTTTGGGCAAAATGGTCTCGGCGGGATCGACCAGTGGATCGATCTCTCCGGGCGCTTCGTCATCTTCCTCGGGCGTGCTGGAGCGACGGATGGTCTCCGCGAGCACTTCGTCCAGGGCAAGCTCGACGTCGGCGTCATCGGCCACGTCATCGTCGTCGGGAATCGCCACCTCGATGACGACCTCGTCCTCGACGTCGGGAATCTCGACGTCGAGGACCTCTTCGACGTCATCAACCTCTTCGAGGTCTTCTTCCCCGACTATTTCTTCGTCAAAACCCTCAGCGAGTTCCTCTTCATCGAATACTTCTTCTGTGTCGCCATCACTAGACATAAAGTTCCTTCTCTGTAGCGCTGGCAGTGTAGAGCCTTTTCAGGGTCCCGCGCGGCCCTTCAGTATAAAGAATTCATAACGAACCGAAACTCTAGCGATTTTTGCGGTTTCTTTCGGCGGCGCGCTCGGATTCCAGGCGTTCGAGGTCCGTATCCGAATTATCGATATACGTCATCGCTCCAGCAATTGCTCGGTGACCGGCTTGTTCTTCGATCAGACGGGCCATTTTGTGGGCGACTCGCCGGTAACTCGGATGCCCTTGGGGGCCCNNACTCGGATGCCCTTGGGGACCCGAACGAAGTTCGATGAGATGCATCGCCTCGCGCGCGTTCATCTGCATCTCGTAGCGGATCCGAAACGCGAGCGCTACGCAGTACTGGCTCTGCTCAGGAAAATCGTCTCGCATGTCGGTGAACAACTCCGCCGAACGCTCCAATGATTCTTCGAAGCGTTCCGCGAGACCCGCCTCGCGCACGACCTCGGGCACGTCAAAGCCCAATTCGACGGTGAGCGGCTGCCATTCGATGCTGAGCAACCGGTGGCGCTGCAGGTCACGAAAAGCGCCGTAATCGGTCACGAGTTCGAACCGATACTCGGTGGCCTCGAAGGCCCGCCCGGGACGATGACGCCGATTGGCTCGCTCTCCTACGTAGGTGGCGAACAAGCGAGCCCTTTCGTCGGGTCCGAGCAGCGCGACGGCCTTGACGACGTCGTCGTGCGAAACGCTCGAATTGGCGAAGACGATCGCCTCGAGGACGCGCTCCTCGCCGTCGGGATCGAAGTCGACCAGTCGAACGCTCTCAATCGGCTCATCGACGTCGTGCTCGAACATTGACGCGACCAGTTCACGCGTCGCCCCTTTGGTGGCACGCAGATAGTCGGTCCAGGCGACGCCACGCTCGGGTACGTCGAGGCGTTTGAGGAATGAAGGAATAACCTTGCGCAGCTCCTCGATCATCAGGCCCGCGTACTCGCGCACCTCGGGTAGTGGGTGGGCTCGCATGCGCAACAACAGTGCCTCGTACGCCTGACCCGAGGCGTAGATGCCGAGATTCGAGAGCGCACTCGCGGGCAAGAGTCCACGCACGGCGTCGAGCGCCTTGGCTCGTATCGCCGTACGGTAGACGAAGTCAGTGTCCTCGGATGTCTTAGGGAACTTCTTGGTCAGAAATTCAGTGAGCGTGGGCAGCATCTCGGCGTAGGTGTCGAACATGCGATCCATCTCACCTACGTAGCGTGCGCCAAATCGCGACTCGAGTACGTCATGATCGCGGTAGAAACGGTAGTGCCCGTTACCGAGTCGCTTGTCGTAGCCGAGATACCGTGTGGACTGCTCGAGGTAACTCATGAGCCGACCCCGCTCGAGCACCTTGGTCAGGATGTTGCTCGCTTGTTCACAGGCCAGGTGGACGCCGCCGAGTTGGGCTACCGAGTCGTCGCCGTACTCGAAAAAGATCCTCTGGTAGAGGTCGTCAGCGCGCGCGAGTCCGATCGTTGCGTCGATGGTCACGTCGCCCGCGAGGTCGAGGTCGCCGACGAACTCGTCGAGAAAGAGTCGGCGCAGACTCTTCGACGACCTCGAGTACCGGGCGAAGAGTGCTCCCTTGACCACCTCGGGCAAGTTGACCAGAGCGAAGACCGGGCCCTCTAGATTCGTGAAGTAGCGCCGCAGGACCGCCGTTTCGGCGTCCGTGAACTGTTCAGCGACGTAGGGATGCATGGAGTATCGAGACTAGGGGGCAAATCAGCCGTGCGGGTGGACGCTTGACGCGCCCGCCACCACACTGCGCAGTACCGCGTCGCGGGCCTCCTGGGCCACCCCGGCGATGCCGGACGAACCCATTCGCGCCAACTGTTCGCACAGGTCGGCAACTTGTTTGGCGTTCCTCACGAAGTCGCCCGGCGAGGTCTGGCCCACCTCCACGTCGGCGAGGTCGAGCACGGTGCCGAGCGACGCTCCCCTCGCCCAGGCGGCGATCGTCGTGGCGAATTTGGCGTCGGGTTCCTTGGCGTGGGGAACGCCGTAGCGGTCCTCCACCTCGCTGATCGTCGCGGCCAGAATGCGAATCTCGTGGGTGCGTTCGGCGATGTCGACCCGTCGCACTTGACCGAGACGGTCGTTGAGCGATTTCTTCTTCTTGGTCGTCACCTGTCTCGCAGCGTTCAAGGTCTTCGACGCTCGCTTGGATTCATAGGCAAAGCACGACAGGACGCCAGCGAGTTGTGGCGCCTCGAGCCCCTCGAAGACGCCTGCCGTGATCGACTCGGCTATCAGCAAGTCGCACTCGTGGTAGATCGATCGCAAGAGCTGACCCTGGTCGTTGAGCGACCAACCCGACGCGTAACCGAGTTCCTCGAGCACTCGGTGTCGCGCGACCATCTGGTCTCCCAGCGGGCGTTTGGTGCCGCTTGGACGATGGTCGGTCTCGAACTGGGCGAAGGAACGCTGCACCACTTCGAGGGCAGTCTCGAACTCGAAGTGGTTGATCAGGTTCGCGGTGAAGTTGTACGTCGGTCGAAACGAAGAATGTAGATCCGACGGCGGTGCGAGGGCGACACGTCCGACATCCGACAAGGCCACTTCGTTGGCGAAACAGACAATGGCGTGCCCCTCGTCGTCGAGTCCCCGACGCCCTGCTCGACCGGTCATCTGCGAGAATTCTCCGCTCGTAAGGAACTTGCGGCCGGCGTCGGAGAACTTGGAGAACTTCTCCAAGGCGACCGAACGGGCGGGCATGTTCACACCCAATGCCAGTGTCTCGGTGGCGAAGACCACCGCGAGGAGGTTTCGCTCGAAACAGACTTCAACGATCTCACGGAACGCGGGCACCATCCCCGCGTGGTGCATGGCGAGGCCACGCCGCAGGCAATCAATGAAATCCTCGTACTCGAGGGCTTGTAGGTCGTCGTGGGAGAAGCCCATGAGTCGCGACTCGGCGATGATCTCGATCTCGCGGCGCTCCTCGGGCGAAGTGAAGAGTAAACCGTCGCGACGACACTGGTGGACCGCGTCGTCGCACGCCGCGCGCGAGAAGATGAAGACGATCACTGGCAAGAGATCGTCGCGCTCGAGGGCCAGCAAGAGTTCGCTGCGACGGGGCGAGCGGAACGGCGGTGGTGGTGCACTGGACTTGGGCCCCTTCCATTTCGGGCCCGGCCTGAAGCGCCGCGTAGCTTTCATGACGTTGTCAATCCGACGTGCCTCGTTTGAGAGCGTGACGCCGTCAAGCAAGTCGACGATGTCCGCCATGGGCTGGCCGCGACGTACGATGGCGAGGTGGTTGTGCAGTTGAATAGGTCGGGTCTGCTCGATGACGACGCTCGTGGGACCACGAACCTCCTCGAACCAGTCGCCCAGGAAGCGCGCGTTCCCGATGGTGGCCGAAAGAGCCACGAAACGCACCGCGGAGGGTGTGAGGATGAGTACTTCCTCCCACACCCCGCCACGAAACGGATCTTGGAGATAGTGGACTTCATCGAGCACGACGAGCCCCAACAATCGCAATTGGTCCGACTCGGTGAGCAGCATGTTGCGCAAGACCTCGGTTGTCATCACGATCACGTCGGCGTTGCGGTTCACCGAGGTATCTCCCGTCAGCAGTCCTACGCGGTCGTCACCGTAGAGCTCACAGAGCTCCTTGTATTTCTGGTTCGACAGGGCCTTGAGGGGCGTCGTGTAGAAAGCTCGCTCGCCTCGTTCGAGAATTCGACCGATGGCGTAATTCGCGACGAGCGTCTTACCCGAACCCGTCGGTGCACTGACGAGGACATTGACGTTCTGCTCAACGGCGTCAATGGCCTCGATCTGGAACGGGTCCAGACCGAAACCTAGTGCGTCGACGAAAGTGTTGCGGTAGTCGGTCGGGATCACTTCTTTAGCAACTTGCCCACACCTATGGCCATGAAGTAGAACACCGCCAGGGGTATCGCGAGCGCGAGCATTGAAAACGGGTCACTGCTGGGCGTGATGATGGCCGAGAACACCGTGATGGTTATCAGTGCGTAACGCCAACCACGTAGCAGCATCTTTGGCGTCACCAGTCCGGCCAATTCGAGAGCGACCAGCACCACCGGGAACTCGAAGGTTATGCCGAAGATCACCATCATCAGCACGAAAAGACTGAGGTATTGATTCGGGTTGTATTCAGTGATCAGTGTGTGACCGCCAATGGATTGGAGCCAAGCGATGGCGCGGGTAAAGATGAAGTACGCCAGTACGACGCCCCCGCAAAAGAACGTGAGCGACGAGAGCACGAAGGGCAACGCGTAGCGGCGCTCTCGAGCCTTTAGTCCCGGCGTGATGAAACGCCAGGTCTCCCAGAGCAGGATCGGAAGTGAGATGATGAAGCCGCCGAAGAAGGCGATCTTGATGCGTAGCGTCAGGCCGTCCAGCGGATTGGTCGCGAGGAAGAGACAATGCTTGGGGATGGCCCGACAATACGGTTTTTGCAGCACGTGAAGAATTTGCGGATAGAACACGAACGCCACTGTGCCGAATACCAGTAGCGCCGCGGTACAGACCATGAAGCGCAGACGTGCTTCGGCCAGGTGTTCGGCCAATGTCATACCAGTCGCTGCTTTACGGAATTTGGACACGCTCGGCCTAGTTCAGCGAGGGGTCGGGCGGAAGAACGACGTCGGTCAGAGGTCGGGGGGTCGATGGTGGAACGGCCTTGGGGACGATGATCGGTGCGTCGGTTGATGTCTCGGTTGGTGTCTCGGTTGAAGTTTCGGTTGATGCGTCAGTCCGAGTGCCGGAGGCTGCATCGAAATTCGCCGTGGCGGCGTCGTTCTCTTCTTTCAGGTCCACCCGGTCGGCGAGCTGATTCAGCAGATGGACGGGGCTACGCGCGATTCGCGCGAGGTCGGTCGCGTTCGGAAGATCTGGGATGGCTTGACGGACTTCAGTCTCCACTCGTTCTTGAAGTCGTTTGAGGGCCCGCCAACTCGAACCCAGCTTGTGGGCCACCTCGGGAAGCTTGTCCGGACCGAGGAGCAAGAGCACCACCGCCACGATAAACATTATTTTTACGGGACTCAAACTGAACACGCCCCCATTGTAGGGGGCGTCTAGGCGACTCCTTAGAGGAAACCGAACCTCGATAGGGGCCAGATCCGCACGAATGCCCGGCCCACGATGGCCGAACGTGCCACGGTCCCCCAGTACCGGCTGTCACAGGAGTCGCTCCGATTGTCTCCCATCATGAAGTAATGATCGGCGGGAATCTTGTAGGGGTGATAAAGGTTGAAGGGTCCCTTTACTGGGCTCGCGGCTGGATAGGTGACTCCTTGGTTGGACGCAATCAACCACGTCTCGTGAATTTCTTTTCCGTCGATGTAGACGTAGCCAGTTTTTGACAGTGAGATCGTCTCGCCTGGCAACCCGATCACGCGCTTGACGAAGTCTGTGGGGTCGTTGTCACTGCACGCGACAAACGCCGCCGGTGGGGCCTTAAAGACCAAGATGTCACCGCGATGGATCGAGCCGAAGTCCAGACTTAGTTTGGAGACCATGATGCGGTCGCCAATCTCGAACGTGGGCGCCATGGATAACGACGGGACACGGAATGTCTGCATCACGTAGGCGCGCATGAGGAACGAGACCAGGACCGCGACAACGACGATGGCTCCCCATTCGATCAGGCCCCGACGTCGAGAGTGAGGTTTGCGGTGCGTGTCTCCCGAGGTCGTCGAGTCCTCGGGAGGGGCGACGTCGCTCACGGGCTCGTCGATAATCTCTTTAGGCACTTAGCAAGGCTAGTCGACCTAACCGTGGCGCTCGAGGGAGCTCAGCAATTTCTGGAAACGTTCGTCGTTGCTCTTGAAGGGGTCCTTCAACAATACGGTCCGCTGCATCTCGTCGTTCAACTTTAGGTGGACCCAATCGACGGTGTAATCGCGACGCCACTCCTTGGCCGCCTTGATGAAGTTCCCGCGCATGTGCGCACGGGTTGTGGCGGGCGGTACGTGCGAGGCGACGTTGATGTCTTCATCGCTCACGATGCGAGCGAAGTGTCCCCTCGCCTGACGTCGGTAGTAGAGACCGCGCTGCAGGTCGGTGTCATGATAGAGCAAGTCGATCAGGGCGATCTTCGGGTCGCTCAATTCAACGCCGCTTCGCTCTCGTTCACGTTCTATTATCTGCAGCTTGGCGATCCAGTCCACCCGATCGCTGAGGCCCATGGGATCACTGCGGTATTGCTCGATGACCTCTCGCCACAACCTCACCGCGTTCACTTGATCCTCGGGGACGTCGCGATTGCGGATGAAGAGCTCCGCGCGTTCGCAGAGGTCTTCTTGAATCTCGAGGGCGGTCATGTCGCGCCCGCTGAGGAGTCGAACCGGCTCCTTGCTCCAGAGGTCGTAGGAGATGTCGCGCAGTGCGTTGATGGGCGACGCCATGTTGAAGTCGCGCAAGACCGTATTCTTGTCCTCGATCATCGCCAGGACCACGGACGCGGTGCCCAGTTTCAAGTACGTGGCGAACTCACTCATGTTCGAGTCGCCCACGATCACGTGAAGGCGGCGATACTTCTCGGGATCGGCGTGGGGCTCGTCACGGGTGTTGATGATTGGGCGACTACGCGTGGTCGCCGAGGAGATTGCCTCCCAGATGTGCTCGGCGCGCTGGCTCATTGAGTACGTGGTGCCTTTGGCGTTCGTCACCACCTTGCCCGCGCCGGTGAAAATTTGGCGACTTATCAAGTAGGGAATGAAGACCTGTTCGAGCCGAGAAAGGTCCTCGATTCTGTCGATGCAGTAGTTCTCGTGGCAACCGTACGAATTGCCCGTCGAGTCGGTGTTGTTCTTGAACAGGAAGATCTCACCACGGATACCCTCATCGGCGAGTTGACCCTGGGCGTAGTCGACGAGTTCACGAAGGATTGCCTCGCCCGCCTTGTCCTGGGCCACGGCGTCGACGAGCGTGTCGCACTCGGCCGTCGCGTACTCGGGGTGACTGCCGACATCGAGGTACAAGCGACTGCCGTTCTCCAAGAACACGTTGCTCGAACGGCCCCAGGCCACCACTTTTCGAAAGAGGAAGCGAGAGACCTCGTCGGGACTCAGACGGCGCTGACCACGTAACGAAAAAGTGATGCCGTATTCGGTTTCGATGCCGTAGATTCTGCGCAGCATGGTCTCACCGTTGCTGATCGCTCAGCGCAGGAGCTCGCTCACTTGGTCATCATTGAGTCGCAAGAATGTACGTCGCGCACCTCGGTCCTCGAGGATGCCGACCTCAAGCTCGACGGTAGCGATCGTACGCTCAGGACCCGCGAGCGCGTCCACCGCGTTCTTCAAGGTTTCGCGAAGTGGGTGGATGACCTCTTCGGTGGCGGCGAATCGACCGCGGATCGTCTCGGCGTCGCCACCGAGCACGGCGAAGCGCGATTCGTCCGAGATCGTCCCTTCGTAGGCAATTCGGTAGAGCTTGGTGGGACGGATCTTGTTGCCGAGTTGCGCAACCAGTATTTCGACCTCGAGGGGCTTTTGGCCCTCGGTGAACATGTCACCCAAGTGCTGGGCGTAGTAATTGGCGAGCGCCCGGGCGTCAACGTCCTCCCGTGAATAAGTAAAGCCAGTACCGTCAGCCCAGCGGATGCCCGCCTCACGGAGTCGGTCGAACTCGTTGTACTTACCGACGCCCGCGAAGGCGATGCGGTCATAGATCTCCGAGATTTTGTTCAGTGACGCCGAAGGGTTCTCGGCGACCAAGAGCACGCCGACGTCGTACAAGGCAGCGACCAGGGAACGACCTCGGGCGATGCCCTTCTGCGCGAATTCGGCCCGGTCCTTGGTGAGTTGCTCAGGCGAGACGTAGAAGTAATTGCTCATCGCAGTGTCCCGCCGGCGACACCGCCCGATTGGGTTCGACGCTCATTGATCGCGCGAAAACGTTCGGCGACATCGTCGTTGTCGAGCTCTTGGAAGCCCTCACTGGTGATGGTCACCATCATCGGATAGATATTTCGCACGAAATCTGGACCGCCGGTCGACGGATCGTTGTCGCCAGCTTCGTAGAGGGCCAGTGCGCCAAGCGCGAGCGCGGCTTCGCGATCGAGGTCCGTGCGAAAACCTAGTCGCAGGGCACTTTCAGCAAATGGCGTGCCCGAGCCAATCGTCGCAAAGTCGAAGCGTTCGTAACAGCCGCCCGCGCCGTCGTACTCGAAGATGCGTCCGACCTGGTGACTCGGGTCCCAACCCGCGAGCAGAGGAATGACGATGAGCGGCGAGGAGAGGTTATTGCGTTGGACGATCGGCGAGAGGTAATTCGCCTTGCCTTCGAGGCTCAGCGCCGAGTCGGTCATCTTCTCGTAGTGCTCGAAGGAGAGTTGGGCCATGCGTATGAACTCGATACCGCGCGCCGCGGTACCCGAGATGGCGATCGCAGTGAAGCGGTCGGCTGGTTCGATCTTGCGAACGTCGCGACTGGCGATGTAATTGCCGGTCGCCTGGCGGTCCCCCACCATGACGACACCCTGGTCGTAGCGCACCGCGATTACCGTCGTCGCGTGTGCTGATAGGCCACTCGAGGTACTTACCCCAGCATTCAGCCCGGCAGTTTGTGCGTACTGGTAAAAAGACGGCCCGGGATCACTGTGCGCGTCGTACAGCGGAAGTCCCACCTACTCGCCGCCTTTTTGCACGTAGTTGCGAACGAACTCCTCAGCGTTCTCCTCGAGGACCTCGTCGATCTCATCTAAGAGGTCGTCAAGGTCCGCCTTCAGCTGGTCGCCTTTCGTGGCGTCAACGTTGACGTCGTGGGCCGCGTCCGTGTCGCGCTCGGTGCGTTGTTTTTGGATTCGTTCTTGTTCTGCCATACGTCTGTTCTACCTGTCTAGTGCTTGGAGAAGTTCACTCGCTGTCGAACTTACTTCCAACAAGTCCTCGGTTAGTGCCGCCGTCCCCCGCAAAGGGTCCATCATCGGCACTCGTTGGAGCGGGCCCTCGCCGAGGTCGAAAACTACCGAATCCCAGTTCGCAGCAGCAATTTGGTCGGGATACCGGGCCACGCAGCGACCGCGAAAATAGGCCCTCGTCGTGCGAGGTGGGTTGTGAACTGCTTCACGAACTTCATCAAGTCGTAACAAGGTCTTCAGACCGACGCGCTGAGCGAGCGATTTCTCAGGCCGAAGATCGTGATACTGGAGATCGATGGCGCGCAGCTTCGCGTCGTGCGCGTTGAGGTCGTAACGCTCTTGAATACCGTTCACGATTCGTTGTTTCGCGACCCAGTCAACTCGATCCGCCACCGACGCGGGGTCGTCGCGCACTCCATCGAGCATTTCTCGCCATTCGTGAAGCACCAGGGCCACTTCGTCCTCGTCGCCCACGGCTAGGCCATCCGACTTCTTCGCGTAGGTACTGGCGAGTTCCCACAATTGGTCTTGAAGGTCCCACGCGCTCTGCCAGCGGTTGTCCTCACAGATCTCTACGGCTCGAAGCGACGTGTCGAGCGAAAAGGCACGCACCGCTCGCACCGGATGACGCGGCGGACTGGGAAAGGCGTCGGGTCCCTCGTCCTCGAGTGCCGCCAGCAAGAGTGCGGTGGAACCCAGTTTCACGAACGTCGCAACCTGGCTCAAGTTGGCGTCGCCGATAATCACGTGTAGTCGGCGAAAGCGCTCGGCGTCGCTGTGTGGCTCGTCACGCGTGTTGATGATCGGACGCTTCAGCGTGGTCTCGAGTCCGACGACTTCTTCGAAGAACTCGGCACGTTGGCTCAGTTGGAAGGCGGGATCGGCGTCGTGGCCGTGATCGGTCTCTGCGCCCACCTTTCCGGCGCCGACGACTATTTGTCGTGAGACGAAATGCGGCACCATGGCCCGTATGACATTTGAGAAGTCGACCTCACGACTGACCAGGTAATTCTCGTGGGTGCCGTAGGAGTTTCCCTTGCCGTCCGAATTGTTCTTATAGAGCGTGATCGCGTGTTCGGGCTCCAGCGACTCGTTGGCGACCCGCAGCGCGCGACGCATCACCTCCTCGCCCGCGACGTCATACAGCGTCGCTTCTAAGGGGCTTCGACACTCGGGCGACGAGTACTCCGGGTGGGCGTGGTCTACGTAGAGACGTGCGCCGTTGGTCAACACCGTGTTCGCCAGATGCGTCTCGACGATGGGGGCAAACGACGTGAGCCCCGGGAGACCGCGCGCGTCGAGTTCGGGTGTCTCGCCGTGGAAGTCCCAGTTGATGCGCGTGCGGCCCTGCTGGGCGTAAGCGTTCACGATGATGCTCGAGGCGGTGATCGGATCCAGGTCAGGTCCTCCGGCGATGCCGTACTCGGTCTCGATGCCGAGGACTTTAGGGATGGCCATGGCGTTAAAGGTACTGGCCAGTGCCGACGTGCTGGATTGAGCGCCCTCCTTTGACGTCAGTCTCCTCGCGGTTAATAAGGGTACGAATGAAGATGATCCGCTCGCCCTTCTTGCCCGAGATCCGCGCCCAGTCGTCGGGGTTGGTCGTGTTGGGCAGATCCTCGTTCTCGCGGTACTCCTGGCGAATCGATTCGAACAGATCATCAGTTCTCAGTCCGCGTCCCTTTTCGGCGATTTCGCGCTTCACCGCCAGTTTCTTCGCGCGCCGAACGATGTTCTCGATCATGGCACCGGACGCGAAGTCCTTGAAGTAGAGGATCTCCTTGTCACCACCCTGATAGGTGACCTCGAGGAATCGATTCGTATCGTCGACGCGATACATCTGGGCGACCGTGACCTCGATCATGGCGCGAATCGCCTTTTCGCGGTCCCCGCCACCGAGCTCACGCACCAGTGCCTCGTCAATCGGCAAGTCGGTGTGGAGGTAGCGTTCGAAGATCTGCGCGGCTGCTTCTGCGTTAGGACGCTCGATCTTGATCTTGACATCGAGGCGACCCGGGCGAAGGATGGCGGGGTCGATCAGGTCCTCGCGGTTGGTCGCGCCGATCACGATGACGTCGCGTAACGATTCCACGCCGTCGATCTCGGCGAGTAACTGAGGGACGATGGTCGATTCCATGTCCGAGCTGATGCCCGTGCCGCGGGTGCGAAACAGCGAGTCCATCTCGTCAAAGAAGATGATCACCGGCACACCCTCTTCGGCCTTCTCTCGTGCGCGCTGGAAGACGAGCCGAATCTGCCGCTCGGTCTCACCGACGTACTTGTTGAGCAGTTCGGGGCCTTTGATGTTGAGAAAGTACGAGCGAACGTTCCGGTTGCCCGTGAGTTCGGCCACCTTCTGGGAGAGAGAGTTGGCGACCGCCTTGGCGATCAGGGTCTTGCCACAGCCGGGCGGGCCGTAGAGCAGGATTCCCTTGGGTGCGGGAAGCTCGTAGTCCTGGAACAGGGCGCGGTGCAGGTACGGCAGTTCAACGGCGTCGGTAATCGATTCGATCTGTTCGTCGAGTCCCCCCACGTCGGCGTAACTGATATCGGGGACCTCTTCGAGCACCAGTTCTTCAGCCTCTTGGCGTAACAACTTCTCCACGAGCAGGTTCGAGCGCAGGTCGAGCAAAAGGGCATCACCGCTGCGCAACTTTATGTCGCGAAGTGCGTCCGCTAGTTCCACGACGCGCTCCTCGTCGGCGCGCGCGTAGACCAGTACNNCCGGGGTGCAGGGCGACGCGCATCTTTCGACCTGACGCGAAGATATCGACCGACCCGTCGTCGTTGAAATCAATGAACGTGCCATAGACCGCGGGAGGCTGGGTCAGCTTCTCGACCTCTTCGCGCAGCGCGGCGATCTGATCGCGCGTCTGCTGGATGGTGATAGTCAGTTTCTCGTTACTCGAACGAGTCTGGGCGAGTTGTCCTCGGGCCTCGAGGAGCTTCTCTTCAAGCATTTCGATGCGGCGGTTGGCCTGATCGACGTCACTCAGCGTGAAATCGCCGGGCACGTTGACCACTATCTGGTCGTCGTCCTCCGGCTGGCTGAATCGCTCGTTACGGTCCATACGTTTACCCTAGGTGAGGTAAGAGGCGGTACCGCAATCCCAAAGTCAATTTCAGCCGCTAAAGTGGCAGTTCGAGAGCAGCCACGGAGGGCACAGTAATGAAGGTGTGGATCGACCAGGACTTGTGTACTGGTGACGGACTTTGTGAGGAAATCTGCCCTTCGGTCTTCACGCTGCTCGACGACGGACTCGCCTACGTCAAGGAGGGCGACCTCGTCAAGAGCTCGCCCGGCGGCGCTGAAGGCCTGGCCGTGGTGCCCGCGGGGATGGAAGACGCCGTCACCGAGGCCTCCGAGGAGTGCCCGGGCGAGTGTATTTTCATCGAGAACGACTAATCGGACTCGGGCAGTTCGACGCGACGGACCAGTCGCCGCGCTGAGGTCAAAAAGCCGGTATGGGCCACCATGCGGTGATCCGGGCGAACGGAACGCCCGTCGATATGCCAGGTACGCCGCAAGATCTCCACGGTCTCCTCGAGCCCGAACGAATGCTGTCGCAACGTCTCGCGCAGCAACTGTGTTTGATTAATTGTCGGCAAATACGAGAGAAGGATGCCGCCCGGTCGCAGGGCGTTCTCGGCGTGTTTGACCACGTCCCAGGGTTCGGGCATGTCGAGCACGATCCGGTCGAATCCCTCGTGGTCAATACCCTGGGTGACGTCACGAATCTGGACGTCGTAGGCCACGTCAGGTCCGAGCATCTCGTAGACGTTCTTCTTGGCGTGCTCGGCGAAGTCCTCGCGAATCTCGTAGCCGGTGATCACGGCCCCCGCGCGCAACATCGTCATCGACAGCGCACCCGATCCCACGCCCGCTTCGAGCACCCGCATGCCGGGCCCGATGTCGGCTTGCATGAGGATCGTGCCGAGGTCCTTGGGGTAGATCACCTGTGCGCCGCGCGGCATCTTGAGCACGACGTCCGAGAGTGTCGGTCGAAGCACCAAGAAACTGCGTTCGGTGTTGCCCTTGATGAGCGAACCCTCGGGCGCGCCGATGATGTCATCGTGCTGGATGATGCCCGCGTGCGTGTGAAAAGCGGCACCCTCTCGCAAGGTGATGAGGTAGTGGCGGTCTTTGGCGTCAATGAGCATCACGCGTTCGCCTACTGCCAAATACTCGTTGTTCACGCACGGCCCCGCTTGACCCGTGCTGCCCTGGCCGCGCGAGCGTCGACGAAGCGAAAAAGAAGCAGCGCTCCGGCGATTGAGAACCACGTGGGTGACTTTTGAATCAAGCCCCTCACTATCGACGAGGCGAAGGCGAAGCGCAGTATTCGACGAAGCATCAACTCGCGCGGTTCTTGCGGGCGCGGCGGGCTTTACGGCCCTTGCGTCCTCGTAGCCATCCCCACGCGTAGCCGGTGAAGAGCCCTCCGAGTCCCGCGGCGGCTCCGCTCGCCTTCTGGTCCTTCATCGATCTGGTCGCCGTGAGCTCACTGGGGATGAGCGCACGGATCGAACGCTCGAGCTCTCGTCGTGTTTCGGAGTTGGTCACTTCGTTGCCTTGAGACGGCGCTTGGCCCCACCACTGACGACCCGCCAGGTCGTCAGGACGATAATCACGCTGGCGAGCACCGCGATGATGAGATACGGTAACCACGACAGGCTGCCGTCGAGCACACGGAACTGCTCCTGGAGGAATCGAAGGGCTCCAAACAACATGAGGGTCGCCCCCAGACCCACGCACAGGCTGCCGAGAGCTCCGAACAGCACGAACCGTCCGAGTTCCTTGAGGGGCTGGATCGTCTCTTCCTTCAAGTAGCGAAGAAACAGCGCACGAATGTCGCGAAGATCACCCTTGATGCTCGCGCCGCGAAGGAGCTTGCGCCAGGTGGGGGTCTTCATGACAACAGCCTACTCAGCGCGATCTCGAATCAGGTACGAAGAGCTTGCGGTGGCGACCAGTTCTCCGGTGGCGTTGACGATCTTGGCCTCGACGAACGAGATGACGCTGCCGGGTTTCAACACGGTCGCGGTGCAGGTGAGGACGTCACCCGTCTTGGCCGGCCGTAGGAACGAGGCCTTCATCTCGGTGTTGGCCACGGCGACCCTGCGCTCACCCACCACGGTGACTGCCGAGGCACCCATCGCCGAATCCATCATGGCGGCGAGGAATCCCCCCTGGACTATGCCCGCGGGGTTGAGGAAGCGTTCGTCGACGCGCATCGACCAAACCGTCACGCCGGGAGCCGACTTGTCGACGCACGAAAGACCCAAGGTCAAGTCGCAGTTTGGAGGTATCTGTACGCCCACCATCGCAGGCTACCGGCCTCGCCGTGGCTGCTTTGGTGCCCTTTCAGTCACTACTCTCGTAGCCATGGTCGATGCGTTGTTCCCGGGTGCGAGCGAACTCGAAGGCCGAGCGATCCGAGAGATATCGGCCCTCGCGATGGACGCGCCCGCTGCGGCCAAGTCCGGTCATAGCGGTACGGCAATGGCGCTGGCACCACTGGGGGTCATGCTCTTTTCGCGGATATTGCGCCACGATCCCACCGATGACCGTTGGAGCGACCGTGACCGGTTCATCTTGAGCAACGGTCACGCGTCGATGTTGCAATACGGGTTGGCGCACGTCTTCGGCTACGACTTGAGCATCGAGGACATTCGGGCGTTTCGCCAACCTCATTCCAAGACGCCCGGTCACCCCGAGGTCGGCGTCACGCCGACCGTCGAGGTATCGACGGGACCGCTGGGCCAAGGTATCGCCAACGGGGTTGGCATGGCCATGGCAGAACGGATGTTACGAGCGCAGTTCGGCCCGGATCTCGTGGACCACCGCACCTGGGTCATCGCCGGCGACGGTTGCATCGAAGAAGGTATTAGCCACGAAGCCGCGTCGCTCGCCGGTCGACTCGGACTCGACCGGTTAACCATCTTCTATGACGACAACCACATCACGATCGACGGCCCGACTGAACTTGCTCTGCACGACGACACCGCCGCACGCTTCGCTGCCTACGGCTGGCAGGTCATCAACGTAGGTGAGCACGCGAATGATCTTGACGTCCTCGAGCAGGCCACTCGCGACGCCATCGCCGAAACACGACGACCCACGCTGATCATCGTGCGCTCCCATATTGGTTTCCCTTCGCCCGTGATGATGGACACGCGAGAAGCCCACGGTTCACCGTTCTCGGCCGAGGCGATCTCGGCCGCCAAGGCCATCCTTGGCGTGCCCGACGAGCCGTTCGTCGACGACTCCGAACTAGCGCCGCAGCTCGTCGCGTCGCTCGAAGAGCAGCGACGGGCCCGCGTGAACTGGGAATCGCGGGTCGCCGCCGCGGGAGCGCTGGGATCGGCGCTGCTCGAGCAACTGAAGACGAACGGTGCCGCCACGATCACCACCTTCCCCGAACGCTTCGCCGAGGGAACCATGGTCGCCACCCGCAAGGCGATGAAACGTGCGCTGGACACGCTCGCCGCCCAGACGCCGGGCATAAGTTCGGGGTCGGCTGATCTCACGGACAACACGGGCGTCGAATTGGTCCATTCATCCCTGCAGAGCGCGGACAATCCCGCCGGTCGTCAGATCCATTACGGCGTGCGTGAATTCGCCATGGGCGCGACGATGATCGGCCAGGCCTTGCACGGCGGCATCCGTCCGGTCGGCTCCACCTTCTTCGTCTTTAGCGACTACGCCCGGCCTTCGATCCGCCTGGCCGCACTCAGCCACGCGCCGGTGCTTTTCGTCTACACCCACGACTCGGTCGGCGTTGGTGAGGACGGCCCGACGCACCAACCAGTCGAACAGTTGATGGCGCTGCGCGCGATGCCGCGCCTACACGTCGTTCGGCCGTCGGACGCCAATGAGGCCCTCGATCTCATCGCCGACTTCCTGAGCGATGACCACCCACCCACCACCGCGCTGATCCTTTCGCGCCAGGACGTGCCGGTCCTCAGTGGCCTCGAAGCAGCGGCGTCGGTCCAAGAGGCACGCAAGGGTGGTTACGTCGTGCGTGAACACGAGAGCGCCGTGTTCACGCTCGTGGCTACGGGTTCTGAGGTTGCGGTGTGCCTCGAGGCCGCCGACGTACTGGCCGGTCGGGGCATGATGACGCGAGTCGTGGCCCTGCCGTGTTGGGCCTGCTTTGACGACCAGTCCCTGGACTATCGCGAACACGTCCTTCGCCGGTCGTTGCCTTCGGTCTCACTCGAGGCGGGGGCAACGCTCGGCTGGACCAAATACGTCGACCAGGCGATCGGCATCGACTCATTCGGGGTGAGCGCACCTGGAGGGTACGCACTCGACTTCTTCAACATCACCGCAGCTGCGCTCGTCGGACACGTCGAGCGAGTGTTAGGAGAGAACACGTGACGAACCTGGACATCCTTTACCGCCAATTCGGACAGAGCCCCTGGATCGACAACATCCGTCGAGACTGGTTGAAGGATGGTTCGCTCAAGAACCTCGTCGACCAGGGCGTGCGCGGGGTCACGTCCAACCCCTCGATCTTCGCTAAGGCCCTGGCGACGACGTCCGCGTACAACGAATTCCTGCTGAAGAACCATCGGCAGTCCCCCGAGGAGCTGTTCGAGACGCTGGCCGTGTACGACGTGCGCGACGCGTGCGCGATACTGCGAGGCGTCCACTTATCGTCACGCAAGGAGTTCCAGTCAGGTGCACGACGCTACCTCGACGGCTTCGTGTCGCTCGAAGTATCGCCGCGGCTCGCGCGTGACACGAAGGGAACGGTCGCGGCGGCCCGGCGACTCCACCAACGCGTCGCCAGCGAAAACCTCATGGTGAAGATCCCCGCTACCAAAGAGGGTCTCCCCGCGATCACCCAAGTACTGGGCCTGGGTATCAACGTCAACGTCACGCTGATCTTCTCAGTGCAACGCTACGCGGAGGTGCTCGACGCTTGGATGTCGGGCCTGGAACTTGCTCGCCAGAATCATCGAAGGGTGGGCTCGATCGCCAGCGTCGCGTCGTTCTTCGTCTCTCGCGTCGACGCCGCCGTTGACCCGATGTTGCTCGAAGGTGATCCCCGACGCGGTACCACCGCCAACGCACAGGTCTGCGCGGCGTACAAGCTTTACGCGGACACCATCAACGAGGAGCGGGCACTGAAGCTGATCGGCGCGGGCGCTCAGGTGCAACGTCCCTTGTGGGCGTCGACTTCCACCAAGAATCCGTCGTACTTCGACCTGCTCTACGTCGACCCGATCGCTGGCAACGAGACGGTGAACACCATGCCCGACCAGACCCTCGAAGCGGTGCTCGATCACGGACGCTTCTGGTCGACCCACTTGTCGTCGTACGAATCGGTCGCCCGTGAGGCGAAGAAGCTGGAGTTCCTCCCGCCGTCGGTCTCCCTGGCGGCAGTCACCGAGAAACTCGAACGTGACGGTGTTGACGCCTTCGTCACGTCCTACGACGAGTGTCTCGCCATCGTCAAGGAAAAGATCGACGCCGTCCGGGGTTGACGCGCTGGACGGCGCTCGCGCCCGTGTTCTTCGGGCTCGCACCCGGCCCTAGGATGCCTCTATGACGACGTACGAGGGAATCGCGCGCACCGACCTCGTCCGCACCCCACTCGAGGAACTCGCGTCCGCGGCCTTCGGCGTCGCGCGTCAACGTTTCGGTCACGTGGTCACCTACTCGCCCAAGGTCTTCATCCCGCTCACCAAGCTCTGTCGGGATCGCTGCGGTTACTGCACGTTCGCCCAGGCGCCCGCGCACGTGGCGTCGCCCTTCATGAGCTTGGAAGAAGTCATGGACGTCGCCCAGGCGGGCAAAGAGGCCGGAGCGACCGAGGCCCTCTTCACCCTGGGAGAGCGGCCCGAATTGCGCTACGACGAGGCCGCGCGCTGGCTCGCCGCACGCGGCTACCAGTCGACCGTCGACTACGTCGCGAGCGCGGCCGCCATGGTCCTCGAGGGCACTGGTCTCTTGCCCCACGCCAACGCGGGTGCGCTGTACCGGCGCGAACTCGAACAACTACGCACCACGACGGCCTCCCAGGGGATGATGCTCGAGTCCCTCGCCACGCTCGATGCGCACCGGCTGGCTCCGGACAAGGACCCCCAGCGGCGCCTCGACACGCTGCGCCTCGCCGGCGAACTCAGCATCCCCTTCACGACGGGTCTGCTGGTGGGTATTGGTGAGACCCGCCACGACCGGCTCGAAGCCCTCGAGGCGATAGCCCGACTCCACCGCGAATTCGGTCACGTCCAAGAGATCATCATCCAGAACTTCATGCCCAAGGCCCGTACACTCATGGCGCACGAACCGCCCGCCAGCGACGAGGAGTTCCACTGGACGATCAGCGTCGCTCGCCTCGTGCTGCCCGAGGACGTGCACCTGCAAGCGCCGCCCAATCTGAGTGACGACCCGGCCAAACTGCTCGAGTTCGGCATCGACGACTTTGGGGGCATCTCGGCGGTCACCCTCGATCACGTGAACCCCGAGCGAGCCTGGCCCGCGATCAGCGCGCTGAGTGATGAATGCGACGAACGAGGCTTCACGCTCGCGCCACGCCTCACGGTGTACCCCGAGTTCATCGGACTGCAGTCACGGTACCTCGACGACGCGGTTCGTCCGTACGTACTCGCCCACGCCGACGCGACGTTCCTCGCGCGCGACGACGAATGGTTCTCGGGTACCGACGTGACACCGCCACCAGCGCCGGGACGCACGCGTCGCACCAACGAGCTCGAGGCGCTGCTCACTCGCTACGAACCCGGCTACGAGTTCGACGACGTCGAGTTGACCACGCTCTTTCGTGCCCGCGGTGCCGACTACAACGCCGTGGTCGACGCGGCCGACCAGGTGCGCCGTGACCTCGTCGGTGATGACGTCAGTTTCGTCGTCAACCGCAACATCAACTACACCAACGTCTGCACCTTCAAATGCCGATTCTGTGCATTCTCCAAGGGGCCGCTCTCGCTCAACTTACGCGGCGATCCCTATCTGCTCACCCTGGACGAGATCAGTGAACGCGTGCGAGAAGCCGAGTTGAAGGGGGCCACCGAGGTCTGTCTCCAGGGTGGTATCCACCCCAAGTTCGACGGCGATTACTACATCGATGTCGTGGCCGCGGTACGGGCGGGATCACCCAGCATCCATATTCACGCCTTCAGTGCCCTCGAGGTCTTCGAGGGCGCCCGCCGCTCCGAGCAGGACCTGGCGACTTATCTCACGAGGTTGCGCGACGCGGGTCTCAAGACCCTGCCCGGCACCGCCGCCGAGATCCTCGACGACCGCGTGCGCGCGATCCTCTGTCCGGACAAGATCAATTCGGACCAGTGGCTCGAGGTACACCGCACCGCGCACCANNTTCACCGAGTTCGTGCCGTTGCCCTTCGTGCACATGGCGACCCCGATCTTTTTGAAGGGCAAGTCGCGCCGAGGTCCTACGTTTCGTGAGGCGGTCCTGATGCATTCAGTCGCCCGTCTGCACTACGCGACGCTCATCAACAACATCCAGGTCAGCTGGGTGAAGATGGGTGTCGAAGGTTCGCGGCGGATCCTTCAGGCCGGTGCGAACGACTTGGGCGGGACGCTCATGGACGAGAACATCTCGCGCGCCGCGGGTGCCACCCACGGTCAAGAGATGGACGTGGAGAATCTCCGCGCCCTGGTCGAGCCCCTCGGTCGTCGTCTCCATCAACGAAGCACTCTTTACCAGACGATCTAGCCGTGTCCGATCCGATTGAAGCGTTCCTGCGCGAACTCGACGACGAGACGTCCCAGTCTCCCGAACGCCGCGAGATCCTGCGCGGACTCGTCACGCGCATCGTGGAACTCGCCCAGCTCGAGGCCGACACCGCGGACCTGCGTATCGCCTCGACCGCGCTCAACGAGCTGCTCGAAGCCTCGGCCCTCTTTGCCGCGTGGCGCGACAAGGCCAAGGTGACGGTCTTCGGCTCGGCTCGCACCAAGCCCGACGACCCGCTCTACGAAATGGCGCGCGCCTTCGGTGAGGCGACCGCGGCTCGAGGATGGATGACTGTTTCTGGCGCGGGACCAGGAATAATGGAGGCATCAGCCAAAGGCTCGGGCAAGGACAACACCCTGGGAGTCAACATCGAGCTGCCGTTCGAACAAGGCGCGAACGAGTTCATCGACGTCGACGAGATGCACGTGGCGATGAAGTTCTTCTTCACCCGCAAGGTCGCCATGACGCGCGCTTCGCACGCCTTCGTGGCTTTTCCCGGCGGCGTGGGCACCATGGACGAATTCTTTGAGATCCTCACCCTCGTGCACACCGGCAAGACGAACCCGGCCCCCATCGTGCTCGTGGAGACTCCCGGGGGTACTTTCTGGGATCGTTGGCGAGACTTCGTCGAGGTGCTCGTCCGCGACGGCTACATCGACGTGCTCGACACCGGCCTCTACACCGTGTGCACCTCCGTGGCGGCCGCGATCGAAGAGATCGAGCACTTCTATCGCAACTACCGTTCCATCGTCGTCGACGAGGCTCGCGCACGAATGCAGATTTACCACGTGCCCGACGCCCGCCAACTAGGTGAGCTCGCTTCGAAGTTCCCGGTGTTTACGTTCGCGCGTGGTTTCGGCGTCGAAGACGGCTCGCTAGTTTTTGACTTCGACGGTCGAAACTACGTGCAGCTTCGACTGTTGATCAATGATGTAAACAGCTGGGTGTCCTAATCGGATTCGAGGCCCCGCAGGATCGCCTCGGCCTTGAGCAGGCTGCGCCGGACCTTGGCCAGTTCACGCTCGAGCTCCTTGGCCCCACCGGCTTCGCCGCGTAACTGTTCGCGCACGGCGTCGAAGATCACGTCCGAGACCCGCCGTTCGAGCGCGGCCACGTCGTTGGCCAATTCGTCAAAGGACGACACTAGGAGAGTTCGACCACGTCGAGTTGACCATCGTGGTACTGGGCTCGCAGTACCTTCTTGTCGAACTTGCCCACGCTCGTCTTGGGAATCGACTCGACGAAGGTCCAGCGCTCCGGCAACCACCATTTGGCGACTCGCTCGGCGAGGAAGTCGCGAAGTTCCGTGGCGCTCACGGTCGTGTCGGGCTCGAGCACCACGCAACAAAGCGGACGCTCCTGCCACTTCGGGTCCGGCACCGCGATGACCGCCGCCTCGAAGACCCCCGGATGGGCCATGACGGTGCTCTCGAGTTCAACCGAACTGATCCACTCGCCGCCGGACTTGATGACGTCCTTGGTGCGGTCGCTGATGACCATGAAGCCTTCGGCGTCCAGAGTGCCGATGTCGCCCGTGCGCAACCAACCATCGTGGAACTTGTCGGGGTCGTCAACGCCGAAGTAGGAGCCGGTGATCCACGGGCCTCGAATCTCGAATTCACCGACGGTCTTGCCGTCGGGCACCAAGATGTTGCCCTCGCCGTCGGCGACGCGCACTTGCACACCGGCGACGACTCGACCCGCTTTGACCTGGTAGTCGATTCGTTGCTCCTCGGGCGTGCCGAAGGGCGGGATCGACACCGCCGCCAACGGACTGGTCTCGGTCATGCCCCAGCCCTGNNATCAGCTCGATGCCGAAGCGGTCGCGGAACGCCTCGATCATGAAACGAGGTACCGCCGAACCACCCGCGACGATGCCGCGGATGCTCGAGAAGTCCGCGTCGGGGTTCTCCGCGGCGGCGCGCAAGACGTCGTTCCAAATTGTGGGCACGCCGAGCGACACGGTCGGTTGGAGTTCGCTGATCATCTTGACGATGGGTTCACCCTGGAGGAACATCTGGGGCATGATCAGTTCGGTGCCCGCGAGAAAGGCCGTATAAGCGCAGCCCCACGCGTTGACGTGGAACATCGGCACGATGAGCAGGCAGCGGTCGCTCTCGCAGAGTCCGATCGAGTTCGAGGTGGTCGAAGCCATCGAGTGCAGCCAGGTCGAGCGATGCGAGTACACGACACCCTTGGGATTGCCGGTGGTGCCCGAGGTGTAACACATGATCGCCGCCGAGCGTTCGTCGAGGTCGGGCCATTCGTAGCCGGGCTGCTGGGCCATCAGCAAGGTCTCGTAATCGAGCGTCTCACCGAGCACGCCCGTGGTCTCGGGGCCGTTGACGATGATGTGGCGCACGCTCGGCATCTGGTCGCGGACCTTCGCGAGCAAGGGCACCAACGAGGCGTCGACGATGATCACCTGGTCTTCGGCGTGCTGGATGATGTAGGCCAGCTGTTCGGGGAACAGACGGATGTTGAGCGTGTGCAGCACGGCGCCCATCGTCGGGATCGCCAGGTACGCCTCGAGATGGGTCTGGTTGTTCCACATGAAGGTCGCTACGCGATCACCCTGGTGCACGCCGAGTTCGTCCAGGGCATTGGCGAGGCGTTCGGCGCGCCTGGTCACCTCGAGGAACGTCGCTTCTTTGACACCCTCGGACGTGACGGTGAGGACCTTCTTATCCGCGTACAGCCACTCGCCGTGACGAATGATGTCACGGATCAGCAGCGGCGCGTCCTGCATCGTGCTCTGCATGGGTCCCCCTTCGTTTCGTACTCTGACGATGCTACAAAGACTGGCACCTCACGAGTGCGAGTCGACCCAAGGCCGTGCTTGACGCGGACCGCAATGGCGTCGTTACCAGGACAGGGCGTACGGTTCGAGCGGCGCGGGCAATTCGCTCGAGCCGCTCAGGTGGGCGTCAACCGCCGCCGCCGCGCTTCGCCCTTCGGCGATCGCCCAGACGATCAGGCTCTGGCCGCGAACGGCGTCGCCGCAGGCGAACACGGGGCTCGCGCCCGGCACGGCCGCCACCCGCCAGTCCGGGCCGACCTGCAGCGTCGAGCGCGACGTCACGCTCGCCTCGGCGTGCAGGCCCAGACGCTCGAGCTCGGGTCCGATGAAACCCGCCGCGATGAGCACGAGGTCGCAGCGTTCGCGCAGGGTCTCGCCCGAGACGTGGTCGACCAGCACGATGCCCTCGAGACGTCCGTCGCCCTCGAATTCCAGCGTCTCGGTCGAGAACCGACGTTCGCCGCCCTCCTGGTGGGCTGAGGTCGTCTTGAACAGGCGCGCCATGGTCGGCCAGGGCTGGTCCGAGGGACGCGTCTCGGGCGGGCGGTCCATGATCTCGACCTGGATGATCGACGCCGCGCCCTGACGATGCGCGGTGCCCAGGCAGTCGGCGCCCGTGTCGCCGCCGCCCAGAATGAGCACGTGGCGACCCTCGGCACTGATCGGCGACGGCGTCGCGTCGCGCACGGCGCGGTTGGCGGCTTCGAGGTAGGTCATCGCCGGGTAGACGCCGTCGAGGTCCGCGCCGGGCACCGGGATCATGCGCGGGATCGTCGAACCGAGGGCGAGCACCACCGCGTCGTGATTGCGCTGCAGATCCGCCAGCGGCGTGCCGCCGTCACCCACCGCGACGTTGGTGAAGAATCGCACGCCCATATCGCGCAGCACCTCGAGACGTCGATCGAGGACGCTCTTTTGCATCTTGAACTCTGGAATGCCGTAGCGAAGTAGACCGCCGATCGCGTCACTTCGTTCGTAGACGTTGACGGCGTGACCCACCGAACGCAACTGGGCGGCCACGGCGAGACCCGCGGGACCCGAGCCCACGACCGCAACGCGCTTACCGGTCTCGACGATCGGGAACTGCGCCACGCTCAACCCACGCGCGAAGGCGTGCTCGGCAACCTCGTACTCGATGCGTTCGATCGTGACCGGGTCGCTCGCGATGCCCAGGACGCACGCGGATTCACAGGGCGCGGGACAGAGACGACCAGTGAACTCAGGAAAATTGTTCGTGCGAAATAATTGCTCGGCCGCGCGGTCCCAGTCTTCGCGGTAGACCGCGTCATTGAAGGCCGGTATGCGATTGCCGAGCGGACAGCCCTGCATGCAGAACGGTATGCCGCAGTCCATGCAGCGCGCGCCCTGCTCGGCGACCGCGTGGTCGTCCTGCGGTTCGTAGACCTCTCGCCAATCACGTAGGCGCACCGACACCGGGCGATACTGCGGCCCTTGACGTTCGAACTCCAGAAAGCCGGTGACCTTACCCATTTCGCAACTCGTCGCGTATCCGCTGATACTCCGAGGTCTCGATGCGCACGAAATTCATGCGTTCGTCTCGCCAGTTCGCGAGCAACGCGGTGGCCTTCTGCGAACCGGTCTCGTCGACGAAACGTTCGAGCAGGCTCACCAGACGTTCGTCGTCCTCGTACTCGAGCGGATCGATCTCGTAGACACCCGCCGAGAGATGGTCGTGCACCCGACCGAGTGGATCGTAGAGGTAGAGCGTCCCACCCGACATGCCCGCGGCCAGGTTCCGGCCGACTTGGCCGAGTACGACGACCACTCCCCCGGTCATGTACTCGCCCGCGTGGTCGCCGGTTCCCTCGACGACGATCGTCGCGCCCGAGTTACGCACGCCGCATCGCTCGCCGACGACGCCGCTGATGAATATCTCACCACTGGTCGCGCCGTAACCGATCACGTTGCCCGCGATGATGTTCTGGTCGCTCGCGAAGGTGGCGTCGGGCGAAGGTTTGATGATGATGCGCCCACCCGAGAGACCCTTGCCGGCGTAGTCGTTCGCGTCACCGGTCAGCCGAAGCGTCATGCCCTGGGGCATGAACGCACCAAGGCTCTGACCCGATGAACCTTCCAAGTCGATCTGCACGTGGTCGGGCGCGAGCACGCGCTCGCCCAGGGCGCGGGTGATGGCGCTGCCGGTGAGCGTGCCCACCGCACGGTTCACGTTGCGGATCACGCTCGAGAGTCGCACCGGGGTGTTCTTGGTCGCGGCGCTGAGGGCCTGGTCCATGAACCGCCAGTCGAGGGCCGCGTCCAGGCCGTGTTCCTGCTTCATGCTTTGTCGGCGTTGATCCGATGGCACCGGCTGTAACAGGGCCGAGAGGTCCAGGTCGTTGGTCGGATCGTCGAGGGACTGCACCGAGAGCCGAGCTACGTCACCAATGATCTCGTCGAGGGTCCGCGCCCCGAGCACCGCGAGGTACTCGCGCACCTCTTGGGCGATGAACTCGAAGAAGTTCTCCACGAATTCGGGCTTGCCGGTGAAACGCTCACGAAGCTTGGGGTTCTGGGTGGCGATGCCGACCGGACAGGTGTCGAGGTGACAGACCCGCATCATCACGCAGCCCGACACCACGAGGGGCGCGGTGGCGAAGCCGA
>DKEO01000020.1:26871-27035 GCA_002452255.1 Ferrimicrobium sp. UBA6820
GTCAACGGTGCGGCCCCGGTGCCGCCGTCGTGACCCGAGATGAGGATCACGTCGGCGTGGGCCTTGGCCACGCCCGCCGCGATAGTGCCCACTCCTTGTTCGCTCACGAGTTTGACGTGGATACGCGCTTGGTCGTTCGCGTTCTTTAGGTCGTAGATAAGTTG
>DKEO01000020.1:27103-27987 GCA_002452255.1 Ferrimicrobium sp. UBA6820
GGCGACCTGCTTGATCGCCGAACGACGGTTGTTGTTCGGGTCCGAGGTGTCGAAACGCTCGGCGTCCTCGCCGCCCTCGCCGGTATTGGACTTGCCGCCGAGTCGGTTCATGGCAATCGCCAGTGTCGTGTGCGACTCCTCGGAGATCGAGCCGTAGGACATCGCGCCGGTGGAGAAGCGCTTGATGATCGACGACACGCTCTCGACCTCGTCAATCGAGAGCGGTGTCGCGCTCGGTACGAAATCCATCAGGGCGCGCAACGTGAGTTTGCCGCTCGCCTGACGGTCCACCATCGCGGTGTACTCCTTGAAGATGTCAAAGCGCTTCTCGCGCGTGGCGTGTTGGAGCTTTTGGACCGTGCGCGGGTTGAACAGGTGCAGCTCGCCGTCGCGGCGCCACTGGTACTCGCCGCGGTTGGCGATCTCGATCGCCTCGCCGACTGCCGGATGGTAGGCGCCGCGGTGCAGCGCGAGCACGCTCTGGGCGACGTGCTCAAGGGTGATACCGCCAATGCGCGAGTGAAAACCCGGGAAGTAGCGCGCGAGCACGGTCTCGGAGATTCCCACCGCCTCGAACAACTGCGAGCCGACGTAACTCGCCACCGTCGAGACACCCATCTTGGACATGGTCTTGACGATGCCCTTGTTGAGCGCCTTACCGTACTGGTAGCGAGCCTCGAAACCCGTGAGTTCGCTGAGCTCGCCGCTCTCGACCAGGGCGTCGATGGATTCGTAGGCGAGGTAGGGGCACACCGCCGACGCGCCAAAACCGAGCAGCAGCGCCACGTGGTGGACCTCGCGCACGTCACCCGCCTCGAGAATCAGAGCGGCGCTGGTGCGCAGGCGCTCGCTGACGAGTCGGTGGTGGACCGCCGAGGTGAGCA
>DKEO01000058.1:0-4144 GCA_002452255.1 Ferrimicrobium sp. UBA6820
GCCTGGTGGCCGGTGTCCCAGAGAAGGATGTCCTTGGGCGACTCGAAAACCCGGTGCAAGGCAATGGTGAGTTCGACGACCCCGAGGTTCGAGCCAAGGTGGCCACCGGTGGTCTTGACCGTTGAGATGATGAACTCGCGGATCTCGGCACTCAATTTATTGAGGTCTTGGTAGGTGAGGCCCCNNATTGAGGTCTTGGTAGGTGAGACCTCGAAGGTCTGCGGGCGTTTCGATAGACGGCAAAATCACTCTTTCACCCTACTTGGGGGTATGTGGACGCCACCCTCAATTGGCGGCCCAGTACCGTGACCAAGGGCCCGAATCGCCCCCGCGTGAAAGAAATCACGAAGTCGAACGCTCTAGCCGTTCAGCGCGTACACCACCGACACCTGGTCGGTCACCGTTTGGCTGCCGGCTTGCACTGGCACGGCCGATGCCGCCTTACCGACGGCAGTGTTGAACACCGGCGTCGGCACTGTCGAACCAGTCGAGTTCTCCTGATCGGACACGCGAACGATGGAACCGACGGTCTCGCCAGCGGCCTTGGCGATGTCGCTCGCCTCGGCGTAGGCGCTCTTCATGGCCGCCGTGCGCGCCTTCTGGTAGAGGCTGTCCTGGTTGGAGATGGAATACGAGAGGTTGCTCAACTGCACGCCGTTACCCGCGGCGTTGGTGGCGGCGTCGAGTGCGGCGCCAGCTTTACTGATTTCGTGCAAGGTCACGCTGAGGTCGTCCTCGGCGGTATAGCCGGTCACGACACCATTGTTGTTCGTGTTCTGGTAGATGTTCAGACCCGACGTCTGCATGTTGCGCTTGGTGATGCCGCTCTTGATCAATGCGGCTTCGAGTGCGCTCACGCGGGCGTTATTCGCCGCGAGCGCGTTGGAGGCGTTCTTAGCGATACTGCTCACGCCGATCTGAAAGCTGACTGTATTGGGTGTCCCGGTCGCCGTTCCGCTACCGGTCACCGAGACGGTCGAGCGCGCTGACGACGAGGACGTACGACCCAGGGCGACGGCGCTCAAGATGTCACCGACGAGCACCAGGACCGCGATGGCCAGCACGACGACGAGCGCCCCGCGACGACGGCCACGCCACGCGTCGCGGCGAGCCTCGTTGTTGTGGTCGTGTTCGTGGTTGTTATCGCCTTCACTCATGATTTCTCCTTCACTTCGTTGCGCCTACGTCCGTAAGCTGCGATGACATCGCACCGTGGCCGAAAACTTTGGCTCACGACATCGACTACACCACACAAAGTTGGCTGACTTAACCGATTCTTATGTCAAAAGTGTTACGACTTCATGTCGAAGTCGTGTGAAAGCACGTTCTTTTCGTTGAAGAAAATCAATCGCGCGGTACGCTAGCGACCATGTCGCAAGCTCTCGTCTCGAAAGAAATCCTCGAACACACACTCGCCCAAGCGATGACTCGCGGCGGTGAGTTCGCAGAGGTCTTCGTCGAGGATCGTGTCACGTCGTCCGCGGTCCTGGACCAGCGTCGAATCGAAGAACTGAGTTCGGGACGTGATCGCGGCGCCGGTATTCGCGTGGTCGTCGGCGATACGACTGGCTTTGCGCACACGGCCGATCTCTCCGAGAATGGTCTGCTCAGTGCGGCCAGGGCCGCGGCCGCAGTGGCGCGTGAAGGCGGCGGAGGTGTTCGCGAGATCGCGCTGGGTCCCTTGTCAGATAACCCCACGCGCGCCACGATGCTCCCCTCTGACGTCGACAAGGCCCGCAAGATCGAATTGCTGCGCCACGCCGATGACGTCGCTCGTTCGCAGGGTTCGTCGATCACCCAGGTGCAAGTAGCGCTCGGTGATTCGAGCCGACGTTTTGTGGTGGCGAATTCCGAAGGCGTCTACGCGGCCGATCATCAAATTCGCACTCGCTTCAATATCTCTTGTGTCGCGACGGGTGACACGGGGATGCAGACGGGTTATCGACCGATCGCGGGTACCAGGGGTTTCGAGTTGTTGAGCGAACTCGCCGTCGAAGAGGCGGCCCGTGGCGCCGCGCAACAGGCCATCACCAAGCTTGACGCACGCCCGGCACCTTCGGGTGATTGGCCGGTCGTGTTGGCCGGTGGATCGGGGGGTATCTTGTTCCACGAAGCCTGCGGGCACGGATTAGAAGCGGACGCTANNGTGACTTTGGTCGACGACGGCACCGTACAAGGCGAGTGGGGTTATCTCGCGATTGACGACGAGGGTCGACCAAGCGCGCGCAACGTGCTCATCGAAAACGGCGTGTTGACTGATTACATGTGGGACTACTTGCGTTCGCGCAAGGAAGGGCGAGCGTCTTCGGGCAACGGTCGCCGTCAGAGTTACCAGCATCTGCCAATGGTGCGTATGACGAACACGTACCTCCTCGAAGGAACGTCCGACGCCAGCGAGATCATCGCCCAGACGCCACGTGGTGTCTACGTCGCCCAGCTCGGTGGAGGACAAGTCAACACCGCCACGGGCGACTTCGTGTTCGGCATGACTTCAGCGTTTCTGATTGAAGACGGCAAGATCACGTCACCGTTGCGAGATTGCAACCTCATCGGCAACGGACCCGAGGTTCTCCAACGCGTCGACGCGGTGGCCAATGACTTCTCGATGATGCCGGGCACGTGCGGCAAAGACGGACAGCAGGTGCCGGTCGGAACGGGTCAAGCCACGATGCGCCTCACCAGCGTGACCATCGGCGGTACCGCGTCATGACGCTGCTCGAGCAAGCCGAACGCGTCCTGGAAAAGGCCGTCGGGGGCGAGGAGATTGAGGTCTACCTCTCGAGTGGGGTTGACACCGAGATTCAGGCTTACGAAGGAGCCATCGAGAGCCTCTCGACCGCGAGCTCCTCTGGCGTGGGTATACGTATCTTGCACGATGGTGCGGGAGGCGCCCAGGTGGGCACGGCGTGGGCGGGCTCGCTCGAACCTGAAGCGATCCACGACGCCTTGCGCGAAGCCCGCGACAACGCGCGCTTTGCCACCGAGGACGAGTTCATCGCGTTCGCGCGACCCGACGGGGTCGCGCCCGCGACTCTCGCGTTGGCTGATCAGTCTGTGCTTTCGACGCCGCTGGACGAGAAGATTGCCATGGCCATCGAGCTCGAACGCATGGTCCGCGCCGGCGACGACCGCATTCGCCAAGTGGATTCGGCGAACTACTCGGACTACGTCGCCGAAGCGGTCATCGTTTCGACCACTGGCATCAAGGCGGCCTACGAGCGATCGGGTGCGTACGTGTCGGTCGAGGCGATCGCGACCGACGGCACGAACGACCAGACCGGATGGGGACTCAGCGCGGGAAGGTCACCGGCCGAACTCGACATCACTGTCGCGGCCCGCGACGCCGTGTCACGGGCGACGCGGATGCTGGGCGCCGTCAAACCCTCGTCCATGAAATGTACGGCGGTCTTCGATCCACGAAGCACGGCGACCTTGCTCGCGATCGTCGGTGGTGCGTTGAGTGGCGAAGCCGTGAACTACGGTCGGTCATTCTTCGCGAATCGGATCGGTGAGGAAGTGGCGTCGTCGATGTTCACGTTGCTTGACGATCCGACGGATCCGCGCCATTTCTCCGCGAGCGTGTACGACGGCGAGGGACTGTCGTGTCGACGCAACGTGCTGATCGAGAACGGTCAATTAAGGGCGTTCGTCTACGACACTGTTTCGGCTCGCCGCGCTGGCACGAGCTCGACGGGCAGTGCGGTGCGCGGCGGTATCGCCGGATCACCATCGGCGGGTTGTCGTGCTTTACAACTCACGCCGGGCGACGTCGACCAAGCCGAGATCTTTCGACGGGTTGGCGAGGGCATCTTCGTGGAGTCGCTCACGGGCGTTCACTCGGGGGTCAATCCAATCTCGGGCGACTTCTCGGTGGGGGTAACGGGCCTCATGATCCGCGCCGGCGAGTTGGCGGAACCCGTACGCGAGATCACGGTCGCCTCCACGCTCCAGCGGATGTTGCTCGACATCGTGCTCGTGGGCAACGACGTGGAATGGCTGCCCGCTAGCGCGGCCGGGCAATCGCTCGCAATCGAAGGTATCGCGGTCTCGGGCTCTTAATCCGACTTTGTAGTGCTCTTGGCCGGGGCGGTCTTTTCGGTGGTCGTCGCTGGCGCGGGGGTGGGAGTTGGCGTGGAAGTCGACG
>DKEO01000059.1:0-135 GCA_002452255.1 Ferrimicrobium sp. UBA6820
TTTCACCTTTCTCTCCCACGAGCAAATTGTCGCGCTCGACGAAGCAACGCAGTCCAAGCCCCAGGATCGACTGGCGCAACGCGCACTCGCACGCGAGATCGTCACCCTGGTGCATGGCTCGGACGCGGCGGGCAA